>JAFAWY010000025.1 GCA_019241525.1 Pseudonocardiales bacterium
ACACAACCTCCTTCGCCAACACAGACCCACACAACGCCGGCCCACGCCAGAATCACTTCAATTACGCACAGAACCGACCACAGCAGGCTAACCCAACATCGAGCGCGTCACCGCGCACTCCACACGAACCACGGGCCAACACGCCGCCGCACGCCCACTGAGCCGCCAGACAAGCAGACCGAGCGCTCGTCGACCACACCGCCCGTCGGCCGAGTCGTTCACCTCGACACCGCTGCCAAAGCCGCCTGGCTGGCGAGTCGGCGGTATGGCATCGACCAGACCGACCCGGCTCTACGCCTCAGCGCAGATCTCCTTCCTTCCGAGCTAGGTCATCAGCACGGCGACACCGCCGGTTGGGTGCCGGGCGGCACGCTGATCCCCATCAACGATCTTCCTCAGTTCCAGACAACGCCGGAATGTTTGAGTTAGCTTCAACCGGGGCGCCCAGCTAAATCAGGTGTGCATCTCACCGCCGGCTGGGCGCCCTGGCGAATGCAAATTGAAAGGTGGTTTGCGCCGCATTGGGCGGGTTGCTGTTGACAGAGCCGCAGGTGATCTGATGTGCTGAGTTCGTGTTCGCGCAGGTGCTTACTCGGCGACGGCACGTCGATTACCTCTCCGTCGTCTCCCACGCCTGTCGCCGCTGACTTTCTCGCCTTGTTTGCGGTGACCTACCGCTAAGGGGCTCTCTCACCTGTCTCCACGGGTCACGGCCGCCAGGATCCGCTGGTTGCGGCTGGTGGCTGACACCGTTGTCGCCGTGGCAGACGCGATCGGCATCCATTATTTTTCTTTTTCGCGGCGGCCGTCTTGGAATGCGCGAATGCGCATTGTTGCGGTCCGCGTGGCGCATTGTGTGACGTCCGGAGTATTGCAAAACCACGCCAGGAGATCAATTATGTCCGAAAACGGCACGGCAGAGCCGTTGAAGTTCGCCTACTGGGTGCCCAACGTCAGCGGTGGGCTGGTCACCAGCACCATTGACCAGCGCACCGATTGGGGCTTTGACTACAACAAGGAGCTGGCGATCCGGGCCGAGCGCGCCGGCTTCGACTACGCGCTGACACAGGTGCGCTACATGGCTAGCTACGGCGCGGAGTACCAGCATGAGTCCAGCAGTTTCAGCCTCGCGCTGCTGCTGGTCACCGAGCGGTTGAAGGTCATCGCTGCCGTGCACCCCGGGTTGTGGCATCCCGGAGTGCTCGCGAAGCTGGGCGCCACCGCCGACCACCTGTCCGGCGGCCGCTTTGCGGTCAACGTGGTCAGCGGCTGGTTCAAAGGGGAGTTCACCGCGCTCGGCGAACCATGGCTGGAACACGACGAGCGTTACCGCCGCTCGGAAGAGTTCATCCGTGCTCTGCGCGGCATCTGGACCCAGGACGACTTCACCTTCGCCGGCGACTTCTACCGGTTCCGGAACTTCTCGCTGAAACCCAAGCCGCTCAACACCGCCGAGCGCCCGCACCCGGAAATCTTCCAGGGCGGAAACTCCACGGCAGCCCGGCGCATGGCCGGGCGGGTCTCGGACTGGTACTTCAGCAACGGCAAGGACTTCAACGGCGTCGTCGAGCAACTCGCCGACGTCAACGCCGCCGCGCAGGCCAACGGGCGCACTGTCCGCTTCGGGCTCAACGGCTTCGTCATCGCCCGGGATACCGAAGCCGAGGCCCGCGAGACGCTCCGGGAGATCATCGCCAAGGCGGACCGGCCGGCGGTGAGGGGCTTCCGCGACGCGGTGACCCAGGCTGGAGCGTCCACATCGGACTCCAAAGGCATGTGGGCAGGCTCCTCTTTCGACGATCTCGTCCAATACAACGACGGCTTCCGGACCCGCCTGATCGGGACACCGGAGCAGGTCGCGCGGCGCATCGTCGCCTACAAACGCCTCGGGGTGGACCTGCTGCTGCTCGGGTTCCTGCACTACCACGAGGAGATCGACTACTTCGGCCGGCACGTGCTGCCCTTCATCCGTGAGCTCGAGGCTGACCGGTCCGAACTGGCCCATATCGGCGCTGGTCACTCCTAACCGCCACACCACCCAGGAGGAGATGTCCATGACCACGACCCAGCACCACCCCGGTCACCTCGACCTGCACTTGCGCGGCAACTGGGGCAACCAGCCCCACCCGAGCACGCCACAGCAGTGGGTGCAGCGAGCCCGGGAAGTCGCCCAGCCAGGCATCACCTTCTACGACGACTGGGACAACATCGGCCAACGGCTCACCGAAAGCGGCAGCGTATCCCTCGCCGAAGTACGGGTCCCGTGGAGTGCAGCCGCCGGCTTTGTGAACAAGGTGTTCCAGCCACGGACCTACAACACGCTCAACGTGCCCACCATCCAGCTGGTGTTCGTCAACTTCTACCTCGGAATCGCCCGCGGTGCGCTGGAACGGGCCGCCGACTACACCCGCACCCGCACCCGTACCCGACCCTGGCTGCACGGCGGCTACGGCAGAGCAGTCGACGAGCCCTACATCCTGGACACCTACGGCGACCTCGCCGCCAAACTGTGGGCTGCCGAGGCACTCGCCGACCAGATCGCTCAGGAAGCACTGCCCCTGCACCGCAACCCGGACGCGGTCACCGAGCGAATCCGCAGCGAACACGAAGTCCGGGTCGCCGCGGTCAAGGCCCGGGCGACCGAGGTAGCACTGGAGATCACCAGCCGGATTTTCGAGGTGACCGGTGCCCGGTCGACCACCACCGCGCTGGGCCTAGACCGGTACTGGCGCAATATTCGCACCCACACGCTGCACGATCCCGCCGCCTACAAACGACGCGAAGTCGGAGTCTTCCTGCTGCGCGATGAGGTCCCCGAACCCACCTGGTACTCCTGACCACCCCCTGGTGGCCGGTGGGGACACCGTTTCCACCGGCCACCACACCCCATTCCACCCCGCTTTAAAACCCACAGAGGTGAGATCACAATGGCCTCGATCGTCGTGCTGGCCGGCAGCCCCTCCACGACCTCACGCACCGCCGCGGTGCTCGACCTGCTCGCGCTACGCCTGACCGGGCATGGTCACGACGTGCGCATCGTCTCGATCCGGGAACTCCCACCAGGACCCCTGCTGGCCGCCGATACCCACCACCCAGCAATCTGTGACGCCGTCGCAGCAATCGCCGGCGCGCACGGCCTCATCGTGGCCTCGCCGATCTACAAAGCCGCCTACACCGGGCTGCTCAAAGCCTTCCTCGACCTGCTCCCGCAATACGCCCTAGCCGGAAAAACCGTGCTGCCCCTCGTCACCGGAGGAACCCCAGCCCACGTCCTCGCCGTGGACTACGCGCTACGCCCTGTGCTGACCTCGATGGGCGCCCACGTCGGCCAGGGCTACTTCGTCCTGGATCAACTCATCAACCTCGCCCCCACCACCGGCCCCACCCTGGCCCCCACTGCCGAACGGCCACTGCTGAGCATCGTTGACGCATTCTCCGAAGCAGTGGCCTCATTCCGTCCAGTAACTGTCACCGTCTGATGCTCGGCAGGGGCGTGCGTACCTGCGGTTACAGTTGGCCGGCCAGTTTCCAAGACTGGCAATCCACCCAGCTGCAAGCGCTGGAGACGGCGCTGGTCCAGGCGCGGGGCTCATGAACCACCGCGGCGGCGAGGTCGCCACCGGCGCCGCATCCGGCGAAACCCTGAGGGCGTGATCCCCGCAGCTACCGATGACTCAGTGGCGCAACCGCCCCGTGGGAAGAGATGGGTTCAGACTGCGAGGTGGTCTGGCTGTCGGGGGCTGCGGCACGGATGAACGGGCGACCGTCTGGTCTGACGTGAATTTGACCGTGCGCGCCGGACAGTTCGTCGCCATCCTGGGCCCTAACAGGTGGGCGAGTCCCGATGAGCAGCCCGGCCTAGGAGGCAAAGCACTCAAGACCCGCGACGCCCTGGCCAGAAGGCCAACTGCCCCGCCAGTAACTTCCTGCGGCGATTGGCCGCTGCATGTCGGTTAGCCGATCCTGCGACGGGACACGCGCGGCCGTAGGCAGGTTGCGTCTGATGGCGTCGATCGTACGGGGATGCATTGCTTGCTGTCTGTGACTCACTGGGGACGTGTCCGACTGTTCCAGTGATCGCCAGACCGTGACCCAGGATGACACTGATAACCGTTATTTGATCGCGGAACGCCACCGACCTCGTCTGCAACGGTGACACCGGCGATGGGCTGCGTGGACAGCATTCGTTGATTGTCAGTGATTGTCATGGTTCGCCAACGTCCTACGGCGTGGAGACGGCATGATCTTCGAGTAGGTGAGTGGGGCCTGGGCGTGGCGTACGGCAGCGGACTGTAAATCCGTCGGCGTGTGCCTACCAAGGTTCGAATCCTTGATGCGCCACGCAGCACAAACAGCCTGTGGCCAGCACCGGCCAAGTCGTGGGCTGATCGTCGTCGTGTACGGCGTTGTCTGGTCGTGTCCGGGTGTCTACGGGTATTCGTGCCCTATTCGCGCCCTGGTGCTGAACCCGTAGGACAGCTGCTGGTGGTCGAGATGCTTGGTGTGATCTTGTCGGGGATGTTTCACTCCGAAGATTGGGCGGCGACTGCTCCGTGTCGTGCCCATAGGCCAGTCCGTCCGCCCTGTCGAGTCATCACGACGGTCCGGTCATCACGGACCGCCGCCTTCGCACGGACCGGCAGGAACGTATTGGGAGCAGATTACGCAGACGGGGAGCGGTCGGCGGGATGCCACATCGACCGGCGGTACGGCCCCCGGGTCCTGTCTCTGCGTTGGTGCCGCGATCGTGCACCTGCCACGGTGTTGCTCCAACACGGGGATATGTCGATTAACCGATCGGGATGCAGGGAATGTTTTACCGTGGTGGGGTCCGTCTACGGTGCAGCGGCCGGCTGCCCGGCAGTTGGACGTGACCGTTTCTGCCTCGGCGCGCAATGCCACTGCTTTGCGCGGGGCCTTCCGGCGTTGGGTCGACAGTTTCCTTGACGAGGATGCCGCCGATGACCTCACCGTGGCGGTCTATGAAGCCTTGGCCAACGCGGCCGATCATGCCTTCGTTGGGAAGCCGGCACCGGGCGTCATTCGGTTGCGCACGGATATCACTGATGGTGAGATTATTATCACGGTTAGCGATAACGGCTGCTGGCGATCCCCTACTGATTCTGGTGGTTACCGTGGCCGTGGACTAGCCCTGATCCATCAGCTGGCTACGGAGGCGCATGTGACGCCGAGCCCTTATGGAACGACTGTCCGTCTGCGCCATCGGCTCTGCGCCGGGCAAGATGGCCAGGTTGCTTAGCAAGCTGGCCATGACCTTGGTCAGATCATGCGTCTGCGGGAATGACGAATAAATCTCCACTCAACGACATCGTGCTGGCCGTCAGCGAAGCGGTGTCCAACGTCATTGAACACGCCTCTCTGCACCAACCGCCTGGAATAGTGCACATCCGCGGGCAGATTGAGCCAACACCGGGCGGGCAGCGCCAGGTGACGATCGTCGTGCGCGACCAGGGCGCTGGCGGCCACCACCAAGCGATGACGAAAACCGCCGCCGCGGCATTCCGCTCATGCGCAGATGCATGGACACCGTGACCATCGACCAGCCCGACGACAACCCGGTAGGCACCCGGGTGGTCCTGCGCAGCAAACCCGTGCCCCCTCCAGAACAGACCTAACGTGAGACTGGACCTAGCCACGCGGGCTGTTGTTACCCGGCGGAGCGTGAGCGGAGCCGGGTTAGTGGTTGTGGGTTGATGGTGACGGTATGTCCCAGGGCTTCCAGTTTGGCTATCAGGCGCCGGGTTTCTCGCTCGGGG
>JAFAWY010000010.1 GCA_019241525.1 Pseudonocardiales bacterium
TCCACAGAAACCGGGCAAAGGTGCTCGCAGCAGGCGCGGAGTTCGCCGACATCGTCGAGCCACGGTGCGCACCCGCCCGCCCCTGCGTGCCGGGTCCAAATCGCCGAGGCGACGAGTTTCCTGTTGTCATTTCCGTCCTCCTACCACCGTGGTACCGGTGGGTGTGCAAATCCGGGTAAGCCTCGACACCGATACAGCGAGACGTCCGTTTCTGTCCTGATTTGCCAGGTGGTAGCGCACCTACCCGTGGTTTTCCCTACGTCGCTTGTGGCTTGTGGTACTGGCCAGTCGTCGCCGCGGCTTCATGGCATTTGTCCCGTTTTTCCCTCCCGAACCGGGGGTGGCTACCTGCCAGATCAGCTCGACGCCCGAGCAATGCCGCAGGCACTGCCGATTCGGCGGTGGCGGCATCTTGGAGGCGGTGCCTGCCGGGGCGATCCACCGGTTGCGGGTCAGCCTCGCCGGCGGGCACGTCAGTGTTGATTCGCTCGCCACGCAGCTGGTCATAGGTCGGTGTCTGACTCACGGTGCGCACCGTAGAGGCAGGCCAGCAAGGGCGGTCTCCACATAATGTGGACAACTAGTCGTGATTGTGCAGCGGGCGTGGATAAGCTGTGGGAACTCTGTGGATCGGCTGCGAACGAGACGAAATTGGCCGGTCTCGACAACTGCCTTAAAAGAGCTCGATCACCCACAGCAACATCACTGGCAGCTACCAGTCTCATTGCGTGATGATGTCGGCCCGACTTCCCACCCTAATGGTGCAAGCTCGTACCTGCATGGCTGCGATGGTTATCCCGCGCTGATACTGCCTGAAGTGTGCGAGTAGATCTGGTAGCCCGTGGCCCGCGCGGCGGTTACGCGCTGAGGGTGCGGCGCCGTGGATCCTCAACAATGCAGAGCCGCTCGACCCTGGACCTCAGCCACCATCGATCGGGGCGTCGGAGCCGGGCGCGGTGAACTGGAGCGTCATGGTGCCACTGCCCGGCGAACCCCTGGTGAGGTGCTGTGCGGCGGCGGATCCGCACCGCGTCCGCGATGGTATCCAGCGCGATTCTTACCGCGGCAGGAAGGGCGGCGACGGCTGCAACACTTCAGGCGCCGTGCCATGCGGGTTGAGCGGTTTCGCGGTCCCCATCACGATTGGTGTCGCCGGCTATGCGGACGGAACGCGCTCGGTCCCAAGACAGTGGGGCGACCGTCGGTCGACTGGTGTGAATGGGGTGATTGAAAGGTATGCACCCGAACAAGAAGTCAGCTTCGGGAAGTGGCCGATCAGCTTCTCATGAACATTGCAAACGGACCGTGAGCGGGACGAGGGCGCATTCACACCGGTCCCGCTCACAGCTATTCACCAACCGTCGTGAGTTATCCAGGTACAGCCGCGTAGCGATCCCGCCCTGTCATGGCCAAGGTGTTGGTTCAGGACCGTAATGTGTCCAGCGCGGGATCTTTGGACCGTATTCGTCCGCTTGCGACCACCACCGGAACGCCTCGTCCATACCTGGCTGGCCCGCCTGGGCAGGTGTGGGTGCCGAGCCAGAATGTTGCGGCTGGGTAGTGGTCCGGTTGTTGTTTTGGGCAGCGTGGGATGCGGGGACTGCGGCCCGTTCCGGCCGGACAGAATTCTCGGCTGGTGGGTTCGGCGCAGCAGGCGGGGCCGGTTGCACGAAGTTGACCGCTTCACTGAGCCGGTTGTCAGCGGGATCCGGTGCCTGGACCGCCACCGGCGGGCTTGCCGGTGCTGTCTTCCCCGCCGTCAGCTGCGGCGCCCCGCTGGAGGTGGCCAGCAGCGGCACCGACACTGCACCGCCCGCGAAGATGAGGCCAAGTGCACCAGCTGTGGCCCACCGGAACCGGCGCGATTTCACTCGGGATGCCCAATTCGAGGCCGCTGAAGAAGCGGGCTCATGACCGTCAAGGCCGTCAAGCCGGATCAGTGCGTCCTCTTTGACGTCCGCCGTCACGTCGTCCTTGACATCGGTAGGCGCAGCGGAGACCGGGGAGAACAGCGGAGCTACCGTGGACACCCGCGACGACCCGAGCAGCGGCCGCACCTCGATGGACCGTGGGCCAGCGCTGGGGTCGGGTGCTGTCTCCACGGGGTCGGGCAACCGCGGGCCGATCATGGTCTCGAACTCGGTGCGGCCTAGCCACACCTCTGACCGGACCAGTCGCACCGGACGTCTGGACTCCATGTCGTCACCTTCCGCTGGAAGCATGGCTGTCACACACCGTAGTAGCCAGATTACGCTGCGACACCATACTCACAGTGACGGGAAACGGTTTACGGGGTCCTTACAAACTCCGCGCTAGACGATCCGACAGTACCCGGATGAAACGGGACGGATCACTCAACTCTCCCCCCTCGGCAAGCAGTGCCATCCCATAGATCAGCTCAGCTGTTTCGGCCAGTCCGGGATCATCCTTACGCTCGTCAAAGGCCTTTTGCAGGCTGGTCACCAGTGGATGGGTGGGATTGAGCTCAAGGATGCGCTTGGTGTGCGGCATGTCCTGCCCCATAGCCCGATACATCTTCTCCAAGGTCGGCGAGATGTCGTGCGCATCGCCGACGATGCAGGCCGCCGAACTGGTGAGCCGTGATGACAGTCGTACCTCTTTGACCTCGGTCTCCAGGGTATTCGTCATCCACGCCAACAAGTCGGCGAAGTCCTTCTGTTGCTGATCCCGCTGCGCCTCAGCAGCTTTCTTCTCCTCTTCGGTGTCCAGATCGACCTGACCCTTGGCGATTGACTGGAACCGCTTGCCGTCGAATTCACCGGCCGGTTCCACCCATACTTCGTCAACCGGATCCGTCAACAGCAGCACCTCGAAGCCTTTCGCGCGGAACGCTTCCATGTGCGGTGAGCTTTCGATGATCGCGCGTGACTCTCCGGTCATGTAGTAGATATGTTGCTGGCCATCCTTCATGCGCTCCAGGTACTGGCGCAAGGTGGTCGGTTTCTCCGGGTCCGATGTTGATTCGAACGAGGCGATCTCCAGGATCGAATCCCGGTTTTCGAGGTCGTTGACCAGACCTTCCTTCACCACGCGGCCGAACTCTTTCCAGAAAGTCTCGTAGCGGTCGCGGTTGTTGGTCATCATGTCCTTGACCGTCGAAAGCACCTTTTTGACCAGGCGTCTGCGCATCAACTGAATCTGGCGGTCCTGTTGCAGCATCTCTCGTGAGACGTTGAGTGACAGGTCCTGCGCATCGACCACGCCCTTGACGAACCGCAGGTACTCAGGCATGAGCTCCTCGCAGTCGTCCATGATGAACACGCGCTTGACATAGAGCTGAACACCGCGCTTGCGATTGCGCATGAACAGGTCAAAGGGGGCTCGCGACGGGATGAACAGCAGTGCCTGGTACTCAAAGGTGCCTTCGGCCTGCATCCGGATGATCTCGAGCGGATCGGTCCAGTCGTGGCTGATGTGCTTGTAGAACTCCTTGTATTCGTCTTCGGCAACCGAATCCTTGGGCCGCGCCCACAGCGCCTTCATCGAGTTAAGGGTCTCGGTCTCGCGCGTGACGTTGCCATCGGAGTCACGCCGCTCGACTTCCATCCTGATCGGCCACGCGATGAAGTCGGAGTACCGCTTGACGATCTCCCTGATCTTCCACTCGTCGGTGTAGTCGAACAGCTGGTCTTCTTTGTCCTCCGGTTTGAGGTGCAAGGTGACCGCGGTGCCCTGAGGGGCGTCATCGACCGGCTCGATCGTGTAGGTTCCGGCACCGCTGGATTCCCAGCGGACGCCGCGATTCTCGCCGGCCCGCCGCGTCACCAGCGTGACCTTGTCGGCCACCATGAAGGTGGAGTAGAAGCCGACCCCGAACTGGCCGATGAGCTCTGAGGATGGCGCAGCGGCCGCGTCTTTGCCCTTCAGGTCCTTGAGCTTGTGGAGGAACTCGACGGTGCCGGATTTTGCGATGGTGCCGATGAGCTGGACCACCTCGTTCCGTGACATGCCGATGCCGTTGTCCCGAACGGTCAGCGTGCGCTGCGCCTTGTCCACCTCGATGTCGATGTGCAGATCGGAGGTGTCGACGTCCAGGTCCTTGTCACGGAATGCCTCAAGCCGCACCTTGTCCAGCGCGTCGGAGGCGTTGGAGATGAGCTCCCGCAGGAAGGTGTCCTTGTTCGAGTAGATCGAATGGACCATCAACTGCAAGAGCTGACGCGCTTCGGCTTCGAACTCGAGCGTCTCGACCTGCGTATCCACGGCGTTCCTTCCTGGCCGGCATTCTTCGGCGCCAGCCTCGATAAGGGGTTACGCCGACCGTACCTCATCTGCGATGACAGCCCACGCGATCTTGCCTTGGGAGGCCATGTCGACGCCCCAGGCGGTCGTGAGATTCCCGAGCATTTCCAGCCCCAGCCCCAGCCCCCGTCCCCGGTGTAACGGGTCGGTCAGCTGGCCCGGTGGCCGGTACAGCGGTCGAGACAGCGGTGCGTCCTGAACGGACAATCGCAGCGCGCATGGTGCTCGTTCCAGAGTCAACTCGGATGCGCTGCCCACATCGCCGACAGCCACGTCAACCAGCTCGTTGACCACCACTTGCGCCGCATCTTGCAGTCCGGCATCGACTTCCCACAGCGGGCAGGTGTCGCGAATCAATTGCCGCGCCATGGCCGGCGCCCACACGTTGCCGGGTAATCCGGTGCGCCTGCGCACGACGTCGGGGCGCTCATCGATCGCGGCCTCGGCCTCCAGCTGCAGGTGACGCACCGGCACCAAGGTGGGCACCCCGCGAGCGGTCAATGCAGAAGTCATCTGGTCGTCGGGCCGGCAGAGCACGATTTTTGCCGCCGGCCAACCACCGCATTCAGCCAGGACAGCAGGGAAGATCATCACCCACGGCGATTGCGATCCCACGGCGAACCCGTCGAGGTCGACCAGGACCCGGCCGTGGTCGCGCAGTTGCTGGACGAGGATCCGGCGCAATTCCGTAGCGGTAAGCACGTTCAGGAATCCGCGCGGGTGCACAATCACCACCTGCCCGTGGTGCCGCACCGTGACATCAAGCTCGCCGTCCATCAATCACCACCTGCCCGTGAAACAGTCCGGGCATCCTACGACTATGTGAGCCGTCTCGCAGCCCGGAAGCTGCTCATCTGGGCGAATCCTCATGGAGATTTCGCGGGTAAGACTTCGTAGCGCGCCAGCATGCCGGCGACGATGTGGTCGCTGACGTGGCAGTGAAAGCCCCACATGCCGGGCCCGTCCGGGACCATGTCAGCCGTCACCATGGTGGCGGGCAGCAGGCTGACGGTGTCGGTACGCATGCCGTTGACAATGACCGTGTTGCCGTGCCAGTGCGGCGTGTGCAGATCCACCTCGTTGCCCATGCTCATCACATACCAGCGCACCCGCTGGCCTTGACGCATGCTCACGACCGGCCCATTGCCGTAGACATAGCCGTTGATCGAGTGCATCTTGTTGCTTTCCTGGAAAGCCGCGTCATCCGCAGCCGGAGGCTTGGCCAGCTTGGTGCGTTCGGCTTCCAGGTAGTGGGATTGATTTTCGTCATCCACGGTGAAGACCGCGAAGATCTCTCGATCGACGTCGTCGGGGCTGCCGTCTGGGCGGGCCTTACCCTGCGCGGTGATCTCCATGGGGCCCATGAGTCCGGAGAAGACATCGGGCACCTCGTCGGTGTGCGAGTGATACATCCACATCACCGAGCTACCGTCCATCGGACCGGGGCCGGCCCGATCGGGCACCTCCCAGATGTAGACGTACTGCTGGTGCGGTGCCACCGCGTCACCGGCCTTGTCCGCCGCGGACCTGCCGTCGTTGTAGGCAGCGCCCTCGTATTTTTTGTCGTAGAAGACACCATGCGGGTGGATGCTGGCCGGGAATGAGCAATTGTTCCGGAACGTCACTTTAATCGTGTCGCCGACCTGAGCTCTGATTACCGGCCCGAGCATTCCCAGGTACTGCTCGTCGTCTCGCCTCGGAATCGGCCGGGTGAACGTTTCATCGGTGTAGGCGTGGTAAAGGCATTTCGTATAGGTGGAGCCGATGCGGTCCGGACCGGCTTGCACGAACTTGTTGGCTTCGCCGTCGAACGGCGCGCCGGAGAACACGTTGGTTCCGGCTGGCGCGTAGTTCCATGCCACCTCGTCGGCCGCGATGAAATAATCCCTCGTTCGTGATTCGGCTTGCCGGCCGGCGCAGGAACTGGCCACCGCAACGAGGAACACTACAGCGAGAAGGAACACCACCGTGAGGAACGACCGCAGGAACCTACCGTGAACCCGCATCTGCGCCTCCCCCAACGAGTTCAGACAGACACAATTTACTAAATCTGCTTAGGCTCGGCGCGCTTTTTTCCAGTGAGTTCAGTTACGTCCAGGTTGCGCGGGCATTGGTAGCCCGCTCTGGGCTGGGCATAGGGTTGCCGGGTAGTGCACACCGGCTTCGGATGGAGGACCAGCGTGCTGACCCAGCGGATCGCCGAGGAGCTGGGCGTGCCCGAGCGGCAGATTCGTGCCGCCGTCGAGCTGATCGATGGGGGGGCGACCGTGCCGTTCGTCGCCCGGTACCGCAAGGAAGCGACCGGCGGCCTGGATGACGCTCAGTTACGCACGTTGCAGGAACGGCTGCAGTACCTGCGTGAGCTGGAGGACCGACGTACCGCGATCCTCAACTCGATCCGCGAACAGGGCAAGCTCGACGACGAGCTCGAAGCGCGGATCATGGCAGTGGACTCCAAGGCGCGGCTGGAGGACCTCTACCTGCCGTACAAGCCCAAGCGCCGGACCAAGGCGCAGATCGCCCGCGAGGCTGGCCTCGAGCCGCTGGCCGAGGCGCTACTTGCCGATCCCGATCTGGATCCGGCGACCGCTGCAGCCGGGTACGTCAATCCCGAGGCCGGTGTGGCCGACGCCGCGGCGGCGCTGGAGGGTGCCCGGGCCATCCTGGTCGAGCGCTTCGCCGAGGACGCCGACCTGATCGGTGACTTGCGCGAGCAGATGTGGTCGCGGGGCCGGCTGGTGTCCCGGGTGCGGGAAGGCCAGCAAGAGGCCGGCGCGAAATTCGCCGACTACTTCGAGTTTTCCGAGCCCTTTACCGCCATGCCCTCGCACCGCATCCTTGCGCTGTTCCGGGGAGAGAAGGAGGGCGTGCTGGACCTGTCACCCGAGCCCGGGGACGAGGACAGCGCTTACCAGCAGGCCATTGCAGAGCGGTTCGGCGTGCAGGACCGGGGTCGGCCGGCGGACCGCTGGTTGGCTGAAACGGTGCGCTGGACTTGGCGTACCCGGATCCTGCTGCACCTCGGCATCGATTTGCGCATGCGGTTGCGCCAGGCCGCCGAGGCTGAGGCGGTGCGGGTGTTCGCGGCGAACCTGCGGGATCTGCTGCTTGCCGCGCCCGCGGGTGCCCGCCCGACGATGGGGCTGGATCCTGGCTACCGCACCGGTGTCAAGGTCGCGGTCGTCGACGCGACCGGCAAGGTGGTGGCCACCGAGACCGTCTACCCGCATGTGCCGCACCGTCGCTGGGACGAAGCGTTGGCGGTGCTGGCCGGGTTGGTGCGAGAGCACAACGTCGAGCTGATCGCGATCGGTAATGGCACCGCGTCCCGGGAGACCGACAAGCTCGCCGCTGCGCTCGGGGTCACCAAGGCGGTGGTGTCGGAAGCTGGGGCCTCGGTGTATTCCGCGTCGGCTTATGCCTCGTCCGAGTTGCCGGAGTTAGACGTGTCGCTGCGCGGTGCGGTGTCGATCGCCCGCCGGTTGCAGGATCCGCTCGCCGAGCTCGTCAAGATCGACCCCAAGTCGATCGGCGTGGGCCAATACCAGCACGATGTGCCGGAGACCGCCCTGTCCCGGTCGCTGGACGCCGTGGTGGAGGACTGCGTCAACGCCGTCGGTGTTGATGTCAACACCGCATCGCCACCGCTGCTGCGCCGGGTGTCGGGCATCACCGCGGGGCTTGCGGAGAACATCGTGGCGCACCGCGACGCGCACGGCCCATTCCGGACCCGCACAGCACTGGCCGATGTGCCGCGGTTAGGTCCGAAAGCCTTTGAGCAATGCGCTGGCTTCCTGCGCATTCGCGGCGGTGACAATCCGCTGGATTGCTCGGCAGTACACCCTGAGTCCTACCCGGTGGTGCGCCGCATTCTGGCCGAGTCCAAGACGGATATCACCTCGTTGATCGGTAATACCGCGCTGCTGCGGCGGCTGCGACCGGCCGATTTCGTCTCCGGCGCGGTCGGCCTGCCGACGGTCACCGACATCCTCAGCGAGCTGGAAAAGCCCGGCCGGGATCCGCGGCCGAGCTTTGTGACGGCGCGCTTCGCTGACGGCATCGAAAAGGTCGCCGACCTCAAGCCCGGCATGGTCCTCGAAGGTGTGGTCACCAACGTGGCCGCGTTCGGTGCATTCGTCGATATCGGCGTGCACCAGGACGGTTTGGTGCACGTCTCGGCGATGGCCAACAGGTTCGTCAAGGACCCGCGGGACGTGGTCAAGCCCGGCGATGTCGTGCGGGTAAAGGTGCTCACCGTGGACGTGCCGCGTAACCGCATCGGGCTATCCCTGCGGCTCGACGACCACGCTGAAGCCAAGCCTGCGCCTACCTCATCTCCCGGCAAGGTCGCCAAACGACCACCAGCTCGCAGTAAGCCCGCTGGTGGTGCGCTCGCCGACGCCCTACGCCGCGCCGGTTACGAGGGCCGGGCTTGAGAAATCAGCGAACGCCGAGCCGGTCACCGCAAAGGTCGCTGACCAGCAACTGTTTGTTTACTGATCCTCTGCGGCGGGTACGCAACATTGACAGCGACGTCAAGTTCGAAAGAACGGTAATGAGCGATGACTGAGACAGAGGGCACGGAGAACACCGAACTCAACGCACAGTCCGAGAGCTCCGAGAGCGACGCCGAACTCGACACCCAGCCCGAGGGCGACGACGAGACCACGGGCATCAACATAGAGGACGCAGAGCGGCGTGCGTCTGCCGACTACCAGGAGCGCATCAAGGAATTCGACAGCGTCGACTCCACGCCGGTCGTATCGGTGCCGGCGACCGGAGAGTCGGGTCCCGTCGAGATGCCGAAGCCGTAGTGAGTCCACCGCTATTCGCGGAGCCGGATTGGCTCTGGTGTGGAGTGGATTGCGGCATAGCAAGCCGCCCAGCCACGGTGGTGGATGGAATTGCGAAAATTCCGCTGGTCATCTCGATGCGCCAGTCGGAATGGTGCACCAGCTGGTGATGGTGGACCCCTGATCAGCCCCAGTGGATGCAGTGGTGGATGTCGCACCAGCGCGCTGCGACGGAACAGCCCGGAAAAGCGCGGCCACCGCGTACAGGATCACCGTGCGGCGAATCGCTGCTGGCACGGTGCGACTGGCGCGTCCGACGTCCAGCGGTTCGCCTCGGGGCCGAGCACAATGGGATGATCTCGTCGTCGCAGGCCAGACGGCGTGACCTCACGTTGATCGGCCCACCGAGCGCCAGTGATGCGGTGCCGAGGCGTCCCTGCAACCCGGGCAGGCGGATCGTCACCACCGTCTGCGAGCTGCCCGCTGAAGGCGGGCGGGCAGCTCGCCGCTGTCCAAGGTCCGTTGCGCGAGTACGACCAGAGCGTCGGCGTCGCGTTGAGCCGCCCATCCCATGACCGGGCAGCACATCGGCTGCAGCATCGAACCGCGCCCGCCGCACCAGCTCTACCGTGAACCGGTATTCCTTCGCTGCGGCGAGACCCCGGGAATCGACTTCAGCGATGACCGTCAACATCTGCGCCCAGGTGGTGTGCAACTGGGTTTCCAGCGCGCTCAGCTCAGCAAGCAACTGCTCATCACTGCTTTGCCACACCGGCGCCGTCGACATAACCCGACTCTAGAACACACCCCTGACAATCTCGGGGCAGCTTAGGTGCGCGGTCTGTAGGCCTGTCGTCAATGTTTAAGAGCAGCGCTGGCTTGCTGAAGAATGCAGCGGCCTCTTTGAGGCTGTCGATGGCTTGCCAGACGCCTTCCGGTTAGCTGCCGACTTCCATGACCCGGTATACATCCAGGTTGTAAAACTTCGGCGGGCCGTCGCACAACTTCACCATCTGCGCGGCGAATTCGCTGGTCTCAGGGCGGTTGGAGTTTTCCATGGCCGTCTCGTAGGAGTCGAATTCGGCGATGGTGAAGTAGTAACCTGGACGGTCCCGGTCAGCGGTGATGGTGACCCGGTGCACTGTGCTGCCAGCCTGCATCTGAGGGGAACGCTCATTGGCGAGCGCCTCGATCTCGTCAATTCGGGATGTTTTGAACTCGATGATTTGGACGAACCCCGCCATTCCTGCCTCCAGTTGATCAGTCGCGAAGTCCCCCGGTACAGCGTCTACCGGCCATCACCGGGGCCGCTACGGCCGTTCGGCCCAATCACGGCAGGGCGTCTGCGCTCCTCCAGACTGACACGCGTGAGAGCTGCCACCGCACCCGTCATGTTCGCGCTTTTCGCCCTGGTCGCCACCTCCACCGGTTGCACGGCCATGCAGCCGGCAGCGCCGCCACCACCGCCGATGAGCAGCTCCCGGCCCCCAGGAACACCTGCGCCCGCCACGGTCAGTCCCGGCGACTGGCCGACCTACCACCACGACAACGCCCGCACCGGCGTCGCCGGTCAGCTTGCCCCGCTGGGCACGCTGCGCCGCGGCTGGCAGACCAAGCTGGACGGCGCCGTGTACGGGCAACCGCTGGTGATCGGCGACAAAGTGATCGCGGCGACGGAGAACAACTCGGTGTACGCCATGTCCGCTGCCGACGGGCACGTGTTGTGGTCGGCGTCGCTGGGCAAGCCGATCACTGGTTCCCAGCTCCCGTGCGGGAATATCGATCCACTCGGGATCACCGGAACGCCGGCCTATGACCAGGCAACGGGGCTGATCTTCGTCGTCGCCGAGACCGAAGGCGGCCGGCACACCCTGGCTGGGGTGGACCTGACCAGCGGCGCGGTGATGCTGCGCCGCGCACTGCCACCCCCGCGGGGTGACGAGATCGCCCACCAGCAGCGCGCCGCGCTGACGGTGCTGGACGGCTGGGTCTACGTCGCCTACGGCGGCTTATTCGGTGACTGCGGCAACTACATTGGTTCGGTGGTCGCCGCGCCGACCACCGGCACCGGTGCGCTGCGCAGCTATGCCCTGCCCACCACCCGGGAAGCCGGCATCTGGGCGACCGGCGGAGGCGTCGTCCACAACGGACTGCTGTACTACGCGGCAGGCAACGGGGAATCCACACGGGGTTACGACCACAGCGACTCCGTGCTGGCACTGACCCCTGAGCTGAATCTCGCGGACAGCTTCAGCCCGGCACAGTGGGCGGCTGACAACGCCGCCGATCTGGACCTGGGTTCGATGACCCCGGCCGTGGTGGGAGACCGGGTGCTCATCGTCGGTAAGCGCGACGTTGGCTACCTGCTCGACCCCAAGCGGCTCGGGGGTGTCGGTGGGCAGCTGACCCAGACGCCGGTTTGCAATGCTTTCGGTGGTAGCGCGGTGGCCGGCTCCACCGTCTACATCCCGTGCAGTGACAACACCCGCGCCGTTGAGGTCAGTCCCACCGGCGGGCTGCAGGTGCGCTGGAAGGCGCCGGTGCCCTCCGACGGCTCCCCGGCCGTCGGAGGCGGCGCGATTTGGGTGACCGACACCGACCGCGGCGTGCTCTACGCCCTCGACCCGGCGACCGGTGCACCCCGGGCCCACATCGATGTCGGCCAGATGCCGCACTTCGCATCGCCCACACTGGTAGGTGAGCACGCCTACCTGGGGACCACCAGCGGTGTAGTGGCAATCAATATCCGGTAACAGAAATGGAGACGGCCATGAGACTGGGATTTCGTCGGAATCCGGCGTCCGCGTGGCTCGACGACTATGTCGCAGCATGGAACGCGCACGATCCGGTTGCCGTCACGGACTTCATGACCAACGACGTGGTCTATGCCGATTTCGGGCTTGGCGAGGAGTACCGGGGTATCGACGCAGTGCGGGATTTCGTCGAAGGCATGGAATTAGGTTTTTCGTCGAACTACCGCTTTAGGCTGGAGATGGCCATCGTCACCGATGATGCGTACGCCTGGGAATGGACCATGACCGGAACAAACGATGGTGCAGACGAGGAGCACGGGTTTCCTGCCACCGGAGAGCGTTTCGAAATCCCCGGAATCTCGATCGGCATCCTGCGCAACGGCAAAATCAGAGAAAACCGCGACTACTGGAACATGAGCACCTACCTCAACCAGGTCGGCCTCGCCCCCGAGTGACCCACCCCCATTCCGCAGTCTGCATCCAGACTGCGCGGACAGGGGAGCGGAGCTCAGCTCGACGAGCCGGGGTTGCGGTCGAGGAAGCGGAGGAATTCGACGGGGAAGGGCAGGATGAAGACGGAGTTGCGCTCGGACGCGACCTGCACGACCGTTTCCAGCATCCGCAGTTGCAGGGCGGCGGGGGTCTCGGACATGGCAGCTGCCGCCGCAGCCAGCTTCTCGGAGGCTTGCAGCTCACCGTCGGCGCTGATCACCCGAGCTCGCCGTTCCCGCTCGGCCTCGGCCTGGCGGGACATCGAACGCTTCATCGACTCCGGTAGCGCGACGTCCTTGATCTCCACCCGGTCAATGTGCACTCCCCAGCCCAGCGCCGGGCTGTCGATGAGCAACTCCAGGCCTTCGTTGAGCCGTTCCCGGTTGGACAGCAGATCATCCAGATCGCTCTTGCCGATGATCGAGCGCAGTGAGGTCTGGGCGACCTGGGAGACAGCCTGCAGGTAGTCCTGCACATCGACCACGACCTTGACCGGGTCGATGACCTTGAAATACACCACCGCATCGACCCGCACCGACACGTTGTCGCGGGTGATGCCGTCCTGCGCAGGCACCGGCATGGTGACGATCTGCATATTGACCTTGCGGAGCTTCTCCACCCCCGGGGTGACCCAGGTCAAACCCGGAGGCCGGGGTGCGCTGGTCACCCGGCCGAACCGGAATACCACGCCGCGCTCGAACTGGCTGATCACGCGCAGTCCCGAGACCAACCAAAGCCCTGCCACGGCCACAATCGCGATCAGCGCCGCAATGATGGTAACGGCCATAGCGACCACCGTCTGGACGAGTAGTTGACGGAGAAAACTGCCCAAACCACATCACGGTACGCCGTCTTGGCGAGATCTTGGGCTGGACACGCGGGCCGGAGTGTCGCAGTGTGGTGTCATGCGGGCGATCTGGAAGGGCGCGCTGGCCTTCGGCATGGTCAGCATCCCTGTGCGGCTGTATGCGGCGACCGAGGACCGCGACGTCTCCTTCCATCAGGTGCACGAGGACGATGCCGGCCGGGTGCGCTACCGCCGGGTGTGCGAGGAGTGCGGCGAAGAGGTGGCCTACGCCGACCTGGCCAAGGGTTACGAGCTCCCGTCGGGTGAGACCGTGGTGCTCACCGATGAGGACTTCGCAAGCCTGCCGCTGCCTACCACCAAGGTCGTGGAGCTGGTCGCCTTCGTGCCGGCCGACCAGGTCGATCCGCTCGCGATGGCTCGCGGTTACTACCTGGAGCCGGAACCGGCTGGTCGTAAGCCCTACGAACTGCTGCGAGCCGCCCTGGACCGCAACCAGCGGGTGGGTCTGGCGAAGATCGCGGTACGGAACAAGGAGTCGCTGGCCGTGCTGCGACCGCGCGGCAACCTGCTTGCGCTGCAGACCATGGTGTGGCCGGACGAGGTGCGCAAGGCCCAGTTCGACGTGCTGGACCGGGAAGTCGCGGTCAGCGACGCGGAGAGCCGGATGGCCGACACGCTTGTCCAAGCGATGTCGACCGATTTCACCCCCGAGGAGTACCACGACGGGTACCGCGAGGCACTGCTGTCCGTCATCGAAGCCAAGGTCGCCGGCGAGCAGGTCGTCCCGCGAGCCGCTCCCGAACAGCCTGCACCGGCAGTTGATCTGATCGCCGCGCTGCAGGCGTCGGTCGAGGCCGCCAAGGCCGCCCGCACCAAACCCGTGGACGTCCCCACCCAGCGCGACCCCTCAGACAACCCCGCCCGCCGCCGCTAACCCGCAGTCTGGATCCAGACTGCGGGAAACGGGCCGCTGAAAACCGCAGTCTGCATCCAAACTGCGGTAGCAGTGAGGGAGACGAATGGAACTGGTGCGGCCGATGTTGCCGGTGACAGGGCCGTTGCCGGTGGGGGCAGGGTGGGCCTTCGAGTTCAGCTGGGACGGTATCCGGGCTCTGGGCTGCGCCCAGCCGGACGGTCTGAGGCTGTTCAGCGTCCGGCACCGCTGTATCACCGCTGCCTACCCCGAGTTGGCCGCATTCCTGGCCCGCCGCCGCGCGCTGCTGGACGGAAAGATCGTCGCGCTGGACTCCTGCGGCCGGCCCAGCTTCGGGCAGCTCCAGCGACGGATGAACGTGCAACGTCCCACCTCGATCATGCTGTCCCGGTCACCGGTGACCTACTACGTATTCGATCTGCTGAGCTTGGACGGCGAATCCACCCTCCAGCTTCCTTACCAGCGCCGCCGGGAGCTGTTGGCGGCACTGCAGCTCACCGATGGGCCGGTCATGATGCCGCCATGCTTCATGGACGCCGACGGTCAGACGGTGCTGGACACCGCCACCCAGCACGGCCTCCACGGGGTGATCGCCAAGCGGGTCGAGTCGACATACCAGCCAGGCCGCTCGCGCCACTGGGTACAGACCACCCTGCGGCAGACCCAGGAAGTGATCATCGGCGGGTGGCTACCGGAGCGCCGCCGGGCCGCGTCGATCGGTGCACTGCTGGTGGGCGTGCCGACCGAGGCCGGGTTGCGCTATGTCGGCCAGGTCGGTACCGGCTTCACCGAGGCAAACCGCCAAGAGCTGGGTGACCGGTTGGCTGGGTTGGCCGTACCGGCAAGCCCGTTCGCGGATCTGGTGCCCAGTGAGGCGGGCCGGCGGGTGCACTGGGTGGAACCTCGGCTGCTCGGCGAGGTGGCGTACCGGCAGTGGACCCCGCAGGGTCGGCTCGGGCACCCCACCTGGCGCGGTCTGCGACCAGCCAAGCATGTCGCCGCCATCCAGACACCGGTCGTGCTGTGCGCGCAGGGATCCGGCCCCGAGCGTGAAGATCAGCGGTTGCTCGCCGAGCTCGACCGTGCCGTCGCGCAGGTCCGCTCCGAGCTGCGGACGCTGCGCGACCAGATCTCCCCGCATTTCCTGCACAACACCATCAGCAGCATCGTCGCCATGGTCAGCACCGATCCCACCCGGGCCCGCGACCTGCTGATCGTTTTCGCCGAATTCGCCCGCTACTCGCTGCGCTCGGCCACCGAGACCACGCTGGCTGACGAACTGGAAAACATCGATCGGTACCTGACGTTGCAGAAGACGCGGTTCCGGGAACGGTTGCGGGTCCAGATCGAGGTCGCCCCCACCGTCTTGCCAGCTGTGTTGCCCTTTTTGGCGCTCCAGCAACTCGTCGACAACGCGGTCCGCAACGGCATCGAGCGCCAGCAACTCGGCGGCACCGTGACGCTCACCGCCCGCCAGGATGGCGATGACTGCGTGATCACCGTCTCTGACGACGGGCCTGGGACGCTGGATCCCAATGTTGCGGGCACTCTGCGCACCATCAATGATCAGCTGCGGGAGCGGTTTGGTGCGCGCTACGGCGTGTTTTCGGATGTCATTCCGGGCGTGGGCACCGCGATTACGCTGCGGGTCCCGGCGACACCGTCACACCGCGCCGGCGAATGACGCGACACCGTCTGGCGTGTTCACCTTGAGGTCGAACTGGCCAGGCTTACCGAGGAATATCTTGTTCAGGGTCACTGATGTGTGCGGCGCGATGGGGGATCGGTACATCCAGTCGCCTTCGGTGGATTCCGCCACTGGCGCCTGGTTGAGCGTGCCGACGAAGCCGGTTGACGCGGGATTCCAATCCCGTTCGCCGTTGTTGGTCAGCGTCACCGGCACCTGGATCATCGACTCGCCGGTCACCGCCGAAATGCCCACCGTGGGAACCCCGGCGACAACCGTGTTGCCGTTGCCGGAAGTCCACAGCTGGTCGAAGGCCAGCGTAGAACCGGCCGGCGTCGCTGGCGGCGTTGCGGGACGTACTGCCGTACCCTGGTGGATAGCGCCACCACGGTGGATGGCACCCACAACAGTGCCGCTGACGTGCTCGGCGGCCGTTGTTCCCATACCTGACGCTGCTGCCACCGCGGTAATAGCCAACCAGGCCGCATACACCACCACGCCGACTGCGGCCACCAGGCCAAGGGTGAAGGTCAGGCCGCCTGCGCCACCACGCAACGGGCTTGGCTGTGCTGGTACCGACACGCCAACCTCCCCAGGAAGTGAAGTGGAACACTGCGTGAGCGACCACCACGTTCGGTTACCGCACGTACCAGTCACCTTGTTTTCGCCCGGCGCCGCCGATCCGTTAGCTGCACGAACGGGTGAACTAGTTACATAAAGTGATTGATTTGCCGTTGTTGCCGCGTTGTACAGCATGTTTGTGCCCAACCTATGAACCGGCCTATGAACCGGCGCCGCCTGGCCTGCGAACAAGGACATCAAGAGAAAAAAAGGGGTAGTGTGATCAAATGGAAGCCATGAACACAGTGAGCGATACGTTCGGGCGCCGCCTACGGGATCTGCGGATCTCGGTTACCGACCGGTGCAACTTCCGCTGCTGCTACTGCATGCCGCGCGATGTCTTCGGCGCCGACTTCCCGTTCATGAAATCTTCCGAGCTGCTCACATTTGAAGAGATCGACAGGCTGACTAAATTGTTTGCCGGTCTGGGCGTCCGGAAAGTCCGTTTAACCGGTGGGGAGCCGCTGCTGCGCCATGGCATCGAGCGGCTCGTCGAACAGCTGATCGGGATTGACGGCATCGACGAAGTCGCCATGACGACCAACGGGTCGCTGCTGGCCAAAAAGGCGCGCACGCTGCGGGATGCCGGTCTGGGGCGGGTCACGGTCAGCTTGGATTCGCTGGATCCGGAGATCTTCCGCGCCATGAGTGATGTGAAGCTCCCCCTTGACCGGGTGATCGAAGGCATCGCCGCTGCCGCTGAGGCCGGCCTGACCCCCGTGAAGATCAATACGGTGATCAAGCGTGGAGTCAATGACGGCCAAGGCATCCTCGACCTCGCTGCTTTCGGGCGGGATCACGGCTACGTGGTGCGCTTCATCGAATTTATGGACGTCGGTGCCACCAACGGCTGGCAACTGGACGAGGTCGTGCCAGCCGCGGAGATCGTCAACACCCTCAACGCCGTCTGGCCGATCGAACCACTGGACGCTAACTATGTCGGCGAAGTGGCCGCGCGGTACCGCTATCTCGACGGCGCGGGTGAGGTGGGCGTGATCACCTCGATCACCCAGCCGTTCTGCGGCTCATGCACCCGGGCGCGGCTGTCCGCCAAGGGTGAGTTGTACACCTGCCTGTTCGCGGGTATCGGTCACGACCTGCGCGGCCCGCTGCGCGACGGGGCTACCGATGAGGAGCTGCTCCAGCGGATCACGGGTGTCTGGAAGGCCCGGACCGACCGGTACTCCTCCGAGCGGACCACCGCGACCGTAGGCCTGCCCAAAGTAGAAATGAGCTACATAGGCGGCTGAGCCGTCTTCAGCCAGTCGCGGGCAGCGGCGAGGAATGCCTCGTTTTCGGCGGGATCGCCGATGGTGACGCGGATCCCGTCGCCGGCGAACGGACGGATCACGATCTTGCGCGCCAGGCAATGCTCGTTGAATGCCGCGCTACGGTTGCCCAAGGGCAGCCAGACGAAGTTGCTTTGCGATTCCGGGACGGCATAACCCATCGCGAGCAACTCGCCGCGCACCCGATCCCGCTCCGCGGCGACGTCCTTGCAGTGGGCGAGTAGTTCATCCGCGGCGTCCAGGCTGGCCAGCGCGGCAGCCTGGGCCAGCGTGGTGACGCCGAACGGCACTGCCACCTTGTGCAGGGCGGTGATCACCGGCTCGGGTCCCACGCAATAGCCCACTCGCAGGCCGGCCAGCCGGTAGGCCTTGGAGAACGTGCGCAGCACGGCCAGGTTGTCCCGACCCCGGCTCAGGGCGACCCCGTCGGCGACCGCGGGATCGGTGACGAACTCGTGGTAGGCCTCGTCGAGCACGATCAGCACGCCGTCCGGCACCGCGTCGAGAAAAGCGACCAGCTCCGCACGCGGCACCGCCGTGCCGGTGGGGTTGTTGGGATTGCACACGAACACCAGCCGGGTTTGCGAAGTGATCGCGGCCAGCATCGCCGGTAGGTCGTGGGTATGGTCGCCGCGCAGCGGCACCAGGCGCCGGTGGGCGCCGGTCACGTGGGTGATGATCGGGTAGGCCTCGAACGAGCGCCAGGCGAAGACAACCTCGTTGGCCGGCCCGCAGGTGATACGCACCAGATGCTCGCACAGCGCCACCGACCCTGGGCCGGTGGCGACCTGGCTCGTGGGCACGTCCAGCTGGGCCGCGAGGCGTGCCCGCAGCGCAGTCACCGAATTGTCCGGGTAACGGTTGGCCCCCGCGGCGGCCTCCGCAATCGCCGCGATGACGCTGGGCAGCGGGGCCGCGGCGACTTCGTTACTGGCCAGTTTCACCGCACCCGGGATGCTGCGGCCCGGCACATAGCTCGGTAGCTGGTCGAGATCGGCCCTGATCACGCGACCCATGGTCGCATACCTAGTCTTTCCCGCTGCGTTGTCGCCGAGCCCGCCAGCAGGGAGGGCCACGTGGTCCGCTCAAACAGGTGATCTTTCAGGGTGGTGAGCACCACAACGGGTACCATGCGCCAACTCTATGTTTACCCACCGACGAGTGAGTGGGGCAATGACGCAACGCACCGTTGAGCAGGTCCCACTTTTCGATGGCACCAGGTGTCCGATTTCCGTTGTCACGCCCGAATCTTCCGTCCGCGGTGGCATCGTCGTCGGCCCTGATCGCCGGGGTGTCACTGACGCCGTCTGGCAGCTTGCTACGGGATTGGCTGGTGAGGGCTGGCTGGCCGTGATCCCGCACCTTTATCACCGCGACGGGGTGGACGTGGTGCCCGACGACCGGGACCGCGACGGGGAAGCCGCGCGCTGGTACGTCGAGCGGCTGACCGCGCAGTCCGTCCACGCTGACACCGATGCTGCGTTTCGCTGGCTGGCGCAACGCGGCGTGACCACCGACCGGCTTGGCGTGGTGGGCTTCGGCTTGGGCGGCACCGTGGCGCTCATGGTCGCCACCCAACGCGATCTCGGCGCTGCCGTCACCGTCTGCGGGATCGGGGTGGTCCAGCCGGTAGCGGCGACGTTGCCTGCGCTGGTGGACATCGCGCCCGCGCTGCGCTGCCCCTGGCTGGGCATCTACGGCTGGGATGGCGGGGTGCCCGAGGAAGAGGTGCACAAGTTGCGGGACGCCGCGCATTCCGCGCACGTGGCCACCGATCTGGTGCACTGCTGTTTCCACGCAGACCAGTCCGTCGCACCCGAAGCCTGGGCTCGCACCCTGAACTGGTTTGGCAGCCATTTGCGCTGAGGTCGTGCTACGAACGGGGTTATGAGTGAGCCCCCGATCCTGTGGCGTCCCGACCCGGACGTTGTCGCTCGGTCCCGGATCGCGGCCTTTCGTGACTGGTTGGCTTCCCACCGCGGTGTCGACCTGGCCGACTACGAAGCGCTGTGGCGCTGGTCAGTCGATGACCTGGAAGGCTTCTGGGGAGCAGTCGCTGAATTCGCCGGTGCCCGCTTTCACAGCTCGCCGCCCAGCGTGCTTCGTGATGCCGCCATGCCTGGAGCGAAGTGGTTTCCGGGCGCGACGCTCAACTACGCCGAGCAGGCCGTGGCTCCCGGACCCGGTAAGGAAGACGACGACCTCGCGGTGATCTTCCGCCGGGAAGACGGGGCGCGGCAGGAGTGCAGCTTCGGCGTGCTGCGCCAGCACGTTGCCGCCGCCCGATCAGCTCTGATATCGCTGGGTGTGAGGCGAGGCGATCGGGTGGTCGCGTTGGCCCCGAACACTCTGGACACCCTGGTGGCCTTCCTCGCCACGGCCAGCCTGGGCGCGATCTGGTCATCATGCTCTCCGGACTTCGGGCCCCGGGCGATTGCCGACCGGTTCACGCAGCTCGCGCCGACCGTATTGATAGCCGTGGACGGGTACGTCTACGGCGGCAAGCATTTCGACATCCGCTCCACCGTGGACGGACTCGCGCGCGAGATGCCCTCGTTGCGTGCCACGGTGCAACCGGCGGACTGGGACCACCTGCTCACCGAGTATGCCGGTGCCGAGCTGGCGTTCGAGGCCGTCGAGTTCGACCATCCGCTGTGGGTGCTCTACTCCTCGGGGACCACCGGGCTGCCCAAGGGCATCGTGCACGGCCACGGCGGGATCGTCGTGGAATACCTCAAAGCATTGCTGCTGCAGGCAGATCTCGGGCCGGGGGATCGCTTCTTCTGGTTCACCACGACCGGCTGGATGATGTGGAATCACTTGATCAGCGGCCTGTTGGTGGGCACCACCATCGTGCTCTACGACGGCAATCCCGGGTATCCAGACTTGGGTGCGCTGTGGCGATTGGCTCAGGACGAGCGCATCACTTATTTCGGCACGTCAGCGCCGTTCATTCAGGCCTGCCGTAAGGCCGGCGTGCGCCCGGGCGCGGAGTGCGATCTGACCATGATGCGGGCGCTCGGGTCGACCGGGGCACCGCTGTCGCCGGAGGGGTTCCGCTGGATCGCCTCGGAGGTCGGTCCGCACGTGCAAATCTGCTCGGTGTCCGGGGGGACGGACTTGTGCGCGGCTTTCGTCTGCGCAGCACCGGACGTGCCGGTCTGGGAGGGCGAGATCTCCTGCCGTTCGTTGGGCGCCGCTGTGGTGGCGCTGGACGAGGCGGGCAACGAGTTGCTCGACGAGGTAGGCGAGCTGGTGATCACCAAGCCGATGCCGTCGATGCCGGTGTGCTTCTGGAACGACCCGGATGGTTCGCGGCTGCGGGCGGCCTACTTCGACGTCTATCCGGGGATGTGGCGCCACGGCGACTGGATCCGGATCACCCCCCGGGGCTCGTGCGTGATCTACGGCCGGTCCGACGCCACGCTGAACCGAGGCGGCGTGCGGATGGGCACCGCCGAGTTCTACACCGTGGTGGAGAGCCTGGACGAGGTGCTCGACTCGCTGGTCGTCGACACCTCCGCCGTTGATCGTGATGATGGTGAGCTGCTGTGCTTTCTGGTGCTGGCGTCTGGCGCGGCGCTGGCCGACGTTGAGCCACAGCTACGCGCGGCGCTGCGGGAAAACCTGTCGCCCCGGCATGTGCCCAACAGGTTCATCGTGGTCGACGAGGTGCCCCGCACCCTCAACGGTAAGAAGTGCGAGGTACCGGTGAAGAAGATCCTGGCCGGCGTGGATCCATCCCGCGCCGTCAGCGCCGATGCACTGCGCAACCCGGATGCGTTGAAGCCATTTCTCGCGCTGCGCTAGTCGCGGCCGCGTCTGGTGGCCTCCGCAGCGAGTTGAGAGCGCGACAGGATGCTTAGCTTGGCGAATATGTGCGAGAGTGGGGTTTGGTCAGAGCATTTGCCAAATGGCAGACGTGCTGTCCGGGTCGAAATGAATTCCTGAGGTCTCGTCTTGTTTGTGATTATGCCGGCTGCTCAGACTAAATTGCGCAACGCAGGGTGCGCTTGCCGCCGAGCGCGGCGGCTGGCGCACCGGAGGTGAGGGTGCACGCCGCGACCTGTAGGTGGAAGGTTGCGGACTGCGCGTCGGCTGGGTCCATGGGGGCTCTCCCCACATCAACGGCCGGCTCATTCAGCCGCATGCCCCGGATTGTTTCATTTGACAGGACTGGAGCGCGCCCAATTTTCGGGAACTAACGACCAGGCGCGGAGGATGTCGTTGCTCCTGCAGCGAGCATTGCGGCCAGAGCCGATTCGACGACCGGGGTGGTCTCGCTGAGCCGGTCGCGTGCCATCAGGAAGTGATGGGCGGAAGGACACGAGATCCGTACGTGCTCGATGGGCTCACCACGATCAGTGGCGAGGACGAATTGATCGGTCAACGTGGCGGGTAGGCAACATTGCGGGCAGGACACGTAGACATGGCTATCTCCCAGGGTGTTAGCGGTCGATTACGGAGCGTTGATTTTGCTCTGCAACCCACGCTATGGCCGTAAGGCCAGCACTACATCTGCCTGATGGCATATCTGCCGGCACTGCGCGGGATATCGCTGGCTTTGACCGCTGGGCAGAGGCGGCTCGTATCACCCATCTGGGAACCTGTTGTGGCTGTCCGGCGTGAAACAGGCCTGACGAAAGTTGCATCGCCACCCGACCGTGTCTACCGTTAGTTGTATGAAGCAACCAATG
Source organism: Pseudonocardiales bacterium (assembly GCA_019241525.1). GTDB lineage: Bacteria > Actinomycetota > Actinomycetes > Mycobacteriales > Pseudonocardiaceae. The sequence goes on from JAFAWY010000010.1 coordinate 22,338, forward strand.
TCGCGCTCTGTGCGGGAGTCTGAACCCTCAGCCACGGCGCTGGCATCGGCGCGCCGGGCGCAGCGCCGGCAGGCGAGGGCGTCGGCGGACACCGCCAGCCCGCGCTACAAGTGGATCGCGCTGTCGAATACCACGCTCGGGGTGCTCATCGCCACGATCAACTCCTCGATCTTGTTGATCGCGTTGCCGGACATCTTCAAGGGTGTGCAGGTCAACCCGCTGGCGCCGGCCAACACCAGCCTGCTGCTGTGGTTGATCATGGGTTACTTGGTGGTCACTGCGGTGCTGGTGGTCAGCTTTGGCCGCCTGGGCGACATGTTCGGGCGGGTCCGCATGTACAACGCAGGTTTTGCCGTGTTCACGGTGTTTTCCATCCTGCTCGCCGCAACGTGGATGCACGGCACCGCGGGTGCGTTGTGGATGGTGATCATGCGGGTACTGCAGGGCGTCGGCGGCGCGATGCTGATGGCGAATTCCAACGCGATCATCACCGACGCGTTCCCGGTCGAGCAGCGCGGGCTGGCCCTGGGTCTCAACCAGGTTGCCGGGATCGCTGGTTCATTCCTGGGCCTGATCCTCGGTGGGTTGCTCGCGCCGGTGGAGTGGCATCTGGTGTTTCTGGTGTCGGTGCCTTTCGGGGTGTTCGGAACGTTCTGGGCGTACTGGAAGCTGCATGACACCGGCGTCCGCCAGGCTGGGCGGCTGGACTGGTGGGGCAACCTGACCTTCGCCGCCGGCCTGATCGCGGTACTGGTGGGCATCACCTACGGCATCCAGCCCTACGGCGGGCACGCGATGGGTTGGACCAACCCGTGGGTGCTGGCCATGCTCATCGGCGGCGTGGTCGTGCTGGGAATCTTCTGCGCGGTGGAGATCCGGACTCCTGAGCCGATGTTCCAGCTGCAGCTGTTCCGCATCCGGGCGTTCACCGCGGGGAACCTGGCCAGCCTGCTGTCCGGGTTGGGCCGCGGTGGGCTGATGTTCATCCTGATCATCTGGTTGCAGGGCATCTGGCTGCCCCAGCACGGCTACAGTTTCGCCGCCACGCCGTTGTGGGCGGGTATCTACATGCTGCCGCTGACCCTCGGGTTCCTGGTCGCCGGACCGGTCTCGGGCGCGTTATCCGATCGTTTTGGGGCACGCACGTTCGCCACCGGGGGGATGCTCGTGGCCGCCGCCAGCTTCGTGTGGCTGACGTTGTTGCCGGTGAATTTCAACTACCCGGAGTTTGCGCTGGTCCTGCTGATCAACGGGATCGGCATGGGGCTGTTCGCCGCACCCAACCGCGCCGCGATCATGAACAGCTTGCCGCCGAACCAGCGCGGTGTCGGCGCGGGGATGAGCAACACGTTCCAGAACTCAGCGATGGTGCTGTCGATTGGGATCTTCTTCAGTTTGATGATCCTCGGGTTGGCCCACACCCTGCCGCAGACGCTGACCAGCGGGCTCGTCGCGCACGGCGTACCTACGGCGGATGCGAGCCGGGTGGCCGCGCTGCCCCCGGTCACGGTGCTGTTCGCCTCGCTGCTGGGCTACAACCCGGTGCAGTCCTTGCTGGGCTCCACCGTGCTCGCGCAGCTGCCGCCTGGCGATGCTGCTTACCTCACCGGCCGCAGCTTTTTCCCCGAGCTGATCTCAGGACCGTTTGCCAGCGGGTTGGCCGTCGCCTTCGGTTTCGCGATCGCTGCCTGCCTCATCGCGGGAATCGCCTCCGCCTTGCGCGGTGGCACCTACGTGCACCGCGAACCTCCTGCGGTTCAGCCCGCACATCCGGACAAATCGCGCACACCTCAGCAGGCCGCAGCCGCCGACGAACCGATGATCCAGTGGCAACAACCGGTACGGAGCCGCAGTGAGTTCCCCTAATGGGATCGCCACCCGACCGGCCCGAGCGGCATCCGCGCCAGCTGCCCGGGCCGGTTGGGGGCTGCCGCTGGTGGTGCTGATCGTCGGGATGTTCATGTCCATCCTGGACACCAGCATCGTCAACGTTGCCATTCCGACCTTGCAAAACGAGTTTGGAGTGACCACCGACGACGTGCAGTGGGTGATCACGGCCTACACCCTGATGCTCGGCGTGGTGGTGCCAGCCAGCGCGTGGCTGGGGGATCGGCTCGGGTTGAACCGCCTGTACAACATGGCGCTGATCGGGTTCGCCGCCGGCTCGGCGCTGTGCGGGCTGGCCTGGGATCTCAACAGTCTGGTGGTCTTCCGCATCCTGCAGGCGATCCCGGGTGGGATCCTGCCGGTGGTCTCGCTGCCGATGGTCTACCGCATCGTGCCGCGGGAGAAGATCGGCGCCGCAATGGGTCTATACGGACTGGGCATCGTGGTCGCCCCGGCGATCGGGCCGACGCTGGGCGGTTACCTGGTCGAATATGTGGACTGGCGGTTGATCTTTTACATCAACGTGCCGGTCGGGATCATCGGTGCGGTCGCTGCGGCGCTGGTGCTGCCCAAGTTCCCGGGAGTTCCGGGGCGACGCTTTGACGTGCTGGGCTTTGTCACCATCGGAAGTGGGTTGTTCGCCCTGCTGCTGGCGCTATCGGAGGGTGAGTCCTGGGGGTGGACGTCGTACCGGATCATGGGTCTGTTCACCGTCAGTGTGCTTCTGCTGGCATTGTTCGTGGTGATCGAGTTGGAGGTCTCCGATCCGCTACTGAATGTTCGGGTATTCCGATATTGGCCATTCACCAACTCGCTGCTTTTGATTTCAGTGTTGATGGTGGGGCTGTTCGGGGTGCTGTTTTACGTCCCACTGTTCCTGCAGGAGGTGCAGGGGCTAGGGGCGCTCGATGCAGGGCTCACACTGTTGCCTCAGGCGCTGGTGATGGCGGTCTTGATGCCCTTTGCCGGTCGCCTTTACGACCGGATCGGGCCGCGCTGGCCGGCGACCATCGGCGTGACCATCGTGGCCATCGCCACCTACCTGATGCACAACCTGACCATTGACACCTCCCGGGAACAGCTCATCTGGTGGCTCATGCTGCGAGCCGTCGGCTTGGGGATCGGCATGATGCCGATCATGACCGGGGGACTTTCGGCTGTCCCCCCAACTGAAGTCAATGCTGCGAGTGCGTTCAACAATGTCGCGCAACGGACCGCCTCCGCCTTAGGGGTAGCCGTACTGACCGCGATCTTCACCACCCAGTCGGCAGACCAGCTGGCCGGGCGCGCCGCGTTGCTGCCCGCCAATACCGCCACCCCGCCCCTCGGCCCCAACGTCCCGAATTGGCTGAGCATTTATGCCACCTACCACCAGACTCAACTGCTGGTGTTCGCCGGTGCGCTGGATGATCTGTTGCTGATCGCCGCCGGACTATCCGCCGTGGGCGTGTTGGGCGCGCTCCTGCTGCGATCCGGACCTGCCCCTGCTGTTTCAACCGGCGCGGCTTCCCCGCCACCGGCCCCTGCGTCAGCGGCACCCGCCGACGGTGGTTCCGGGCGCGACGGTTCGGACAGCGGTGAGTTGGTGCGTTCGGGTACGGCTCCGGAACGCGGTGCCCTAGATCTGCCGGCCAACGGGCCTCACGCCCCGCGATAAGTACCGAAGCTCCATAGGTTGCCCTCTGGATCGCGCACGGTGAACCCGCGTGATCCATAGTCCTCATCCCTGAGGTCGCGGACTACCTCAGCGCCGGCCGCGGTGGCCCGGTCGAATAGTGCATCTGGCCCGTCGGTGACCACATAGGTTGACGTCGTACCAGGCTTGCGTTGGCTGAACTCGTTGTCGTTGCCGGTCGAGCCGATCATCACGCCGCCGCCTTCGGGCCAGCGCAACTCGGCGTGTGCGATCTCCCGGCCGCCTTCGCCGGGTACCACCAGCGTCTCGACGAATCCGAATGCCTCGACCAGGAAGCGGATGGCGGCTGGCGCATCGGCGTAGGTCAGCGCGGGCCAAATCGTGGGTGCTGGAGTGTCGGTCATGCCGTCGAGGATCCACCGCCTTCAGTGCGCCTGTCGTGGACAGATGGGAACTCCTCCGCCAGCCACCGCGCCGGGGTGCAGCCGGTTAACTGTCGCCACTCGCGGTGCAGGTGTGCCTGGTCGTAGAACCCGGCGCGGACTGCGACGTCGGCCAAACCGGGGCGCTGCGACGCGCGGAGCAACCGGTGTGCGACCTCAAAGCGCATCACCCGGCCGGCGACCTTGGGCGTCAGGCCGAATTCTCGCTGGAATCGCGCGGCCAGATGCCGCCTACTCCAGCCAACTTCGCTAGCGAGAGTGGTGACCTCCATGCGGCCGTGGTGGTCGATCAACCGCCGCCAAGCCCACCGGAGTTCTGGCGCGGGACCATCCTGCTGCCGGGCGATCCGGATCAGGATGTTGTCCAGTTCGCCGAAGCGGGCGGTCCATGTGCTGGCCGAGCGCAGCCGTTCGATGAGCTCGCGGGCAACCGGGCCTAGCAGCGTGTCCAACTCGACAACGGTGTTGGCCAGTTCACCAGCGGGTAGCCCGAGCAGGATCCGGGTGCCTAGCGGCGTGAGGTGCAGCTGGATGCCGTGTTGGTAGCCGTTGTGGCTGATCAGTGCAGGGCCGGCATGCAGACCGCCGGCAAGGGTTGTGAATGACCCGGATGGCTGCGCTGGATCGGGCATCGTCGCGATATCTACTGTGCCGTTGAGGGTGACGATGACGGTCAGGTGACGCGACGGCAGGCCACGATGCATCCCTGGTGGTGCTCCCTCGATCCGGTAGCCGGTGTAGCGGGCGACGAAGGGGCTTAACGGTGCCCGTGGTCTGCCTGCGACCATCTCCATCAGTGGCTCATCCATGGTGACGACGGTAGGGCGAGGGGCTGACAGTCTGGCGCGTCGCAGGTGTGAGCAGGGGAGACGGGGCAGCCGTGGATCAGCCACCCGCTTTGCCTGATCACCTGCGTGCTGTGTACCCTGCATGCCTGGCGGCCTCCGACGGGGCCCCGGGAGGCTTCGCCTAGTCTGGTCTATGGCGCCGCACTGCTAATGCGGTTGGGGGTTACGCCCCCTCCCGGGTTCGAATCCCGGAGCCTCCGCGGATGGTCGGATCATAGGTCGGCCCACAACAGAACATGCGCCCGTAGCTCAATGGATAGAGCATCTGACTACGGATCAGAAGGTTAGGGGTTCGAGTCCCTTCGGGCGCGCCACAGACTAGCCGTATCTGATCAGGCAGTTTCTTAACTTTATAGATCAAGTCAGCTGAGTAAGGATGATCTTTGGCCACGAGTTCGGCCACGAGTGATGCTAACTTACAGTCATGACAGCGACCGGCCAGGGGCGACAGGCAACGCATAACCCTCGTAAACGCGGCGGTATCCGGCGCCACGGCAATGGATTCCAGGTGCGTGTGTCGGCAGGAGCAGACCCGAGCACCGGCGAGCGCATCGTCTTGTATGAGACAGTGCCGATTGCTCTTGCCAGGACTAAGGCGGCCCAACAGCGGGCGGAGCGAGACGCCCGTCACGAGGCTGATAAAGTGCTCACCCGCCTCCAGGCCGAGGCGGACTCGTTAAGAGTTGCCCGCACCAAATCGACGCTCGGCGCATTGCTCGACCGGTGGTTGCCACAGCACGAGCTTGATCCAACCACTCGAATGAATTACGAGTCGCAGATCCGTAATTACATCAAGCCCAATCTAGGCGATGTCCCTCTCGTGTTGTTCGTCCGCGACGCATCAGAGCGCCTGGAAACGTTTTACGCTCGGTTGCGACGTTGCCGCCAACTTTGCGCCGGGACGTCGATTATTGAGGAGCACGCGATAAACGGGTCGCACGACTGCTCCGCTCTCCAATGTCGAAGTCACGTCTGCAAGCCCTATGCGGCATCGAGTGTCCGTCAGATTCACGCAATTATCAGTGGAGCATTGAGCGCTGCGGTGCGCTGGGGTTGGATTTCTTACAACCCGATGCCTGCGGTGAAGCCTCCGGCCAAGAAACGTCCACAACCATGGCCACCCACCGCTGAACAGATGGCGCGTATCATCAAGGCGGCGTGGCAAGCGTCATACGAATGGGGACTCTACATCTGGTTATCTGCTGTCACGGGGGCGCGTCGAGGCGAGGTACTCGCGTTGCAATGGGACGACGTCGATCTAGATAATGGGGTTCTGCGGCTCGACGAGAACTACGTACGCACCTCTAGCGGTATGATCGTCAAAGACACCAAGACACATCAGATGCGCCGGGTTGCCATCGACCAGCCGACGGTGGAGCTGTTACACCTGTACAGAGAAAACTGCGCCAAACGCATGCTCCTGCTTGGCCTACCCCTCAACGAGAAGAGCTGGCTCTTCTCGGCACAGCCGGACTTTAGCAAGCCACGCGATCCCAGTGCGGTCACCCGTCGCTACAGCCGACTGGCGAGCAAACTGGGCATTAACACACAACTAAAAGAACTGCGTCACTACTCCGCTACTGAGCTACTCACCGCGGGAGTAGACTTGCGGACTGTCGCCGGCCGCCTCGGCCACGGCGACGGCACCACTACACTGCGCCACTACGCAGCTTGGGTGGGCTCTGCAGACCAAGCAGCTGCCAAGACAATTGGCTCTCGCATGCCGTCACCACCACAAGTGAATATGACAGGCTAAATCTTAGCCAAGTCGGCCGAAGCTTTTTAGCGGGTTTTTAGTCTGTGCGAACAACTATACGGCTCCGCTGCACGCTCAGCAGTTGGTAAGACTCAAGCTGACAACCATTGACCAGTCAAATGAGACCAACCCCTCGGGAGTGCGAACCGTAATTGCATCCGGGTCGAGAACTCGAACACCACAGTTCTTTAGTGTTGCGATGCTGGCACTGTAGGCGGGATGGCTGCGAAGCGTTTGTTTCACGCATGGAGCAGTGATGATTCGCAAGCCTAAACCGAGAGCCTCATTTAGCAAACCGAGCGCGAGGGTGTCGCTGTGGCCGTGAGCCCACTTATTAATACTGTTGAAAGTTACGGGCGCGGCGAGGATCAGATCTGCAGGGGGTAGGGGATCCTCTTCGTGGGGCTTGCGAGGATAAACCCGAACTGGATAACCACTGGCTTCGGATAGCACATCTACGTCGATCCAGCTCGCTGCGGTCGGCGTTGCGATCACATACGTCTTCCAGTCACGAGCGTGGAGCAGCTTCACCAGATCGCCCAGCTTTAGTACCGGCGGCGCTGCCGCCGCCACGATGTACATTGTTCGATCACTCACCGCAATACCCCAGCGCGCGTTGCGAGAGCTCGCAAGCCGGGTGTCGCTGACCTCCGCTCGCGCTTAAGCATCTCGCGGAGCAGCTCCCGTACAATGATGTTGTAACGCACCGTTTGAGGAGCGATCCGCTCTGCTTCCAATAGGTTGACCACTACCGCAGCGTCTTCGCGACCCTGGGAGTAAGCCCAAGCGGTATCGATGTGAACCTGGGCGCGGCGGCTACGCAGACCAGCCGGAAGACCCGACGTGTCCATCGCTTCGGACAGCTCGATAGCGCGACTTGCATTGCCGAACTCGGTAGCGGCCGAGATCTGATGGATGGCGACGTTGGTGGGACCAAACGCAGTCCAGCCGTAATTGCCATCGACACCTAGCACATCTGCAAGGTACTGAGCACGCCGAAGACGATCGGCGGCTTCACGTTGATCACTGCGGCGTGCGGCGATGACACTGCCGATCAGAAACAGCGCTCCTTGCAGCGATAGACTTATGGGGCCGTCGTCCACGATGCTTTCTGCGCTACCGATAGCAACCTGTTCTGCTGCATCAATGCGGTCGAGTTTGAGAAATGCGCAACTGAGCTGATATGCGGCTGCAGCGCGGAGGGTTGGTGACTCCGCTCGTGCTGCAGCGGTAGCAGCTCGGTCGGCGGCAATCCAAGCTAGATGTCCATCTCCAACCTTAGTTACCAGCTTGGCGGTAGCCACATATACCTCGTTCTGTACTTCGAGCGCACGTTGAAGCTCAGACGGCTGACATTCAACAACGTAAGCGTCAATGTTGGTGATCAACCGAGGGAGAATCGTGGCGGCGGCTCCATAGTCGGCGGCCTGATACCGGATATGCGCCTCCGCGGCCATGCGCGCGACGTCATCAAGGTTGCCTGTAGGCGGAGGGCTTAACCCGAGGCCTGGGTAGGCACTCAGCGCGGTACGAATAGCGCCCAAGCCACTGAGTTCGGGCGCACCGTTGGGTGCCAAGTCGAATGGCTGGCCTGCGAGCGTCTCGACGCTTGTCTTTAATACGCGGGCAATATCGATTAGAACCGACAGCCGGTCTACCGATCGAACACCACGCTCGACCTGAGATAACCATGATTCCGATCGATCAACCAGACCTGCAAGCTCCCGTTGGCTGAGGCCGCGCCGTCTCCGATATATCCGGATCCGCTCGCCAATCGGTCCGTCCGTCACCATGTCACCACCCCACCACGCTCTCCGACTACAACCCGCATTTTTGTACCAGCTCAAGCCGCACTGCTATGCGGTAGTCGCCGACTGCGGGTTGTAGGCCGCGTGCTGCTCCAGAGTACGGACCTGCAAGCACGATGCGTCAGGGCGAGGAGTAGTAGATATGGTGACCGACACTCATGATCATCGGGAGGGGTTGGTCGTGGCTGCTGACCGTGGGGGACAGGATCCTGCAGCACACACCATCCCGGAGGCTTCAACTGCGACCGCCTCCAAGCGACGGCAGGAGCATCTTGCCCGATTCCAGCAGCGCCTCGATGAAGTGGAGAACGCCCTCATCGGCTTGAGGCGGGCGCGTCTTCGAGAGCTAGCCACTGCTCGACGACAGCGAGCCGAGATTTGATCTCCTGGAGTTGATCGTGGATCTCACCAAGCGCGACCAGGACCGGTTCAGTGCGCTCATCCTCGTGGGCTTTGGCCCTAAAAATTCGCCCCCATTTGATCACAAGCCAGCAGGCGAAGGTAAAGCTGCAACCACCAGCAAGGGCCCCAGACTGGCCGGCACCATCGGCGAGATCGTCGCCGGATTCGCCCGCACCAACACCTTTCTCGGTTACCGCTACCAGCGGCTCGATAAAACGACGAGGTACCAACTGAGCCATCGTCGCGGCCGGTAACTCGGTGATGATCATCATCTGGCACTGGTTATCCCAGCCCAGGGCCCGCCATCGCGAGCTCGACACCCATTTCCATCACACCACCGCCCGCACCGCGCGCCGTCAACGCGAGCTCATCTGCAAACTCGAAGGCCTCACCAGCAAAAAGTCGCCCTGTACCCAGGACCCCAAACCGCAGCCAGCTAACCACTAATGACACCCAACCCGGTTCTGCTGGCTCCTCCGGGTATTCAAGCCAGCCATCCCCTTCCGATTTTTCGAGCGAGGAACATCTCGATGAGGTGGAGAAGGTGGTCATCGGCTTGCGGAGGACCCATCTTCGCGCGCTAGCTGCTGTTCAACGGCAGCGAGCCGGGCCCTGATTTCCGTGAGTTGATCTTGGATCTCATCGAGTACGCCCAAGACCTGATCACTGCGTTCGTCCTCATAGGGTTTGGCCTTCTTGCCGGCAAGGACATCGTTCAGGTATTCCGCGGGCCACTCCAAGGCGGTCGAGACCGCTTCAAGCGTTCGTGGATGACGTCGCCGGGGAAGTTTGTTGTACTGCAGCTCACGGATCGTCGCAGGAGAAACCTTCGACTTTGCCGCGAGTTCAAGCTGGGTCATGCCCAGCTCGTCCAGGCGAGCGGTGATGGCCTTGCCGACTGCCACCCAATCGTCGGCCATCGAAGCTCCATCCTTCATCGCGAGAACAACATCCGTTGCCCTGTCCCTAGCACGTCCACCAAGTCTGCCTGCTGGCTGACATTAGCCGCTAGGTAGCCACTAGCAGCTCCAGTGCCGCGTAACCACCTGCATCACCACGTCGTTACCAGTCGTGCTAGCCAAAATCAGCTATATCAGCTACTTTGTCTACTACTCACTCAAGTGAAGGGAACCACGATGCAAGACACCTCGCAGTCGGTCGTAGTGACCGAGCCGTGGGACGGTCATACGCTGCCTGTTCTCGAAGCTTTGCAGCCTGTCTTCTACACAGCAGCAGAGACGTCGAAGATCGTTCGTCTCGACGAATCCACGCTGTACCGCCACCTTCGCAACGGCACCTTCCCTGGCGTCAAGATCGGCGGACGATACGTGGTCCCACACGTGGTCCTTGAACGCCTGATCTCCGACGTGTTGGCCACAGGACGATGCGTGGACCTTGCGGATTGGACCGAGCGGTGGCGCGGCGAGCAGAACACCGCAGCTCGACAGTTTTCCACGCATCGGCAGTCGGCCGGGACCAACTCCGGACCCAAATCAGAAGCAGAGGTGATCGCGTGATGCCAGCGGCGACTGAACTGCCGGTGACTACACAGGTGGACGCCGCGCTGGACCAGGTGCAAAAGGACCGCGAGCGTGTGCTGGCCGCGCGATCTGGGCCAGATCGTTCGGCTCGAATGGCCGAGCTTTATGAGATTGAGGCTAAGTGTTGGGCTGTGTTATTTGAACACTCTCGCAGTCGGGTGTATTGGCGGGCTGCATTGTCCGCTCGCGAATACGCTCGTGACAACGCCCGCAATTGGCGAGACCGCGCTGCTACCGAAGGTGCTTTGAATGCCGGCGGTACGCCATGACTGGCGAGCACGGGCGTCACGTGATACGCCTGCTTCACCGATTTCCGTTAATCAAGTTAGCGTGCACCACCTGCCAACTCATCTATGAGCCCGACTTGGCCGATTTCAGCACCGGGAATACCGGCTGTCCGCAATGCCGAGGCTGGACATGGATCGCGCAGCTAGATAGTACCGAGTGGCCGGTCACTCCGCCAAGAACGCCCGCCAGGTTGGTGCCCAACTACGTCGAGGTAATCGAGGAATGTCGTAGTGATGGAGGTCGACGCTGAAATGCCTGTCCGCTGTGACCAGTATGAAGACAGATTGGGGAACGATAGTGGGGTCTGCGGGCAACTGCGGGTGATGGCCCGGCCTGCGGTGGGTGTGGGTCCGTTGTCGGTGCGGGAAGCTCGGGAGCTGACTCGGGAGATTGCGCAGGCGTTGGCGGTGGCGTGGGACAAGGTGGTGGAGGCGTATCAGCGGCGGGTGTGGGAGCCGTTGGGGTATGGCTCCTGGGATTGCTAT
>JAFAWY010000001.1 GCA_019241525.1 Pseudonocardiales bacterium
CGCCCACTGGGTGAACGCCGTGCCCACCGGATCCAATTCGATCGACTCACCGCGGCAAGCCTGGTGATAAGCCAACTCCAGATCACTCAACAAAATCCGCCACGACACCCCATCGACCACGAGGTGATGAACGGCGACAAACAACCAAGACCGTTGCCCGGGTCCAGCATCACAATGCACGGCCCGCAACACCGGGCCTTCGGTGATGCTCAGACCGGCGGCCGCAGCCGATGCGGTCCGTTCCAGCACCACCAGCCGATCGCCAGATTCCACGTCCGACAGGTCACACCGGTCCAGCACCGCACTGGTCTCGGCCGGCACGATGTCCTGACGCCACTCGCCATCCTGCTGGGAAAAACGCATCCGTAAAGCGGGGTGATGCGCGACCACCGCATCCACTGCAGCAGATAACGCATCAATATCGAGGTCTTCAGCCATCTCAAGGACAAAGGACTGATTGAAATGCGACAACTCGCCGTAGGTTGCGAAGAACCAGTGCTGGATCGGCGTCAACGGTGCCGGCCCAGCAATCACCACCTCATCCAGCTGCTCAGATGCCGCCCCCGCGCCCAAGTTCGCGGCAAGCTCAGCGATGGTCTGCCGTAAGAAGATGTCCTTGGTGCTCACCCGCACTCCAGCCCGGCGGGCCCGGGACACCACCTGGATGCTGAGAATCGAGTCCCCACCCAACTCGAAGAAGTTGTCGTGGACGCCGACCCGTTCGATACCGAGCACACTTGCCCATACCTCGGCCAACACCCGCTCAGCGGCGGTCTGCGGTGCCACGAACTCTGCCGTCGGCTCACCAATCAGCTCCGGCGCGGGCAACGCCTTGCGGTCCACCTTCCCGGTCGGACTCAGCGGCAACGTCTCCAACATCACAAATGCCGCCGGCACCATGTAGTCCGGCAGCACCTCACCGAGATAGGCCCGCAACTGCGCCACCGTCGGCGCATCATCACCAGCCGGGACGACGTAGCCGACCAGGCGTTTGGTCCCGGGTTGGTCTTCGCGGGCGGCCACCACTACCTGATCGACACCGGGATGGGTGGCCAAAGCGGCCTCGATCTCGCCCAATTCGATGCGGAACCCGCGGATCTTGACCTGCTCATCGGCCCGGCCGAGGTAGACCACTTCTCCGTCAGGCCCACGGCGGACCACGTCCCCGCTGCGGTACATCCGCTCACCCGGCGCCCCGAACGGGTTGGCAATGAACCGGGCCGCGGTCAGCCCCGGGCGGTGCAGGTAGCCACGGGCCAACCCGGCCCCGGCGATGTACAACTCCCCGGCCACCCCCACCGGCACCGGGCGCAACCGAGCGTCCAGCACATACATCCGGGTGTTGTCCAGGGGATACCCGATCGGGATCACCTCGGGTACCGGCTGACCAACCGCCATCCGGTAATAGCTGGCGAACGCGGTGGTCTCGGTGGGCCCGTAGACATCCACCACCACCACATCCGGGCACGCCGCTTTGACCCGCCGCACCGCGGCCGCGGACACCATGTCTCCGCCAGTCCAGACTTCTTGGACCCCCGCGAAGGATTCCGGTGCTTCCTGCGCGACCAGCCGGAACAATCCGGAAGTCAAAAACACTGCCGTCAGCCCATGCCGGGTAATCATCTGCCGTATGACTTCGGCGTCGATATCGATGGGCGGGGCTACCACGACCTGGCCGCCGTTCAGCAACGGCACCCACAATTCATAGGTCGTGGCATCAAATGCCGCCGGTGAATGCAGCAGCACCCGCTTATGTGCACTACCGGAGAGGCACCCGTCGCAGGCAAATGCGACCACATCCCGATGCCGAACCGCGACACCCTTCGGAACACCGGTCGAGCCGGACGTATAGATGACATAGGCCAGCTGCTCGGGATCGACGGCCACAACGGGAGCAGACTCCGGCGCATCCGCCAACGAATGATCACTCACCAACACGATCTGCCCGGTATGGGCGTCACCAGCCGTGGCTGACCACGCCTCATCAGTGATCAACACTGCTGCCCCGGCATCGGCCAGCAGTTGGCGCATCCGGCTCACCGGAGCACGGACATCCACCGGCAAATACGCGCCGCCGGCCTTCAGCACTGCGAGCTCCGCAACAACGAAGTCGACCGAACGCCCGAGCAGTACTCCTACCCGTTGCTCCGCGCCCACGCCCATGTTGACCAGCCGGTGCGCCAGCCGGTTAGCCCGCGCATCCAGCTCCCGGTACGACAGGCATGCATCCCCGGACACCACCGCCACTGCATCGGGCGTCCGCGTCACCTGTGCAGCGAACAACCCGGGCACAGTCTCGGCTGGCACCGCCCGATCAGCACCATTCCATCCCACCAACAATTGATCCCGCTCCGCGGCGCTCAACAATGGCAACTGCGCCACTGGCTGATCAGGATCAGCCGCAATACCGGGCAACAACACCTGCAAATGCGCAGCCATCCGCTCAACGGTGGCTGCATCGAACAAATCAGTTCTATAGATGAATGCACCCCGGACTTCGCCGGCGATTACCTGGAATTCGCAGGTGAGGTCGAAGTTCGCGGGCCGTCCAGAGATGTCCACGGATTCGATGCCGAGCTCGGCAAAGGCGGCCGCGCTGCCCTGCTCGCTGTTGAGCGTCACCATGACGTCGAACAGCGGGTTGCGGCTGACATCTCGCTGCGCGTGCACCGCGTCGACTAGTCGCTCGAAGGGCACCTCCTGATGAGCGAAGGCGTCGAGCACGGTTTGGCGGACGGCACCGAGAAACGCGGTGAAGCTCTGGTCCTGGTCAAGTGGAGTGCGCAGGACAAGGGTGTTGACGAAAAACCCGACCAGCCGCTCCAGTTCCGGCCGGTTGCGCCCGGAGACGACCGTGCCCACAGCGATGTCTTCTTGGCCCGACCAACGCGCGAACAGCACCTGGCAGGCGGCCACCAGCACGGTGAACAAGGTCGTGTCCTGGGCGCGGGCAAGCTCGCCGAGCCGGACCGCGACCTCCGCCGGCAGCATGAATTCGACCATCGCGCCAGCAGAAGTGTGCACCTGCGGTCGCGGCCGATCGGTCGGCAACTCCAGCGGGGCGATCCCGGACAGCTGCTGCGTCCAATAGTCAAGCTCGGCCGTGAGCGCCGGCCCGGACAACTGGTTGCGTTGCCAGCTGGCGAAGTCGGCGTACTGCACTGGTAGTTCGGGTAGCTCGGCAGATCGCTGCTGTGTCGCTGCGCTGTACAGCGCGCCCAGTTCTTCCATCAGCACACCCATTGACCACCCATCGGTCACGATGTGGTGGGCAGTCAGCAGCAGTACGTGCTCGTCCTCGGCGCGCCGGACCAGCAATGCCCGCAACAGCGGCCACTGCCGCAGGTCGAAGGGGCGGCGGTAGTCCCCAGCGAGCAGCTCATCGAGTGCAGCGTCCGTTGGGGAAGTCACCTCGGACAGTTCGACGACCCGCAGAGTCACGTCGGCGGCCGGGTGCACGATCTGCACTCCTCGGCCGTCGACCTCGTCGAAGGAAGTGCGCAATGACTCGTGCCTGGCTACCAAGTCTCGTAGTGCCGCGGTCAACGCCGGGACCTGCAAAGGCCCACGCAGGCGTACCGCGAGCGCGCTGTTGTAGGCAGCACTGTCCGGCTGAAATTCATGCAGGAACCACAGGCGCTGCTGGGAAAATGACAGCGGTAACGGCTCAGTCCGGTCAGCCGCCGGTATTGCATCAGACTGCGTCGATTGGCCAGCAAGGCGGCGACACAGTATCTCCTGCAGATGCGCAGGCAAGGCGGCAATCCGGCTGTCTTTACTGGACGGCATGACGATTTTTTTCCTCACATTCCGTCGTTACCGTGACCGAAAGCAATACGCTCGAGTTCACTGAGAATTGCGTCTTCGACGACATCCGCAAGCGCGGCGATGGTGGGAGTCGTCAGAACGTCTCGTGGCGTCAGGACGACACCAAACGCTGTTTTAATCCGCATGATGATGTGCACGCTGCGCAGGGAGTCGCCGCCGAGTTCAAAGAAATTGTCGTCCACGCCGACTTTGTCCACGGCCAGCACGTCACTCCAGATCTGCGCCAGCACCCGCTCGGTGTCAGTGCGAGGAGCTGTGTAAGCGGCTATGGGCGTCTCGGCCGTTGGCAACGCATTGCGATCCAGCTTGCCGTTGGGGGTAAGTGGCCACTTGTCCAGCGTGATCAATGCGGAAGGCACCATGTAGTCAGGCAGTACATCGGCCAGTAACTTGCGCAGCTCGGCTGGCTCTGGCGCCCTTTCCGGCACAGAAACGGTGTAGCCGATCAGCCGGGCGATGCCGGAATCATCTTTGCGCGCGATCACCACGGCATCGTCGACATCAGTGTGCCCGCGTAAGACTGCTTCAATTTCGCCGGGCTCGATCCGGAATCCTCGGATCTTCACCTGATCATCGACCCGGCCGGCGAACAGCAGCTCGCCATTCGCGGTCCAGCGCACCAAGTCGCCGGTGCGGTACAGGCGGCTGCCGGATGCGCCGAAGGGGTTGGCGAGGAACCGTTGGGCGGTCAGTCCGGGGCGGTGCAGGTAACCGCGGGCCAGGGCGGGGCCGGTGAGGTAGAGCTCTCCGGGGACACCGATGGGCACGGGCCGCAGTGACCCATCCAGGACGTAGGTGTGGGTGTTGGGGATGGGCCGGCCAATGGGGGGCGTTCCGCCGGGAATGAGTGGGTCACTCCAGGTGGCCACGACTGTGGATTCGGTGGGCCCGTAGGCGTTGATCATCCGCCGGCCCGGTGCCCACTGGGCCACCAGCTGCGCCGAG
>JAFAWY010000022.1 GCA_019241525.1 Pseudonocardiales bacterium
AAGGGGAGATCGACAAGATCTTCTGGGAGACGAAGCAAGCCTCCTGATTACAGCCCCGAGATCAGCGCTGGCCAGCGAAGATTGTTCCTCGTTGGTCAGCGCTGTATCTCGTTGTGACCGTCGCTGACGTCCACGGAGACGGCCACAGACGGCTCCGGCCACCGAACGTGGACTGCGAAACCGGTGGATGCCCGTGTGGTTTAACGCGCGCATGCGTCGGCCGGATGCGACCATGGATATGCGGCTGAATCACCTGGAGGCACACGTGACCGAAGCGCGGGATGACGAACACCACGAAGATCCAGACAACGCTGCCAGCGGCCACGAAGACGAGCCCATCAACGATCCGCTTACTCGAACCGACGTGGAAGCCCGCCGGGTTCCCTTCGGGTCCCAGCACTCGACCAGTTAGCAGCGTCAGAGGCGTTGGGGTCAGACGTGACCTCGCGGCGTAGCAAGGGGGGAGCGGCCGCGTCGGTGCATCTCCTCCCCGCGTAAGCCGAGCTGGAGGGACCAGCACCTGGTTTCTGGTGTAGAGAAATAAGCTTCATACCGCTGTCACGCTGCGAGCTGCGGCCGTCACGATAAGTGGCAACGGACGCAAGTTCCCTCTATTGGCGATTTGCACGTTGGAGAATGGCGCGCGAATATGGGCGGTTGGTGCAGCTGCGCGTGCGTGCGAATGTGCATCGGCATGGCGTTCCCGAGGACGGCACGGGGATGACACGCTCGCGGCGCGTGGACACCAGTTGCCTTGCCGGTTGTGGTGACCTTGTGTTCGTGACGCTCGTGGGTGAGGATCGCGTGGGTATAGCTCAAGCAGGTCAAGCGTCGATGGACGGTGGTCCTGTGGGCCAATCCCGGGGGCTCACCGTGCTGCGCACCACGCTAGGTACTCAGTTACGCCGGCTACGCGAAGCCAGTGGTGTCACCGCCGCGGTAGCGGGTCACGCGATCCGGGCATCTCACATCAAGATCAGCCGTATGGAGCGCGGCCGGATCGGGTTCAACGAGCGCGATGTGGCCGATTTGCTCACTCTCTACGGCGTTACTGACCAACACCAGCGTGCAAAGTTTCTGGCGCTGGCTCGCCAGGCCAATGCAACGGATTGGGCGCATCACTACAGCGATCTTTTGCCAAGCTGGGGCCAGACCTACTTGGGTCTAGAGCAGGCCAGCTCGGTGATCCGCACCTATCAACCGCGGTTGCTACCCAGCCTGCTACAAACCGAAGGTTTTGCCCGCGCCATCCTGCGGTTGTTGCATCCGAGTGCATCGGCTCTAGATATCGAGCGCAGGCTCGCTTTGCAGATGACCCGCCAGGAAATCTTGACTTCCCCCGATGCGCCTCGCCTGTGGGCGGTGATCGATCAAGCCGCGCTGTGGCGGCTTGTCGGGTGTTCGACACTGCAGGAGCAGATCAAGCATCTGATCACAATGGCCCAGTTACCACACGTCAGGTTGCAGCTGCTACCCGTTTATTCCGGTGAATATGTGGCCATCCGCGGCCCCTTTACGATCCTCCGGTTCGCCGAACCCGAGCTGACGGACATCGTGTACCTTCAGCAACATACCACTGCACTGTGTCTTGATAGAGATGAAGACGTGCAGCACTACCGGGAACTGATGGATCATATATGCGTTCTTGCCAAGTCGCCGGCGGATACAATCAGCTATCTAGGCGCAATCCTCGCGAATTCTGAAGTGCCCATAGACCAACCATGGGCTTGCGACATCAGATAAGCACACGCGTTACCGAACAAATCGCAATGTCGACACACTGGCTAAATTTTCCCGCACCGTTCACGGACTGCTGACGCTCACTCTGGACGCAGACACACTCCGGTGGCTCCAGCGGTCAACCTCGAATACCGTAACCTTCACTTTCCAGAAGATCGAAGGAGGCCCGCAACTATCTCCTCAGCTGACGCAGAGCTCTCAACCGTCGACTACGCCCGGACCGGGGGGCCGTCGCTGCCTTAGACCACGTCGCTACCGGATTCGTGCCCGCCGGTGGTCGTGATGGCGGGCCAAGCACGCGAGTCATGCCGGATAACCGGTGCGGGGATCGACAGCGAGCCCTGGTACGGCGCACGATCGGCTACACCGTGGACGCAGTAGAGCACTTCATCGGGTTGCTGGCCGGGCGCGGGCCGGGGCCGGATCTTGACGTGGGCGCGCTGGCGATCGCCGCTGGTGCCGATCCAGATCTTGACCCGGGCACGTGGCTACAAGAATTGGATCGCTTGGCGCAGGGTGTCGACTCGCTTGAGTCGCTCATCCACCGGCTTTTCGTCGAGGAGCGCTTCGCCGGCAATACCACCAACTACTACGATCCGCGCAACTCGCTGCTGCATCAGGTCCTCCGGCGCAAGCTCGGCATCCCCATCACGTTGTCGATCGTCTGCCTCGAGGTGGGGCGCCGTGCTGGAGTTGCGCTCGAGGGCATCAGCATGCCCGGCCATTTCCTCGTCCGTCCGATGGCCACTGATCACTACCTCGACGCGTTCAACGGCGGCACGCTGCTTGACCTGGCCGGTTGCGAGGCGTTGTTCCGCACCGCCAACCAGGCGGGTCCGGACGTCCCGTTCGAGCGGCACTTGCTCACGGCCGCGCCCAGAAGGGCGATTTTCGCCCGCGTTCTGCAGAACTTGCGGGCAGTTTATCGGAATCTTGGACGGCCAGCTGATCTGGAATGGGTATTGCGGATGCGTCTTGCGCTACCCGGCGTGGGCGCAGAAGAGCTCATCGAGTTGGGGCATACGTTCGGCCAGCTGGCTAATTTCCGCGACGGCGCCAAATTCCTGGAATCGCAGATCCCCAGATGGCCACAGCATACGGAGCTGCTCCAATACGCCGCACGCAGCCTCCGCGCCCAGCTCAACTGAGGGTTTGTGGCGTCAAAAAGGTGTGAAATATCCAAATGATGTGTAAACACCGGTCAGCGCGTTGCCCTGTGTGCATCAGTGGCCCAGCGCCGGGCCGATGCACAGAACAGCAGTATCAACACAGCCAGACAGAATGCTCCGGCCGGTACGCCATAGAGGGGCTGCGACGACGGCCCGATGGCATACCAGCACACCCCGAGTAACAGCAATTGGGCGACGGTAGCCGGAGTGCGCGCACCATGCTTGCCCCGCACGAGATTGACACCCACCGTAAGTAAGATCACTCCGAAACTCAGCAGCCAGGCTGCAGTGGCCGCAATCGGTACCGGACCGGTGGATCCCCGTACCGCCGCAGTGAGCAACCAGGCTCCGATCACCACGCCGGTCAAGCCTTGCAGCACTACCAGCACACCTGCGGCGCGTACCGGCCGCGGCACGTCGGCGGGCGTCATACCGTCTCCGCGGGGCCATGGAGGTCTGCGGGGCTCATGCCAGCAGATTAGCCGCCAACCTCGGTCTTTTCTCCAGCCAGCCCGAGCACCGGCTACGGCGCAAGGAGTCGCGAGAAGTGACCCGAAACGTTTTGGTATCCCGCCTCGTTAGGAGTGACAGGGCTAGCTGCCAGGAAGCCCCTGACCAGATCGGTGTGTGGGTTTACTGGCGACTCACCAAGATGATCATATCTTGATGAGGGAGCGAAGCGGGCAGTGGTGAAGAAGCTGCCGTGACGCACAGTGACGTCCGAATGGTGCTTGGAGAATCGGTTTCACATGTGGTCGGTGGTTCGATCAGTCGGGTACTCCTGGGTGAATTGGCTCACTGTGTCCGTAGATACCTCTTGACATCACGGATGATTGTGAAATCATTCACAAGCCCAAATGACATGACGACGACGGCGCTGGGACAAAGCAGTTCACCAGCGCGATCGACGAGGAGCAAGCACGATGGACTGGCGCCACCGCGCGGCCTGCCGAGACGAGGACCCCGAGCTGTTCTTCCCTGTGGGAACCAGCGGCCCCGCTCTTCTGCAGATCAGCGAGGCGAAGGCCGTCTGCCGCCGCTGCCCGGTTAATGCTGAGTGCCTTAATTGGGCACTCGCCTCCGGGCAAGATGCTGGCGTGTGGGGCGGTATGAGCGAGGACGAGCGGCGCGCCTTGAAGCGGCGTAACGCTCGGACCGGGGCCCGTAACGGCGTCTGATTCGCGCACAGAGCACGACCAACAGAGGGCTTGGCACCGATTTCGGTGCCAAGCCCTCTGTCATCAGTACATGCCAAATCCGATGGGGCGTTAGTACGTCAACGGCGGCCTGCCAAGGGCAAACTCAGCATTGCCACAGTGCCGCGGGGCTGTCCGCGCTGCAATTCGAGAGATCCTTGCAGTTCGGAACCGACGAGGGTACGGACGATCTGCAAACCCAGCCGTTCGGCTCGCGACAGGGAGAAATCCACCGGCAGACCGCGGCCGTCGTCAGAAACAGTCACTTGCAGCGATCCGGCGGACCGTTCAGCGCGCAGCACCACTTCGCCCCGGCTGCCCGGCTCGAACGCATGCTCCAGAGCGTTCTGGACGAGTTCGGTGAGCACCATGACCAGCGGTGTAGCGAGTTCGGCAGCGAGTATGCCGAACTCGCCTTCCCGCCGGATGACGACTCGGCTCTCTTCTCCTGACACCTCAGCGACCATGGCGACCACCTTGTCCACGACCTCGTCGATGTCTACCCGTTCATCCAGAGACATGGACAGCGTCTCGTGCACCATGGCGATGGAGGCCACCCGGCGCACCGATTCCTGCAGAGCCTGGCGGGCTTCAACATTCGCGGTGCGCCGAGACTGCAAGCGCAGGAGAGCAGCCACCGTTTGCAGGTTGTTTTTCACCCGATGGTGAATCTCGCGAATGGTGGCGTCCTTGGACAGCAACGCACGATCCCGGCTGCGTAGCTCCGTCACGTCGCGGACCAGCACCAACGCCCCGGCCGGCGCACCGCGCGGCCGTAACGGCAGCGCCCGGAACAGCATCGTGGCACCGGCTGCTTCGGCCTCGATACGGGTGCTCGGGCTGCCCTGGATCGCGCCCAGGATGCGCTGCGCAACCTCCGCGCCATCGAACGGGTCGGAAATCAGGGTGCGGGTCAGCAGGGCAAGCCGCTCGCCCCGTAGTTCAGCGGCATGTCCCATGCGGTGATAGGCCGACAACGCGTTGGGACTCGCGTAGATCACGATTCCGTGCGGGTCGACCCGGAGCAAACCATCCCCCGCTCGCGGTCCACCTTGCAGATCTGGGGTGGTGTCGGTGTCTGGGAAGGTGCCGTCCACCAGCATCTGGCACAGGTCCGCGGCGACACCCAGGTACGCGATCTCCAGCGGACTGGGCACCCGAGGAACCGCCAGATTCGCCTCCCGGCCCAGCACAGCGATCCACCGCTCACCTAGCCGTACCGGTATCACCTCACGCCGCACCGGAACACCAAGCAGCCAGGAGGGCTGTTCCTCGCGCAAGATACTGCCGTGCCGCAACGCCTTGCTCAGCCATAGGCGCTCAGAGTCACTTGCCCGGGTGCCGACGAGGTCGTCAGGATGGACCGTGGGGCCGGTCGTCGGCCGGACATGCGCCACGCATAAGAATTCCTCTGCTTGATCGGCGGCGTTCAGCGGAGCCCACATCAACAGATCGGCGAATGCCAGATCAGCCAGTAGCTGCCACTCAGCGACGACCCGCTGCAGGTGAGTGACCGCTGCGCCGGGTAGTCGGGTATGCCGGGCGAGTAACTCACTGAGCGTCGACATTGCGGCTCACCGCCGGCTGGCCCACTCGCAGAGACGTTACTCAACCACGGCGATCAAGTCGCCCTGCTGCACGACGTCGCCTTCTGAGACCGCCAACTTCGCGACCGTTCCGTCCACTTCGGATAAGACCGGGATCTCCATCTTCATCGACTCCAGGATTACCAACGTGTCACCGTCCGACACCGCATCGCCCTCGGCGACCACGATCTTCCACACGTTGGCCACCATTTCGGCCCGGATCTCCTCGGTCATGGATCGCCCTCCTTAATGCTGTGCCTGCCATCCAACCACGCTGAGCCACCTACTCCGCGACGCAGTCATAGCGCACCGTGACACACTGGTCCACGAACACAATCGCGTCGTTGGAGAATCAGAGAGGTAGGACAACAGTGTCCAAGAAGGGCCGTAAGAAGCGTAGCCGCAAGCGCAACGCTGCCAACCACGGCAAGCGTCCCAACAGCTGAGGTCCCGCTGCGGGCCCGTCGTGACAGACGGTGAGCCCGCAGCACGGATCAACTCTCGGTTGACAGCCAGGCGTGCGATTCGACGCTGGAGACCTCGACGATGGTGCCGTCTTCGGTTTGGTGCACCGTCACTTCCGCACCGAGAACGGCCTGCCGGATCATGATCTCCCGGATTGAATCGCGTAACCGCTGCTTGAGCGCGTCGGGTGCGTGATCACCGCCGCATTTGCGGGCCAGCAACGCCTTGAGGTGCTCCTCGAGGCCGTACTCTTCCAGGCACGGGCCACATTCGTCCAAGTGGCGCTGTAGCAACTCCCGGCGTTCGCGGTTGCATTCGTTGTCCAAGAACATCCACAGCTCGGCGAGAACCTGGTGGCAGTTGGTCTCGTGTGGCTTTCCACAGCTCATGACGCGACCTCCGCGTCACGCAGGAAGCCCCGCTCCCGGGCCACCCCGGTCAGCATGTCGCGCAGTTGCTTGCGCCCCCGGTGTAGCCGCGACATCACAGTCCCGATCGGGGTGCCCATGATCTCGGCGATCTCCTTGTATGCGAAGCCTTCGACATCGGCCAGGTATACGGCCATGCGGAACTCATCCGGCAATTGGCTCAAGGCTTCCTTGACATCAGTGTCGGGCAGCCTGTCCAGTGCGTCCATCTCTGCTGACCGCAAACCCGACGAGGTGTGCTGCGCAGCCTGCGCGAGCTGCCAGTCGGTGATCTCCTCAGAAGGTTGTGCCACCGGCTGACGCTGACGCTTGCGATACCCGTTGATGTAGGTGTTGGTGAGAATACGGTATAGCCAGGCCCGCAAATTGGTCCCTTCGCGGAACGAGTCGAAAGCGCCGTAGGCCCGCAGGTAGGTCTCCTGGACAAGGTCCTCCGCGTCGGCCGGATTGCGGGTCATCCGCAGCGCCGCCGCATAGAGCTGGTCGAGCAACGGCATGGCGTCCCGCTCGAACCGCGCGGTGCGTTCTTCCGGCGTCTCCTCCGTTACGGAAGTCTGATCCTCGACCTTCGATTCGACGGCGGGGGTTTGCTCCCCGACGTTCGACTCGACGAGTGTCTCTTCGGGGCTCGGCTCAAGCTGACCGGATCGGGCAATCCCGGCGCTGTCGGCTGACATAATTCCGACCACCCCCATGCCCAGGTCTGCATTAGTGGTTGAGGGTACGCGCCAATCGACCAGTAAGCCCAACGAGCTCCGTGGGGTCTGGCGGCACTGCTGAGCTGTCACTACCACGGCCGGGGTAACGTCCTGCCCGGCACTCACATTCCGCAGTCTGATCACCGTCGGTGCGCGCCGCTGATGGGTTGCGCCGATGCCGGATCTAAGCTGGTTCGCCATGGCAGGGCAGAGCACGCCCGCGACGACGTTACTGAACCGCTGCGGCATCAACTACCGGCTGCATGCCCATACCCTTGATCACCGCACTGACTCCTACGGGGTGGAGGCGGCGGCAGCCCTGGGGTTGGCACCACAGCGGGTGTTCAAAACGCTGATCACCGAACTAGACGGGCGGCTGGCAGTCGCGGTCGTTCCCGTCAGTACCCAGCTCGACCTGCGTGCCCTTGCCGCCGTGATGGGCGCCAAAAAGGCCAAGATGGCGTCCGTAGCCGACGCCGAGAGGGCAACCGGTTACGTCATTGGCGGTATTTCAGCGCTGGGTCACCGAAAGCAGCTGCCTGTCGTCATCGACATTTCGGTCCAAGATTTCGAGACGGTTTTTTGCAGCGCCGGCCGGCGCGGGCTGCAACTCGAGCTGGCTCCAAATGCCTTGGTCCAAGCGGCAAAAGCTACCGTCGCGTCGATCGCGACCGCCTCATGAAACATCACCGCTGGCAGCACGGCACGGCGACTACCAATCGCAGCTGACTTTGCCGCACAGGTCCGACATGAGCACTGGGACCGTCTACGTCAGTCTGTCAAGGCACGCAGCTGGCCCGTCAGCCATGCCGCGACCGCGCTCTGCAGCATCTCGGGGTCAGCCTTGAGGGAGTGGTCTCCGGGCAACAGCACGACCTCGCGACCTGCGGCAGCTTCGGGACGACCGAAAGGATCCCGCTCACCCTGCACGACCAGCACCGGCACGGCCACGCCGTCCAATTCCTCCATCCGGCTACGGTCCGGACGCCCAGGCGGGTGCACGGGGAACGCCAGACACAGCACGGCGACGGCTGCACCCGCTCGCGCGCTGCGGCAGGCCACTCTGGCCCCAGAGGAACGGCCGCCGAAAATCAAGGGCAGGCCGGAGAACGGTCCCTCGGACAGATTCCGGCTGATAGCCAACCATGCCTCATCCAGCTGCCGGGTCGGCGCCGGAGCGCGCCGGCCTGCCACCCGGTAAGGCTGGGTAACCAGCGCCACATGCACCCCCACCGCGGTTGCCGCCCTGGTAGCGGCCATGAGGTCGGGGGTGTTGATCGAACCACCAGCCCCGTGCCCGAGCAGCAACGCTGCATCACCTCGCTCGGCGCGGTGCAACTCGACCTTGGCCGGCCCGTGAGGCGTCGCAACGGTCGATCCGGTCACCGGATGTGGTCCAGGTCGAGCAGCGCTGGCTGCTCCGGCTCAAGGGATTTAACTAGCTCAGGGCCGCCATGCCGGACATCGTTCACTGCGGTGGACACCGGTCGCAGCTCCAGCGCCTGCACCAGCTGCTCGGATGGCGGACCGAGCAGCGTACGGGCGTCGTCAGAATCGGGATCAAGCCAGGCCGGCCAGTCGTCCGCAGGCAGGATCAGCGGCATTCGGTCGTGGATGTCGCGCAGCGGGCCCACCGCGTCGGTGGTCAACACCGCGCAGGTCACCAGCGGCTGCGCCGCCGCATCCGCACCTCGCCAGGTGGACCACAGGCCAGCCAGCGCCAGCGTGGAGCCATCCGCTGGGGTAATGAAAAACGGCTGTTTGTGGTGGCCGGTGCGCTGCCACTCATACCAGCCGTCGGCCGGTATCAAGCAGCGCCGCCGCGCCATCGCATCCCGGAATGCGGGCTTGCTGGTGACGCTGTCGGCCCGGGCGTTGATCATCCGGGATCCAATCCCTGGATCCTTGGCCCAGTGCGGCACCAAGCCCCAACGCATCACCCGGATGCTGCGCACCTTCCGGTCTGGATCGGGATTTCCCTCCGCGTCGCGCGGATGCCGGGTCACCACCGAGAGCACTGGCTTGGTGGGCGCGACGTTGTAGTCAGCACCGGGCGCCGCACCGTCGGTGGCGTCAACAGCGTCGAAGTCGACCGCCAACGTCGCGGGATTCTTGGTGGAGGCGTACCTGCCGCACATAGCCTCATCGTGGCATGGTGCCCTGCGCGATGATGGCGCCATGACCATCTCCACCCAGCTGCCCTGGACCGCGCCGCTGGCCGGCGGACCGGTGCGGGCCACCGTCACCGTCCCGGGATCGAAATCGATCACCAACCGGGCGCTGTTGCTCACCGCGCTAAGCGGAAGCGGCGGCACCATCCGGCGGGCGCTACGCAGCCGGGACACCGATCTGATGGCTGGCGCTCTGGAGGCGATGGGAGTAGCGGTGACCAGCCAAGGCGCTGACCTCCACGTCGCCGCGCACAGCGGGCTGCACGGGACCGCCACAGTGGACTGCGGGCTGGCCGGAACCGTGATGAGGTTTGTGCCGCCGCTCGCTGCGTTGGCTGACGGCCCGATTCGTTTCGACGGTGACGAGCGGGCCCGGCAGCGGCCGATGAGCGCGATGCTGGGTGCGCTGCGCGCGCTGGGTTGCCGGGTGGACGGGGACTCATTGCCCTTCGTGCTGCACGGCACCGGCCGGCTGCCTGGCGGGGAGGTATGCATTGACGCGTCCAGCTCGTCGCAGTTCGTCTCCGGACTGCTGCTGTCCGCCGCGGGGTATGACGGCGGCATCACGGTCCGCCATGACGGTCCCCCGGTGCCGTCCCGGCCGCATATCGACATGACCGTGCAGATGCTGGCCGATCGTGGCGTTGAGGTGCACTCCGACGGCGCGACATGGTGGCAGGTGTCCCCGGGCCCCGTCGCCGGCGGTGACTTCGATGTCGAGCCGGACCTGTCCAATGCCACGGTGTTCCTGGCGGCCGCCGCGGTCACCGGTGGGCAGGTCACCGTGCCAGGCTGGCCAGTGCGCACCACCCAGGCCGGCGACGCGATCCGCCCGTTGCTGGTGCAGATGGGATGCATCGTGGAGCTGCACGAGCGCGGGCTGACCGTGTCCGGTCCCGAGCGGCTCAACGGCCTCGACGCCGATCTGCATGACATCGGGGAGCTGACCCCGACCATCGCGGCGCTGGCGGCGCTGGCGACAACACCGTCGCGGCTGCGGGGTATCGCGCACCTGCGTGGGCATGAAACCGACCGGCTGGCTGCGCTGGCCATCGAGATCGGTGCGCTGGGCGGTGACATCCGGGAGATGCCCGACGGCCTGGAGATCCATCCCCGACCGTTGCGCAGCGACCCTGGCCGTCCTTGGGGCGCCTACGCCGATCACCGGATAGCGACCGCGGGCGCGATCCTAGGCCTCGTGGTACCCGGGATCGCGGTGGATGACATCGCCACGACAGACAAGACGCTGCCACAATTCCCGGCGACATGGGCGGCGATGCTGGCAGGTGGTGACGGCTGAGCCGACCAGGGAGCGCACCGCGGCGCGCTCAGAGTCTCGATGAGTCGGACGTCCGGGTCCGGCCGGGCCGGAGCGGTTCTCGGCCCCGCACCAAGCGCCGTCCCGATCACTCAGACGCAGCAGCCGCGATGGTCGTCGCGGTGGATCGCGGCCGCTGGACGTGTGCACCTGACCACGATCCAACCCTGCGGGTGACCGCCATGCGGGCCCGTGAACTCGGGCGCACGCCAGTGGTCGTGGGAGACCGGGTCGGACTGGTCGGCGACGTCAGCGGCGCACCGGATGCTCTCGCGCGTATCGTTCGGGTCGACGAGAGAACCAGCGTGCTGCGCCGGACCGCCGACGACACCGACCCCTACGAACGCATCGTGGTCGCCAACGCCGAGCAGCTGCTGATCGTGGCGTCGCTGGCGGACCCACCGCCGCGCTTCGGGCTGATCGACCGCACCCTGGTCGCTGCCTACGCCGGCGGCCTGGAACCGGTGCTCTGCCTGACCAAACGAGATCTCGCACCACCAGACGCCGTGCTCGAGCACTATGCAGCGCTGGAGTTGCCGGTGCTGGTGACCAGCCCGGAGATCGGGGTCGATGCGGTGCGCGCCCAGCTGGCGGACCGGGTGTCGGCCCTGGTTGGGCACTCCGGAGTGGGCAAATCGACGCTGGTGAACCGGCTGGTGCCCGACGCGTTGCGGGCCACCGCCGCGGTCAGTGCGGTGGGTAAGGGTCGGCACACCTCCAGCTCGGCCGTGGCGCTGCCGCTACCGGACGGTGGGTGGGTGATCGATACACCGGGGATCCGCTCCTTCGGGCTGGCGCACGTGACGCCGGACGACGTGGTCCGTGCCTTCGGGGATCTCGCTGAGGCGATCGTGGATTGCCCCCGCGGTTGTACCCATCTCGGACCTCCCGCAGACCCGGAATGCGCGCTGGACAACCTTCAGGGCGCGGCCTACCGCCGGGCGATGTCCGTACGGCGCCTGCTCGCCGCGCTCGCGGATTCAGGTTGATCTGGCCGCTGGGCCGCTGGCACCGTCGTATGGTGCTCGTCGAGGTGACCATCACCCACCTGGAGATGACGTCTCGTGACCAGCTCGTCGCGGGCAAGCTGCCGCCGGCTGACATCGCGCTGCACCCTGCCGGCGTGGACGCGCTGGCACTGATCCGCTCAACCCACAACCGGATTGCCGCAGCGCATCATTGGTTAAGCCTGGGATGGTCCGAACAGCGGTGGATGAACCTGCTGGACCGGCCTGGCGTGCAGTGCTGGATCGCGCGGGTCGATGTGGACATCATCGGCTTGATAATCATGCAGCGGCATGCGCGAGGCGACGTTGAGATCACCAAATTCGGGCTGGTTCCGGAATGGGTGGGTCGAGGATTCGGCGGCCACCTGCTGACCCTGGCCACCCAGCTCGCGTGGGGCCTTGGTTCAGTGGACCGGGTGTGGCTGGCCACCACATCGATCGATCACCCGCATGCCCTGAGTAACTACCGTGCCCGTGGGTTTCGCCCGTTCCGCGTCGAGCGTGCGCCACGTCAGGTATAGCCTGGACGACTATTCGATCATGTGCGGATAGGTGTACTCGTGGGGCGGGTCGAAGGTCTCCTTGATGGTGCGGGCGCTGATCCAGCGAAGCAGGTTGAGCATGGAACCGGCCTTGTCGTTGGTGCCCGAGGCACGGGAACCGCCGAAGGGCTGGCGGCCCACAATCGCGCCGGTCGGCTTGTCGTTGACATAGAAGTTGCCTGCAGTGAAGCGCAACGCTCCTTGGGCTTGGGTGATCGCCTGCCGGTCGGAGGCGAATACCGCGCCGGTCAGGGCGTAGGGGCCGGTGGAGTCGACCAGGTCAAGGATTGCCGGGTAGTCGCCGTCGGGGTAGACGTGCACCGCCAGAATGGGTCCGAAATATTCCGTCGTGAATACCTCGTGCTTGGGGTCGCCGGCGAGCAGGACCGTCGGTTGCACGAACCAGCCCTGCGAGTCGTCACAGTGGCCGCCGGCAAGGACGTCGATCGACGGATCGGTGGCGACTCTGGCCAGCACGTCGCGGTGTTTGGCAAAAGCTCGGGCGTCGATTACCGCGCCACCGAAGTTCGACAGATCCGCGACATCGCCGTATTTGATCGTGCGTGTGGTGTCGGCAAGCTGTTGTCGTAAACCGCCGTCCCAAAGCGAGCGGGCAACGTAAGCGCGGGAGACCGCTGAACACTTCTGCCCCTGGTATTCAAACGCTCCCCGGACCAGAGCGGTGGTCACCGCCGCCGGCTCGGCCGAAGGATGCGCCACCAGGTAGTTCTTACCGCCGGTCTCCCCCACAACGCGCGGGTAACTGCGGTAGCCGTCCAGATGGTCGGCGATCGTGCGCCAGAGCGTCTTGAAGGTCGCCGTCGACCCGGTGAAGTGCAATCCAGCAAAGTCTGTATTTGTCAATGCGACCTCGCTGACGGCTGCGCCATCCCCGGTCACCATGTTGATCACCCCAGGTGGTAGCCCGGCGGCCTCGAGCAGTCGCATCGTGTAGTGCGCAGCGAGTTGCTGGGTAGGGGTGGGCTTCCACACCACCGTGTTGCCCATCAGCGCAGGCGCGGTGGGCAGGTTAGCGGCGATCGCGGTGAAGTTGAACGGGGTGATCGCGGTGACGAACCCGTCGAGCGGTCGGTAGTCCATCCGGTTCCATTCGCCGGGTACCGAGTTCGGCTGTTCTTGGAGAATTCCACGCGCGTAGTGCACGTTGAACCGCCAGAAGTCGATCAGCTCGCAGGCTGCGTCGATCTCGGCCTGCTGCACGGACTTCGACTGGCCGAGCATGGTGGCCGCGTTGAGCGTGTCGCGCCACGGGCCGGCCGCGAGATCCGCGGCGCGCAGCAGGATCGCTGCCCGCTCGTCGAACGGCGTATCGCGCCAGGCGGCCGCCGCTTGTGTCGCAGCCCGGACGGCATCGGCGACGTCAGTCTCGCTGGCCTGGGCGCTGATGCCCAGCACGTGGGCATGCCGGTGCGGGACCACCACGGTGAACGGTTGGCCTGCAGCCATGCGCTGCATCCCGCCGATGGTCATCGTCAGATCGGGCTGCTGGTCAGCCAGCTCGGTCAACCTGCGGATCAGTGACTTCCGCTCCTCAGTCTGCGGCGCGTAGCTGCGGACTGGTTCGTTACGCGGGGCTGGCGTGGACGTGATCGCGTCCATCGGAACCTCCCTGCTTGTCCTCCCCAAGCCCGCCGTGTCGGGCTCTCCTCCCCAGTGTGTCGCGCTCTTGTCCTCGGTGTGTCGCGCCCCGGTGCGCCGCGTGTCGCGCTTTCCTGCTCACCGTGTCGCTCCCCGGTGCGTGCTCTGTCGAACCATGACGCTCGGTGCCGGGTCGCTGGAGATCGCCACCGTCAATGGTGTGCAGCCGTCCCCGCGGCCGCAACAACACGGGAGCCCGACACGCCAAGCGTGAGAGCGCGACACACCGCGCACCGGGGAGCGACACGGCGAGCAGGGAAGCGCGACACGTCGGCACGAGGCGCGGGGGTTAGAGCAACTCAAGCAGGAAGGCAATCTCCTGGGTGGCATACCAGGCCATCTCGTGGTCCTCTGCGCTGCCAAGGGTGAACTCGGCATCTGGATCGCCGAGGTCAGCAGCATCCACAACCGCTGCCGCGGTGCGCACCGCATCCTCAGCCTCGGCCAGGTCGACGTGCACGGCGGCGACTGCGGATAGTGGTACCGGACCGGCAACCGCAACCGCGGCATCATCAAGATCAGCGCGCATCCGTACCGGCTCGACATCGGCCGCGACCACCACACGCCGCGGGAGCACCGCCGGGTTACCGTCTAGCTCGGCGGCTAGCAGCCGCAACGACGCCCGGGCGGCCTCGTTCATCGCCGCGTACTCCAGTTCCTCGGTATCCCCGGCAGCATAGGATTCGCGAAGCATCGGGGTTACGGCAAAGGCCGTGCCGGCAACCGGAACCAATTCGCCGGACTCGACGAGGCTACGCAGCGTCGCAAGCGTGGCGGGAATGTAGACCCTCATCGGCGAAACGTCGCCTCTCTGTACCGGGTCCTCCACTGGCGAGAACAACGCACAAGACTAGATCACCGCCGGCCGCGACCTCCGTGGACGTCGGCTTACCCTGAGTACGTGCGCTCTCCCGACGATCAGCTCGGTGGCCCGGCCGACCGGCAGGGCGCGAGCCCGAGAGACCTCTTCATCACCGTCTACGGCCGTAAACCAGTGCTGGAGGCGCTGAGCGACCCGACGCTGACCGTCGACAAGGTAATCATGGCCGTGCACGCCCGAGGGGATATCGTCGCGGAGATCATCGACGCAGCAGCGCGCCGCCAAATACCGGTGCAGCGGGCATCGGCGCACCGGGTGAAGGTCTTGGCTGGCAACGGGCGGCACGACCAGGGTGTGCTGGCTGACGTCAAGGCACCCCGCATGCGGCCGCTGGATAGCGGGTTGGCCACGCTGGGCAGCACGGCGGCGGTGCTAGTTCTCGATGCGATCACCAATCCGGCCAACGTGGGCATGATCCTGCGTACCGCCACCGCCGCCGGGATGGATGGCGTCGTCCTGCCGCGCAGAGGGGTACCGGCGATCGATCCGCTCGTGATCAAAGCATCGGCAGGGGTGGCATTCCATGCCCCGGTGCTGCGCGCTGCCACTGCGGAGCAAGGTTGCGCCACGCTGCGCGCTGCTGGCTTCGCCGTACTCGGGCTGTCTGCCTCGGCGCCTGGAGCGCGCTCACTGTTCAACCACGCACCACCGCCACGGGTGGCCTATGTGCTGGGCAACGAGAGCGCAGGCCTGTCCCCTGGCATCACCGCATACCTCACCGGCCGGGTCAGCATCCCGATGGCTGGCAACGTCGAGTCCCTCAACGTTGCCAGCGCCGCTGCGGTGGTGTGTTTCGACTGGGCTCGTCGACGTGCTGGCAGCTGGCCCAGTGGCCAGCGTCCCCCGCGCGGCCGTAGACATCACCAGATACCGAAGTAAGCCGGTAGAGCGCAAATCTGTACCCGGTCCGGCGACAGGTGCTGACAACGCTCTGCAACCGGATGCATACTCAGCGCTACCGGCTCGGAGCCCCTCCTCCGACTGGTGCCCCGCGGTCCTGGCGCCGACGCCAGCGGCCGCCGCCACGGCGTCTCCGGCCCCGCCGTCGATTGATCGCGCTCACCCGCGCGCGGTCTTCCCGACGAGGAGGCTTCGTTGACGACCAGCATTGCTGAGCCACGTCCGCAGCAATCGCAGCGTCCCGTGCTGCGCCGCTTGGCAGACATCCTGCCGACTACCGCGCCGGTGACCACCGCACCACCTGCTGTCACAGCACTGCCGGCCACCGACCCTGCAGCGCCTGTCCTGGCTGACCGAGTGCTCCGCGCCGTGGTGGAAACGGTCCGCGGCCGGCGAGCCGCTCGGCAACTGTCCAGAGTGCTAAGTACCGACGTGCTTGATTCCCTTCCTTCACTCCAAGCAGCGGCCGGTCATCTGCAGCCCCAGGTGCGAAAGGTGATCGCCCAGCAGCATGCCGTCGATGTGCTGGAGGCGGTCGCGGTCGTCACGCTGACCACCGGCGTTCGGGCGCTGGCCGCACGATTCGAAAAACACAGCGACAGGTGGCAGTGCACCACCTTGCAATTACGCCTCACCACTGGAGACCTGGCGGCTCGTGGCCAGCGCCGAACGTGCTGATCCGCGCGACACAGCGCGCACCAGGGCGCGACACGCAGGGCGCACGAGCACGACACACGCGGCAGGAAGGAACGACACGCGGAGAAAAAGGGTCAGGAGTGAGCTGTGGTGGGGGCTCCGTGACAGCGCTTGTACTTGCGACCCGAGCCACAGGGGCAGGGCGCGTTCCGGGAGGGCTCCGCGGCGGCAGCCCCGCCATCCCCGCCACGAGTCTGCACCTCGCCGCCATCCTCGGCGGGCCCGGTGTAAGTCAGCGGGCGTGCCTCCGGCGCGGCCATGCCACCCATTCCGGCCAGCGCGGGCGCGCCAGCGGCGCCCTCGCCGGTCTGCCCGTCGATCTCGGACAGTGCCGAATCCGGCGCCGCGGCAGCGACCGCGGTCGGCGCCGGTTCGGCCGGCACCTCCGGAGCGGCCACCTGAACCTGCACGTTGAACAAGAAGCCGACCGACTCTTCTTTAAGCCCCTCGAGCAGCGCGCTGAACATTTCGAATCCCTCGCGCTTGTACTCGACCAGCGGATCACGCTGGGCCATCGCGCGCAGGCCGATGCCCTCTTTGAGGTAGTCCATCTCGTAGAGATGTTCACGCCACTTGCGATCCAGCACCGACAGCACCACCCGGCGCTCGAGTTCGCGCATCGCCTCTGGGCCGGCCATCTGCTCCAGTTCCGCCTCACGGCGGGCATACGCCGCTCTCGCATCCTCGAGCACCCCGGCCAGCAGCGTGTCCCGAGTCAGGTCCTCGGTGTTTCCGGCGATGTCCTCGTACTTGATGCCGACTGGGTACAGCGTCCGCAGCGCCGACCAGAGCTGATCGAGGTCCCAGTCCTCGACGTAGCCGTTCTCGGTGGCCCCGTTGACGTAGGCGGTCACCACATCGGTGATCATGTGTTGAACTTGGTCGCGCAGGTCCTCACCTTCAAGCACCCGCCGACGTTCGGCGTAGATCACCTTTCGCTGAAGGTCCATGACCTCGTCATATTTCAAGACGTTCTTGCGGATCTCGAAATTCTGCTGCTCGACCTGGGTCTGCGCGGACTGGATCGCCCGGGTGACCATCTTGGCCTCGATCGGAATGTCGTCATCCATCCGCAGGCGGGTCATGATGGACTCGACCAGCGGTCCGTTGAACCGGACCATGAGTTCGTCGCGCAAAGACAGGTAGAACCGAGATTCACCGGGGTCACCTTGGCGTCCGGAGCGGCCGCGCAACTGGTTGTCGATGCGCCGTGCCTCATGCCGTTCGGTGCCCAGGACGTACAGCCCGCCAAGGGCGATGACTTCCGCGGCCTCCGCCTCGGCATCGGCCCGGGCATCCGCCACCGCGGCCTCCCAGGCCGCCTCGTACTCTTCCGGAGTTTCCACCGGATCCAACCCGCTGGCTCGGAGCACTTGGTCGGCGCGGAATTCCGGGTTGCCACCCAGCATGATGTCGGTCCCCCGGCCGGCCATGTTGGTGGACACGGTGACTGCGCTCTTGCGGCCAGCCTCGGCGACGATCAACGCTTCCTTCTCGTGCTGCTTGGCGTTGAGCACCGAGTGCGGGATCGCGGCAGCGACCAGCGCCTTGGACAGGTACTCCGAACGTTCCACGCTGGCGGTGCCGACCAGGATCGGCTGGCCCTTGGTGTGGCGCTCGGCGATATCTGCCACCACCGCTTTGAACTTGGCCTCTTCGGTCTTGTAAACCAGGTCGCCGTGATCCTTACGGATCATGGGTTTATTCGTGGGGATCGACACGACGCCCAACTTGTAGATCTGCAGCAGCTCGGCAGCTTCGGTCTGGGCGGTACCGGTCATGCCAGCGAGCTTTTCGTAAAGCCGGAAGTAGTTCTGCAGCGTGATCGTCGCCAAGGTCTGGTTCTCGGCCTTGATCTCGACCTTCTCCTTGGCCTCGATGGCCTGGTGCATGCCCTCGTTGTAGCGCCGGCCATGCAGCACCCGGCCGGTGAACTCGTCGACGATGAGCACCTCACCATTGCGGACGATGTAGTCCTTGTCTTTGGTGTAGAGCTCCTTGGCCTTGAGCGCATTGTTGAGATAACCGACCAGCGGAGTGTTCGCTGCTTCATACAAGTTCTCGATGCCCAGCTGATCCTCGATGAGCGCAACGCCGTCCTCGGTGACGCCGACCGTGCGCTTGCGCTCATCCACCTCGTAGTGCACGTCGCGCTTGAGCATCGGAGCCAATCGGGCGAACTCGCCGTACCAGCGGGACGATTGGTCAGCGGGTCCAGAAATGATCAAGGGAGTACGCGCCTCGTCGATGAGGATGGAGTCGACTTCATCAACGATGGCGTAACTGTGCCCGCGCTGGACGCAGTCCGCCAGGCTCCAAGCCATATTGTCCCGCAGGTAGTCGAAGCCGAACTCGTTGTTCGTGCCATAGGTGATGTCGGCGTGGTAGGAAGCCCGCCGCTCGTCGGGAGTCATCTGCGACAAGATCACCCCGACACTGAGGCCGAGGAACCGGTGCACCCGGCCCATCCACTCCGCGTCGCGCTTGGCGAGGTAGTCATTGACCGTGACGACGTGCACGCCGTTGCCAGCCAGTGCGTTGAGGTAGGCAGGCAGCACGCAGGTCAGGGTCTTGCCCTCGCCGGTGCGCATTTCAGCTACGTTGCCGAGATGCAGCGCGGCACCACCCATGAGCTGCACATCGAAGTGCCGCTGGCCCAGCGTGCGCTTAGCAGCCTCGCGGACCACCGCGAACGTCTCAGGCAGCAGATCATCCAGTGACTCGCCCTTGGCGTGGCGGCTGCGGAACTCTTCGGTCTTCGCCCGCAAGTCGGCGTCGGACAGGTCGCAGACATCGGCTTCCAGGCCGTTGATGTGGTCAGCGATGGCGCGTAACCGGCGGACAGTCTTGTGCTCGCCGGCGCGGAGCAGTCGGGACAGGACCACCTGAGGGACCTCACTCGTATCGGGACACTCGCATCAGGCGCGGGTCGGTCTGCGCGCCATGGTATGCCCAGCACCAGTGGTGACGTCATCCGCGCAGCTCTGGGGTCCGCGGCAAACCATAATCGCCGCCTGCGTGCGGTACGGGAGACCTGATGTCGTCCCTAGCACGCAGACGGCGACGATGGTATGCGAAGACTAGACGAGCTGGATCACGCCGTAGTCGAAGCCGTGCCGGCGGTACACCACGCTGGGCAGCCCGGAGTCGGCGTCGGAGAACAGATAAAAGTCATGGCCCACGAGTTCCATCTCGTAGAGCGCCTCGTCGACGGTCATAGGCGTGGCAGAGTGCCGCTTACGCCGGACGATGCGACCCGGTCCATCGAGGTCCGGCGATTCCCACCGCTGTGTGGGCACCAGGTAGTCGACTTGAGGGTCAGGTGGCTCGACCATATCCATCTCATCGCGATGGCCGTTGGTCTGCTCTTCAGTGTCAGTGATCGTGGGGGCTAGGACAGTCGCCAGCGATGCGGTGGCCTCGGCGACAGAAGTGGGATGGCGGCGCCCGTAGTGCACCTTGTGCCGATCGGCGACTCGGCGTAGCCGGTTGTCTAGCTTGTTGACCGCCGCATCCAGCGCGGTGTAGAAGTCGGAACCACATGCCTCTGCACGAACGACTTGGCCGCGGCACCGGCCGGTGATCTCTACCCGCTGGCAATTCTTGGACTGCCGCGGATTGCGTTCGTGGAACAGCTCGACGTCGTAGTGGTCGGCTTTCTGGTCATACCGTTCGACGCGGGCGAGCTTCTCGGTAACGTGCACCCGGTAATGATCGGGCACCTCGACGTTACGACCCTTCACGACAATATTCACAGGGCGACCTCCTCGCGTTGTCGTCCAATAGGGACTTCATCGACGCCGAAGGCAGTGATCGTTTCCACGTGAGGCTCAAGCAGCAGCTCGGGGGGCCGCTCGCTTGGATCACTCGGCCACCGGCGCCAGGACCATGGCTTTCTCGCCTCCTCCCGAACGCCTCAGCAATGCTGATGCCCGGACGGTAGTCCCCCGGCCGGTCTCTCGCCAGAGCCTGGCGTGCCCAGTCCCACGGTCAACACTGTGGTTGGTATCACGGAGCTGCCTCTTACGACGGCGGGTGACATCCAGCGGCTGCGAGCACCACGATGGCGGACACTGCGACACCCGTCTGGAGCAGCGTCGCCGCGCATGCTGCAGCAGTCGTGCCGGTGGTGACGACATCGTCGACCAACACGACGGGTATGCCGCGGGGCGGTAAACCCGCTGGCCGGATTAACACCCGGCCAGCCAGATTGGCTCGCCGGGCCGCCCGCGCCAAGCCGACCGAGTCACGGACCCCGCGGCCCATGCGCAACGCGGGAGCAACGGCTGCGGCTACCTCCACCCCTGCCAGCGCGGCAGCCGCCTGCCGCGCCAGCAATTCCACATGCTGTCCCCCACGCCGCGCCGCCGCGCTGGCGCGAGACGGCACGGGCACCATCCATACGGCCTCCGCTGCGCAGTCTGCATCCAGACTGCGGAGTTGGAGCAGCCCGGACGCGAGCGCGGTGCCCAGTGGTGTGGCGACGTCGCGGCGGCCTCGCTCCTTGTAGGCCAAGAGGGCGGCACGGAGGCAGCCCTGGTAGCTGCCTAGGGCATAGACCGGTGGGGCGGCCGGGCAACACGGCGGGCGAACCTGGATCGGCGCGCTCAGCAGCGCTGCACAGCGAGGGCATAGCGCAGCGCCGGGCGCGTTGCACCCGCCGCACTCGACAGGCAGCAGCAGGTCCAGCAGGTGGCGCAACACGCGCCCAAGCTTGCCCCTACCCGGGTGCGGCACCGCGATTTACGGCCCGATACCGGCGCAGCTGTGCACATCGGCCCAGCCATCCCCAGCCTTAGTACTGCACGCTTGTCCTCACGGATCAGCCCGGATAAAGCGGTACTGAGCCCGGTCCGATCCCGCCGAGCAGCGGGTTCCACACCTCCTGGGTATCCGAATAGGCCCACAGGCCAGTGGCATCGGCCACCAGAATTTCCCGGCCAGGGGCGGCGACGATATCCGTCAGCGGGCCGGTCAGGTTGGTGCTGGACAGTTGCCGCCGGGTCAGGCCGTCCACGGACACCGAGAAAACCTGCGGGGACGGTCCGGCTGAGGCCACGACCAGAAGTTCTGGACGGGCCCAGTCCACACTCACGGCAGCCGGCAAGCTTCCGTCGCGCAGCACTTGCGGATGGCGCAGGCTCACCGTGCCTGACTCAGTCACCACCGCAGCCACCACCACTCGACCATCGATCACCGCGACCACCCGGACCCCGTCCCGGGACAGCCGCAGTTGCGAGATGCTGCCCAGCCGGGTTAGTTCCCTGGCGTCGACCGAATACGCCAGTGGCGGACCCGTTCCCGACAGCGCCACGCCCATGACCGAGCGCCCGTTGACTACCGTCCACAACTCGGTCCCTGACGGCCGCCAGGTCGGCCGGCTTATCGTCTGCGCCTCCAGTGGCGCCACCGCGAGATCTCCGTCGACCGGACCCACCCGCAGCTGAGGGTGCCCGTCCGGGCCGGCGACAACCGCCGCCAACGTCTCCCCGTTCGGATTCGAGCGAGCAGCGCTGAGCACGGTAAGCCGACCATCTCCGGCGGGTCCTGGTACCGGTGCGTTGTTGAGGCTACGCAACCGCCCACCAACAACTACTTCGCCGGGAACGTCTGACCGCGGGCCGGTGGACGGTGCGTAGGAAGCGATGTCAGCCGGGCGCAGCTCAGGCTGCCCGGCCATGAGCGGCTCGCCGTCAGCAAGCAACCGCAACGGGGTGGGAACCAGGCCGTCCAAGGAGCCGACGATCTGCGCGGCAACCAGCCGCCGTTGCGCCTCGGTCAGCGTATCCACCCCGCTGAGATTGATCACAGTCCGACCGGAGCGGCTAACCAGCACATTAGATCGGGGGCGCACGCCCTCGGGGATCGCCGTCCGGACTGCGCCAGCCAGCCGTTGAGACGGCCCGGCGAGCAACAGGTCTAGCACCCGCCCCGGGAGCGTGGCCGCAGGTTGCGCAGGTACCCAGCGCAAGTCGGCAACCAACGTGCCGCGGTCGGGGTCGACGAAACAGACCCGGACCTGGCGGTAGTTGCGCTGCACCGCACTGGCTTCCACAAGCACCCCCGGCGGGGGATTGGAGATACGCCACTCGCCGTGCTCGCTGACCACGTCCAGCGGCACGGAGAACGTTCCCGCCGCCGGTATGAAGCTGCCGTCCGCGGTCAGCGTGCCCAGCCGGGAACCGCCCACCCGGATGCGGCGGACTCCGTCGTTGGGGCCAGTCTCCGGCGCGGCGCCGGGTGCGTCCTCGATCACGGTCACACCGGCACGGTCGTCCCAGCTGGCCGCGGCGTTTCTCGTCAGAAAAGCACGAGCCGCGGCGTGCCCGTTGGCCGCGCTACCGGTAGCTTCGATGAATTCCCGGACCAGCCGGAACGGGTCCACGCCATGCTCGGGACCGGGTGGCGGCGCCAGTTGCGCTCCGACCGGCATGGACCGGATCACCTCGAGATCGGAACTCGCCGGAATCGCGGCACATCCGGCAAGCGCAGCACAACCAACAATGATCACGATGGTGAGCCGGCGTCCGCGCATCATGGACGCCCCGGCTCGACCGGCACCGCGGTATCCCCCACCTCAGATTCCGCCCTGTCGGATCGCCCAATCACGGGATCCACTACTTCGGGTTCTGTTTCCTGGTCCTCTGCTTCATGGGGTTCTGCTTTCGGGGGTTGTGCCACCACAGGATCCGCTCCAACGGGACCTGACGCCGGGCTCGAGGTACGGGTGGCGTCGTCGGGTCCGAGTGGCAATGGACTGCTGGTCAGCTCCTCGCCGTGCCTGCGTGGCAACGTCAGCCGGAAGGCGCTGCCCTGCCCGGGAGCACCCCAGGCTTGTAACCAGCCCCCGTGGAGCCGGGCATCTTCCAGGCTGATCGACAAGCCCAGCCCGGTGCCTCCGGTACGCCGGTCCCGCGAGGGATCGCCGCGCCAGAAGCGGTTGAACACGAGCTCCTCCTGACCGGGCTTGAGCCCAACGCCATGATCGCGCACCAGCACGGCCACTGCGTCGGCGTTCGCGGCAACCGTCATCCGGACCGGGCGTCCTTCTCCATGATCCAGAGCGTTAGTGAGCAGGTTGCGCACGATCCGCTCGACACGCCGCGGGTCGATCTCGGCTTCCACCTCCTCAGCCGGCTGCTCCAGTTCGAGCGGGGTGCCGGCGCGGTCGGCCACGGCGCGCACCGAGGCCACCGCCGCCGCCACGGTGGTCCGCACGTCGACGGGCTCGAGTTGGAGCTCGGCAACACCGGCGTCGACCCGGGAGATCTCCAGCAGATCGGCAAGCAACGCCTCGAACCGGTCAAGTTCACGCACCAGTAGTTCCGTCGGGCGGTGCAGCACCGGGTGCAACTGGTCCCGCGAGTCATACAGCAGATCCGCGGCCATCCGCACGGTCGTCAACGGGGTACGCAGCTCGTGGGAGACGTCTGAGGTGAAACCCCGCTGCAACTCACCGAACTCCTCCAGCTGGCGAATCTGCCGCTGAATGCTGGCGGCCATTTCGTTGAACGAGGTGCCCAGCCGGGCGATGTCGTCCTCCCCGACCACCGGCATCCGCTCGTCAAGATGGCCATCAGCGAAGCGTTCGGCGATCTCGGCCGCCTGCCGGATCGGCACCACCACCTGGCGAGTGACCAGGCTGGCGATGCCCGCGATCAGCACCAGGAGCACCACACCGCCGACCACCAAGGTGGACTGCACCAGGGTCAACGTGCGTTGTTCAGCGGTAAGCGGGAACAGCAGGTAGAGCTGCATGGTGCGACCCGCGCTGGCCACCGGCATGCCGACAACCAGCATGGTGACCGTCGCTGAGCCTCGACGCACCGTAGTGATCTTGTGGGCGAGCGCGCCACGTTCCACTGCGGACTGCAATACTGCGGGAACGTCTTCCAGGGGGCCGATTTTCTGCCCGGTGCCGGCCTCTCCGGATGGCCCACCGCCATCGACCAGCACTGGCTCGAAGGCACCGGCGTTGGCCGTGGTGGGACCGCCCCCGGTCGGATCCGGGTTGGTTAAACGATCGATCGCGGTGGTCAGCCGGGCGGCCAGCGACGCCGAGGTGGGATCCACGGCGCCAAGTTCGGACTCCACCAGAACCCTGCTGTTGTCGGCCTGCAACAGCGCGGCCTGCGTCTTGTTCTCGATCAGCCGCTGGGCGAGCTGGGCCTGCAACAGCATGCCCAGCACCAGCACGACCGTTGACGACAGCGCCACGGTGCTGCTCACTACTCGGACCTTCAAGGATCGGCGCCATAGCGCGCCCGCCGCCATGGTGAGCTCGCCGGCTGCCACGGAGGCATCGGTGGCCCGTTCCGTCAGCGCGGTCAGCGCAGGCCGACCCCTGAACCGGGGACTCACAACGGTGCGGTTCTCACGATGTACCGGCCTTGTACCCGACGCCGCGCACGGTGAGCACTACCTCAGGGTGCTCGGGATCCCGTTCAATCTTGGAACGAAGCCGCTGAACGTGCACGTTGACCAGACGGGTGTCCGCGGCGTGCCGGTAACCCCATACCTGCTCGAGGAGCACCTCCCGGGTGAACACCTGGCGCGGCTTGCGGGCTAACGCGACAAGCAAGTCGAACTCCAGCGGAGTCAGGGAGATTGGCTCCCCGTCTCGGCTGACCTGGTGACCCGGTACGTCAATGGTGAGATCCCCGATGGTGAGTTGCTCGGCGGGCTCCGGGTCAGTACGGCGTAACCGGGCACGCAACCGCGCCACGAGCTCTTGGGTTTTCGGCGGCTTGATCATGTAGTCGTCCGCACCGGACTCCAGACCCAAGACCACATCGACCGTGTCGCTCTTCGCTGTCAGCATCACGATCGGGATACCCGATTCGGCGCGGATCGCCTTGCAGACATCGATGCCACTCATGCCCGGCAGCATGAGATCGAGTAACACCAGATCAGGCTTGAGTTCACGCATCGCGGGCAGCGCCTTGGGACCCTCGGAGACCACCGCGGTCTCAAAGCCCGCCTGGCGTAGCGCGATGGCCAACATCTCCGCCGCCGCAGGGTCGTCCTCAACTACGAGTACACGAGCTGCCATAGGACCATCGTGGCATTGCTCGTGACGGTTTCCCCGGTCGGGCGGCTTACCAGCCGAGAGCCTGCGCCACCACCTCGGCCAGCCCGTCGATCGCAGCCCCCGTCCCATCGACGGGTGACCAGGGTGCAAGCCATCCTTGGGCAGCAAGCCCGTCATAAACAGCCGCGCAGCGTGCCTGCAGTGCACCATCGGTTTCGTAACAGTCCTTGGGACGGGCACTATCCGCCGCTGCCCGCTGATCAGCCCGGCGCGCAGCAATGTCCAGTGGTACCCGCAACAGCAGCTGGAGATCGGGCACCGGCACGCCGAACCGGTCTACCTCTAAGGCCCGGACCCACTCGACAAAGGGGCCGTCAGCGCCCTCGTGCAGCCGTGCGGCGCCGTAGGCCGCGTTGGAACCGACGTATCGATCCAGCAGCACCACGTCGTAGCGGGCTCGTAGGGCGCGCAGTTGCCCAGCGGCGTCTCGCCGGTCCAGAGCGAAAAGCACCGCCATGCCGTGAACCGAGCTGACCAGGTCACCAAGCCTGCCGTGCAGAGCATCACGGACAAGGTCGGCGTGGACATCGGCGTCGTAACGGGGGAACGCCATCCTGGTGACCGTCACTCCCCGTGCATTGAGTTCGGCGACCAGCCCGTCGGCGAGGGTGCGCTTACCCGCCCCGTCCAGACCCTCGATGACCACCAACCGCCCCACGACCGCACACGCTATCCCCGCGCGTAGCCCCCTCTCCGTCCGGTGTGTCGCTGCCCCATGCCTCGTGAGTCGGTCCCTCCCGCCTGGCGTGTCGGTCCCTCCCGCCTGGCGTGTCGGGCGTTCGCGCTCGGCGTGTTCGGCGCAGTGCGAGTCGCCTCCAACAGCGGTGCGGCACAACCCGGCTCTGTCGATGTCGGCTACGCCGCCTCGTTGCTCTTCACGGGTCCGACCCCCTGCGCTTGGTGATCGGCAGCAAACAACGTCGACACGTGCACAAGGACGGGACAGGCCGTGCACGAGAACGCAACACAACGTGCACAAGAACGCGACACGACGTGCACGAGGGCACGACACGCCGAGGAGGGGGGCGGGGCTAGGGGCGCATCCGGGGCACCAGGGCGGTGTCGTAATCGCCAGAGACGAAGTCTGGGTGCTCGAGCAGTTCGGCGTGGAAGGGTAGATTGCATCGGGGTCCGGTGATGGTGAACCCAGCCACCGCCGCCCGAGCCCGGTCCAGCGCCTGCGCCCGATCGCGGCCATGGACCACAAGCTTG
The DNA here is from genome assembly GCA_019241525.1 of Pseudonocardiales bacterium. Lineage (GTDB taxonomy): Bacteria > Actinomycetota > Actinomycetes > Mycobacteriales > Pseudonocardiaceae. The sequence continues at coordinate 26,759 of JAFAWY010000022.1, forward strand.
GCCATCAGGGAGTCGTAGAACGGCGTCACCGTTGTGCCGGCGGTGTAACCGGCGTCCACCCGTACCCCATCTCCAGCCGGTTCTGCCCACTCGGTGACCGGCCCGGGACCGGGGAGGAACCGCTTCGGATCCTCAGCATTGACCCGCAGCTCGATCGCGTGGCCAGCGGGCCTAACAGTATCGACGTCGAAACCAGGGTCCGCGCCCGCCGCGATGCGCAGCTGGGCTGCGACCAGATCTACGCCGTAGCGCAGCTCGGTCACCGGGTGCTCTACCTGCAGCCGGGTGTTCATCTCCAGGAAGAAGAACTCGCCGGTGTCCTGGTCGAGCAGGAACTCCACCGTTCCGGCGTTGCGGTAGTCCACGGTGGAGGCCGCGAGCACCGCCGCGTGTTCCATCCGGCGCCGCAGGTCCGGCTCCACGGCGGGCGACGGGCTCTCCTCGGCGACTTTCTGGTGCCGCCGCTGCACCGAGCAGTCGCGTTCCCCCAGGGTCACTATTCGGCCGTTGGCCAATCCGAGAACTTGCACCTCGACGTGTCGCACCCGCAGGAAGTACCGCTCGACGAACAGCCGCTGGTCACCGAAGATCCGCTGCGCGAATGCACTGACCTTGGCGTGCTCGGTGCGCACCGTGTCGGCATCGCCGGCCACCGCCATGCCCATCCCGCCACCCCCGGCAGCGGCCTTGAGCATGACGGGAAAGCCAATCCGTTGAGCCTGCGCGACCGCGTCGTCCTGCGTGATCACCGCAGCGTCTGAACCGGGCGCAACGGGCACCCCTGCGGACGCCACGGTGTTGCGCGCAGCAACCTTGTCGCCCATCGCGGAGATCGCTTTGGCGCTGGGGCCGACCCAGATCAGGCCGGCAGCATCGGCTGCCTCAGCGAACCCGGCGTCCTCGGACAAGAATCCGTAGCCAGGATGCACGGCTTCCGCGTTGGTCTTGCATGCGACGTCGAGCAGCTGTGAAGCATTCCGGTACACCTGTGCAGGAGGACCGCTGAGTTCGACCGCCTCGTCCGCCTCGGCAACAAATGGCAGATCAGCATCCGCGCAGGAGTACACCGCGACGGTACGAACGCCCAATGACCGCGCAGAGCGGATGACCCGCCGGGCGATCTCGCCTCGGTTGGCGACAAGCAACGACTCAAACACCCACCAAGCTCCTTAACCCTCACGACGCTCAGGATGTCGGCCAGTTGGTGCCAGCCGGGGTGCGATCCAGGTCTGGCTCCAAGTAGATGATCCGGGCAGCGGGGACGGCGTCACGAACCCGTGTTTCGGCCTCGTCGATGATCCGAGCAACCTCGACGCTGGGCAATGTCGCCGGTACCGCGATCTTTGCGCCGACCAGTAGCTCGTCCGGCCCGAGATATTGGGTCCTGAGGTGGATCACCCGGTCCACGCCGCGCCCGACCAGCGCAGCGCGGATGCGGTTCAGTTCCTCGGTATCGGAGCCCTCACCGATCAGCAGGCTCTTGGTCTCCACGATGAGAATGATCGCAATGGCACCAAGCAGTACCCCGATGCCGAGCGTGCCGAGCCCGTCCCACAGCGGGTCGCCGGTGAGGACGGACAGTCCGACGCCAGCGAAGGCGAGCAGTAGCCCAGTCAGCGCACCGGCGTCCTCCAGCAGCACCACCGGAAGCTCCGGGCTTTTGGACTCCTTGATGAACTGCCACCAGCTGCCTTCCCGCTTGGCGGGCCGAGACTCCCTGATCGCGGTTCGGAAACTGAGGCTCTCCAACACAATGGCCACCACGAGGATCCCGATGGCAACCAGGGGAGAGCTGATCGGGTCATGGCTGTAGATCTTGTGTGCGCCCTCGTAGAGCGCGAACACCGACCCCAGGCTAAACAGCAGCAAGGCCACCACGAACGAATAGAAATAGCGGTCCCGGCCGTAGCCAAACGGGTGTTGCTGGGTGGCCTCTCGCCGGGCGCTATGACGACCCAGTAGCAACAGGCCCTGGTTGGCGGTATCGGCCACCGAGTGCACTGCCTCAGCCAGGAGTGACGACGACCCGGTGATCAAGAAGCCGATGAACTTCGCCACCGCGATACCGGCGTTGGCCAGCAACGCTGCAACGATCGCCGTTGCCCCACCGCCTGCGGACACCGCGACGCCTCCCCTGTACCGCTCACCGGTGACCTACTCACCGGTGCGATCATTACCCGAGCCCGGGCAAGGCCCGGAACACCTGCACCGGTCCGGAGCCCGGGCACACCGTGACGTCCGGTTCGGCAGCGGCCAGCCACACCGACCCGCCCCGCCGGACCGTAACCCGTCCGCCCTCTGGCGACCACAGCTCCACCGAGCCCTGGGTACACAGCAGGATCTGAGGAAACGGGCTGCGCAAGCAGATCGGGTCTGATTCGCCTGGTGCCCATTCCAGCCGGGTCAGCTGGAACTCCTCAGCCGGGGTGTCGTAAGCGGTCTCATGCGGCCCGATCCGCTGACCGGCCTGCACTGATACTTCACCGTAGGAAAAGTCCAGAACCCGCAGCAGCTCCGGCACATCGATGTGCTTAGCGGTCAACCCGCCACGCAAGACGTTGTCCGAGTTGGCGCTGATCTCGACAGCGGTACCGCGCAGGTAGGAATGCAAATTGCCGGCTGGCAAGTACAGCGCCTCGCCGGATCTGAGCACCACGTAATTGAGCAGCAGGGCCGCGAGCGCTCCGACATCACCCGGGTACGTCCCAGCCAGCTCCAGCACCACCCGGCACTCGTCGCGGAAATCGCTGCCATTGCGGCGGAGCCGCGCCACGCACGCGTCCAGGATCTGCGGCAGCAGCGCCTTGACCGCGCGCTCCGGCATCGTGATCCAGGTCGTGAACAGGGTGCGCAGACCGTGGGCGTTCGGTTCAGCCGCAAGCCCCACGCGGTACGGCTCGAGCTGCGGTACGTCGAGCACGCCGAGCAGTTCGACGGTGCGCCGCGGGTGCCGGAAACCTGCCAGCGCGTGCAGCTCGGTGAGCGCGCAGATCAGTTCAGGTTTGTGGCTGGCGTCTGTGTAGTTGCGCTCGGAGGCATCCCGGGGGATTCCCATCGCGTCTTCGCGGGCGAAGCCTTCGGCAGCCTGCTGCGCAGACGGATGCGCCTGCAGGCTCAACGGCTCCTCGGCCGCGAGCACTTTGAGCAGGAACGGTAACCGGTCGCCCCAGCGCCCAACGCAGCAGGTACCGAGGTGACGCGCAGGATCCGTCCGCAAGGCTGCCACCAGCGAGGTTTGGCTGCCATCGGCATGCAGCAGCACTGACGAGTCCGCCGGATGCGCACCGAGCCAGAGCTCAGCTTGCGGATGGGGAGCGGGGACGGGGTTGCCGAGCAGCTCCGCAATCGCAGTCCGGGAACCCCACGCGTAAGGCCGAACCGCGTTGCGCAACAGCTCCACAGTCCCTCCTGCGGTCACGGGTTAGTCGTTCAATTGAGGGCCGAGCGCGCCGGTCCAACTGACCCAACCTGGCCCGCCCAGCAGCCCACGACCAAGTCCGAGATAGAGCGCGGCAAAGTCGAACCGCAAGGCCAGCACCGCGGCGGCAAATGTGGCCGCACCTGGGTCGTCATGGTGCGCCATCAGCTCCTCGTCGGCGGTCACCGGATCAGCGCCGGGCAACGCCTCCAACGCCGCAGCACGCTCGGCCTGGTAGCGGGCTGCGGCGTAGGGGGTCGGCACGCCCAGCAGCACGGGCCGCATCGCTGGCATCCGGTGGCCCGATTGGTCCCCGAATGATTCCTCGAATGGGTCGTCAAAGAGATCAGCCTCACTGCCCGCCCGGCTCGCCTCCTGGCGCAGCACCGGAAGCGCTGCCGCCTCGGGGAATCCTGCAGCGTGCGCCACGACGCCTGCGTGCGCGGCGAGGGCACCGGCACAATGACCGGCCACCGCCGTGGCCACCGGATCGGTGCCCCACAGCAACGGCGTTCGACCTTGGAGCCGCAGCGCCAGCGCCTTGGCGGGATTGACCAGCGATTCGTGCGCGACGTAGTTCCGCTCAGCTTCTCTATCCAGTTCTCCGGCAAGCGCTTCGGTGTCGGTCTCGAGCAGCTTGAGGGTGTCCAGCACCAACAGCCCGGCGGTCAACGCACGGGGCAAGGTCAACGTAGGGGGTACCTCGATCCGAGGCACCAATAACACCGCTCGGCCGGCAGCCGCGGCTGCCACCGGGCCGTCGGCAGGCGCGGTGAGTACTACCTGGGCTCCCCTGCGCACCGCACGGTCGATTCCTTCGGCCAGCTCCCGGTCGCCGGGGTCGGTGGTACTGGCCAGCACGACGTCCAGTGCGCCGACCCACATCGGCACCGACCGCGTCGTCACGACCGGCACCGGGCACGACGGGCCGAGCAGCGCCAGCAGCAGCGGTGCGGCGGCTGGCGCGGCACCCGGCCGGGTGAGTAGCACCAATGCGCGCGGACGGTCTCCACGTAGCTGCGCAAGGTCGGCTTCCGCGGCGGCTGCCGTCGTGGAGCGCACCTGGGCGCCCGCCGTGGCCGCGGCGCGGAGCAACCCACCGGTGTCGGTGGCCTCCAGGCGCCCAGGGTCATCGAGTAAGTCGTCGTCACCGCTGGCATCCCGGCCGGCGTGGGACAGGCCACGGTCAGGTTGCGTCACCCTGAGCCCAGCCCGCCGCCGTCGCTGCCGTGCACCCCGTCGACACCCGGACCGGTCTCGGGCAACGCCTCGTCCAGCAGCAGCACCGGGATGCCATCGGTCACCGGGAAGCTGCGCCCGCACTCGGCGCAGGTCAGCGCATCAGCCTCGGGATCAGCGGCGGTACCGCTGTGCAGCTTGGCGTGCGCCGGGCACGGGCACGCCAAGATCTCCATCAGCGCAGGGTCCAAGTCCACGGCCATCGTCGTCCTCCTCAGTTGCCGCGCACCAGTGCCAGCACCTCATCGCGCAACGCCTCGACCGCTGTGGTGTCGCGCGCCTCGACGTTCAGACGCAGCAGCGGCTCGGTGTTCGACGGGCGCAGGTTGAACCACGACCCGTCAGGGCACCGTACGGTGAGACCGTCGAGCTCGTCGAGCTCGACGGTCTCTCGCGCGGCGAACCGCTCCCGCACCGCCTCCATCCTGCCCCGCTGGTCGGCGACTATGGAGTTGATCTCACCGGACGCGGCGTAGCGGCTGAACTCGGCCATCAGCGCCGAGGCCGGGCGCTGCTGCTGACCGAGTGCGGCGAGCACGTGCAGCGCGGCGAGCATCCCCGAGTCGGCGCGCCAGAAACTGCGGAAGTAGTAATGCGCGGAATGCTCGCCACCGAAGATCGCGCCGGTTTCCGCCATCCGCTGCTTGATGAACGAGTGGCCGACCCGGGTGCGCACCGGCCGCCCGCCGTGCTCGGCGACGATCTCCGGCACGGCCCGCGAGGTGATCAGGTTGTAGATCACCGCGGCACCGGGCTCGGTGGCCAGCTCCCGGGTGGCGACCAACGCGGTGACAGCGCTGGGACTCACCGGATCACCACGCTCGTCGATCACGAAGCAGCGGTCGGCGTCGCCGTCCAGGGCCAGGCCCAGATCGACGCCATGCTCTCGCACGGCTATCCGCAGGTCCACCAGGTTCGCCGGATCCAGCGGGTTGGCCTCGTGGTTCGGGAAGGTCCCGTCCAGTTCGAAGAACAGCGGAATGATGTGCAGCGGCAGCCCCTCGACGATAGCTGGCACCGTGTGCCCCCCCATCCCGTTGCCGGCGTCCACCACGACTCGCAACGGCCGGATCCCGGACAGGTCCACCAGCGAGCGCAGGTAGCGCGCGTAGTCGGCGAGCATGTCCCGCTCGGTGACGACGCCGCCGCCCGGCCCCGGCTCAATGCCACGCTCGACCGCGACCCGGATCTCCTCCAGCCCGCTGTCCTGGCCGACCGGGGCGGCACCGGCCCGGCAGAGCTTGATGCCGTTGTAGCGAGCCGGATTGTGGCTTGCGGTGAACATCGCCCCTGGCAACCCGAGCCACCCGGAGGCGAAATAGAGCATATCCGTGCTGGCCAGGCCGATCGAGATGACATCGAGACCGCGGTCGGTCACGCCCCGCGCGAAGGCGGCCGCCAGGCCGGGTGAGGAGTCCCGCATGTCGTGTCCGACGACCACGCCCCGCGGGCCGGTCGAACCGCCGGAGCCGACCACGAGGTCGGCGAAGGCGGCGCCGATATCGCGCACCACCTCGGAGTCCAGCTCCCTCCCGACGATACCCCGGATGTCGTAGGCCTTGACTATCGCAGACAGGTCGGCCACCGCTCTCCCTCCACCGAGCCCCATCCACCGACCCTATCCACGTATCACACCCCGGACGCAACCAGCGGGCTCAGCGGGGTTATCAGGGTAGCCACCACCCCGCTGAGCCCGCTGAATGCGACAAGACAAGAGAGGTCAGTTGTCGGGGGGGGTGGGGAGGATGCGGAGGTGGGCGCGGTGGGGTGCTGGAGTGGTGGGAACGGGCTCGATCGGACGGAGGGCGCGGCCGGCTTCGCGTACCGCCTCGGCGAGCGCGGTGAGATCGTCCACCGAGGGTTCCGGCTCGACGAGGTCACCGTCGTGACGCACGACGTCCCACCCCCGCGGAGCGGTCAGCCCTAGCGCGTGCCGCTCGCACAGGTCGTAGGAGTGCGGCTCGCTGGAGGTGGCCAGGGGACCCACCACCGCTGTGGAGTCGGCGTAGGCGAAGGTGAGCGTGGCAACCGCCGGGTTCGTGCACCCGGTTCTCGAGCACCGCCGCGTGCTGCGCACAGCCGGGACCATAGCGCGCAGGTCCCGCCGAACACGGTAGGCGCGCGGCGCGGTCCCGATGCTCGCTAGACTCGGTCGATGGCGGGGACTCGGTCAGTCCGTTCTCGGCTACGCAGGCGTCGGGACCGGCGCGGCCGCGGCGTCCGGGGGCTGCTGTTCCCCGCCACGCTGCCCGCGGCGCGCAGCCGCTCGGAGCGGTTCGACGCGATCGTGCTGG
>JAFAWY010000100.1 GCA_019241525.1 Pseudonocardiales bacterium
CCGAACGGATTATGTTGATCTTCACCTAACGGGTTCGGCGGGAGGCCGCATGGAAAAGGATCCGCACCACAGACACCTCGCCGTGCGGCCGACCCATCCGCCAAGGTCGCTGGACGGTGGGTGTATTTGTACCGGTCCATCGACCAGTTCGGGCAGGTCATCGATGTGTTGGTCGCTCAGAAGCGGGACCTGGCGGCCACCCGGCGATTCTTCACCCGTGCCCTGCAACACGGGCCGTCCCCGATTGAGGTCACCACTGATCACGCGGTCGCTTACCCGTGGGTGCTCGACGAGCTGGTGCCTTCCGCCTGCCATATCACCGAGCAATACGGAAACAACCCGATCGAAGCCGATCACGGACGGCTGAAGTCCCGATCGCGAGCGATGCATGGGCTCAAACAACTCCGCTGCGCACGAGTAATTACTGCCGGGCACGCCTTCATTCAGAACATCCGCCGCGGCCACTACGAACCTGGGGATGAGGAAACAGTAAATCTACGGGTCATGACTGCCTTCGACGAGCTGGTCATGGCGATCTGACCAACCTCGATTAACGACCTCGGCTGCTCGCACTGCGCCCAACGCAACTGGCCCCATGGCGCAGCTGGCTTTGATGGGGAGATCACGGAACGGTGGTAAAGGACTGAGCCGAGAACGAAGGAGAGAGGCATGACGGACAAGCTTGGGACGATCAAGGACCCAGATGACCTTTCGGGCGACGCGTTTCTCCTCCACAGCGACAAACGCGGGCCGTCGGCGGCCAGAGCCAATCACCAGGGACTGGAAGATCACGCAATGACGCCGACCACCGCGGCGGCTTCGACCAACCCTCGCCCGGCCAGCTCCGGCAGACCTGGCGCGGACACGGCGGGGAGCCGCGGGTGGGGAGCGCGGACGGGGTTCGACCACGTCTATGACCAACCGGACCCGCGTGGGTATTTCCAGGCGTTAGGGTCGTTCGAGTACCAGACCCCGCACCACGCCCAAGAGGTGTTCCGACGTTTGGTCGGCGCGCTCACACCGGGCAACGCCGGGCAGCGGGTAACGGTGCTGGACATCTGCTGTTCGTACGGGATCAATGCCGCGCTGCTTAATCACAACCTGACTCTGGCCGACCTGTGGGCCCGGTACACCGGACCGGAGACCACGACTCTCTCGGTCGGGGAACTGGTCAGCGCTGACCAGGTCTTCTATGCCGCCCACCGTCACTCGGCGGGCCAGCTGGCGCGAGTGGTCGGTCTGGACCCGGCCCGCAACGCCATCGACTACGCCCGCGCAGTGGAACTGGTGGATGCCGGGTTCGCCGAGAACCTGGAAACCACACCCGCCAACGCCGCTCTGCTCACCACGGTACGGGATGTGCGGCTGATCACGATCACCGGCGGAGCCAGTTTCCTGTCCCCGCGCACGTTCCAGCCCCTGCTTGACAACGCCGAGCGTCCGGTGTGGGTGGCAGCGTTCGTCCTGCGCACCAGCAGCTACCAGCCCATCGCCGACGCGCTGGCCAGGTACGAGTTGGTCACCGAGACCTCCACCCGCACCTTCCCCCAACGCCGGTTCACCAGCCCCGCCGAGCAGCGCTACGCGATCGACGCCGTCATCGCTACAGGACATGACCCGTCCGGGAAAGAGACCGACGGCGCGTTCCACACCACGCTGCACCTATCCCGGCCACCGACAGACATCGCCGCAATGCCCTTCAACACCCTGCTGCCGGACAGTTGACGGCCACATATCCCATGGGAGCAGGCATCCCTGATCAGTGCGGGCCTGCGCCGCAATGGCATCCGCTCGAAACCCTTGAGCGCGGCTGCGACGCTCTCGGGAGAGTCAGATCACCGATGACCATTTCGCGCCGCGCTCGCGCAACGGGACCACGCGATCATCGTCACGACGGACCATCACGGAACTAGCCAGAAGTTGCATGGCAGGGATCAACATGATCGGCTCGGATTCGTCGCGCTAGACACTAACCGCAGCTAGGCAGTGGAACCAAGCGCCGCCCGCGGCGAGGTAGGCGGTGACAGACAGCCGATCCACGGCCAACCAAGGCCAGGGCGCAGCTGCGGTAGAGCGCGGACATTCTTGATGTTCAATGGGATGTGGGGTAGGTGATAGTACAATGTGCGGGATCGTCGCGGCCTTCGGCGAGGCAGACGCCGGCAAGTGCGAGCGGATGCTCAACCGGTTGCAGCACCGAGGACCGGATGATACTGGGGTACTGGCGCTGGACGGGGTCTGGTTAGGCCACCAGCGCCTTTCCATCGTCGACATCAGCCGCGGCAAGCAGCCACTGGCCAATGGCGACGAGACGGCGTGGATCGTCGGCAACGGTGAGATCTACAACCACGAGGACCTCAGCGCGAAGCTACCCCCCAGGATGTTGCAGACCCGGTCGGACACCGAGGCGGCGCTGCATCTTGTGATGCGCGATGGCCCGGCGTCGGTAGCCGAGCTCAGCGGGATGTTCGCGCTAGCGATGGTGACCACCAGCGGGGACGGGCTGGTCGCCCGCGACGCGATGGGTGTCAAACCGCTGTACTGGATTGATGGACCGAATGGCACGTTGTTCGCCAGCGAACTGCGGGCCTTCGATCCCGAAGACCGTCCCGGGGTGGCCTCCTTCCCGCCTGGCTGTCTGTGGACTCCGTCCACCGGGGTTGTGCGCTATGCCAACTCGGTTCCGGTAGAGGTTCGCCCTGCCCGCCGAGCACAACGCTCCACTTGGGACAGCAGCGTGCTGGAGAAAGTCAGGAACTCTGTGGTGCTGTCCGTTCAGCGGCGGATGATGGGCGACGTCCAGGTGGGTGTGTTCCTGTCCGGAGGGTTGGACTCGGCGATCGTCGCCGCGATCGCTGCGGAGCATGCCCGCCGCTGCGGCGGCGTCTTGCCGACCTTCGCGGTGGGCACCAAGGACAGCAACGACCTGGTGGCCGCCCGGCGCGTTGCCGAGTTTATCGGCAGTGACCATCACGAGATCATCGCCACCGCGGAGACCATCAGCGATGAGTTGGACCATGCGGTTGAAGTGATCGAGCATTACGACCCCGGCCTGGTTCGGAGCGCGGTGCCGAACCTCCTGCTGGCACGTGAAGCGGCCAAGAAGGTCAAGGTGGTGCTGACCGGTGAGGGCGCCGACGAGCTTTACGCCGGCTACAGCTACGTGCACAGTCCTGAGTTCGCCGATCCCAACGCACTGCACGCCGAGCTGGTGCGCAGCCTCGAACAGCTACATCACCTGAACCTGCAGCGATGCGACCGGACGACCATGTACTTCGGGCTGGAGGCGCGCGAACCGTTCCTCGATACCAACGTGGTGCGCACAGCGCTCACACTGCCGCCGGAGTGGAAGCAAACCACCGGTGGGCGGCCGGAAAAAGCGGTGCTGCGTGAAGCGTTCACCGACTGGCTTCCCGAGGAGCTGCTCTGGCGCGGCAAGGAACAGTTCGGCGACGGCTCGGGCGCCGGCGAGGTGCTTGCAGCGCTGGCCACGAACAACGCTGCCGGGGCTCATACCCAAGGGGCCACCCGGCAGCCACCAGACAGCTGGGAACTGCGCAGCGACGAGGAGATTTTCTACTACCGAATCTGGCAGCACTACTTCTCGGGGGTGCGGCCCAACTCGACGCTGGGTCGTTTCGCGACCCCATGAGGGATGG
>JAFAWY010000026.1 GCA_019241525.1 Pseudonocardiales bacterium
TCCCGTCAGCCTGGCGCAGCCTGACCACGCGCTGCCCGAGAGCAACATCCTTCCCGACTCTCGACCAAGCTTGCGACCACGGTGAAGTGGTTTCGCTGGAATATTTCGGGGCCTCGACGGATTGGCAGACGCCATTTCGGGAATTCGGTTCACCGGCGACGCCGTCGCGGATGCGGCCTAAGGCACCCTTGGACGCACAAGCAGTAACCCAGGGAGGTATCCCTTGTGAGCACGACCGATCCCCTGCTGGCGCTGTCTGAGGCGGGTGTGTCGATCTGGCTGGACGACCTGTCCCGCCACCGGATCATCTCAGGAGATCTTGCTGAGCTGATCACTCAACGGCATGTGGTTGGGGTGACCAGCAATCCGACAGTCTTCGCGCATGCGGTCGAGCACGCGGAAGATTATGACGAGCAGGTCAGGGTGCTGGCTGCTCGCGGCGCCTCAGTGGAGGAGGCCGTCCGGGAAATCACTGTTGCGGACGTCCAATCTGCCTGTGACCTGTTCAGCGGCGTTTGGGAGACCACCGGCGGGGTGGACGGCCGGGTGTCGCTGGAGGTCGATCCCCGGCTGGCGCATGACACTGCGGCCACCCTCGCGCAGGCTGCTGAGCTGTGGAAGTTGGTGGATCGACTCAATTTGATGATCAAAATTCCGGCGACGGGAGAAGGCTTGCCAGCGATTACCGGTGCGCTGGCTGACGGGATCAGTGTGAACGTCACGTTGGTCTTCTCGGTGCAGCGGTACCGCGAGGTGATGGCGGCCTTTTTCGCTGGCCTGGAGCAGGCCAGCGCCAACGGCCACGACGTGGCCTCGATCGCGTCGGTTGCGTCGTTCTTCGTGTCCCGGGTTGACACCGAGATCGACAAGCGGTTGGAGGTGATCGGCACCGAGCCGGCGCTGGCGCTGCGCGGTCTGGCCGCGGTAGCCAATGCTCGGCTGGCCTACGCCGCGTACCAGGAGGAATTCGCGTCGCCGCGGTGGACGCGGCTGCGGAGGCCGGCGCACGGCCGCAACGGCCGCTGTGGGCATCCACCGGCGTGAAGAATTCGGACTACCCGGACACCGAATATGTCACCGAACTGATCGCTCCCGGAGTGGTCAACACGATGCCGGAGAACACCCTGCTGGCTTTTGTCGATCACGGTGAGGTGCCCGGTGATCAGGTGTCCGGGCGGGCCGGGGAAGCGCAGCGCGTCTTCGATGAGCTGATCGCCGTCGGGGTCGATCTCGACGACGTGTTTGCCGTACTGGAGCGCGAGGGCGCGGAGAAGTTCGAGGCATCCTGGTCGGAGCTGGCCAACACGGTCGCCGAACAGCTGGCCACGGCCGCAGGGGCGACGGCGGGCTGAGCTGGCGATGCCCGAACTCGAGGTCGACATTGTCCCCGCGGGTCAGGCCAGCGCGGCCGAGTCGCGGATCGATGTGGGAGCCGCCAAGGTCGCGGCCCGCGAGCAGCTTGCCGCCGCCATGTTGCGCGATGAGCTGGCAGGTGACGCTGGCACGAACTGCTTAATCGCCACCTGCGCCGTCGAACTGTCGATGCAGAACCGGACGCTAACCCACGATCACAGTCGGATAAGTCGGCCGCGTGGTAGAGATATCGGCAGGAAAGTCGGCCTGCGGACCAGGCCACGTATGCCGGTGAGATCAACCAGCAGAACATTTTTTGAACTCCTGGGGCTGGCGGGAGTTTCTGTGCGATTGCGGGGGGTATCCGCACAGGGAACACATACTCGGGGCCAGGAGTTGGTATGTCGGATAGTGACTTTCGTCGGGAACTAGCGCAGCAACTGCGGGTGGATTCGGTACGCGTCAGCGCTGCGGCCGGTTCGGGTCATCCGACTTCCTCGATGTCGGCCGCCGACATCATCGCGGTGTTGCTCGATGGTTACCTCGCCTTGGACTTCCAGAAGCCCGAAGACCCACGCAACGACCATTTGATCTTCTCTAAGGGGCATGCCTCACCGCTGTACTACGCCATGCTTAAAGCTGCCGGTGCGATCACCGACGACGAGTTGCTCACCTACCGCTCCTTCGGTAGCCGGCTGGAGGGTCATCCCACCCCACGGATCGCGCCCACCGACGTGGCCACCGGCTCGTTGGGGCAGGGATTGCCCATCGGCGTGGGCGTGGCGCTGACCGGAAAGAAACTGGACCAGCTGCCGTATCGGGTATGGGTGCTCTGCGGAGATTCCGAGATGGCCGAGGGCTCCATGTGGGAGGCGTTCCAGTACGCGGCGTGGGCCAAGCTGGACAACCTCACCGCGATCGTCGATGTCAACCGGCTGGGTCAGACCCGGGAAACCATGCTCGGCTGGGATCTTGACGGTTATGCAGCGCGGGCCCGCGCCTTTGGCTGGCATCCGATCATTGTCGACGGTCACGACGTCGATGCCCTCGACGCCGCGTTCGCCGAGGCTACCGCGATCACTGGCCGTCCCACTGTCATCCTCGCCCGCACCAGAAAGGGGCGCGGCGTCAAAGCCGTCGAAGACCAGACCGGCAAGCACGGCAAAGCGCTGCCGGATGCCGAGGAAGCGATCAGCGAGCTCGGCGGCGAGCGCAATCTCAGCGTGCAGGTGGCCACGCCGAGCGGGCCTGCCGAAGTGCACCGGTTCCCGGCTACCGGCTCCGAGCTGCCCACCTGGGATCTGGGGGAGGAGGTTGCCACGCGCGAGGCTTACGGGAAGGCATTGGTGGCGCTCGGCGACCGGCGGGGGGACGTGGTGGCCCTCGACGGCGAGGTGTCCAACTCCACGATGTCGGAAATGTTCGCCCAGGCACATCCGGATCGGTATTTCGAAATGTTCATCGCCGAGCAACAGCTGGTGGCTGCGGCAGTCGGCATGCAGGTCCGCGGCTGGGCCGCCTTCGCATCCACGTTCGGTGCATTCTTGGCGCGCGCGTATGACTTCATCCGGATGGCTGCGGTGTCCCGAGCCAACCTGCGCCTGTGCGGATCGCACGCCGGGGTGTCCATCGGGGAGGATGGCCCGTCGCAGATGGCGTTGGAGGACATGGCAGCGCTGCGGGCGGTGCACGGAAGCACCGTCTTGCATCCCTCCGACGCCAACCAGACGGCCCGGCTGGTGGTCGAGATGGCCGATCGTCCCGGCATCTCCTACCTGCGCACCCTGCGCGGCAAAACTGTGGTGCGCACGTCCGCCGACGAAGAGGTGCGCATCGGCGGCAGCCGGGTGCTCCGCAGCACCGACCACGATCACTTGACCATCGTCGCCTGCGGGATCACCCTTGCTGAGGCGGACAAGGCCGCTGACGCCTTAGCCGCCGAGGGCATCCGAGCCCGGGTCATCGACTGCTACTCGATCAAACCCATCGACGAAGTCAGCCTCGCCACTGCGGCAGATCAGACCAGCGGCATCATCACCGTCGAAGATCACTGGCCCGAAGGGGGCCTCGGTGAGGCGGTGCTCAGCGCGCTGGCCACGCATCCCGACCGTCCCCCGATCCATATGCTCGCCGTCCGTGCCATGCCGATGTCCGGCAAACCCGCAGAACTGCTGCACGCCGCCGGCATCGACGCCCAAGCCATCACCACCGCAGCACGCCAACTACTCAACCACCACTCCGTCACTTCCGGCTCAGGCCGGTGAGTAAGTACTGGGCTGGCGGAAGAGATGGGTCAACGGGTCCGTGCAGTCGAGGTAGCCAGGAGATGCTCGCCGCCGCGGGGAGCAACGAGATTCGGATTTGGGACCCGAAAGCCGCTGTGTTCGACGGGAATGATTTTCATGTCGGCGCGGCCTACTGCATGGCAAGTTCGCATATCCGTCGATGATCCAATGTACTACCTGTGCTAATGCGGAGTTGCTAATTCTCAGCGATAGGTGCTGATACTGCGACGTCCAGCGGAGTCCGCATTTCACCGTAGGGTGGTCACCTGCGCCTGCCGGCATTGCGTGGACCATGGCGCGTGCGTAAGGCGTGCTCCCCCGCGCTCGGGTGACCACGAGTCGGTCAGTGAGCAGGCGGGACGCTGGAATAAATCGGCGCCCCCGACGGGAAAGGCTGCACTGGTGGCTAGGCGGTGCGGGCCGAGGCGGTGTGGAATGACCTTAATCTGGCGTTTCCGCTGCCGGCAGGGCACCACCGGCAGGCCGTTGTTGACGGTCTCATGCTCAGTGGCTCGATGCCAGGCATGCTCAAACGCTGGGTGCGTAGTTCCCGGGGCGAGTGGTACGGGCTGGTGTGGGTCCCGCTGGGCAACGAAGCCGGGGACATCCGGCTCACCCTCGACGACCCATTTATGCCGGCAGCCGCGCTGCAGTGCGCCAACGACCAGCACCTTCGGATGATTCAAGCGTCACATCGGCAATCGGAGCACTCAGCGATGTGGCAGCTCAGGTCGGGCGCGCCCGAGCACGGCCGGAGGCCGCGCGCAGTGGCGGGCCCGCCCCGAGCGCCAAGGGGTTACCCTGCTCAGGCATCTGCACGCCGCCGGAGGCGGCGCTTCTTGAAGAACTTTAAAGAACTTTAGAGGCGTATTCGGCAGCACAACGCCGTGCGAGAGTGGGAAAGCGGCGATCGACGCCTCCTGTGGCATTACGGGCTGCGCAAGCGGCGCATCAGGGTGGGGAGGTCGGCGCGCGCCGTAATTCGCTGATCGAGTTGCCCAACCCGACTGCCGCCAGGTCCGGGTGGTGATGTGGTCCTGGAGTTCCTGCAACTTGCGATTGATGTAACACCGCCTGTTCTGGCTGGAAGTTAATCATTCGATCCTCCAATCGGAGACCACGGTGTGCAGCACCGTCAGGGCGCCCCCGTTGACTCGTTGCGTCACCGGTAGACCGCCGGGCACGATTAGCGACCATCGGCGACGGCGGGTGGCATGGCATGCGTTCGCGAACCCGCCGAGATAGATCTCGTCGCGCCACGCGATGGTTTCCCGCATTCCACGTAGGGGCCCGTCTGGACCTGGTGTGAGGCGCTGGAAGGTAAACCCGGCGTCTTTGGCGGCATCCAGCAGTCGCATCGCGGCCACCAGATCGGGGCCGTTAGTCATCACCGGCCGCCGCCTGATCAGGTACCAGCTCAGGTAGCTGCTCTAGCTGGTCGATGATGTGCTCGGTGCTCAGCGGTGACGTGCTGGCTTTCCGCGGTGCCGGTCGGGTCCTTTCGGTCTGCAGGGCCGCGCGCACACTGTCGTGTTCTAGCGCCAGCTCTGCAATCAGCTGCCAGCGGCTGGGGAACACGCTGCTGTTTCCGGCCAGTGTCACCACCTCGGCCAACAGCGCCGCCAACTGCGCCAACTCTTCCGCGAGATCAGTGTCGGGCGGGACCGAGCGGCGGCTGGACGCGGTGGGTAACGGGGGCAGCTCTCGCGGAGACCGGTTGGGAATCGGGGCGGTCACCCGGCACACTGTCGGCACCGACCACGGCCGGGATCGGTCAAACTGGCCGCCAGCACTTCGGCCCCGCACACGGCCAGAAACCGGCCCGCATGCCGCCGCGCCGCTAAAGACTCATCAGGCACCAGATGCTCCACACGGGTGCGCGCATCTGTGACCCTTACCGGCCGGATTCCCCGCTGGGCAGGCACTGCAGCGTGCGCAGCGTGAGCCCGGTGTCGGTGTCTGCCTGCCATCACCGCACCATCCCCACGATGGTCTCCCGGGGCTGCGGCCCTTCACCGGCCCGGCTGCGGTAGGTCTGCGGGGGTGTGCTGCCACAGTGGGCTTGATTCGTGATCATGGTCCCACCGTCGCGCCAGGATGGGACAGGTGCAACCCTGTCAGTGTCGCCCTGGTCGAGGCGACATCGGGTGGGCGACGTGAGGCGACAGATGGACAGCCACGAGCGGGAACACTTCGCCACTGAGCTGCGCCGGTTACGCGCTCACGTTGGGCTGTCCCTGGGCGAGTTGGCTGCGCAGGCCCATGTCAATCGCGGCTATGTCAGCCACATCGAGCATGGCCAGCGTTGGCCGTCTCGTTCGGTGGCGGCGGCACTGGATGACGCGCTGGATGCCCGAGGCGTGCTACTGGCCGCGTGGACGGCGGGAGACCGCGCGGCTGTCCCTACTGTTGCGGTCGAGGTTGGGTCGGATGACGAAACCCTCGCCCTGCCTTTCGACGAATGGACCACCACCGACAGCCAAGGGTTGGCCGAGCGGCTTGCCACGGGCAGCGACCGCCCCCTGACCTCAATCACCGCGCGACGACTCGTGCACGAATGGCTGGCCGCCGACACACCGCAGACCGTCGAGATCACCGCTGGACGCAGGATCGGGACGGGCATGGTTGACGCGGTCGCCCGTCGGGTCGCTCAGCTGCGGCGAGTCGACGACTTCATTGGCGGGCGGGAGCTGCGCCCGTTGGTCGAGCGGGAGCTCCGGCTGACAGCTGGGCTGCTGCGTGAGGCCGCCTACACCGATCAGGTCGGTCGTGCGCTGCTGTCTGCGGTCGCCGAGCTGTGCCAACTGGCCGGCTGGGTGACCGTCGATGCAGGAGCCCCGCAGCGGGCGGCTCGCCACCTGGCCGTGGGCGTGCACGCCGCACACGCTGCTGGGGACCGGCCCACCGCGGCCAATCTCGTGTCGACGCTGAGCTATCAGGTGGCCAACCTCGACGACCCGCAGGAAGCCATCTTGCTTGCGCGCAGCGCCGCTGCCGGTGTCCGAGGGCACGCGAGCGCCACTACTTGCGCGTTGCTGAACGAGCGGGTCGCCTGGGCGCACGCACGGGCCGGGGAGGTTCGGCATGCCGAGCGGGCGCTGGCGGCTGCGGAAACCGAATACGAGCGGCGACGCCCGGCCGATGATCCCGAATGGGTGTACTGGCTGACCGAAGACGAGATCATCGTCATGGCCGGGCGCTGCTACGTCGAACTTGGCCAGCCCGACCGGGCGATTCCGCTGTTGACCGGTGTGCTGGCG
>JAFAWY010000031.1 GCA_019241525.1 Pseudonocardiales bacterium
CCGGCCGCGCACGCCATCCTCGGCCGGCTCGCCGACGTGGGGCTCGGTTACCTCATCATCGGCCAGCCGCTCACCACGCTGTCCGGCGGGGAGCGGCAGCGGCTCAGGCTGGCCACCCACATGGCCGAGAAGGGCGGCGTGTACGTCCTCGACGAGCCGACCACCGGCCTTCACCTGGCCGACGTCGAGCAGCTGCTCGGCCTGCTCGACCGGCTCGTCGACTCCGGCAAGTCGGTCGTCGTCATCGAGCACCATCAGGCGGTCATGGCGCACGCCGACTGGATCGTCGACCTCGGCCCCGGCGCCGGCCACGACGGCGGCCGGATCGTCTTCCAGGGCACGCCCGCCGACCTCGTCGCCGCCCGCTCCACCCTCACCGGCGAGCACCTCGCGGCCTACGTCGGCACCTGACCGAGGCCCTCGCAGACACCGTGAGACGAGTGTTTCCCTCTGTTCGACTTGTCCCACCTGCGATCCGCATCCTGTGGTGATCGCCGGCCAGATGGTGAGGAGATCCGGGGTCTGTCTTGACTCTGTAGTTGGGTACGGGGTTGATTCTGGTGGGGTGAGAACCAGCGAGGTCGCCGCCCGCGCCGAGGTTAACGTCGAGACGCTGCGCTACTACGAACGCCGTGGGCTGCTGGCCCAGCCGGCGAGGTCAGCGTCCGGTTACCGGGCTTACCCCCCGGAGGCCGTTTGGGTGGTGCGCTTTGTTAAACGTGCGCAGGCGATGGGTTTCACCCTCGCCGACATTGAGGAACTGTTACAGCTGGCCGAAGGCGGGCCGGATGCTTGCGAGGCGGTGCGGTCGATGGCCTGCATCCGGATCGAGGATTTGGATCGCCGGATCGCTGACCTGAGGTCGATGCGTGACGCGCTGGCCCAGCTGGTTGAGACCTGTGACCTGCCGCGCGGCCGCCGGGACTGCCCGCTGTTGCACGCTCTTAACCCCGAATGCAATGACCGGGATGGTGCTCGGCCATGACGGATGATTGCTGCTTGGGCTTTGTGGCCGGCGACCAGCAGGTGGCGTTGGCGCCTCACAGGCCATGCCGGCGCCAACCACGACAACCAGCATGACCTCACCACACCCGCCGCTCCGGGTCCGGCTGCTCTCCGTGCCCGGCTGCCCACTCATCGACCAAGTCCGCGCCGCGGTACAGCATTGCTTGCGCACTACCGGCATCCCCGCTGTCGTCGAGGACATCGAAGGCTGCTACCCCTCGCCAACCTTGCTGATTGACGGCGTGGACGTGGCTACCGGGCAGGCCCCCATCCCCCACGCTTGCTGCCGGCTCGATCTCCCCACCCACGCCCAGATCACGGCTGCCCTGCACAAAGGAGCGACGCCGTGAATACCAACAACACACACAGCGACCGCAGATCGGCCGTCACCACGGCGGACTGCTGCACCGGCCGAGCGCTGTATGGGTGGTCACCGCCCCGATTGCCAGCAGACACCACCGGCAAGCGATGGGTCGACCGCGTCCTGCCCTCCACCGGCGTCCCAGTGACGCTGTATTACACCGCGGTGATCGCCCTGCTCATAGTCGCCCCATACCTGTCCAAGCGGGCCGAATTGGCCGTAGAAGGACTGGCGGCGCTGGCCGCTGGGGCGTGGTGCAGCGCCAACTTCTGGCGCTGCACCACGCGCACTGTCTGGTCACCGGCACCGGATGGCTTGGACTGAGCATCTTCGCCTTCACAGAGGCCGGCGTCGGCCACAGTCTGATCGCCGGCTACGAGCAGCCGGTGTTCCTGGGCATCCTCCTCGTCGGCCGGCCTTCGAGGCCTACTGGTACCTCACCCGCGGCACCAACGCCCTTTGCATCCTCGATCAAGAACAGGGTGAGGCTAGGTGATCGATCCGCGCATAGCGGTGCGGCTAGCGTGGATGTTGCCCACTCCCGGCACGGTGCGTCGTAGCGCCGAGTGCTCGGGCCCTACGCCGCGGGGTGAAGTAGGACCTTGGGTCCAGCCGTCGACTCGCTTGTCGAACTGGTCGTAGGCCTGTGAAGCCTGCTGTAGCGGTAGCTCGTGCGAGACGATGATCGAGAGCGTCGGCCGGCCGCGGATGATCAAAACACGCAGCTGGCGGTTGTAGCGTTTCAGCGGGCACCGACCCCGGCCCATGCTGATGCCCTTGTCCGTACGGCCCTGACCATCGCTGTCAAACCGCGAGCATTCGAAGATCAGTGACGGTAATCAGTGCATCAACGCGGTGATCGTGCGCACCGAAAGCTGTGGACCAGGCGGTGTACCTGCACAGCCTGTTCCGGTGGCCAGCACAACCAACGCTGTGGTCTCGCCCGGCGGATACACGCGCAGGCCGCGCACCGGCGTCGGGCGGCACACGCCCGAATCGTAATTGGCCACGTTGACCAGTTGCAGCTGCGCCGACGCCATGCCACCGGGGGCGATCAGCACCACGTCACCCAGGTCGCCGACCCTCTGCGCAGCCGGTCCGACCTGGTCATCATCGCCGGAGCCAACGTAGGAAACCCCCGGGAAACCCTGCAACTGGCAACTGCGATGGCCGTTGTTGGTAAACACCAGCGCTCGGTACACCGAGCCCGCCGCACCCTCAGGCGACGTCAGAGAAACGGCAAGGTCGGCCGAGCGGCATTGCGGCATGGCTACCGCGGCCGCCACAGCCCCCGACGCCGGTGGCAAGCCCATCGGAGGTCCACCCGTCGGCAAGGCAGCTGCTGGGGTGGTTGCTTTACCGGCCGTCGTTGCGGGTGAACAGGCCGCCACTACCAGCGTGAGCATAATCACTGCGGCGCCCCGATGTCCTTGCCTCATGCTCTACCACCTCGTCCCGCACCCGCGACCATGAACGAGACTGCATGCGCAAGGGAAATAACCGAAATCAACAAGATGAGCAGGGGACTGCGGCAACGGGGGGGCAGCTGGGGTTGGCAACTCATCACCGAACGATGTGACCCGCGCGGAGGATAGATGCGTCTTGGCTTAGCGTTGCCTCAACTCGGTGCGCACAGCGGTGCGGACAAGATCGCCGCCTTTGCCCGCACCGGTGAACAGCTCGGTTATCGGTCGTTGTGGGTGGGCGATCGCGTTCTCGCTCCGGTAGCACCGAGCGATCTGTATCCGGGAGGGGGCAGCCCCGAGCGGCCGTATCCGCCCGAGTTCCGCTCGGTGCTCGACCCGGTAGTGGTGTTGGCTGCGGCAGCAACGTCTACTACGACGGTGCGACTGGCCAGTAGCACGCTCACCGCTCCCTGGCACAATGCGGTGCTACTTGCCCGCTCACTTACCTCGCTCGATCGGCTTTGTGGCGGCCGGTTGGACGTCGGCTTCGGCGTCGGCTGGTTGCGCGACGAGTACACCGCCACCGGGCCATCGTGGCAGCACCGCGGCAGTCTTCTGGACGAAATTCTCGATGTTTTGCACCAGATGTGGACCCACAACCCGGCCGAATATCACGGCAGGCACTTCCAAGTGCCGTGCGCACATGTTGATCTACGTCCAGTGCAGCCCGGTGGACCGCCAGTGCTGCTGGGTGGATGGAGTCCGGCGGCGATGACCCGCCTCGGTCGACGCGCCGCCGGCTGGCTGCCGGTTTACGGGATGGCCGCCGACGTCACGGCTGCGCTGTGGGAAACCGCTCGACGTGCTGCCGACCAGGCCGGCCGAGACCCGAACGTCTTGCGGCGCGAGCTGCGGATCAACCTCCATCCGGGCCAAGGCGCCCGCCACGCCGCCGATGCCGTGGCCCAGGCTCACGATGCCGGTGTCGATGGGGCCTTCCTGGACCTGCAATTCGCCACCTCGTCGGTCGAGGAGTCTTTGTCGATGGCCGCCGACGTGATCGCTCGGGTAGGTCCGCTCGACTGACCTAGCCTGCATCCCCGCCACGGGTGGTGACGCACCGGGTGGTGACCGCCAGACTGCGTGTCATGAGCGAGACGACAGCACAGGGCATGGCTGCAGAGGGTGAGGTTCCTACCGAGCTCAAACGAGTGATCGGCCCGAAGCTGCTGTTCTTTTTCGTGGTGGGCGACATTCTGGGCACCGGGATTTACGCGCTGATTGGCAGCGTTGCCGGAGAGATCGGGGGGGCCTTGTGGGTGCCGTTCGTCGGCGCCTTTCTGGTTGCCTTTCTGACCGCATTTAGCTATCTGGAGCTGGTCGGTAAGTACCCCAGGGCCGCTGGGGCTGCTCTGTACACCAACCGGGCTTTCGGGATCCCCTTCTTAACTTTCCTTGTCGCTTTTGCTGTGATGAGCTCGGGCATCACCAGCGCTTCCTCGGCAGCCGTGGCGTTTGCCAAAACCTACCTGCAGCAGTTCATCACGCTGCCCACCTCGGCAGTCGCGATCGCATTTATCCTGCTGCTTGCACTGATCAACTTTCGTGGTGTCGGTGAATCCGTCAAGGCCAACGTGGTACTCACCTGCATCGAATTGTCCGGCCTGCTGATCATCATCGCGATCGGCATCTACGCGATCGGCTCGGGCCAGGGCGAGCCAAGCAGGCTAACCCAAATCGACACCGCAGACTCTGGTGTCTTGCTGGCGATCACCTCGGCGACCGCACTCGCCTTTTTTGCGATGGTCGGATTCGAGGATTCAGTGAACATGGCCGAGGAATGCACTGAACCGACGAAGATCTTCCCCCGGGCAATGCTGCTTGGGATGGGCGCGGCAGGGCTGATCTACGTGCTGGTCGCGTTGACCTGCTCGCTGCTGGTACCCGCCGACCGGCTGGCTGCGGCGCAAAGTGACGCATTGTTCGAGGTCGTCAAGATTGGCGCACCCGGCTTCCCGCTACGCATCTTTGCCGTCATCGGCCTCTTCGCTGTGATCAACTCAGCGTTGATCAATATGTTGATGGCGAGCAGGCTCGGGTACGGCCTGGCCCGTGAACGGATCATCCCGTCGGTCCTGGGCTCGGTTCACCCGACTCGGCGTACCCCGTGGATATCAATCGTGTTCACCAGCGCGATCGCCGTGGTGCTGGTCACCTTCGTACCACTGGCCAGCCTGGCAGGTACCACATCACTGCTGTTGCTTGCCGTGTTCACCCTGGTCAACATCGCCTGCCTGGTGTTGCGCAGGCACACCGTCGAACACCAGCACTTCCGTGCGCCGACATGGAGCCCGTGGGTTGCCGCGCTGCTCTGCGCCTACTTAGCAACCCCGTTATCCGGTCGCGATCCCGACCACTACCTGCTCGCAGGGGTCTTGCTGGTAGTCGGAGTTCTGCTCTGGCTGGTTAACCGGCTGTTTTTGGGCAAGAGTGAATCCAATCCGGCGACACTGTCCGATTAATGGAACGCTTCTGTGCACTATGTGAACACGATTGCGCCTTCGACACTGCTTCCCACCAGGGTGCACACCGCAGCACATGCCCATCCGTGGCCCGGTTTCCTCCAGTGTCTCACAAAGTGAGACAACCGGTAGGCGCTGATGCGCGTAACCCGGATCGCTGCGGTAACACCGCGGCCCGGGTGGCGATGGGATCGGACGGGAGAACGTCGCGATCACGCTACTGGGGGGCGGTATGGGCAACAGGGGAAAAATCATAAGGGCAGTGCGCGGTGCCGCGACGGCAACGCTAGCCGCCGCAGCGATCACCGTACCAGCGGTTGCGGGCGGTGCGGGGACGGCCGAGGCATCGTCGGCAACAACCAGTAAGCCGCCCGCTGCACCACAGCCTCAAGTAGTTTCCGCCACGCCGTGCAAGGCCACTGCCAAGGCATGTGTGGTGCTCTCGCACCACACGGCGTGGCTGACCGATGGGAAGGGGCGGATCACCTACGGTCCGGTGACGGCCACCGGCGGAGACGCGGCATATCCCACCCCATCCGGCACCTTCCGGGTCTTGTCCAAAAAAGCTCAGTACCGTAGCACCGAGTTCCGTAATGCACCGATGCCCTATTCTGTATTTTTCTACCCGGGAGACGCCTTCCACGCCGACGATGTGCATAAATGGTCACACGGCTGCATCCATCTGGACTGGGGTGACGCCAAAACGTTTTTCGACACCCTCAAGATTGGTGACCAGGTACAAATAATACCCTGACGATTTCCTTGACTCGGTTCAGGATCGCGTTACGAAACATGAGCGACCGGGGATCAGCCCGGGCTTGGCGCCGTTGCGAAGCGCTGCTAGCGTTTGGTGCAGCACCGCGTAGCGCCCTGCACCGAATCAGATGCGCATACTTATCTCCTTCAGTGCCGACTGAAGCATCGACGCTGCTTGTGCGGCTGATCTGGTGCCGTGTTCACCGTTGTTCTCCGGCCTGGCTAACCAAGTGATCCAGAGCGCACTGCTGGTCGTTTCCTCCAGTTGCTGCTGCACACGCAATGTTGCTGAGGAGCAGTTACTTCGTAGTGGCCGCATCACCCGCTGGTGTAGTGCCTTCGGTCACTCGCCTGGGTACCGCTGGGCACAGGTCGGCCCCGCCCACGCCAGAGGTCGATGCGGTCATGGCCGCTACCCGGGCGCTGCTCGCCATCAGCGCGATGTGCAGCATAGATGGACGATCAGACGGGTCCGTAAACCTCAGCACCGTCGCTCGCGGAATCCGTGCAACTCGATGTCGCCGCGCTCTCCAAGCCTGTATCGCAGAGGTTAAGGCATGGCTGTTGGGCCACATCTGGGGAACGCACCGCGGAGGCCAGAAAGTCATGACGGACAACGCCATGCTGGCGACCTTTAGCCCACTGATACCACCCGATGAGGTTCGGAGCCGTCTGTGGTCTATTATCTGCGCATCCCCCCGGAGTGTTGATCACAAGGAGACTGCCTGCATGGCGCAGAAGGTAATCCGACAGTTCATTGACGACATCGACGGCTCGGAGGCGGAGCGAACGTTCACCTTCGCTGTCGACGGAACCCACTACGAAATTGATCTCTCAAGCGAAAATATTAAGGAGTTCAACGAGGCCATCGCTGGATTCGTGGAAAGCGCCCGGAAGGTCAAGGCCAGCAGTTATGGTCGCCGGGCAGGCAAAGCCAGCGTGGGGACCAGCGGTAGTGGTCGGTCCCGTGAGCAGATCCAGGCCATACGTGAGTGGGCCCGGCAGCAGGGCCACAACATTAACGAACGGGGCAGGATCCCGGCGTCGATCCAGCAGGCATTCGACCAAGCGCACCAGAACTCCTAGCCGGTGCGGCGTGGATCAGCGACCATGCCGCAATGCCCCACAACGGTGAGCCCGTGGAAGGCAGAATGTGGCTGCGACTGTGGATGGGTGAGGTTTGCGGCGGTGCCAGGCAGCCCGCCGCAAACCTGACGCCAGCTGCCGCCAATCCACCTGTCGACGCCATGATCCCTGCCGATTATGACTCCCGACCCAGGACGTTGACGATCATGGGAGTCACTGCACGACGTACATGAGATGATTGTTTCTGAGTTTCGCGGACCGGTGTCCCCGCATCCGGCGGTCGGTACTTTGTCTGCTGCGCTGCGCCACGATCCGGAAATCATGCTGGATGGCTACCTCCCACGTTCGACGCCCAGAAGGCGACCGAGATCGTGCCCGCTGTCTTCGATGAGATCGAATCGAGCGCTGGGACGGAACGTTCTCTCGCTGCGCAGTCGCGAGGAAGTTCGAGCCTACTGCCGCGACAACTCCATCCCGGCCGAGAGAGCCGAGGATGTCGACGTGGCGTTGCGGCTAACCAAAAGGGGCGTCCTGGTACTACAGAGCAGCGATGAGCGCGGTAGCGCTACAGGGAGCCAGAGCTGACATCCGCGACAGGGCCGTTAATCATCTGCGCAGGTCATGTTGCCGTCAGAATCGCCCAGTGCGTCGTGGCTCAACGGAATAGCTTTGCTGCGCAGGACAACCCAGGTGCCGATCGGGTCGTCGGGAGGCTGCCCGATTGTCACTGAGTCCATATAGGCCCGCATGAGCGGTATGCCGCGGCGCCGATTTTCGTGGTCGCTGGGTGGTGCGCGCCAGCAGCCGTGATCGCGTACGATGATCATCACCCGGTGCTGGCGGTGTGGTGTCGTCTCGATCCCGCCACGGACCTCGACCATCCCGGACGGCTGGTGAAGATACGCGTGCTCGACAGAATTGCTGACCGCCTCGCTGACAGCCAGCACGATGTCGTCCAGTTGATCCGCCGGCCAGGACCACGCCGCCAGCCACTCTCGCAGCCGCTGCCGCACCACTGACGGCGTGACCGGGTCTGCAGGCAACGCCAACTGTAGCGGCCGGCGCATCCGGCGCGGGGCTGCTCGGTGGCTGGCAGGCTCGGACGCCCCCTGTTCCGACGTTGCCGGAGGCAAGGTCTCGTCAGGATTACATGTAGGTGGCATCGCCTCGGCAGTATGGTGCTCAGCGCAGATTGCAGCAACCCTGCACCGGCCCGTCCATCGAACGGCCCTTTGCCCCCTGCCTGCTGACCTTGGCGTTCCCCCCGCGGCAAGCCGCGGTCTCACGACGTGGGCTGCATCGCATGCTCGACCGTATCGAACAAGGCGAGGACGCTGTCCAGACCCGTGATTTGAATCGGTCTTATCACCGGCCGATTTTGATCGACCACGATACGCAACGGTTCTCGGCGGCGGCGTGCAGCGTTGGTGACATCGACCAGGGCCTGCAAACCCGGCGAACCCAGGAATGTCACTCCGGTCAGATCGACGATCAAGATCTCGTCATCGCCGAGCTGGTCGAACCCGGCCGAGACCGCGAAGCACAATCGCTTCACAGTAAGCAAGTCAATCTCCCCGGCGACCGTAACCACTAATGCTTTGGCCCGGTCATGTACCACCCGAGCAGTGTCGATCCGCACCACCTGCTCGGCCGGCGGGCCCTGCGCGTCAAAAACAGAATTTGGGTCGCCCACATCCGACTCATGCACGCCTGCACCATATCTGACCTCGAACAACACCCGATATGTCGCCATGTCGGCCAGCGAGAGTGGTAGCGCAAGACTAAGAATGTTGGGCCAGCACGACGGAGGTTCCGCCATGTGCCTGCGCGATGCCGCACCACAGCATCGATGGTCTCGCCCAGCGCCTGCAAAACAGTGCGGAGAAGCCAGGTCGAGACGCTGGTGATCGCTGAAAGTCGTTGCCTGTCCCACCCATTCGTCGCACTCAGGGGGCGTTCCCAGTAATAGGTTCTCTGCTCGATCGAGCAGAGAACCTCGTTGCCGGCAAAGGGGATCGATGTAATCGCTGTCGTCTGGTGATCACCCGTGCGGCTGCGCTCCGGCGCATGCTCGCGGTAACGAGCTTCGAGTGAGGCGACGACAGGCTCATCTAGTACGTGGTAATTCGAACACCGCGTGGCGGTGCCGCCCCGGATGCAGCACGGCGGCCGCCTTCGCCATACCCAGCGCAACGCCGCTAGATCGTCAAGGAGAGCGTCCGGCTACGGCGAACGGCAAAGAGGGCTGCCGAATAACCAGAATGACTGAAGCGGACCTAGGTACCCGGGCATGCGGCGGCCTCGAACTGGTCAGCGGCTTGGCACCGTGGCGCGGATCCGAAGCTGGCGCAGCTCAGCGAGATGATTCTGCAGCTGGGACAGCCGGGCATCGCGTTGACCGCCGTTGGCCGAGGCCGTATCGGCGGCGGCGCGTACCGCGTCTGCGGCGATTCGCAGCCGCTGGTCGTTGATCTGGGTGAAATGGTCGCGCAACGCCCGGTGCACGGCGCGCAGTTGCGTCCGCAGCTCATCGCCAACCCTGAAGTTGACGTTGTCCATCAACTTGGACACCGCCATCTTGGCCTCGGCCTTGCCGCGCTCCTGGCCGTTCTTGCGGTCCTCCCAGAAGGTGAACAGGCCCAACAGCACGCCAGCCGCCACGGACCAGACGCTGATCAATGCGAGGCCGGCAAGGCTGGTGAGCACACCGACCATCAGGATGCCGCCGTAGGACCCGCGCAGGCTGTTGACCGCTCGCGCGAACCAGCCGCCGCTGTTTGGCGGTTCCATCGGCTTGATCCGGCCCAACGCCTCATCGGGGCCGGTCACCCGTAGCTCGGGAAGCGCTACGCCGGTGTAGGAGCGATCCGGATTGCCGACTAGTTTCGCGGCCACCTGCGCGGCCAGTACCTGGGAGCGCTTTGCGGCCAGCTGGAAGTTGGCCTGCACACTCTCGTCGACCTTGCTGCGCACCGAGTTGTCGAACTGCTGCCAGTCCCGCATCGGGTTCGCCGTGGTGATGTGTTCCTCGGCGAGTTCCATCACCTCACGCAGCCGCTCACGCAGGTCAAAATCCACCTGCGCCATCAGCTCGGTCACACCGTCGTTGAGCGCGAGCTGCCACTGCCCTGACAGATGCTGGCGGCGCTCCAACTCAGCCATCGCCCGCTGCTGCCGCTGCTGCGGTGACTCGCCCGCGCCTTGCAACGCATCCAGCTCACGGTTCCAAATCATGCTCAACTGATCAGTAACGGACCGCACCTCGCCGAGCACCCAGTCCCGCAGTGCAGGATCCACCCTGGTGTCGATCCGGTCACGCAGGAACTCCAGCAGCTGCGGGACCCCGGAGGCGACTGACAGCGAGTCGTCACCCCGCTGCCGACCGCTGTCGCACAGTGCCGCGGATACCGGAAGCAGCGGGATGGTTGGCGAATCCAGGTTGGCTGCCTGGAGCCGCGACCGGTTCGCCCGCTGCACCTCAGCCCACTGAGGATAAGCGTCGATCTTGGTGAGCACACCAACCACCACGGTGCCTTGCGCCCGGATCCGCGCCAGCGCATCCAGCTCCGCCCGGCCGTACTCGTGACCCGCGTCGGAGACGAACAACACCACGTCCGCCGACTCCCGTTCCGGTACCACCGGCTGGTTTGAGCCCCGGCTTCCGGGAGCGTCCGCGAAGGTCGCTCCCGGCAGCCGATCAGTCGATGCCCGCTGCAACACGTGGACCAGGGAGGTGACGCCCTGGCCGGGTGCCCCGACCACCATCACCCGCATCTGCCGAGCCGCTAGTTGCGCCGCAACCCGGGCCAGCCGCTCAACCGGGTCTGGCCGCCCGGCCACACCGGCCAGCCGATTGGCCTGGCCCAACAGGCTGACCAGCTCGGCGCTGGTCATCAGACCGGCAGGCTGCATCGTCACCGACACCGCTAACGCCCTCCTCACCCCGTCAAGCCCGGATCAGTGCGCTCCCGCCGCGTGGTCGGCACCGGGATGCGCGGCGTCGTGAGCCGCCGGGGCCGCCGTCTGACCGGCGTCATGCGTGGTAAGGCCACTGGACAGACCATGCGACGACGGCGAGCCAGCCCCACTGCTCGGATCGGGGCTATGCATCGTGGACGGCGCCGTACTTTGCGTGGTCGGCGTGGTGTGCACACCCGACGCACCGTGCGACGTCCCCGGCGCCGTGCTCTGCGTGGTCGGCGTGGTGTGCACGCCCGATGTCGTACCGCTCGGAGTCGTCGGCGCGGTGCCATGCGGGCTCGGCATCGAGGGATGCGCCGGCTGGGACGGGGTGGTCGATTGAACGCCCTGGCCCGCGGCAGCACCGGACGACGGGGAACTGCCCAGGTCCGCCTGAGGTGCGGCGGGGTGCGACGGCTGGCCAGGTGCACTGTGCCCGCCGAACTGCGTGCCGGTGTCGGCCTGCGGAGCACCACCAAAATTGCCGTGGCCGCTGGTGAAGCCGCCGTGCTGGTTGCTGTCCAGCCCGCTCCCGCCAGTGGCACCGCCCTGCTGGCCGTTGGTGACCATCCCGTGCGTGTTCTGGGGGCTGTTCTGGCCGGTGCTGCCGCCGGTGACGGACTCGCCGGAATGGTGACCCGATGTCTGGCTGGAGTTCTGGCTGGACTCACTGCGTGATGAGCCAGACCACGAGTCACTGTCGGCCTGATGGGCGGGGGTATTTACCGTGGCGGCCTGCTGCACGCTGTGGCTCAGCGGCTGGGACGCGACGTGAGTCGAGGACTTCGGATCGATCGGGGTGATATTCACTGGCGTCGCCGACGCCGCAGCAGTGGTGGTGGCCACGGCTGGCGCGGTCGCACTGGGAGCCACATTCGGGTTCACTGAGGCGCCGTTGGACCACGATGGGCCGCTGGCGAACGACGGCGCGGGCGCGGAGAAGGTCGACGCCGCCGGCGCGACAGGGTTGGCTGGACCGCCCTGGAAGCCGCCGTAGGACCCACCGTGCTGCTGGTAACCCAGATCGCCGCGCTGCACGCCGCCACCGGCACGGCCGCTGTCCATCCCGCGCTGCCCGTCACGCTCCAGATTCGCCCGCGGGTCGACCTGATGCTGTGGCGTTCCCGGGTGGCGGATCTGATCGACGTGGCGAACCCCGCTGTTGTGCTGGTCCGGGTCCCGATCGGCGTGCTGCACGTGGCTGTTCTGCCGGTGGTCCTGGCCATCGCGGTCCTGAGCGCTCACGTCACGGTGACCCCGGTCATCCGCGTCACGGTCGCTGAAGGTGCGGTGATCCCGACCATCCCGATCCTGATCACTGATACCACGGTGGTCCCGGTGGTCCCGGTTGTGATCGTTCCACCCGCGGTGGTCCCGGT
>JAFAWY010000035.1 GCA_019241525.1 Pseudonocardiales bacterium
ACCGAATACGAGCGGCGACGCCCGGCCGATGATCCCGAATGGGTGTACTGGCTGACCGAAGACGAGATCATCGTCATGGCCGGGCGCTGCTACGTCGAACTTGGCCAGCCCGACCGGGCGATTCCGCTGTTGACCGGTGTGCTGGCGTGCTATGACGAACGTCAGACACGGGAGTCTGCCCTGTACACCTCATGGCTCGCCGAAGCCCATGTGCAGGCCGGCGACATTGAGCATGCCGCGGCGCTTGCACAACGCACGCTGGAACTATCCAGTTCGACCAGTTCCGCACGCGGCGACGACCGAATAACACTGCTCGCCCAACGTCTAGGGCCATACCACAGGGTGAGTGCTGCACGTGAGTTTCTCGACCACGAAGCAGAGTGGCGCCGAGGCGGGTAAGCCTAGGAGCCGTTTGTCGCCGGCCACGACAGTGGCCTCGTTGTGGTTCCTATTTGTGCACGTAGTCGTGCTGTGCATCTGAGTTTGGCCCCCTCAGGTGTATCCAGCCGGAGCCAGACACCGATAGGGCCATACAAGGATGTCCTCGTTAGATGCGGTAGACGCATTATCCTTCGCAGGTGCGACGGCCGATGATCATGACGGCATAGGAGGAAGATGTCGGAGCAGTCGGGCCCGCGTGGGCAAACTGTCTCAACGAGCTTCGTTGGCCGCGTCGTTGGCACTGAGGACTCCACTCCGCTCCAGTTCAGCGTCGCTCTCGGGGTGGACTCCTACCTCCAGCTCGATGACGTAGTGGTTACCGAACGGGCGGTGCCAGGCCTAGCGCCTGTGAAAACCTCAGGCGTGGTGACCGAGGTCCGGGCCCGGCATGAGGGCGCTAATTTCGGCTCTGACGTGTTCCTGATTGCCGATGGGGTGTTGCCTGCTCAGGTGCAGGAGATCGCCGAGGTCACTACCACTCGAGTGGAGCCAGAATTTTACGTGCCGCCGAGGCCCGGGGAGCCGGTGCGGCGGGCCACCGGTGAGGAACGTGCGCAGGCGCTGTACTTCGACCGTATGGATCAGAAAGTTCCGGTTGGCCTTGGACGCGACGGTGACCCGGTTTACATCAACCTCGAGTTCCTTGATGGGACCCGCGGCGGCCATGTGTCGATCAGCGGTATCTCTGGTGTGGCAACCAAGACTAGCTTCGCGTTGTTCCTCCTAAACTCGATCTTCCGTAGTGGTGCGCTGGGTCGCCGGGCGATCAATGCTAAGGCGCTGGTTTTTAGCGTGAAAGGCGAGGATTTACTGTTTCTCGACTACGCAAACACGCGTCTCAACGACGACCTCCGCGGCGACTATGCCCGGCTGGGCCTGCCTGCTGAGCCGTTCGCATCCGTCGTATTTTTCGCCCCGCCCATACCCGATGATCTTAGCGGGCGCCCGTATGTCACCGGACGCACCAGTGGGATCAGTGCTTTCTGGTGGACCCTCGCCGAATTCTGCGCCAACGAGCTGCTGCCCTATGTCTTTGCCGACGCCGAGGACGAGCGCAACCAGTACACGACGGTCATCCACCAGGTCGCCAACCGACTGCGACGCGAGGCGACCGCGACCGGTGACGGGGGAGCGGTCGCGATCGAGGGCCAGTTGCTGCGTACCTATGACGACCTCGTTGACTTCCTCTTCAAGCGCCTCACCGACGAGGATACCCGCCGGGACTGGGCTGGGCCGGTTACCGGTACCGGCACGATCAATGCATTCCTGCGACGGTTGCGCTCGAGTCTGAAACCCCTGCGCACCATAGTGCGCGGCGATCTTGCCGATACTGCGGATCGCCGAGTAAGCACTGACAACCAGCAGATCACCGTGGTCGATCTGCACAACTTGCCGGAACGTGCGCAGCGGTTCGTGGTTGGCGTCGTGCTGGCAGCTGAGACCGCTCGCAAAGAAGCCGCCGGACCGGGTGGGCTGCTCTTCACCATGATCGACGAACTGAACAAGTATGCCCCGCGCGAGGGCACCAGCCCGATTAAGGAGGTGCTGCTCGACATCGCCGAACGCGGACGTTCGCTGGGGATCATCCTGGTCGGCGCGCAGCAGACGGCGAGTGAGGTGGAGCGGCGCATCGTGGCTAACTCGTCAATCAAGGTCGTGGGTCGATTGGATCCGGCTGAGGCGGGACGGCCCGAGTACGGCTTCCTGCCGCCGTCGCAGCGAGCGCGGGCAACTCTGGCGAGGCCAGGAACGATGTTCGTCTCCCAACCTGAGATCCCGGTACCAATCGTGGTCGACTTCCCATTCCCGGCGTGGGCGACCCGGCTCTCAGAGTGTGGCGCACCGCCATCGGCCGGCAACGGCTCAGTGCGTCGGGACCCGTTCGGCCGGCTGCCGCCCGTCAACGACGACCCACCTTTCTAGAAGGAACGTTGTGAGGTTTTTGCATACAGCCGATTGGCACGTCGGCAAGACGCTCAAGGGGCACAGCCGGCTCGATGAGCAGGAGCGGGTGCTCCGCGAAATCGTGCGCCTTGTCCGGGCGCAAGAGCTGGATGCCGTCCTCGTCGCTGGTGATCTTTATGAAAGTGCCGCACCGTCAGCTGCTGCCCAGAAACTCGTCGTCCGCACCCTGATGGCGCTGGCCGACACGGGTGCCGAGGTGATCGTGATCGCCGGTAACCACGACCACGCCGCCACCCTCGACGCCTATCGTCCCTTCGCGGGCGCAGCAGGTATCACCCTGGTCGGCGCGGTCCGCCCCGTCGATCAGGGTGGTGTCATCGAGTTCGTGGCCCGCACCGGCGAGCGGGTGACCGTCGCGGTACTGCCGTTCGTCTCCACGCGCTACGCGGTGCGTGCAGCCGAGCTTGTCACGAACACCCCCGCGGAGCACACCAGTGCCTACGATCAGCAGCTCCGTGACATCCTCGGTTTGCTTACGAGCGGGTTCCGGACAGATGCCGTCAACCTTGTGATGGCTCATTTGACAGTGCTCAACGGAACATTCGGTGGTGGCGAGCGCTCCGCGCAGTCAATCTTCGAATACGCCGTGCCGGCCACCGTGTTTCCGCTCGACGCGCACTACGTCGCGCTGGGCCACCTGCACCGGCGCCAAGTCATCGCTGCGCCGTGCCCGGTGTACTACTCCGGTGCCCCGCTCGCGGTGGACTTCGGGGAGCAGGAGTACGAGCCTGTGGTCTGCCTGGTCGAAGCGACGCCCACCACTCCGGCCCGGGTCACCGATATCCCCATCACTACCGCCCGGCGGCTGCGGACCCTGCGCGGCACCATCGACGAGCTGGGGACGTTCGCTGGGACGGTCGGGGACGACCTGCTCAGAGTGTGGGTGCGCGAACCGGCCCACGCGGGATTGCGGGACGAGGTGATCGATCTGCTGCCTAACGCGCTGGAAGTTCGCATCGATCCGGAGTTTGCCACCGCGGTCACAGGATCACGCCCGACAATCGGCGTGGGTATAGAGCGCACTCCGCTGGAACTGTTCGGTGAATACTGTGCCACCCGAAACACCGATGATCCACGGCTCAATGCGCTGTTCGCGCGCCTGCACGACCGCGTGACCGGGGGTGCGTGATGCGCCCCGTGCTGCTGGACATGCACGGCTTCGCCGCGTTCCGCGAACCCACGACCGTCGATTTCCGGGACGCGGAGTACTTCTCGCTGGTCGGACCGACCGGCTCGGGCAAGTCCACTGTGATTGACGCGATGACCTTCGCGCTCTACGGGTCGGTACCGCGGTGGGATAACCAGACGGTCGTCAAGCTGGCCCTGGCTCCCAGCGTGAACCGGGGCACCGTGCGGCTTGTGTTCGACGTCGGCGACGCCCGGTATCTCGTGGTGCGGGAGCTGCGCCGGTTACCGAAGGGTGGGGTGACCGTCCGCAGCGCCCGGCTGGAGCGACTCGACGACCCAGCCGGGACTGGAGAGACCGGTGACGGTACCGAGGTAATCGCCGCCGAGTCCGCGGTGACGAAGGCTATCGAGGAGTTGCTCGGGTTGCCGTTCGACCAGTTCTGCATGTGCGTGGTTCTCCCGCAGGGTGACTTCGCTGAATTCCTGCACGCCAAGCCCGCCGTGCGCCAGCAGATGCTGACTCGGCTACTCGGCCTGGGCGTCTATGACTCGATCGCCAAGGAGGCCAACCGCGAAGCCGCCGCGGCGGGTGAGCGGATCGACGTACTGGTCGGCCAGCTCACTGGGTACGCCGATGCCACCGAGGAAGCCGTCACTCAGGCTGAGGCACGGGTCGCAGCGCTGAGCGCGCTGTCCGAGCGCATTGCCCAACAGCTTCCGGAGCTAGCCGCCATATCGAATGCTGTCATCAGCGCGGACGGGGTCGTAGCCCGATTGCGCGATGAGCGTGCCAGGCTCGCGGCGCTGGCTGTTCCAGAGGGCCTGCCCGAGTTGGACGTTCGGCAGCGGTCGGCCATCGAGGAAGCGGTGTCTGCGCGGTACCGGTGCGCCCAGGCCGAGGCCGCCGATACCGAGGCTCGGGAGCAGCGCGCTGCCGCACCTGACCGTGGGCCGCTGGAACGCGCCCGCGACAATCATGCCGAGCTGGCAACCGCGCTCGCCGACCAACCTCACGTCCAGCAGGCTCATGCCACGGCACAGGAGGCGTATGCCACCGCCGTCGCCGCAGCTGCGGAGGCCGCGGGTGCCGTAGAGCACGCGCGCATGGCTCGCGAGAGAGCCATCGCTGACCTCGCCGCGGCCCGGGAGGACGCGCAGCGTCTCACCGACGAGCGTGAGCGACTTATCCACCTCTGCGTTCCTACCGGGCTTGATGATCTAGACAGCCGCCGTCGCGTGGCGGAGGCCGAGCTTGCCGCTGCGCAACAGGCCCTCGATCTTGCCGACATCGCGGACACCGACGCACGTCGGCAGCTATCGGTGGCACCCGCGCGGGGCCCGCTCGAACGGGCACGCGACCACCATCTGGCTCTCGCCACCGCAGAGCAGGAACTTTCTGGAGTAGGCGAGGACTACCTCGTCGCAGTACGTGTCCGGGAGTCGGCGGCCGTGGCCGTGACGGAGGCCGCCGAGCGCCTCAAGCATGCCCGCAGCTGCTACGACAGCGAGGTACGGTCCGACCTGGCCGCGGCGCTGCGCCCGTCGCTCGTGGCCGGGCAGCCGTGCCCCGTCTGTGATCAAGTCGTCGCAACGCTGCCGGCGGTGCGGCCCGTTGCTGACCTGACCAGCGCGGAAGCCGCCGTCGCCGACGCGGAAGATGCCCTGGAGCAGGCCCGGCGAGCGGAGGCGGCCGCGGTGGCCACCGAGCGGGAACGAGCCGCGCAGCGCGCCCGGCTGGATCGCGAGGTAGAGCGGCTGCACGCTCTGCTGGCCGGCGCGCCATCGACCGTGGCCGTGGTCAGCGAGGCCCTGACTGGTCTGGAAGCACTGGGTGAGGTTGCGGAGCAGGCTGCGGCCACTCTGCGTGCGGCGCGGCGGCACCGGGATGAGATGGCAGGTGTGACGCAAGCGCTCCACGGGGAGGCCGCTGCCGCAATGTCGGCGTTGTGGACAGCACGCGAGCCGCTGGTGCCGCTCGGCGCCCCGCCGGTCGCCGAGGACGTGCTCACCGGATGGCGCGGATTGTGTGCATGGGCTGAGCAGGAGGCGGCGGTCCGCGACACCGCCCTCCCTGGGGCGAGCGCTGCCGCCGCGGAGGCCGCCGAAATGTTGCCGGCCATCACGCTGGGGTTCGAGCGGGCGGAATGCACCAACACAGCACAGCGCGGCGAAGAGACCGCGGCGGCGCGGGTAGAGCAGCGCGCCCGCAGTGACCTTGACGCGCTCGACCAGCGGATCGAGCGGCTACGCAGCGCGCTGGAGTCCGCGCCGGCCGCTGCCGAGGCGCAGGCGGCGCTGCATCGGCTCGATGTGCTTGACGAGGCGGTTCGTCGTGCAGACGCCGAGCTTCGGTCCGCTCGCAGCGCCCGGTCGGCAGCTGATGCGCAGCTGGCCGAGGTGGACCGTGTTGTCGCCACGGCGTGGGATGCGCTGCATGCCGCCCGTGACCCACTGGTGGTGTTCGGGGCGCCGGCGCTCCCCGGGGACGACCTGCTCGCCGCCTGGACCGCCCTGGCCGGCTGGGCTACGGCCGCGATCGCGCGCCGCGACGGTGAGCTTTCCGATGCCCAGTCGGCAGCCGCAGCTGTGAGGAAGGACCGCGACTTAGCCGTGCGCAGGATTGAAGACGATTTGGCCGCTCACGACGTCCATATTCCCACAGACCGTCCGGTGGCGGCGGGCGTTCTGGCAGCAGTTGCCGAGGCGCTCGCCGAATCACGCGGCCTGCGTGACCGGATCATCGAGCGCCGCGCCGAGGCCGAGCGGCTGCGAGCGCAGCGTGCTGACGCCGACTCGGCGCAGCAGGTGGCCCGGATGCTCGGGGATCTCCTGCGTTCCAACAACTTCCCCCGGTGGCTGGTGGCCTCGGCGCTGGATGTCCTCGTCGCCGACGCGTCGCAGAGCCTGTTGGAACTCTCGGGTGGGCAGTTCGAGCTGACTCACGACAATGGCGAGTTTTTGGTCGTCGACCACGCCGACGCTGATGCCTTCCGGCCGGTGAAAACGCTGTCCGGGGGAGAGACGTTCCAGGCCAGCCTTGCGCTCGCCCTTGCGCTGTCAACGCAGCTGTCCACCCTCGCCGCCGAGGGTGCCGCTCGCCTCGACTCGATTTTCCTGGATGAAGGGTTCGGTACGCTCGATGAGGCCACGCTCGATGTAGTCGCTAGCACCCTGGAGAACCTGGCGACCCGGGGCGACCGGATGGTCGGTGTGATCACGCACGTGCCAGCGCTGGCCGAGCGGGTCCCTGTACGGTTCTCGGTCACTCGCGACCAGCACACCGCGTCGGTTGTCCGGGAGGTCGGCTGATGCGGTTCTTTATCGATCCCTGGGATCCCGGCTACGGAGTCAGCCTGGACGTCGACGAGATCGGGGAGTCCATCGCACGAGTCGTCGCTGACATCGAGCTGCCCGAGGATCAGTGGCGCCCGCTTGACCCTGGCCGGAAAGTCGAGCCGCCGGCGGTAACACTGTTCGTCGACGGTGTGCGCCGCATCGACGCCCGGGTGTGGGTGGGCGAGCCCGCCGACGACTCGATCGCCTCGCTTGCGCTCTGCGCGTCGTATGCA
The DNA here is from genome assembly GCA_019241525.1 of Pseudonocardiales bacterium. Lineage (GTDB taxonomy): Bacteria > Actinomycetota > Actinomycetes > Mycobacteriales > Pseudonocardiaceae. The sequence continues at coordinate 7,104 of JAFAWY010000035.1, forward strand.
GCCGGGGTGGTCTGTTGCTGCGCTGCTAAAGGAGCGCACCTGCTGGTCTCCGACGTACGCCGCGGGCTGTTCACGACGTCCGCGCACGCCGTGGACATTCCCACGCGAGCCGGCACTTACTGCGTCAGTCGCGCGGACCTCGACTCGCGCATCGCGTCGATGCAGGCATTGAGCCTGGCCCTCCAGGCGCGCCTCGGCGCCACAGAGATCGATACAGCCAAGGTCGCTCGGGCCGCGCTCAATGGGCACGGACTCTCGGAGACCGATGATCTCCTCGTGATCGACGGCCCGCTACGCGGTCGCCAGGACCTCCCTCGGGTCCTCGGCTACATCAAGAGCCATCGCCGGGAGTACCTCCCGCTCCACCTCCGCCGTCTCGTGGTTTCGTTGTTGCCTGGCCAACGCACTCCCGTGTTCCTGCTTGAAGGCTCGTGGGACCGCTACGCCTGGTACCTGCGGCTGCCGTGCACCGTCGGCGCGCCTTGGGCGGGCATTGTTCGCCTGGAGTGCAGTGCGACCCTTGTCCATGCCGACGCAATCGGGATGGCGTGGCTCAGCCAGGCGACGCTGTGCCGCTACGCCTCGGTTGAGTACAAGGACACTCGGGCGCCCCAGAATCTGTATCCGATCGCCGGGCTCGAACGGCAGCTCCGCCGACGACTTGGTGATGCCATGTTGCTTTATCGCGGGTTGCGTCGGGCTGGTGCCTATCGCTGACAGGAGATACTGACGGATGCCATTTGGCCGTACCCGGGATAGCAATCACTAAATCCTCCACCTGGTAGTGTGTGCGCCTCGGGAGGTCACTGGGAGTGGCGGCCTCGGGCTTGCGCCACCTCGAAATTAATCACCTGGCTATCGATATCTGCGGCAGCGCATTACATGAGAGATTACGAATTTGAGACTCACGCGTGTCCGGCTTAGCGGCTTTCAGTCGTTCGGCGCGAAAGCGAAAGGGGTCCGCTGACCGGGCCAAATCCGGTGGATCGGGGCAAGGCCGGCTCAACAATCCACGCCCTGTCCGACCGCGCCGGACTGCCCTTAGCCGTCGGCGTCTCCGCGGCCAACACCCACGACAGTCACGCTGTCAAACCCCTGGTCAAAGCCATCCCCGCGGTCCGGTCACGGCGAGGCCCCCGACGAGCACGGCCCACCAAGCTGCACGCCGACAAAGGCCTCCGACGTCACCGAGCTACGCAGATGGCTACATCGCGAGGAATCGCCCCCCGCATCGCTCGCAAAGGCGTCGAATCCAGCACCACCCTGGGCTAACACCGCTGGGTGATCGAACGCAGTATCGCCTGGCTGTTCGGCTACCGCCGGCTGACCATCCGCCACGAACGCCACACCCACCTGTTCTGCGCCTTCCTCACCCTACGCCGCCGTGCTCACCTGCCACAAAAAACTCGCCAAAGCCAAATGAGACACGCTCTTAGCCTAGCCTGCTGCCCTCGATCAACACCGGAGACGATCCGAAGGATTTCACATCTCTTGGCTCACCAGAGCGAACACGAGCTACCTGGCTCGCTGCGAACGCTTATCAGCGATGTGACCCGCGCGCCGGGCAGTTGCCATACGTCGTGCACGCTCGAGTAATCGAATGCGCCGACTCCGCACTTCGCGGTATGTGCTGCCTGGGCAACCCACGACCGGAGCGAGTTGGTCAATGCCGTGATGCCGACTGGCGGGGGTCGGGGAAGCCAAGGCTTGTGTAGCCCGGTGCGCGCTTGGCCAAGGAGGACGCCAAGACTCCGGTGTTGATGTCGTGGTAGTCGTGTACCTCGGCGGTCTTCTTTCCCGGATGCGGGCGCAGGACTCGGCCCACGTACTGCACAAGACGTCCCTTGAAGGCGATTGGCGCCGCGAGGAACAGGGTGTCCAGCGCCGGGCAGTCGAATCCTTCGCCGACGAACGGTCCTGTGGCCACTGCAAGCAGCGGTGACCCGTCCGTGAGTGGCTGCAGGCGCGCCAGGGCGGTGCGCCGAGCTTTCCCGCTCATACCTCCGCGTAGTACGACCGGATCGAGTCCCCGTAGGCGAAGTTGTTCGGCGAATCGCTCGACGTGTGCCGTCCATTGGGTGAGCACCAGGCAGTTCCTGCCCCGTTCCAGCGCTGCGGTCACATCGGTGATCACCTGAGTGGCGCGAGCATCATCTGCGACGAGATCTCGGTAAATGGCGGCCATCCCACCGGGTACCGACGGATTAGCCTCGCCGGTGTAGCGGAATCCAGTCTCATGCACGTGAAGTACGGGCGTTGGTCGCGGCGCAGGGCATGACTGCAGGAGTTCCAGCTGTGGGGACCGGTCATCGACCGCGGACGCGTCCTGGGCGGAGTGAGTGATGGTGTGCCGGATCGGGCCGAGTTGGAGTGTGATTAGGTCGTCGAGCTTGTCGCGGCGGTACGGGGTGGCGGTCAGCCCAAGCCATCGCCGTGCGGGGATCTGCTTGACGGCATGTTCGAACGCCGCTGCCGGTATGTGATGACATTCATCCGCAACGACGAGCCCGTAGCCACTGGTGAGTGACTCGATGTTGCCCTTGCGCGCCAAGGTTTGCAACATCACAACATCGATCATGCCGCGAGTTTTCGCGCGGCCGCCTCCGAGTTGGCCCGCCTTGACTCTCAGCAGCTCGCTAATTCGTGTCCGCCACTGATCCGCGAGGGCTTTACGATCGACGAGCACGAGCGTTGACGTTTCGTGTTCGGCGATCACCGCGCACGCGATCACGGTCTTGCCAGCGCCAGGCGGAGCGACTAATACACCCAGATCGTGATTGCGGAGGGCTTCTACAGCGCTCTGCTGTGGCCTCGTCAATGTCGCCGTAAACGTGAACTCCTGGGGCTTGCCGGATGCCCGTTCGTCGGTCAGTTCAAGGCGACTGCCGGCCTGCTCGACCAGCGAGGCCACCGTGTCGGCTAGGCCTCGCGGTAGCACCAGACCGCCATCGATGGTTTCGTCGTAGCTGCGCAGAAACCGCGGTGTGTCCCAGGTGGACATGCGTAGCCGCTGGCGCTCGTAAAAAAGTGGGTTAGGCATTGACGCCGCGTGTTTTAGTGTCGCGTGCAACGCTGGGGTGAGTTCGTCTGACTCCACCCGAATCCCAGCTCCGAGACGGGCGTGCAAAATGGGTGGCGGCGCGACATGAATCCGGGTCGAGACCGGTGTGCTGAGTCGGTCCACACCAACACCGACGACTACCTGTCCGGCCCGGCGCGAGATTCGGTTGACCTCGCCGGGACTCATTCTTCCCAGCGAGGACAAATATGCCCACTGGTCCTCGGACGGTTCCATCGTGGATAAATCAAGAAATACCGTTACCCCATTGCGCCGGCCCTTGCCGTGCAGCGGTGCGGCGATCAGATTTCCCACCCCACCGGTCGGCAGCACGTCCTGCGATGGAAACAGCCGGTCGTAGCTGGCTAGGTCCATGCGCCCCCGCACCGCCATCGCCTCCCGCAGCAATGCGGTGCCAAGTCGCCGGGCAGCCTCCGCTGGCACAGGAACAGCGAAGAACACCCACGCGTGAGCGCCGATGCCCGAGCGTGACACTTCCAATGCTGCCGGTACTGACCATGTCCGGGCCGCTTTCAGGTACGCCAGCGCGTCCAGCATGGCCGTCTGGCCATCGAAGTCGGCCGCCAGCCAGCTGCACAGATCACCGTCAAGCAATGGATACAACCCAATATGCGTCTCGCCGGACAGGTGAGTGCGAATAACCTCCCGGGTCAGTGGCAGGTAATTCCGGTCTTCGTGGCGCACGCCTTTGCTCCATCCGCCACGTACGGCCGGCAGCCAACCAGCTCTGCCGGTACGCGCGTTCTCCCACCGAACGGCATAGATGTCCGACCGGGCGGCGAACAACTCGCCGAAGAAGTCAACCTTTACCTCTGGTGGTGACTGCCGATCGACCGGCCCAGGCGGCGCGTCGAAAAAACGCATCTGCACCGGGCCGGGCGCAGCCGCCTCCTTCGGTGTCAACTCCAACAGGCGCAATAACCGCGCGTTGTCAGCCTGCAATCGCGCGGTCAGTGTCCGAAGGCTCTCCACTTCCTCCGCAAGTCCTGCCGCCCCTGGCAACGGAAGATCATGGTCCACATCACATACCGTAGAGCGCGGCGCCGGTGCGCGTGCCGTGTGCTGCCGGTGATCTCGTTGCGAGCCGGTTGATCATCATGCCGCCGTACCGCACACTCGATGCGGGAACGGTGGTGTGGTCCATACTCACATGTTGTGGGGGTATGCGCTCCAGTTCAATGCAGCGGGAGGTGCCGGACGCGTATTGCTGTTGGAGTGAGCACGACAAATGCTCCTTTGCTCAGCGCCGACTCCACAACAGTCGTAAGGTTGGCGAGGAGCAGAGCGGCGACGTCCGACGCTCGGACGACATCCGGGAGCTGCCGTAAGAGGATCACCGAGGGCTCGACGGCGCGGGTAAGCGCAAGCTCCCTGCCGAAGTCGCCCCGGTCAGCGGTGATGAGCACGAGGCCGTCGGTGGCTGCCTTGGCCAGCACCTGCGAGTCGGTGGCACTGGCCATGCCATGGTCGCGAATGTGGGTGGCGCCATGCCCACTGGCGATCAAAGATGTGCAGATTCGGGGCGAGAGGTTCTCGTCGATCAGGAACCTCACGCAGGCGGCCTCAATGGGTAGTAGTGCTCGGCGAGCGCCTCAGCGGCGTAGGTCAGTGCCGCAGGAATGTCCTCAGGTTCGAGGTCTGGATGTTCACTGACGATGTCGTCGACGCTCATGCCCCCTGCCACCATGCGCAGCACGGTGACGACGGGGAACCGAAGGCCCCGGATACAGGGCTGGCCGTCCATCTTGTCAGGGTCGATCGTGATGCGGTCGTGTACTTGCGCGCTCACGGGAGATCACCCCAATACCCAGTATCAATGTGCTCACTGTAGCCGTAAGGACTCGAGGCTGATCTCTGTTCGGCCGTGTGCCGCAACTGAAGTCTCGGCACCGTGCGGATGTGCCTCGCTAGGCCCGTTCGCTGGGTGGGTCTGTGCTATTCCACCTGACAGGTACGCCGCCGCTGGGTTCCCACGCTCGCGTTGTAGTCCACTATGGACTGGGTGGGCATGAGATTGGGCATGAACTAGGGCCCAACAGGGCCTCTCATGCCCATCAGTGGCGATCTGTAGCACCTATTTGCGCAGGTAGTGGCGCTGTGCTTCTGCCTCTGGCCGCCTCATAATCCGTCAGGTCGTGGGTTCGAGTCCCACCCGCCCCACCCGTTCTACCAGCAGTGATGTCGTTCCAAAGATCATAATTAACGATCTTCGTCCATGGATTGTCACTGAACTTACGTTCATGTTGCCCACACTGTCGCGGAGCGTGGCGGGCACGAAGCGAATGCATCTGGCAGTGCGCGACCAAGGAGACTTGTGAGTCCCGCGCCTCGTTGATCAGTCCGCTGAGTCGATCGCGGCATCGGAGGCGAAGCTCGGGCGGTGACCAGGGCGGGGTGAGCGGCCTCAGTGGGGTGTCTGCTGTATGGGCAATGGGAATGAGCCTCGTCCACATTGCCAGTGCTTGTTGGAGACGGCGCCGGTTGTGGATCAGTATTCGGTTGAGCAGCTCTTGGCCAAGATGGTGATAGCAGCTGTCGCCACACCGGCCGGCAGCCAGGTAGTTCCATGGATCGCCCGACACGGCCGTGCGGAGTAGACGGATGGCGGCCCGGGTTGTCGGGTCGGCGTCGGTCTCGGTTGCCGGGCGGGCGCGCAGGATGGCTCAACGAGCCGGTGCAGCTACCACGACGCCGATCGGGCCACCGCTCGCTGACGCAGTAACTGTCAGCTCGGTGTCCTATTCGTCTCGGCAGACGTACCTTGGATAGTCGAGTTTGTTTGACTCGGCCGCCACACCTGCGACTGCTATTGGTAAGTCCCGGTCTTCCGATGCCGGATCACTGGCCCGTGACCCCCGTGTGGCGGTGCTGGAGTGCGGTCTCCACATTCGATTGATCACAGTAGTCAAAACCGTTAGGAGAACTGGGCCTTCATCCGAGTTGGCTGGTCTATCGGATGGACGAGCGTGGTCGGACAGGTACCCGTGCGCTTGATGTATCAGACGCGTCGGTGAGCACTCTAACAGTCGATGAATTTTGGCGGGGCAAGCGTGCTGGGAGCTGTCGTCACAGCATATACCGGACATATAGGACACATCTGGACAACTAGTCATTAGGGCTATGCACACAGGGGAGAGGGTATGACTCAGCAAGAATTATTTGGCGCGCACCGGGGAACTGCGCCGTGGGTTAAGTCCCCTCTCATAAAAAGTACTTCCGGCCCGTCGGCAGCGGGTGCGGGTTATCGCCCATCGTTGCTCGTGCGGGCCTACGACGCCCTCACCGAGGTGGTCGACCGCAAATTCGGTTGGGACCGGCTGCCGGTCCCGCTGGGGCTTGCGGTTCTAGGTGGGCTCCGCAACAAACTGCGCCGGGAGAACCTGTACGACACGAGTACTTTGCCAACGGTGAACCCGCCCGTTCCGGAGGGTGGTGGGCCTACTCGGACCACGGCCCGTTCCTCGGATGGCTCGTATAACGACTTGGAGCATCCTTTGATGGGCATGGCCGGTGCCAGGTTCGGCCGGAACTTTCCGCTGGACCTGACCTTTCCCGAGCCTGAGCCGGAATTGTTGTCACCAAACCCACGGCTGGTGAGTCGACGGTTGATGACCCGACGCGAGTTCCAACCCGCGCCGACGTTGAACTCGCTGGCAGCCGCTTGGCTGCAGTTCATGATTCGGGACTGGTTCAGCCATGATAGGCGCGATCCCGGGACCATGTGGCAGCTTCCGCTGGAGGCCGATGACAAATGGCCTACCCCGCCGCTGACGATTCCGCGGGTGCCACCCGACCCGACTCGTCCTGAGGGAAGTGCAGGTGCTCCAACTAAGATCAACGTGAACTCTGCTTGGTGGGACGCTTCTGCAATCTACGGAAGCAATAGGGAGCAGCAGCAACTGGTGCGGACTGGCGTGGACGGAAAGGTGCATGTGTTCGGCACGGCGCAGCCCTTAATTCCCGATAACACGGACGCTATCCGGGAACCTGGATTTTGGCTCGGTCTTGCGATGTTGGTGACGCTGTTCATGCGGGAGCACAACGCGATCTGTGAGCGATTGCGGGTCGAGTATGCTAACTGGGGTGACGAGGAACTGTTCCAAGTAGCCCGTCTGATCAATGCTGCGTTGATGGCGAAGATCCACACAGTCGAGTGGACGCCAGCGTTCATCAACCATCCGACCACCGTAAGGGCAATTCTGTCCTACTGGTGGGGCCTGGCCTCCGAAAGGGTCCACAAGTTGTTTGGTCGGATCGGTAGCAGTGAGCTGATCAGCGGAATTCCCGGGTCTCCGACAAACCACTTTGGTGTACCGTTCAACATTACTGAGGAGTTCGCTGCTGTCTACCGCATGCACCCGCTGATCCGTGATCACTGGACGTTGCGTACCGCGGCGAACGACGCGCTTATCGCCGAGTACACCCTGCGCCAAATCGCCGGACCGGCCGCGGTGGACATTGCAGCGAAAGTGCCTATGCACGATTTGTTCTATTCCTTTGGGACCTTGCACCCGGGTGCGCTCGTGCTCAACAACTTCCCCTACTACCTGCAGGAGTTTGAGCGACCCGACGGGAAGTTGACGGATCTCGCTGCGACAGATATTCTGCGCACCCGGGAACTTGGCGTGCCACGTTACAATGAGTTCCGTCGGCTGCTCCGCATGAATCCGGCGAAAGATTTCGAGGCGCTCACCGATGACCCGACAGTTGCATCCACGCTGAGAGAAGTATACGGCGGCGATATCGAGCGAGTGGATCTTATTGTTGGCCTACTTGCTGAGAAACGCCCTCAAGGATTTGCTTTCAGTGATACAACTTTTCGAATCTTCTTGGCGACGACATCGCGCCGGCTCAACAGTGATCGCTTCCTCACCCATGACTACACTCCGGAGATCTACACGCAAACCGGCCTGAACTGGATAGAAAACAACACCATGAGCACAGTTTTATTGCGGCACTATCCGCAATTGGGTCCTGCGCTACGCCACGTAGACAACGCCTTTAAGCCCTGGTGCACCACTTCGGCTTGAGCAACGACACGTTTGCCTCCGGTCGGGACCCGTCAGGCACGAGAATCAGCGCACGGATGATCATGCCGTCTAGATCACTTGCTTCTGATTTCTTCGCGGGGGTGGGAGTACAGCCATATGCCGGTATCACGCGGACCCATACGAACTGTCTTATAGCCAGACGAACATGTACATCATCCGACTCTGCGCTACCCAGGCACCCGCATGTGCCCGCAGCAGGTTAGCCGCAAGCCTTCTACAGGAGACGTGCCATGACTTCCACCGAAGCCGAACGGCTGTACCCGGTCGTCGAGGATGCCATCACCGTCAGCGGGATCCGCAGCCCGTATCTGTATGCCGGGCCCGCCGATGCGCCTGAGGCAGTCGTATTCGTGCACGGCAATCCTGGTCCTGCGGAGGACTGGCGGCGCTTGGTCGCTCGCACCGGTGTGTTCGCCCGGGCGGTGGCGCCCGATCTGCCCGGCTTCGGCTGTGCGGATAAGCCCGCTGGCTTCGACTACACCGTCGCTGGATACGCCGACTACCTTGGCGCAATCCTCGACCAACTCGGTATCCACCGTGCCCACCTGGTGCTCCATGACTTCGGCGGTCCCTGGGGTCTGACATGGGCTGTCGGTCACCCCGAGCGGTTTGCCAGCGTGACACTGATCAATATCGGTGTCCTGCCCGGCTACCGCTGGCATTATCTGGCCCGGATCTGGCGCACCCCGGTGCTCGGTGAGGTCTTTTTCCGCACGGCTACCTACCCGGCGTTCCGTCTGGTGTTGCGTCATGGCAACCCCCGTGGCTTGCCCCAAGATGTGCTCACTCGCATGTATCGCGACTGCAAAAATCCCGCAGTACAACGTGCCGTGCTACAGCTGTACCGCGCCACCGACGCCACCACCGCGTCCTCGGAGCTTTTACAGGACCGGCTACGGGAATTGGACTGCCCAGCCTTAGTCGTATGGGGTGCTCACGATCCCTACCTGTCCATACGCTACGCTGCCCGTCAACGAGAGACTTTTTCGGACGTCGAGGTCGTCGTTCTCGATGATAGCGGCCATTGGCCAATGATCGACAACCCAGGCGCCGTCGAACAGGCCGTCCTGCAATTCCTCAGCGCCCTCGTTGGCGGTCGGCGGCCACATAGCGCTTGATGGCTCGTTCCAACCCATTCAAGGTTCCGCCGATCTTACGAACTGTGATGTACGATGATGAGCGCATCTTTGGTCTATAATGCCCGACCGTTACTCGTATAGCAACAATCGTCACGCTGTAGATGTATCAAGCGGGCACAACATGTCTCTTTCATCGTATGAGAGATGCGGCGATTCGTTCAAATGGTTGAAGTGGCCCCGGTTTGGGAGGTCTGTGCTCATGCTCTATCAAATATATTCGCCGACGCAGCGTGCTACATTGCGCGACGGGCTGATCCGCGCAGGGCAGAAGGCTCAATACGCGCTTGCCCTCATCCGCATTGTCAACGGCACCGTCGCCCTCGTTGCTCCATCGGTCATCATCAAGCCTCTCGATGAGGTTCCCAGGGACAGCGCTGCCGCAGTCTACGCATTACGACTGTTTGGCGTACGGACAGTGCTCATGGGAGCTGATCTGATAACCCAGCGCGGTCAACCACTCCTGCATACCACGAGCCAAGCGGTCATGATTCACGCGAGTGACACAGTGACCGCCGCCAAGCTGGGCATCTCTGGCCAGTTGCAGCGTCGAACGGCGATGACACTGACGTTGATCTCGGGCATAAACACAGTTCTTGCGACCATCTCATGGCTCGCGAACAAACGGCAGGTACGATTGTGGCCATCGAATGCGGATGCCTTGCCTACTACAGGCCGAGGTGTCTTGCCGATTACATCGTCATCGGGCGGTGCTAGCAGGGCACTGGTCACTGCCGACCCTGAGAATGCGTCATTTGTGCTTCTGCCGGAACTTGCGTCAACGGCCCATGCGTGCGGCGGCAACAATGGGGCCAGTGAAGATTACACAGTGCCTCCGAGGAGAGCAAGTGATTCTTCTGTCCACAAGTGGCAGCTGCGCAGTGCAATGACGCCGGCTACAGAGATTCGTTGACATGCGCGTCTTCGACAGGTCAGCTCAGTTGCCGGCTAGTGCTTCGGTGGGGCTTCCTTCGTGTTAGTTTTCACCCGATCGAGGTCGAGCAAGACGTACTAACTGGGCGTCGTTCATCCTCCTTCATGTGTGGTTGCCAGTGTGGCTCGGCGACGAAAGAGACCTTAGTACGAACACCTCTTATGCTGCCTTCGTGTGATAACAAATTTTAGAGAGGGTTCGTCGAATTGCAGTAGAGGGGCGCCATAAGGGTCTTCTCACATGCAGTTGCGAATTTTTTTGAGTCTGCGCCGCTAGGCGTGCGTGCGCAGGCATGGGCTAAGGGGAGGGTAAAGCTATGCGGAACGGTGGTCCAAGGAAGACGATCGGTCATACATCATGCGACTTATATGGCTCGCAGCGTCGAACTGGGAAAGTGGTGCTGGATGGCTCGGTGGCGACCAGTTCTGGTGTCGTTTTGCGGAATTGGAATAACTCTGCTGTAAGCACTCCGCGGGTCGTCGTTGTTCCTAAGAACTTGCAAGAGCTGATTGATGTAGTCAAGGATACGAAGTACCCGTCTCCTCTTCGTGTTGGTGGCAGTTTCCACTCGTTGAATCCATGTTTCGCCACCGATGGCACCCAGATTTTGATGTGCCATTTCGCTCAAGTTGACATCGACGTCGTGACCTCGACGGTCACGGTTGGCGCCGCCGTGAAAATGATCGAAATTCGCAATCGTCTCAGGCCCTATGGCATGCAAATCGCGGTGGCTCCAGAGATTGGTAACGCTACGGCCGGTTCGGTATCGTGCTGCGGCACTAAGGACGCTTCCCTCGGTCGTTTCGGGTCAGGACAGGTAAGCTCGACAGTTATCGGCGTGAAGTTGGTCGACGCTGATGGCAATGTGGAAACGATCACCGAGGCGGACGACCCCGAAAAGATGCGAATAGTCCGGTCCAGTTACGGTCTGTTGGGAATCATTTTCGAGGTTACGTTTCGTATCGAGAAGCAGTCGATCCTCTCCTACGATTATAAGATTTTCGATCTGGCGTCAGTGCCTAGCCGCGATAAGTTGTTCGGCGGCGCCGACGGGGTTTTGGCATTCTGTCTACCGTATTCTAATCGTATTATCGCGGAGCGTCGGCGCGCTGCGGGCGGGCAAGCATGTATTTCCAGGTTTTCTCGATTCAAACGATTGGTTCGCGATAAGATATGGGCGGAAAAAGCCAGCCTCCTCGTGACATTGGTGCCGTATAATTGGTTTTTCAATATTTTTGACAGAGTGCTAGTTCTGGCCTTCAGGATTCTATCCTTACTGGGAGGATTTGCGGCGCGACGAGCCGATTCTAACATCAACTACAAGTTTGACCGCATTGACTATTTCGACTTTACATTTTGGGCCATACCGGTGAGCCGATGGGAAGAATTTATTCCCAAATATGTCACCTTCTGTCGCGACTATTTTCGAGAAACCGGTTTCCGTGCCAGCTTGGTATCGAGCGTTTACTTTATTAACAAGGATCGGAAAGCTCTCCTCTCCTTCTCTCCGTCTGAGGATATTTTTACGATGGACCTCGCAGACTCGCGACCGAATGATCCACTCTGGATCGAATTCAACAGGCGATACGATGCGTTCGTTTCGGAATTCGGTGCGCGACCGTTGTTGAACCAAACCAAGCAATTGAGCGCGGATATCGTTTACAAAACTCTTGGTAACGACTGGAGCGAATTTTTATCGTATCACAAGGAAAATGACCCCAGTGGGCGATTCCTGAGCAAGTACTTTGTGGATCTTATGTGATGTCAGCGTCCTGATGCCATTCCGCCGTCCGCGCCGGCTCGATCGCTTCACGCTGATCGCGTGGATCCCTACCCCTAAGACGAAACGTCAACACGAGAAGTAGACACATGCTGGAGTCATTGTTCTTCCGGCAGGGGCTACTGACCGGCGATTGACGACCCTGCTGCTACCAAACAGCCCATGCTACAGTTCTTGAGCACGAGGCCGGCTGTGCCCCACGCTATTCATCGTCATTCATTGTCCTGAGCTCGGTACTGTTGGGCTCGAGCGAGGGCGTCGTATGTTCGGGCTAGCCAGGGCAGCGCGCCCATTACCTCGTTAGTCTTGACGGCAATGGTGAGGTCGGTTACCGCAGCCTCGGCGTCGCCGAGGGCCGTTGCAGCTTCGCCGGTGAAGTAGGCCACTGAACCGCTTATCAAGACCGCGGACACGGCGCAGGGCAGCCCACGGTAAGGCAGCAATTGGTCGCGAAGCTGGATCACGTACTCGGTTTCGCCAAGTCGCGCCGCGGATAGGAGGGTCCAGCACCGGGTGTAGAGCCACCGATAGTCCCTGTAACCGGGTGTAACGGAGCGCAGGACGGCACGGGCATCTTCCGGACGGCCGGCTTCCACCAGGGCCATTGAGAGAATGCTGCGCAACACAGATGAGCCGCCGCGCGCTACGGCTGCGCGCAGCTCATCTGCCAAGTCTGCGCCGGTGCCAGTTAAATACGCTGCCTCCCAACGCTGCAATATCCACACTGCTTGCGCGAAACCTTGTTCGACGCCATAGCTCATCCCGGAGTGCAGCTTGTAGGTGGCGCGGCTGATCGACTCGGCCTCCGACCAGCGTCCGGCAAGAAGCAACAAACAGGCCTGGGACCATCCCAGACGCATCCGGTGGAGTGGAGAACCCGACTGTTCGACGAAGGGAACGAGCAAGTCAAACTCTGCCGTCGCCTCCCGAATACGTCCCACGGTGGCGAGCAACCTAGCGCGGCTCAGCCGTGCGTTGGCTACGGCCACTGGGGGCAGGCCAGGCAATGCCAATAGCTCAGTGGCCGCTGCCAGGCACTGCTCGGGGTAGTCAGGTCCATACAGGGCCATTACTCGTAGGTGCAGCACGCGGGCCAGTGCGACGATGTCTGCCGAGGGACGGACTAGGGCCAGTGCCTGGTCGGACAAGGTGACACGGCGGTGGGGGTTATCGTCGTAATAGCGGGCGACGGCTAGGCAGGACAGCAGTAACGCTCGTTGTACCGGCTCAGTCAGGTGCAGCAGGGCCCTTTCGAGAACCTCGACCAGCCGATCGTCGTCGACGCCACCCACGACCGGGTACCAGCTCGATTCATCGATGGCTGCAACCACCGTGGTGACCAGCCGGGAAATGTTCGCGCCATGGGGGTCGTCGTCTACCCCGAGGGCGTGCTCCATGGCCTGCACGAACACCGGGAGCCCCTCGCGTGGGTTCCCGGCCCGATACAGCGAGGTCGCCAAACCCATCAGCAGGGGGTATCGGTCGACGTCGCCGGCTAATTCGGCGGCGGCCAGGGCCTGTCGCCAGGCTTCGGCAGCTGCCTCGGGGGCCAGCCGGGCGTCGGCCGCCCGGGCCGCGGTCGCGGCGTAAGCACAGGCTTGGGCGGCGGTGGCTGCGTCGAGTTCGGCAGCTAACAGCCAATGCCGGGCAATCTCTGCGGAGTGCTCGTTGCGCCCGGTCCATACCCGGGCGGCCACCGCTCCGATCCGACGGTGTCGGCGCACCCGGCGAGCCCGGGTCGTGGCCAGATATAGCGCCTCAGCCACCAACGCGTGAGTAAAGCTGAACCAGCCTAGTCGTCGTTGGTCCTCTATCACGAGACCCGCTGCCACCGCGGCGTCGATGGCCTCCAGCGCCGTCTCGACGTCGACCGAAGCGGCCTCGGCCACTACATCGATGTCGAAGTCTCGACCGGCGATCGCGGCCACGAACAATATTGCGCCAGTGGCTTTGGGTAATCGAGCGATGCGGCGCAGCACGACCTCCCGCACCGGCACCGGTACCGGCACCACCTCTGGCTCGTCTAGGCGGTGCTCGCTGATCAGCAGGCCAACCAGCTCTCGCAGAAAAAACGGGTTGCCCTCGGTGCGCGTCCACAGCCTAGCGCCGATGTGCTCGCTAACTCGGCGACCAGCCACTGCACTCACCAGGGCTCGGGTCTCCTCGGCGTCCAGCCCGGTCAGTTCAATCCGCTCGGTACCGGCCCGAGCCAAAGTGGCCAACGTCTCTATCAATGCAGAGGACTCATGGTGCCGGTAAGAACCTACAAATAGCATCCGACTGGAAGCGATGGTCTCGGCCAGAAACGCCAGTAGCCGCAGCGAGGCCAAATCCGCCCAATGCAGGTCATCGAGCACTACTACGAGTGGATCAGGCCCTGCGGCCAGGTACTGGCCGATCGCATCAAACCGCCGCAGCGCGGCACTGGCCACGTCAACGCCTTCCGCCGGCTGCTCGGTGTCCACGTCCATCAGTTCGGCCACCGAGGGTGGAACAGGACGCTCTGGCCAACGGGCACGTACCGCGCGCAGCGCCTGCTCCCATGGCCACAACGGTGGAGCAGCGACGTGCTCTGGACAAGCTCCCCAGACCACTGGCACGTCCGCTAGCTGGGCGAATCGGCGCAGCAGCCCGGTCTTGCCGATCCCTGGCTCCCCGGACACAAGCACCACCCGCCCACGACCACTTGCCGCCGCCGCCAATGCATTGATCAGTCGGTGCAGCGCCGTATCCCGACCCACGAAGATGTCCTGGTTCTCGACTGGCGCCGAACTTCGCGTCGAGACTGTGGACGCAGCCGTGACCGCGGCGGCGACCGTACGTAGTGCGGTCGGACGACGCCAGTCAAGGAGTGGCGCATGGGTGAGAATGTCGTGCTCCAAGCGTTGCAGCGCCGTTCCCGGGTCGATGCCGAGCTCGTCGGCCAGCCGCGCCCGGGTAGCCCGCAATACCGCCAGTGCATCGGCTTGCCGTCCAGACCGGTACAACGCCAGAGCGAGCAGCTCACACGCGTGTTCCCGCAAGGGATTGCTGCGCGCATGGGCTTCCAACTCGGCCACCGCCAGCTCATGGGCGCCCAATTCGATCAGTGCTGCGCAACGCCCCTCCAGCACCGACATCCGCAGCTCGTCTAGTCTTGCCGCCTCCGGAGTCAGCGACGGGATATCGCGTATGTCCGCGTAGGCCTCGCCACGCCACAGCGCCAGGCCTGCGTCGAATTCGCTCAACGCTTGCTGCGGGTTTCCGCGGCTCAACGCTTCCCGGCCGTCAGTGGCGTGGCAATTGAACCTGTGGGCATCAATCTCCACACCGCAACTGCTCAGCAGATAACCCGGTGCCCGGGTACGCAGTACCACGGCTGGTGTCCGCGGTGCCCGGAGTGGCTCCAGTTCCCGCCGCAGGTTGCACACATACGCCCGCAGCGAGGTCATCGCAGCCCGGGGCGGATCTCCAGCCCACAACTCCTCTAGCAGTACATCCACCGCCACCGGCCGGCCCGCCCGGCTTACCAGCAGCGCAAGCAGCGCACGCTGCTTGGCAGGTCCCAGATCGACCAGTCGGCCACCAACCACACCCTCTACTGGACCCAACACTCGCAACTGCACCCCGCCTGCGGCGGGACCACCGTGCACCTCCGGCGGCGTCATGCCGAGCTCGGTCTCGCGACGCGACGCCGCCTTCGCCTCGTCACGGCCGGCGGGCTCACCCAGATGCTGTCACCGGTGATAGGCATGACGCCGAAGCCGAGGCGGTTGACCGTCAGGTCGCCGCCCATCATTCGTGCTGTCCATTCCGGCGTGCAGCGGTTTCCACCGTGACATGGAACATGACTCCTTCGGTCTGCGTTCGGCGGCACCCGCAACAGCAGTACGACGAGCGTCTTGCAGTTCGACCAGCCAGGGCAACCGCTGTGTAGCTTCAGTCTCATAGCTCGCCGGATTGGAGTACTGGTACAAGAACTCCGATGTTGGTTTCTAGCGGTTCACCGCAGCCAGAGGACGCTCTATCCAATTATCACTTCCGGGCACGCTCCCGCCTTGCGGCAGGCGCCCCATGGTTCGTACCCGCCAGCAGGGGTCGGTCGGGCCGCAGGCGTGAGCGTTGGTGACCTTTACTTGCTCGCTGGTGGTGGTCCGATGCGATCGTTGTCGTTTCCGTACTGCACACCGACGCGGGCTCGGATGGTCGACACAAAATCAGTGCATTCGGTGCTGGTCTTGGCACTGCCAAGCGCACCACTAAATCACCAGACGGATCAACCAACGCGTCAAACCCACGGTGAAATCAGCCATGCGGAACCTCCCTCCACGGACGACGGATCCGGAAGGCACGTCGGCGTGTCTGCAAAGATCAGCCGCTACGAAGTAGAAAGAAGGATTCCATGCGCATACCGACGCTGTAGTCCTTGGCCTCGGTATCGCATGGTAAGGACGTGTCCGAGTACGAGTCCCGAAGCTGATCCGGCATCGGGCAGCCAGATCGCATGACCTGGAGAAGCTCTGCATCGCCGCGGCTCCTGGCATGCACGGAGGAACCCCGGAGCTCGACGAAGCGCTTGCCGTATGGCTCCTGCTCTGCCCCCAACTGTCCCAATCTGTCAATGCCCGGCGACCTCTGCGTCGAGGCCGGGCCGACTCGGCTACGCGCGGTACAGCAGTGTCCCTGGTCCGCGGAAGCGCGAGGCGGCGTAGTTGATCACCGACGGCAGGTCACCCTCGATGAGCTTGTCGCATCGCCAGCTTGAATAGTCCGTCAACGGATGTATCAGGTGTCCGCGCTGCGCTCTCTACCAGGCGGACCGGACCACGACCCTGACGCCGCCGCGCGAGGTGATGAACGCAATGACCGACGTCTCGAACCGGATCTCGATGTCCGGAACTGTCCGATCAGGCCCAGCCATCCAAGGCAGCTGGCAGGTGCTGCCGTTCGACTCGGAGGTGCTGGCTGTACACGCCGCGTTGCTGCCGAATGGGAAGGTGCTTTTCGCAGCGGGTTCGGGAAACAGCTTGGTTCGCTTTGGTGATCCAAATTTTGGCAATACTGCGTTGGGTTTCTGGACAAGCGTAGTGTGGGATCCAACCGTCAGCTCACCATCGGGACTGGACACAAACTTTTTTCACCCTGCGACGCCACGCAACGCGCAGAACAAGGTGTTGGATTTGTTTTGTGGCGGGGAGACGGCGCTCGCTGATGGCCGAATATTGTCAACCGGTGGCACGCTCGCCTATGACGGCAACGGGAAAGCGTTTGCGGGTCGGCCCGACACCATGGTATTCAGTCCGATCTCTCAGCAATGGGCGGTTGTACGGCCAATGGCCCACGGCCGCTGGTACCCCAGTGTGATCACGTTGGGGGATGGGCGGGTACTGGCCGCCGCGGGACTGGATGAAAACGCCGCGGGCGCACGCAACGCCAGCGTGGAAAGCTTTTTTCCGGCCGCTGATTTCTGGCAGCCGCTGCAGATGCCTGTTGGCTTCGGCGGCTTGCCGCTGTATGCGCATTTGTATCTGCTGGCCGACGGATCGGTTTTCTACGCTGGGGGTCATATGGATGACGGGCCTGCCCCGCCACTTCGGTTAGATCTGACTCGCAGCCGGGCCACCGTAACCCCGGTGAGCGGTATTTCTCGGGTGGATGCTCGCGACCAGTGCGCCAGCGTGTTACTCCCACCCGCTCAGGCTCAAAAAGTAATGATCATCGGTGGGGCACCCGGCAAAGGTGAGGCCATCGCCAACGTCGACGTAATTGACTTCACCCAGCAGACGCCGGTCTACCGGCCGGCGGATCCACTAAACTCTCCCCGCAAACACCCCAACGCCACGCTGCTACCTGATCGCACCGTGCTAGTGACTGGCGGCTCGCAACGCGACGAAGAAAAAGCAGAAGCGACTAATCATGCCGAAATCTTCGATCCAGAGCATCCGGAGCTGGGCTGGACCAAGGTAGCGGAAGCATCGGTGACGCGTATGTATCATTCGGTGGCGCTGCTATTGCCTGATGGGCGGGTCATCACGGCCAGTGGCAATCCGGACCGTGGTCATCAGGTCAACTGGGAACCACCGGACCCCAACGAAGAACTGAAATTGGAGCTTTACTCTCCGCCGTATCTCTTCCGGGGTGCACGCCCGACGATCAACACGGTTACCACCGAGTGGCGTTACGGGCAAACTGTCAGTATTGCTACTCCTGATGCCGGCGCCATCCAGTGGGTGAGCCTTATTCGCCCAGGTGCGACTACCCATTCATTCAATACCACTCAACGTTTAGTGGATTTGCCGATTATCACCCAGGGTGGCGGCGTCGTGCAGGTCGAAGTCACTGAGGAACCCAATATCGCACCACCTGGTTGGTACATGCTGTTTCTCACCGATCACGACCGAGTCCCGTCAGTAGCCCGCTGGATCCACCTGGTTGCTGCGCCTAGCAATGCGGTCCCAGCCGGCGCATACACCCAAGCCGTACTGGGCACCGCTGGATTGGTTGCCTACTGGCCGCTGGCGGAGACCAGGGGAACGGTGGCTTTCGACATCGTGGGGGACCACCACGGCAGCTACTACAACCACCCGCATCTTGGTGCGCCAGGCCCAGGAGAGGCCACCTCGGTAACCTTCGATGGGGTGCACCAATACGTGCTGCTGCCTCGCGATATCCGGGACGATCTCAGTATTGAATTGTGGTTCGCCACCGACGGCGGCGGAGTCGGCACCAGCGTCACGCAGTGGTGGCAGGCGGCTGGCCTGCTGGATGCCGAGGTTCCAGGCGTCGTCGATGACTTCGGTACGTCACTTGATGCTTCCGGGCAGGTATGGGCCGGTACCGGCAATCCCGACACTTCGATCCATTCCGCGCCCGGCCTCAACGACGGTGAATGGCATCACCTGGTGTTCACTCGCGCCCAGACCACCGGGGAGATAACGCTGTACATCGACGGCGTGCCGGTCGCCACCGGCCACGGCGGTACGCAGCGCCTGACGTCCGCACCCGGATTGCGAATCGGAGCGCTCCAAAGCGGGGCCACGTTCTTCGCCGGCAGCATCGCCGACGCCGCCGTATACAACACCGTCCTGCCAGCGGCCACCGTCACTGCCCACTTTGCCAGTCGGCACTAACTGGGACCGGGGGATCGTGAGCTACCAGGGAGTGACGCTGCGGGTGGTACCTGCCGGCGGTGCACCAGTTCATGAGTTCGCTACCACCGCCCCGTACTTACCAGGTGCTATCCGCCGTCCCCAAGGTGGGACGCGTCGTGGGCGGAGATGCCGCCCTTCTGGGCGGAGCGGCGGAGGGTCGACATGACCGCGGCAGGGCAGAGGTCGGCTAGTCCAGCGATGACCGAACGCGGTGACGTGGTCGCTGCGGTGGAACGCCTCCTCGCTAACGCCTACAAGGGTCGGGGTGGTTCGCTATTCGTTATTGGATCGGCCGGGTTGGGTAAGACCACAATTCTTGAACACGCAATCGCCATGGCCAAGTCGCGATTTAAGGTGGGAATCGGGCGTGGGGACCAAGTGGAAGCGATGTTGCCATTTGGGCTAATCGGCCAGGCTCTCGATCAACTTCTCGACGGAAAGTTCTCCGGGGGTGATATAGCGCCACACGCCGAAGCCGGTGATGTTGGCAACGTTTCGGCGCAGGCGCGCTTCTACGGGATCTTGCGCGATTTGCGAGAGGCAGCAGTCCGTCCGATGTTGGTGGCGTTGGACGATGTCCACTGGTCGGATCCGGACTCCCTGACCGTGATTCATCTACTGTGCCGTCGCCTGCCATCGTTGCCTGTGGCGTTGATTGGGAGTGCACGCCCCTGGCCGGCCGCGGCGTTGACCTCGGCGCACGACCTGGCGGCTCAGAAATTGGCTGAGATTGAGTCATTAGCCCCGCTGAGCAGCGTTGCCGCCCGTGAGTTGCTGTCTGCTCAGTCGGGCGGTCAGATTGGTGCCAAGGTAATGGATCAAGCCATCGATTTGTGCGGTGGTAACCCGTTGCTGCTGCACCAAGTCGCCCTGGAGGTACGCCGCACCGGGCGACTGCCCGATGGACACTTGCGGTTTTCTCGGTTCCTGGGGGTTGGTGTCGCCGGGCAACGCTACCTGCAGGCGGCCAGCGTGTTGGGTACTCGATTTCGCGTCGCCGTCGCCACCGAGGTAGCGGGCCTGTCCGCCACCGAGGTGGCCACGGAGATCGACGGGTTGTTCCGTGGTGGATTGCTCTGCGAGGCAGATGACGGGTGGGCGCGGTTTACGCACGCACTGATTCGCCAAGGCGTCTACGAAGATATTGCACCTCCGTTGCGCAGGGACCTGCACGAGGCATCCTTCCGAGCCCTCGTTGCCCGTGGTGCCCACCCGGCTGAAGTGGCCGAACATGCGGTAGCAGCTCATCTGGCTGGTGATGCGGATGCGGTGGCGGCCATAGCCCACGCGGGCCGGGCGGCGCTGCGCGTCGGGGCAGTGCGCGCTGCCCGCCAGCACTTGGAATCGGGGATCAGCCTTGCCGGCAACACGGTGCCTACGAACCTGTTGTTTGACTTGGGAGCAGCGCTGGTCGCCGACGGTGCCAGCGAAGAAGCGATCACTGTCTACGAGCGGCTACTGGATATGCCAGGGCTGACCACCACGGACCGTATCGCTGTCTTGCGTCAGTTGGGCGAGACCAGGTCACTCACCGGCCAGGTGGAGCTGGCAGCAGCGTGCTATGAGACTGCCGTAGATCTGGCCGAACATGACCATCCGGCGCTGGCCGTTGGAGCCCTGCTCGACCACGTCTTACATCATCAGATGCTGTTCGGTCCGCAGGCTGCCCTGCCATGGGCTCAGCGGGCCGCCGAGCTGGCTACCGATTCAGGGGTCATGCAGGCTGCGGCTCAGGCGGCCTGGGGTGCGATCGCCTATCGCTGTGGCGACCTGCAAGGGCTGCACAGAGCGGCCGATGCGGCCACGCGCACGGATGTGGTTCCCACTTCTCGGGCCCAAGACCGGCACAGATACTGGCATCCGGCTCTCAGCTACGCCACGGTGGCGGTGCATGCTGAGCGATTTGACGATGCTGAACGCCTGCTCACGGAAATCCTCGCCTCCGCCGAACGACGCTGCGAGCCAGTCACGCTTATCCGTGCGGCAATCGCATGGATTGAGGGCCTGTGCCGCTTGGGCAGGCTCAGTGAAGCGCTAAGTCTTGTTGACCGCCTTACCGAGCTCACGGAGCTGTTCCCGCCTTATCTATCACCCCTCGCCAATGCTTATCGTGCCTGGGTCCTGCTGGAACAAGGACGGCTGGAGCAGGCAGCGCTATGCTGCGCCCAGCTGGCCACTGCGGTCCACCATCCCCGCTACACGCTGCACCGCGCCGATGGACTGGAATTGTATGTGCGGGCACTTTTGCCGCATCGCCAAGGAGATGCCGATACCGCATGCGCGCTATTTACCGAACTTGTGCAGTGGGCTGAGCGCACCGGCGAAGCCAATCCGTCGTACCTGCCCTGGGCAACCGACGCGATCACCGCTTATTTAGCCTGCGGCCGGTACCTCGACGCCCAGCAGGTCATTGAGTGGGTAGCCCAGCGGGCTGCGACCTTACCTACCCACTGGCCGAAGATCGCCCTGGCTACCGGCTACGCTGCCCTTGCCGAGTACACCGGCGACCGAGTAGCTGCCGGGGCCCACTTTGCTGAGGCACTGGTCCTTCATGATGAGCTACCCATGCCCTTGGCGCGAGTGCAGACCCTGACCGACTACGGCGCCTTTTTGGCCCGTGGGGACGAGAAGATCAGGGCGCGAGAGATGCTTGCCGAGGCGCTACGGGTGGCTGAGGCGTGTGGGGCCAGTTGGCACGCCCACCGTGCGCGCGTCGAATGGCGGCGGGCTGGCGGACGCAGCCGCGCACGCCAACCTGACCAGCTCAGCCCCCCGGAAGCTGCCGTCGCCCAGCTTGCCCAAGCAGGCCGCACCAATCGGCAAATCGCCCACCAACTCCATATGTCCGTCAAGACAGTAGAAACCCATCTCAGCCATATTTACCAAAAACTTGGCATCCGCAGCCGTTGGCAACTCGCCGAACACGACATCAACAGATAGGGTATCGGGCGGCATTGCCGCCCGATACCCTATCCTTATTATCTGGTGGCCTGTCAGTGATCGGGTCGTTGGCGCACCGTGGTGGCGATTGCCATGACCGCAGCCAGCAGGATTACGTCTTTGAGCACGTACTGGCCCTCCAGCGTGGGTGCGTGGTCAGGGCCGCCAAACAGCCGGCCGGGGAGCACAACAAGCGGGGACAGGATGCCCATGACCCATAGCGCAGTGGCGTAGATCGCTACCCGCAATCCCCGGCCGGCGATCAGACATACTCCAATGCCACATTCAAGCGTCGCAAGTGCAGCCATGACCACACCGGTCGGCACTACAGCTGGCACCAGTCCAAAGGTCAGCGTTTGTACCGTCGTCAAGACGAGATCCTGAGCTGGGCTGACGCCCGGGAAGTACTTCAGGATACCAAAACCCAAAGCCACTAGCCCCATGCTGATGCGTAACGCAGTAATACCGTAGCGCATCACCCAGCGGTGGATGGCGTCCTCTACCATATCGATTGCATCAAACAATCTCGGCGTGACCCGGATTCTTTGGTAGTCAATACCAGTACTGGCATTATCGGCATGTGAGTCCGGATTCGCCAATGACACCGTTTCGTCGGGATAAGTGTTGGTTGGCATGTTCATCTTCCTTACCGAACGATACTAAAGACGGGCCCCAGGATGGTTCATAACGCAAAGCCGTCATAAATAGCCCATCGGTACTTAGTGTGTATGTAGCGTCCGGTTGGCGTCATCGGGACAATCCCTAAATTAGGGACCGCAGACGAGGAGCTGGCGCGAGTGGCTGTCAGGAGATCCCTGATAACAAGGAGCTCCATGCGGCTCAGAACTGCTCCAAGCGATGTCGGGCGTACCTTGTGTTAAACGTTTGCGGGTTTCCTCAGTGCCTGGCCATCATCAGACTGTGGACGGGTTAACGGGGCGCATTGCGTGATCACCGCGGCGGTCTGGGGATTTAATTGGAACAACTCACGTAGAGCATCGGCGTAGACCCCGCCGTCGTCCCTCTCGGCAAATTGTTTGATCCGTACCGTAGGCACGTGCATGAGCTTGTCCACGACCCGCCTTAGGGTGCGAGCCACCTCATTTCGCACAGCGGCATCCAGGTCAGGCAGCCGACCGTCCAGCCGTAACAGCTCCGCGTCCACTACCTCGGTAGCCCGCCTCCGCAAGGCAACCACAGTCGAGACGACGTCTCCAGCACGCTGGGCCAACACATATTTGTTTGCCTCCTGCCTGACGAGGTGCTGGGCCGCGCTGATTGCACCAGAGCCGGCCGGACGCCGGCCTGGACAACCGCCCAGAGCGGCCAGATCCAGCAGCGTCACGTCGGGCAGTTCCCCTACGGTCGGCTCTACGTTGCGGGGTAACCCCAAATCGCAAATCACCAATGGCCTTTGACGCCGGTTCTGCGAGCTGGAGATTTGCTCGGTGCTAAGTACTGCCTCAGCCGCAGCAGTGCAACAGATTACCATGTCGGCGGTAGCCAGCACACCGTCGATACCGTCCAGCCCAACGGTCCGGGCAAAAATGTTATGAGCCAGGCAGGTCGCCACCAGCCGTTGGGCAGCTACCAAGGTACGATTGGCGAACACGATTTCTGGCATGCCGATTCGGCGTAAGTGTGCTGCAACCAGGCCGGCCATCGTACCGGCACCAATGACCAAGGCTCGGCAACCGGTCAAGTCGGCTCGCCCGGTGGCGCGCAGCACCGCAGTGGCATCGGCGAGAGCTTCGGAGACCACAGAGACGCCAGCTGCGTCTATCGCGGTTTCGGTCCGTACCCGTTTGCCCACCCGCAGCGCTTGTTGCACGACCTCGTGCAGCGTGCGCCCGACGGTACCCGCCTGTCGGGCAATGGAATACGCGGTGCGTAGTTGACCAAGGATCTGTGATTCTCCAACAACCATTGAGTCAAGCCCAGCTGCGACCGAAAACAGGTGTTCAACAGCAGCCCCCTCATAATGCACGTATAGATATTTAGACAACTGGGCGAGGGCTGCGCCGGAATGTTGTGCCAAAATGTTGGTGGCTTCAGCTAAGCCGCCGTGAAATGAGTTAACTAACGCATAAATCTCGATTCGATTGCACGTGGTCAGCAGTAGTACCTCGGCGATAGGCTCGCGGCTAAGCAGCTCACCAAGCACCCTGGCCGTATCAGCGACAGGCACAGCGGCTCGTTCGAGTACCGCAATTGGCGCGCTACGGTGGGACACGCCAACGACTAGCAAACTCATCGCTCCACCCCAACCTACAACCACCTGTCCGGCCAGCGATGACGTCTTCTCACCGCTGGCGCGCGAAGCTACGTCAAGCCGCTAAATGGCCTTACAGCTTTGACAACAGCTTTGGGCTCGACACGAAGAGCCCGGAAGATGGGTATCTGATACCACCGAACGATGAGATCCGCAGGATCGATAGTACTGACTGCAACTAATCGTAACCTGACTGTCAACTAGTAACGGGCTGTACCGCAGGGTAATGACTACATTAGGCGACCATGCGCGTGCGCCGAGTGGTGTGTTGCCGTTACCAACATCGGCCGATGTGACAGTGCCCACAGTTCTCGACATCAACGGCTATAGTGATCAGCGTTAGCCCTTCATGAAAGTAGCGATCATGGACAAATACGGCTCAGGACACCGTATCGAGTCCTCCAACGATCAAGCATTCCCGCCTCGCGCCGTTGCTGACGTAGAGGCAGCTTCTTCGCAGTTACCGTCCACTGTGCTCATTAGTGCCCAGGAGTGGCACAGCCTCGAGGACCGCGGGCGCCATCGCAGCTACCAGCGAGGTCAGGTGTTGTTCTTCGAGGGAGATCCCGGTGGAAGCGTCATCGCGCTCAAAAGCGGCCGGGTGAAGGTGTCGGTCCAGACACTTCACGGACGTGAGCTCCTGCTGGCGATCAAGGGGCCCGGGGAGCTGCTGGGGGAGATGTCCGCCCTTGATGGGCGACCCCGCTCTGCGACGGCTACCGCCATGGAAGCGGCGCAGGGTCTCGTTGTGTCGTCCAGCGTGTTCCAAGAATTTATTAGTGAGCATCCCCGGATCGCCCTGCGATTACTAAGAACGCTCACCTCGGAGTTGCGCAACACTGATGAACTCATTGCTGATCGTGACGCTGGCGACACTGTCAGTCGCACAGCCCGCCGGCTCCTGCAGCTGGCGGTACGGTACGGAGAGCACAATGGCGGAACCACCCGCGTCGGCCTGTCCCTCAGCCATGACGACCTTGCCAGCTGGATCGGTGTAAGCCGGGAGGCGACGAGCCGGGCCCTAAGCCAACTCCGCGCTGCTGGCTACATCGTTACCGGGCGCCGCTCCATCACGGTGGTCGACCTGCCAGGACTGCGCCGTTATGTGGGCTGATCAGGCTGCCGGCCCCGCTTGCCGCCAACAGCGTGAGTACCGGTAGGTAGATCACGGCATCAGCTGTTGACACTTACTTCGAGATCTGCAGGGTGGAGCTTCCAGCACTCATCAGATTCGGCTTTGAGATGGGCTTGCAGATCAGCCAATTCGGCGAGGAAAGTACTGAAGGCGACTGCGCCGGCTTGGTCGTTGCCGGCCAGGTACGATAGATCTTGCAGAAGCGGTGCTCGGCTCACGTTCAGAATAAAGTTATAATTGACCAATCGTTGGTAGAGATCGACAGGTTCACGCCGGCCATTCTTGTAGATTCGTACGGGCTGTACATGTGTCCATAGTTGATAGTTCCACATCCCGGTCCCGACGGCCTCGTGCTCGACTGTTCCGGCGTAGATGTAAGCGGCGACGAGCTTCGCCATTCCTTCGACGGTGAGCTTGTCGCCCAACAACTCGTCGACACCGTTAGGTATATAGTGATTCAGATCATTGAGCCATGCTTTGATCGCGGCATCCTCTCGAAGATCCTGGTCGGACTTGTAGTACAGTTCGAGGTAACGGCGCGCGTGTTCATGAATTACTTTCCAATGCGCCACCCGGTTTTTGAGTGCGGGAAGATCAAATCCGCGATTGCGGATTCCGCGACGTTCTGCATCGGATTCCGGATCCAGTACCCCGATATCATAATGCTTGTAAGAGCTCGCAAACAAATCGCAAAGTCCCTTATGGGTCAAGCTGAATATTTCTTCGAAATCGCCGCCTTTGCCCATCAAGATGTTGCTGACGAGTTCATTCGAGTACTGGGTTCCCCATACGTGCGCCCAAAGCAGGCGTCGCAGACAGTGATTTACCGGTAGCTTGTTTCGCGTCGTGATCGCGAATTGAGCTACCAGCGCCAGATGGATCCCAACGAAGTGGCGGACAAGGGATAGGTGAGTTGTTACGCTGCATAGTGCAATCTTTTGCGCCAGTTCCCACTCGGGGTCCGCCGGTGTGCATCGACCTAGTTCGCAGTCGATCTCGACGGCTTTTAAGCGTCCAGCACCCTTGTCGAACTCAAAAGATACCTCGACACCGAGCCTGTGGAGCCCTGGATGGTGTTCGTAGTCATTGAGTTGCGAAAGGTTCCACTTGTAGCGCCCGTCATTGCCATCCTGCAGGTAGCAAAAATATGGCCCTGCGACGGCCAGCGCGCCGAGATCGATCGGTTCCTTATATTCGTCGGGAATTATGGGGGCGTGAAGACATTTCCGGTGGCCTGGACCGTAAGCGAGGTCGAGCGCCGTCATAGGATCGGAATCAATCGAAGGAAGACCGCGCACCTTAGGTGGAAAGTAACGATAAAGCATGTATTGAAACTTGGTGAAAATTAGGTGCGACCACGCCTTCTCGTCGGACGGAATATAGTCGGCGACCAAGATTTCCTTAATTTGAATAGACGAGTGGTGCTGTGCGATCGGTATGCGTTTTATCGGTCGCCTGGTGCTGGTGGGCTTAGGGATGCGCCGGGGCTTGTTAAGTCGGAATTTCAACACTATGAGCGCATTCCAGAGACGTTTCTTCAGGGCCCATTCGAGATTCTGCATGGCTCCCCCTTCGATAAACCTGAAGCCATTTTAAAGCCTACCTATGGTAGATCGGACAGGTACGTCGGGATGTGCCTGCGATCACCCTGATATTGTGAATCAGGTCACAGACTATGTCTTGCTAGTGGCACAGTCTTGATTCGGGCACTGCGTTCCGGGGGTGAAGTCCATGACAACCGAAAGAGGCGGCTGGGTCCAGCTTCAAAGACAGCCGGCATCACGCCTGTGGCGATTGTGGATGAACATCGCCGGGGGGCTCGACCGGTGTATCGGATGGGACAAATTGCCCTTATCGGTCGGTATCGCCACGCTGAGCGGTATGCGGGGGAAGCTCCGCCAGCAAAATCTCTTCGACACGGGAGTGCCGGAGGTCAACGGCTTCGCGCGCACGCACTTCGACTATCGGAGCGCCGACGGGATGTGGAATGATCTCGCCCATCCGAAGATGGGTGCGGCGGAGACCAACTTCGGTCGCAACGTTTGCCCGGTGGACTGTCTCCCAGAGCTCAAGCACGAGCTGCGTGCACCAAACCCGAGAACGGTGAGCCACGCTCTGCTTACTCGTGAAAAGTTGATCCCGGCTACCTCTCTCAACGTGCTGGCTGCGGCGTGGCTGCAGTTCGAGGTCCATGACTGGTTCAGCCACGGTAAGAACGAAAAGAGAGATCCATACGTCTTTCCGGTCGGACCGGGGGACCCATGGCCGCTGGAGAATGTAACGATCGAGCGGACCCGTCGGGGCGATGTCGCGGGGGTATTCAGAAGCGAGGACACCCACTGGTGGGATGGCTCGCAGATTTATGGGAGTAACGCACAGCAGCAAACGTTGCTCCGCGATGGCGCCAGGCTTAAAATCCAGGGTGGCACAATTCCGGCTGACCTTATCAGTCATTTTGACTTCTCGGGCCAGCAGGCCGGCTTCTGGACAGGGTGGGCGGTACTGCATACATTATTCGCCCTCGAGCACAACGCCATCTGCGAGTATCTTGAGCGGAGAGAAAAGCGGGCATGGGACGAGGAAGAGCTCTTCCAGACCGCCCGGCTAATTAATGTTGCGCTGATGGCGAAGATTCACACCACTGAGTGGACACCAGCCGTTATTGCTCACCGGACCACGCAGCGCGGTATGAGAATGAATTGGTGGGGCATCTCCGAACGGCTGAGGCGGTCGATTGGCAGAGTCAGCAGCAGCGAGATGATCAGCGGTATCGTGGGCTCGCCCACCGATCACCACGGTGTCCCCTACAGTCTCACTGAGGAATTCGTCGCAGTTTACCGGATGCATCCGCTGATACCTGACGACTTCGTGTTCCGTTCTCCCGTCGGTGGCGTACCCCACCGGCATATGAGGCTGACAGAGTTGCGCACCAAGCGCGCGATACCGATCCTGAAAGAGATTGGGATGCCCGCCGCGCTGTATAGCTTTGGAACATCTCACCCGGGTGCTATCACATTGCATAATTATCCTCAGACGTTGCAAAATTTCGACCGTGAAGGTAAATTGTTCGATCTGGCCGCCGTTGATATCTTCCGCGATCGAGAGCGTGGCGTGCCCCGCTACAATGACTTCCGCAGGGCCTTCCGCAGGGCGCCCGTTCGAGACTTCGAGCAACTGTCAGTCAATCCCCTTTGGGTGGAGGAAATCCGGGAGATCTATGATGACGACATCGACAAGGTTGACTTGATGATTGGCTTGTATACCGAGCCTCGCCCGAAAGGGTTCGCATTCAGCGACACTGCCTTTCGCGTCTTTCTCCTTATGGCGTCTCGCCGGCTCAAGAGCGATCGGTTTTTCACGGAATGCTACAACGAGCAACACTACACCCGGTCAGGACTAGACTGGATTGATAACAACAGCATGAAAACCGTGTTGCTACGACACTTCCGCCAGGAGCTGGAGGACGTGCTTGAGTCAGTTGATAACGCATTTTTTCCCTGGCCGCGAATCGCGAGCTGACCGACCCCGCTATGAAGCCGAAAGGCTCCACCCGTCAAGGGCCGATTAAGGTACGTGCTCGCTTCTCAAGGGCCCTGAGAGCCAGTGCGCGGGCAGTGGCGATGGCGTGGCCTAGCAGTTCTCTGGCTAGATCAACATCTCGGTGGTTCTGGCGAGTGAGCAGCAAACTGGCACGGTCGAGTTGGGAGCGGGCCAGCCAGGCCGGGGCGTCGATCCGGGTGTAGGCCGCTGAAGCAGTGGCTAAATAGGCGTCGGCCTCGTCGTGGTGTTCCATAGTGGCAGCCAGATGACCTAAATAGTGGGCCACCGATCCGTAACAACCCACCGGGCCCGCGGTGACGAACTGGTTGGTGTAGGGGGCAAGCATCCGGGTCAGGACGGCCGCACCAGGAACATCGCCCAGTTCTGCACACACTTCAGCACTGAACGCCATACCCGACAACCAAAGCATGTTATAGGGAAAGCTGGCGAAGTCGTCGGCAGCCAGCTTCTCGAAGACCTGGCGGGCAATGTCCCTCCGGCCGAGTTTGCAATAGATCAAGCCCAGCACAGCGTGCCATGCCCACTGGCTTTGATCGTGAGCGACAATGTTGCTGGCCAGAGTTTCAAGCTCGCCCACCCGATCCTGCGCGATCCGTATCGCCACTAGTTGACCGGCGAAGAACATCTGCGCATCTGGATAACCAGCACGGGTTCCGATCTCGACAGCTTGGTGAGCCAGCTGCTCACCTTCGTCAAGGCTCCCGGCGAGTGTTGTCAGAGCTATCCGTGGAACGGACACTGACCACCGAAGCGCAGGCTCAGCAAGGTCGTCGGCCCAGCGAGCGGAGCGATCCAAATAGCGTCGAGCAAGGTCGATGTCGCCGGCCTCAAGCGCCGCGCCGAAGCCGTACCATGCTGCGCTGAAAGCGACATTAGCATCACTGAGTTGCTCGGCCAGCCCGGCCAGTTCGCTGGTCAGACCGAGACGGAAGGCCAGAGTACTGGGATGTCTCAACGTGCGAAGAACCGGAATGAGCACGTTGGCCAAGGTCGTGGGATCACCTAACCGCCGGGCCATGGTCACGGCCTGCTCGCTGAGCTCGACCCGCCGCTCCCACTCTCCGTTGAACAATTCACCGGCGAGATCAGCCATCAACCGGGCCCGAACCGAACTGTCGTCGTCACGAATGGTTTCCAACGCCGCGGTCAGGACCGCCACCCGCTCGCGGTCGACCGCGGTGGCCGGACCGATGGTCCGGGTGTTGGCCAGGGCGGCAGCAGCGAGCCGGTCAACATCGCCAATTCTCTGCGCTATTGCGGCTGCTTCCAGCAACGTCTGGCGATGAGCTGGATGTGCTGCACGGCGTTGGGACTCACCGAGGGCGATGAGCAGGTCGCAGCGCCTGGTGCTGTCTTGCGCCAGGTCCGAGATATCGAACAGTTCGAGCGCTCGGGCGTACAACTCGGCGGCTTGCTCGTGAGCCAACTGCTCGCTGGCGCGGTCCCCAGCCAGCCAGGTGTAGTGAATTGCGGTAGTGGCCTCTCCGGCCATGGCGGCTTCGGAGAAGTGGTGGGCGAGCGCCGGTAAGTGTTCATGTAGTCGAGAGTGGTGGAGCGTCTCTATGGCCTTACCTACGCGGCGGTGCAGGTGCAGGCGCCGCGCGGTACTGAGCGAACCGTAAAGACTGGTTCTTACCAGCTGATGCCGGAAGCGGAACCGCAGCGTTGCGCCGGTCAGTTCTTTGACGAGACCCGCTTCCATGGCATCTTCCAGTGACTCGATCACGAGTTCCTCATGCAGGCCTGTGACGACGGTAATGGTCGCTACGTCGAACTCAGCCCCGACGACCGCGCCGGTCAGCAGTGCCTGGTTGGCCGTCTCTGTGAGCTGACTCGTGCGGCGGAGCACTACCTCGTTTATTCCCTCGGGGATACTCAGTTGATCAAAGCCGTAGCCGTCGTGATCGAAGGCTCCTGACTCGATTGCGTGGCGGACCAGCTCACCGACGAAGAATGGGTTGCCTTCGGTGCGGGCCCGGAGAGTTCGGGCTAGGTTTCCCGCGTCGCCGCCGAGCGGGCGGCCGGTGGTCTCCAGCAACGCCATCACTTCGGCTTCGTCCAGACCCTCGAGCACGAACCGCTCGAGCCCGGGTTCTCGACGCAGATCTGCCAGCAGGTTTGCCAAGGAACGAGCCGGCTCAAGCTCGGTGTGACGGTATAGGCCGAGGATCATGAGATGTGCGGGGATGCTGGCACGGGCTACGTGACGCAACAAAGACAGCGTCGGTTGGGTGGCCCAGTGCAGATCGTCGAGAACCACCAACAGCAGTTCGTCAGCCGAGGCGGCGCCCAACCACGCCGCCACCGCTTCGAACAGGCGATAACGCTCAGTTTCCGGGTCAGAACCCAACTGGCCTGGCAGGCCGGAGTATCGCGGGCTGGGCAGTTCAGGTACCAGTTCGGCTAGTTCGGGCACCAGGCGAATGAGCTCTCCCCCCAAGCGGCCAAGTCCCTTGGGGAGTTCGCTATTGGGGGCGTGATGCACGTAGTGGAACAGCGCTTCCACGAAGGGCTGGTAAGGCACCGCGAGTCCCTCGTCGCAGCGACCGAAAAGGACCCGGGTGCCGGCGGCGTGCGCCTCTTGGGCAAACTCGCGAGCTAGGCGGCTCTTGCCTACCCCCGGTTCACCGCCTACCAACATCACGTGCCGGCCACCGGTTGCCGCATGGTCCAAGGTCGCTCTCAGCGCGGCCAGCTCGGCCTCCCGTCCGACAAATCCGAAAGCCTCACTGCCCTGGAGAGGTCCGGGCAAGGCCACGGCCGCCGGCGAGGACATTTGAGTCCAGTCCAGCTTCCAGACAGCCATTTCGGTGCCTAGACCGCGAAGGACGAGCGTTCCCGCCGGAGTGAACGGGGCGGTCGTGCGTGCCTCGGCTACCGCACGCACTGTGTCGGCGACCAGGATTTCATTGCCCTGGCACTGCTGGCAGATACGAGCTGCCTGCACCACTGGCGCCCCGAACCAGTCACCCCCGTACTCGGTAGCGTCGCCGAGGGCCAGACCCACCCGCATGGACAGGGAGGCGGGACCCTGGCGGTTGCGACGTTGCACGGCCTGTTGCATAGCCACGGCGGAGGCCACTGCGTCGGAGGCTGCGGTGAACACCGCCATGACTCCGTCCCCGAGGCTCTTGACTTCGGTCCCATGGTGCGCCGTGATTATTTGGTTGAGCAGACTCAGATGAGACTGGCGCAGCTCATGGAAGGTGGTTTCCCCCATGCGGATCATGAGCTGTGTGGAACTCACTAGGTCGGTGAACAGAACTGTGACGGTGGTCGTCCTGCCTGTATATCTCACAACCATGGTTACTAGATTCCCTCGACCACTGCTGGTCAAGCCATGTTTACAGTCCTGGGCTGCCTGGATGGATTAAGCTGCCACGGTACTGCGAGGTTTGCGAATTCCTTCAAAAAGCGTCATTGCGGCTCGCTTGACCGAATTCGTGTGTGCGAGCCACTGACCGAACCTCGGTGACGACGGTGACGGCGCGCGAGTGTTGTGCCTTAACCGAAGCGCAATCAGGTGAGTGCTACTCCCACGACGGCCGTGGCCAAGCCAACTGTGCCGTGCCTTGCGCCGAGGTGGTCACGGTCCGTGATGCCCTACCGGACTAGTACTCGCTGTCGTGGCATCGACGGTAACCAGGATCACTGACGAGCGGTCGGGCTTGTGGCGAAGCTGTGTGGCATAAGTCAACTTGATTGACGCCTCATGAAGGAGGCGACGTCGATGACAACCGCCACCGTAAGTTGCATGCCCGCTGACACCGTTGACAGCGCGACCGACCTGTTGCAGCGGATTGGCGACAGAGATCCTACGGCTTGGGAAGAAATCCTGCGCAGGTACGGCAAGCTCGTGTCTGCAACGGTGCGTTCGTTCCGGCTGCAGGAGGCCGACGCTTTGGACGCGGTGCAGATGACCTGGCTACGCCTGGCCGAAAACGCTCACCGGGTCAAATTTCCCGAGCGGCTCGGCGGATGGTTGGCCACTACCGCCCGCCACGAATGCCTCTACATTTTACGCCAGTCCAGGATCGCCGCAGAGTTCATCGACATGCAATCAGAGATTATTCCCGAGTCTTCGGTCGGCCCTGAACAGCATGTTGTGGATGCTGATACTTCCCGATGGTTGTGGAAGCTTGTCGATGAGTTGTCACCGCGCCGACGAATCCTGCTACGAGAACTGTTCAGGGAATACCCTCGGCCCTACACCGACGTCGCAGACGTTACGGGAGTGCCGCCAGGTGGAATCGGGCCCACCCGGGCGCGGGCATTACGGCAACTGCGGAGCATGCTTGACGAACACGAGTGGGGGGCGTGAGCCTAGCGCTGTGTGGCCGATCAGCCACATTCTCCGGCGGGAATGAGAGGCAAGAAACATTAATCGGACGGCATCTGCCCCGACTGTGATCGCCACCGTGCGGTGTCAAGCGCGAACCGGCCCGGACCAAGTGTCGCAATCAATAAGAACATTCCGCAATACAGGACGGCCAGCTCCCCGTGGTTCTGCAGGGGAAGTAAGGCCTGTGGCTGGTGCACCGTCAAATAGGCGAAGGCCATCGCACCCGAGCACAGCAGCGCCGCAGGCCTGGTGAATAGTCCCAGTAAGACCAGTGCGCCACCGAGAAGTTCGATCACACCGGCCCACCAGATTGGCCATGATCCGATCGGTGCGCTGGCCCCATGCCCGTCAACACCCCCGACTACGCCAATCAAGATCTTGGCGCCATGGCAGGCGAACAGAAACGACACCACAATCCGCACCACGGATAGCAATGCTGCGTCCCAGCGTGGCAAGAACTGATGTCCACGATTGACCCGGATCGCCGGGCTGCTGACCCGCGAGACCGACCTGCCGACGGCAGTCATGGGAGCGCTCCTTCTAATAACAAGAACTTTGCTCGCTAGAGAGCGTAGGGCCGCAGCACTGTTAAGTCAATATCAGTTAGCTTTAGAACGCTGAGCGGGTTGCGCAGGGGTGACGGCAGGCGGGCAACCAGTATGAGTAGTGATCCTCTTGCTGCCGGTCGTCGTGCCGCGCCGAGTCTTGAGCAGACGGGTCCGAATGGGGAGTTAATGGCGCGTGCCGAATTGGGCTATTTGGATCAAACGGACACAGCTTCGAGCGAGCTAGACCGGTGCGGTCCACGACGACACGGCGACACGCCGGTGCGCGGCTGGATTGTGATGCAGGCAGCTACATCAGCCGTGACGCTGTGTCTAGGGATTCGTTAACGCGCCATGAGCCCTTCGCTGGCCGCAGCCCTCGCACACCTGCCCCGCGTTCCGCGTTTACCCAAGCGGGTCCGATCGTCCCTGCTCACCGTCCATGTGGCCGCCTCAGCGGGTTGGCTTGGTCTCGACGGGGCACTGGTCGTGCTAGAGGTAATCGGCCTGAACTCCGCTGATCCGGCGTTGCGAACCGGGATCTCTGTTGCGATGACCGCCATCGCCTGCTGGGTGCTGATTCCCTTGGTTTTCGCCTCGCTGTGCACTGGGCTGGTGTTGGGCCTGGGAACATCGTGGGGCCTGGCACGGCACTGGTGGTTGGTTGCCAAGTCCGGCATTGCCGCTGTGCTGGCGGCCACCGGCGTGGCGCTGATGCTGCCCCGTTTGTCCGATATCTTTGCCGGCGAGGGCGAACCTATCCAGCTGAGAATGCTGGCTCTGCGGTCGTTCGCACTGGTATTGCTGCTCATCGCAACGGGCATCTCTGTCGTGAAGCCGTGGGGCAAGACCCGGATGTCGTGGTCGCGCAAGCCTGAGACCAAGACCGCCATCCCGGCGCCGATCAAGGCGCGCACCACAGAGCCCGTGCCCGCAAACCGAACCAACGCACCCGACGATATCCGCGTGCAGCAGGCTCGGCCGGCGCAGCTGCACGCCCTGCGGGCGCTGCATGGCCAACGCAGCCTTCCTGTGTTGCCCGATGAGCCGGGCGCGCGGGGCTGCCGAGTGCTGGTCATTGGCTCCCGGACGTGGATCGACCCTACGACCGTTGCCGAGACGGCCGTTGCCGACACGGCCGCGGCCGATCGGTCGAATGGTCGGGCAGTGCCGAGGAGCCGTTCGCAGCGGTCTTCCCGGTCAAGTAGATCACTGGCCCGCGCGAGGGCATAACAATTACTCAGCGACAGGGGCCCTGGTCCGCTCGGACCGGGGCCCCTTGCATTTGACCCCCGTTTATGCAATATGCCCACTCCCCGGACATGGAGACATATCGGTGACCACTTCTACCCGATATGTCTCCATGTCGGGACGGGTTGTTTCGCAGATCTCAAAAAGGCAGATGACCTGGGCGTTACTGGCCTCGGGCAGGGATGATGTGAAGGTGGACCTGACCCGGCTGGCTACCAGCGAACTGACCAGGCATCACGAGCAGCTGCGCCGCGAGTACGAGGTGCTCAAGGCGCGAGGGCTGGCTCTCGACCTCACCAGGGGCAAGCCTTCGGCCGAGCAATTAGACCTGGCCGAGCCGCTGCTGCAGTTGCCAGGAGCTGACCATTACCAGGCCGCCGACGGTACCGACACCCGCAATTACGGGGGGATCCAGGGGCTGGTGGAACTGCGAAGAATCTTTAGCGAGTTACTCCAAGTGCCCGGTGAGCAATTAATCGCCTTCGGCAACTCCAGCTTGGCGCTGATGCACGACTGTCTGGTGTATGCAGTGCTGTTCGGGTTGCCCGGATCGGCGCAGCCGTGGGGATCGGATGGCTCGACCGCGTTTGTGTGCCCGGTGCCTGGCTATGACCGGCATTTCGCGATATGCGAACAACTGGGCATTGAGATGATCAGTGTACCGTTGACATCCACCGGTCCGGACATGGATGAAGTGGAGCGGTTGGTTGCGGCGGATGCTCGGATTAAAGGCATCTGGTGCGTACCCAAATACAGCAACCCCTCCGGCATCCGGTACTCCGAGCAGACCGTCGCCCGCTTGGCGGGGATGCGCACCGCCGCCGACGACTTCCGAATCTTTTGGGACAATGCCTACGCCGTGCACCATCTGACAGCGATTCGCCACGAAATCCTCAACATCTTGCAGCTGGCCACTGCGGCTGGGCACGCCGACCGGCCGTTCGTATTCGGCTCTACATCGAAGATCACATACGCGGGAAGCGGGGTGGCCTTCTTTGGCGCATCCAAGCGCAATGTCAACTGGCTGATCGGGCACATGGGCAAACGGGCGATCGGGCCAGACAAAGTCAATCAGTTGCGCCACGCACTGTTTTTAGAGACCGCAGCAGGCGTGCACGCCCACATGGACCGGCACCGGGCGCTACTGAAGCCGAAGTTTGATCTCGTCCAGCGGGTACTCACCGAGCAGCTCGGCGACAGTGCGGTGGCCAGCTGGACGGTGCCCGAAGGCGGTTATTTTGTAACCCTCAATGTGCTCGATGGCTGCGCCAGCCGTGTCGTCGCGCTGGCCGGCGAAGCCGGCATCGCGCTCACCGCGGCGGGCGCGCCATTCCCGTACGGTAAGGACCCCGACGATCGGGTAATCCGTCTGGCGCCGTCTTACCCGCCCTTGGCAGAGCTGGTTGACGCGCTGGATGGACTGGTGGTGTGTATCAAGCTGGCCGCAGTTGAGCATCTGCTCAACGCCGCGGTCACGATGTGATCGGTCGGTCGACCTGGTCGTCGTCAAGGATCTCGGCACCGCACACGCCGCACGTGGCCGGCGGGTCGGAGTCGCCGAGCTGACCGCAGGACGGGCACACTCGCGGTAACCAGCAGGCGGCCTCGCCGCCTTCGTCGGGTTCTGGTGCGGTCACGGCAATTCCTCCGAGCACATCGGCGAGCACCGCGGCATGGCTGTGCTCGATGTCTCTGGTTGCGGTGAGCAGCGTCAGCTGCCGACCCGCGGCGAGCTGTCGTAGCTGCGCCACCGCTGATTGGTTGGCCGGTGCCGCAAGTTCAGCGCGATAGCGGTCGCGGAACTGGGAGTACTTGTCCGGGTCGTGCCCGTACCAGGTGCGTAGCGCGGTGGACGGAGCGACGTCTTTGATCCAGGCGTCCAGGTGGGCGGCCTGTTTGGAGACTCCTCGGGGCCATATCCGATCCACCAGCACCCTCGTCCCGTCGTCTGATGCC
The DNA here is from genome assembly GCA_019241525.1 of Pseudonocardiales bacterium. Classification (GTDB taxonomy): domain Bacteria; phylum Actinomycetota; class Actinomycetes; order Mycobacteriales; family Pseudonocardiaceae. The sequence continues at coordinate 44,216 of JAFAWY010000035.1, forward strand.
GGAGGTTCGTAAACCCGCCGGATCCGGACTCCTCCTCGAACCATGATGAGTACTCCCCTGATCGTGCCCGCTACATGCGTTCGGGCGCCGAAATACCCAGCAGGTTCAAACCCTGCCGCAGGGTGCGAGCGGACAGTTGGCACAGCGCTATGCGGTTGGCGCGGACTGGCTCGGGTGCCACCAGTACCGGGCAGGCTTCGTAGAAGTCGGTGAAGGCTTTCGCCAGCTCGTAAAGTTGCCCGCAGAGCCGGTGGGGCTCCAAGTCGCGTCCCACCTCGGCGAGTATGTCGCCGAAGGCATCGGCAGCGAGGATGAGAGCTCGTTCCGTGGGATGCAGCGGCAGCGTGGGATCAACGTTGCTGTCCGCGTTACCGGCCTTGCGCAGGATGGAACAGATGCGGGTGTGCGCGTATTGCAAGTACACCCCGGTATTGCCGTTGAACGACACCATGCGGTCGACGTCGAACACGTAATCCTTGGTGCGCGAGGTGGACAGATCCGCGTACTTGACTGCACCGATACCGGCCTGCTCGGCGATCTGTGTCAATTCCTTATCGGTAAGGTCTTGAGTTTTCTCCGAGACACTGGCTTTCGCCCGGGCGACGGCGGCATCCAGCAACTCCATGAGCTTGACGGTGCCACCAGAGCGGGTTTTGAACGGTCGGCCGTCCGGACCGAGCACGGTGCCATAACTGACGTGGGTGGCCTCGATGCCGTCGGTAAGCCAGCCGGCGCGGCGCGCTGCCTCGAAGATGAGCCGGAAATGCAAGGCTTGGCGTGAATCGACCACGTAAAGGATGCGGTCTGCCTTGAGGTCACGGATGCGATACCGGATGGTGGCCAGGTCGGTGGTGTCGTATCCGTAGCCGCCATCCTGCTTGCGCACCATGAGCGTGACCGGGTTGCCGTCTGGGCCGGTGACGTCCTCAGAGAACATCACCAGCGCACCGTCGCTTTCCACCGCAATACCGTCGGCGGTCAGCTCGTCGACGACGTCTGCAAGCATGGAGTTGTAGAAGGACTCGCCGTCGGAATCCTCGGGCTCCAGCAGCACACCCAGCCGGCGGTATATCTCCCAGAATGCAAATTCCGATTCGGCGACGATTTCCTTCCAGCGGACAATGGTGTCGGGATCGCCTGCCTGTAATGCGACTACCCGGGCGCGGGCGCGCTCAGCGAAGGCCGGGTCAGCATCGAAAGCGGCGCGGGCGGCGCGGTAGAGGTCATCCAGCGCAGACACCGTTGAGGTCCCGGCACCGAGCTGATCGTGGTGCCACCTGGCATCGGGGTGCTCGTCGAGGTACTGGATGAGCATCCCGAACTGGGTGCCCCAGTCACCGAGATGGTTTTGCCGGATCACGTCCGCGCCAAGGAAGCCCAACACGCGGACCAGGCAGTCACCGATGATCGTGGTGCGCAGGTGGCCGACGTGCATCTCCTTGGCGATGTTGGGCCCTGAGTAGTCGACGACGGTACGCCGGCCCTGTTCGGGATTGCCGACGCCGAGACGAGTGCTGGCCAGCCGCGCGATGACCTGCCGCCACAGTGCCGGCTCGGCCAGCGTCAGGTTCAGAAATCCTGGCCCCGAGACGCTGACGTCAGCCATCGGCGATCTGGGCTCGGCGCGCAGCGCCTCGGCAACGATGGCTGCCAGCTCAGCCGGCCTGGTGCGGGTGCGCTTGGCTAGGCCCAGGGCGGCATTGGATTGGAAGTCGGCGTGTTCGGAGCGCCTGACTATGGGATCAGCGCCGGCTACCTCCGGGACCGCTCCGGTGATCGCGTCGGACACCGCAACCTCAACGAGCCTGATCAGCGAAGGCACCTCCTGCTCAGTCACTCGCCCTTCCTCCTTGGCCATGGTGTCCGGTCCCTGGGTCTATCCAGATTGCTATCCAGATCATTGTCTCAGGCAGTGAACTGCGCATGCCCGGGTACGCGCTGGGCTTGGCGTGGCGAACGCTGTGTGTAGGAGGTAGAAAGGCATCGCCGGGCGGCTACGGCTCGCCGCGCGAACACTGCGGATCAGCGGAGGGCACGTGGACATCTGGCCTGGCTCGTCGTACCCACTGGGTGCAACCTACGACGGCGGCGGCACTAACTTCTCCATTTTCTCCGAGGTTGCGCACCGTATCGAGCTATGCCTGTTCGATGACAGCGGCCAGGAGACGCGGATCGCACTTCCCGAACGGGACGGCTTTGTGTGGCATGGCTATCTACCACGGGTCGGCCCCGGCCAGCGCTACGCATACCGCGTACATGGTCCGTACAATCCGCCGTCGGGCCTGCGGTGTAATCCGAACAAGCTGCTGCTCGACCCCTATGCCAAGGCGATCGACGGCCGCATCACCTGGAACGAGGCTCTGTTCGCCTACCGGTTCGGTAATCCCGACTCGTACAACGACGAGGATTCCGCACCGTACGCGATGACTTCGGTGGTGATCAATCCCTTTTTCGATTGGACCGATGATCGACCGCCGCGGATCCCTTATCACCAGACCGTGATCTACGAGGCGCATGTCAGGGGGATGACAATAAGCCATCCTCGGATTCCCAGTGATGTCCGTGGCACCTATGCGGGTATGGCCCACCCTGTCATGATCAAGCATCTTCGTGATCTCGGCGTGACCGCAGTCGAGCTCATGCCGGTGCACCAGTTTGTGCATGATTCCACGCTGATGGATCGTGGGCTGTCCAATTACTGGGGCTACAACACCATTGGGTTTTTCGCTCCGCATAACGAGTATGCATGCTTCGGTACTCGAGGCCAGCAGGTGCAGGAGTTCAAGGCGATGGTGCGGGCGCTGCATCGCGCCGGCATCGAGGTAATTCTCGACGTGGTCTACAACCACACCGCTGAAGGTAACCACCTCGGACCCACGCTGTCGTTTCGGGGGATTGACAATGGGGCCTACTACCGGCTGGTCGAGGGGGACGAGAAGCACTATTACGACACCACCGGCACGGGCAACAGCCTCAACGTCCGCCACCCCGAGCCACTGCGCCTGATCATGGATTCATTGCGGTACTGGGTGACCGAGATGCACGTCGACGGCTTCCGGTTCGACCTCGCAGCCACGCTGGCCAGGGAGTTTCATGAGGTCGACCGATTGGCGGCCTTCTTCGACCTGGTGAATCAAGACCCGGTGGTCAGCCAGGTCAAGTTGATCGCGGAACCGTGGGACGTCGGAGAGGGTGGCTACCAGGTCGGCCGTTTCCCGCCGTTGTGGACTGAATGGAACGGCAAATACCGGGACACCGTGCGCGATTTCTGGCGTGGTGAACCGGCCACGCTTGCCGAGTTTGCGTCCCGGTTCACAGGCTCGTCAGATCTCTATGAGGCTGATAATCGCCGGCCCATCGCCTCGATCAACTTTGTGACTGCGCACGATGGTTTCACGTTGCATGACCTGGTATCCTACAACCACAAACACAACGAAGAAAACGGCGAAGACAACCGCGACGGGGAAAGTCATAATCGCTCGTGGAACTGTGGTGTCGAGGGTCCCACCGAGGACGGCAAGATCATTGCATTGCGGGAACGCCAGAAACGTAACATGTTGACCACCTTGTTGCTTTCTCAGGGTGTTCCGATGATCTCGCACGGCGACGAATTGGGCCGTACGCAAAACGGGAACAACAACGTGTACTGCCAGGACAGCAAGATCAGTTGGGTGGACTGGGACGATGCCCGCCATCACTCAGTCCTGACCGAATTCACCGCCGCGCTCACCCGGCTTCGCGCTGCCCACCCGGTGTTTCGCCGGCGCCGGTTCTTTCAGGGTCGCCCCATCCGCGGCTCCAATATCGACGACGTCGCGTGGCTACGCCCTGACGGGCAGCAGATGAGTGAGGAAGACTGGAATGCAGGGTTTGCCAAGACCGTCGCGATATTCCTCAACGGGCGGGGTATCCCCGAACGCGATCACCTCGGCGAACGGATCATTGACGACTCCTTCCTCCTGCTCGTCAATGCCCATTATCGGCCGATCACCTTTACCCTGCCAGACGCCGCATACGGGAGCAGTTGGGAAATAGTCGTGGATACTGCAGATCCGCTGCTGGCCAATGCCCGGCGCAGGCAACGCGATGCGGTGCCCGGCGGCCGGTTGCGAGTACAGGCCCGAGCGATGGTTGTGCTGCGCTGCCAGTACTGAGACCCCTACAGCCACTGTGCGACGCCGCCATGGCCCGAGCAGGTGCCGCGCCGGTGTTGGCTGAAGCTGTAGCTGCCGTCCTTGCATTGAGCGCTGGCGCCAGATGGTGGGGCGGTGGCTTGCTGGGGTCGGTGTACGCAGTTGCCGTTGCTGTTGCGGTAGTAATCGCCGGCACAGGAAATGTTCGCCTGCGTGGGCTCCTCGGGCGCGGCTGCTGAGATGGGAGGCGCATGCAGTACCTGCGGCGCAGGTGGCGCCGTGGTCACCAGCGTTGCTGTTACGGGAGAAGGCGTTGGCGTTGTGGAACTGCTGGCAACGTCGGTGGAGATCTGCGCGCCAGGTGGTTTCGCCGCAGTATCGCTTTGGCATCCGGCGCTCATAAAAAGTGCGCTGGATATTGCCAGTGTGGCCAGTATTCCCCGGCTTATGAGGCATGGTGCTATTGGTGACATGCTCGCTTTTCGCCCAGTACACACTGTGCGTTACAGGTGTAACAACAGGTGCCGTGGCGCCGATAGGATGTTCCCAAATTTCGGCTCGTTTTTGCGAGCGCCGACCCGCTACGCGAAAATGCTGGTTGGTGTGACTCTTTGAGTGGTGAAGCTGCCTCTTCGCCCGGCGACGAGGTGTTGAGTTTTGCGTAGGTCCACGGTCATGTCACACGCTCGCTCGTCCAGGGCGGCGTGCCCGCCGGGCAGTGAGGGCCAGACTGACGGCCAGGGTCACTGTGACGGCCACACCCATGAGCAGTACCGCGATACCGAGGCCGAGCGCTGGGGCGCTGAGCGCCACCAGGATCACGATGACCACCCCGGTTGCTATCAACATCGGATGGCCGATCGCGCCGGTTTGGGCCACGTGGTGCAACCGGGCCAGCATGATCATAAATACCGCTACCGGAATGGCAACGCTGGCCGCTGCCGCCCGTTCGGACAGATGTGTGTGGTGGTCAAGGGTGTCGATGGCCAGTTCCAGGCCCGCGCCCAGTGCGGCGACCGCAGCGAAACAGGCATAGTGCCCGTATCCCCAAACCAGGGCGGTGCGCAGGCTGGTCAGGTGGACTTCGGTGCCGGTGACGTAAATCCACCACAGGCTGAACACCAGCAACAGGCTGCCACAGGCAACCAGCAGCACCGGGCCCGCGGCGGCTTGCTGGCTCAGCGCGGCCTGCACTGCGGCCAGGGTGGCAAGCACGACCTCGCCGAGCACGATGATGATGAAGGCGCCGTAGCGGTCGGCGATGTGGCCCGGGTGCCACGGGGTGAGTCGGCCCCGGGACTCGGCCCAGATCGGTACGGCGATCTCGGCCAATACCAAGATCGCGAAGCCAGCCAGACCAGCAGCTCCCGGCAGCCATAGCCGCGCGACCCAGCCAGCTTGCACCAGGCTGACTCCGATGGCGTAGCGCACCGATGCGCTACGCCCGGCAGAGTGCTCGGTAGCGGCACGCAGCCATTGGCCGACCAGCGCGATGCGCATGACCACGTAGCCGATCGTGATTATGGTGAAGTCGTAGTGAGTCAGCCCGGCCGGCACGCCGGCGGCCAACACCAGCACTCCGGCCATCTGCAGTAGCGTCAGCAGCCGGTAAGGCACGTCGTCAGGGTCGTAGGCAGAGGCGAACCAGGTGAAGTTCATCCAGGCCCACCAGATCGCGAAAAACACCATCGCATAGCCCACCAGCCCAGTGGCCAGGTGACCTTCGGCCAGCGCATGGTGCAACTGCGCGGCGGCCTGGGCCACCGCGACGACAAAACACAGATCGAACAGCAGCTCCAGCGACGTAGACGCCCGGTGGGCCTCACCAGGATCGCGGCCGCGCATCGGCCGCCACCACTCGCCGTGGGTGTGTGCAGCCGGTTTCCCTGTCAAAAAGACTCCTTGCTGGTTGTACCGCCTGGACTCCCGTGTGTACCGCGCGTGAGCATTACGCATTGTTCGGTATTAGAGGATGTTGCATCCGGCGGCTCACCCTGTACCACCATGCGCCGGCTAGCTGATGGCTTCCTAAGGCAGCGTGCTCTGATTACCACACTCCCCAGCCCGTCGATGTCCTAGAAGCACGACAGGTGTACCAGCAGCGATGGTGATGTGATCACTCGGATGCTACGTGATGCGGCTACTGAGCAGGTCAGCTTTGGGATTCCCTACGGATTAAGCTGCTCGTGCTCGAATTGATCGAAACTCGTGTCGAGTGTTCTCGACACGTTACACACCTGCCCGTCGAGTGGGCATGGTCAGCTTGTCGAATCTCGCGTCCAGTAGCGCTGTGCCCTTGCTTAGCCCCGCGGAGGTGTCCCTACCCGCTCCGTCAGTGTTCGTGCCCTGATAGGGAGTGCAGTGGTCCAAATGGCACGAGCACGGTGATGTCCGAACATAACACGTTCGGACAATTTGCTAATGACTTTTAGATTTCATGGATCGCGATCGTATTACACGGCGGGAAATGCTCCTTGAACCTTGGCTTCGACACGCGGAGGGTCGCTGTTGGTAGCCGATGAGCCTGTCTGGCCGTATCGTCGCTCTGGTGGAGCAAGTGCGGGGGAGCTGCAGCGCATGCGGATCCCGTTGGGTTGGCGAGACGCGCTGTCATTGCGTGCTTTGCTGCATGACGTGGGATGACGAGCAGTTGTACGACGCGCACCGTCTTGGTGGCGCATGTCGATCACCGGAGTCGTTCGTCGGACTCGAACGACGCCTCGGCGTGTGGTGTCGACGCAACCAGGCACTGCCCCGTGTTGTCTGAAACGTCGTTATGACATCACCGCCCTTGAATGTCGGCGGTGCGAAGGTGTCCTCGATGTCGGGCCCGCATCGGCCTGGTGACAACCAGGGTCACAGCCCCTACAAACCTGAGCGGACGCTCCACAAATGAGTATCTGGTAGAGCGAACGCTCTATTAGTGGAGGAACACAATGTGGTTCTGGCTGCTCGGTGCGATCCTTGCCGAAGTCACCGGCACTATTGCGTTGCGGTTCTCCGAAGGCTTCAGCCGGCTCGCTCCGTCGATCCTCGTAGTCGTGGGCTACGGCGTGGCCTTCGTCGCGCTGTCCAAAGCCCTGGTCCGCGGGATGCCGGTTGGGGTTGCTTACGGGATCTGGGCCGCGCTCGGGGTCACCCTCGTTGCCCTTATCGGAGCGATCTTCCTCGGCGAGTCGTTGACTTGGATCCAGATCGGTGGACTGGGCCTAGTCGTCGGTGGTGTCCTCGCCGTAGAACTTGGCGGTTCGCATGCCTGAACCCTGGCCACGGAAATGCCGATCGTGGAGTCGCCGATTCACCTGGCTGTTGGAGTGCCTAGGCCGGTCGAGGTGTTGTTTGAGCGGAGCTGCCGGTACAACGGCCATGACGCTGCGGCTCTCATGGGTGCAACACTTCTTGGTGGCCGATCGGAGCGAAGAGTCCGGGGCATTTCTCGCCCGGGCGTTGCTGGATATCCGGGTCGTCAGCCGATCTCGCCGGTGCGCACGGCAGCGGTGAAGGCGTTCCAGGCCGGCATGGGCACGGCGAGCATGTCGGTGGGGTTCTTGGAGTCGCGCACGGCAACTGTGCCAGCCGTGATGGCGACTTCGATGCAGTTTGCATTGTCGGTACTGCAGCTGCTCTTGCGCCAGCGGGCGCCGCCGACGTCCAGCGCGCGCATTCCGGGCTCCTCTCGTGGCACCAATGGCCCTGCGCAGCCCGCTGTTTCAGCGTAGTTCGGAAGCGATCTGGGTGATCAGCTCGGCCGTTGCAGCAGGTGCAAGGGCTCCATGCAGGATAGTCCCGAGAGCGAGCCGGTAGGCGGCCAGATCGGTCTCTTCCTCGAGAAACAGTCCGGTTCCGTGGTTTTCGATGAACACCAGTGCCGGTTCATCGGCAAATTCGAGGATCACGAATGGCCCGCGCAACCCGGCGTACGCGCCAATGGCCATAGGCACCACACGCATAGTCACGTGCGGTTGTTCTGCGACGCCGAGTAGGTGGTGTAGTTGGCGGTGCATGACACCGGGGTCGCCGACAGGACGGCGCAGCGCGCCCTCGTCCACCACTGCAAAAAACTGCGGCGCGCTGGATCGGGTCAGCACGGTTTGGCGGGCCATCCGGGCGGCGACCAGGTTGTCTAGCTCGGCTTCTGACACCGTCGAGGCGACGCCTTGAATGATCGCTCGCGTGTACTCCGCGGTCTGGAGCAGCCCAGGTACAACCAGCGCTTCGTAGTTCTGGATGCGGGTGGCCTTGGCTTCAAAGTCGATCAAACTGCGCCACAGCTGGGGGAGCCCGGGCTGGCGGGTCCACCAGCCCCGTTCCTCGGACCGCCGCACCAGGTCGAGCAACTCGTCGCGGGTGGATGCAGGCACCTGGTAGAGCCCTAGCAACGCTGCAACGTCCTCGATTTGCAGGCCACTGTTCCCGGTCTCGATACGACTGATCTTGCTGGGTGACATGCCCATACGCTTGGCGACCTCCGCGCCAGACAGCCCAGCCCTTTCGCGAAGTTCCCGCAGCGCGGCGGCGACTTGCCGGGATCGGACCGAGGTGTGCGGGTTACCAGGCATACGGCGCACTATGCCCGTGTCCCATACCGGGCCCAATCACCTGATCGGATCATTGCTTGCTTTACTTGCAATGCCTGACTGTTCCGGCATGGAACCGCTAGCGAAGGCCACCAGCGAGATGGTGATGGAGAAGACCTGGCACATCCCCGCGAGTGGGGGCAAGGCAGGCCCGGTCACCCTCGTCGTACGCATGCCCAACGTGTTGATCATTGACTCGTGCGGTAGGCACATCCTCGTGGCACCAGAACAAGCACAGCTCGTGAGCACCAGGATGGGAGAAGTGGCCGCCTGGATCCACAATGCGGCAGTCAGCTGAACGCACCGGTGCGGCAGACTGACCGCGGACGCACGCCGCTGAGGAGGAGCAACCACGTGGCCCGGTCACAGGTCGATGTGCTGGCTATCGCCCGACAACAAGTGCTCCAACACGGGACAGGGCTCAGCGAGCAGCAAGTCTTCGATGTGCTGCGGCTACCGGATGACTGTTTGGACGAGCTCCTCGGCCTGGCCCACGAGGTACGGATGCGCTGGTGTGGGCCCGACGTGGAGGTCGAGGGCATCGTCAGTGTCAAGACCGGCGGCTGCCCGGAGGATTGCCACTTCTGCTCGCAGTCGGGCCACTTCGACTCGCCGGTACGGACGGCATGGCTGGATATTCCGGGCCTGGTCGAGGCAGCCAGGCAGACGGCAGCTACCGGGGCGACCGAATTCTGCATCGTCGCTGCCGTACGCGGACCGGACCGCCGGTTGATGTCTCAAGTCAAAGCCGGTATCGAGGCGATCCGCCAGGAATCCGATACCGCGCACCTCAACATCGCCTGCTCGCTGGGCATGCTGACGCAAGACCAGGTGGACGAGCTAGCTGCTGCCGGCGTGCATCGATACAACCACAACCTCGAAACCGCACGCTCGTACTTTCCCTCAGTGGTCACCACGCATACTTGGGAAGAGCGTTACCAGACGCTGCGAATGGTGCGCGAGGCGGGGATGGAAGTCTGCTGTGGTGGCATCATCGGCCTGGGGGAGACGGTGGCCCAGCGCGCCGAATTCGCCGCGCAGCTGGCCTCGCTGGCTCCCGACGAGGTGCCGATGAACTTCCTCATCCCGCAGCCTGGTACCCCGTATGAGAGCTATGAGCTTGTGGCTGGTACCGAAGCGCTCAAGACAGTTGCGGCGTTCCGGCTGGCGCTGCCCCGCACGATCCTGCGCTTCGCCGGAGGCCGCGAGCTCACCTTGGGCGATCTGGGTGCCGAGCGGGGAATGCTGGGCGGCATCAACGCGATCATCGTTGGCAACTACCTGACCAATCTCGGCCGGCCGGCCCAAGCCGACCTGGACATGCTTACCGACCTGCGCATGCCGATCAAGGCGCTGGGCCAGACGCTGTGACGTTCTGCGACGTCTGTGGCCGCCCGGCCGACGAAGGTGACCATATGAACTGCGCGCGCCGCCGCGGTCTGCAGCCGCCCCGGTACTGCCCGCGGTGCGCGCGCCGGATGGTGGTGCAGGTGATGCCGGCCGGCTGGTCGGCCCGGTGCAGCGCGCACGGGACCCATCCGGGGTGCGGATGAGCGCGGTCGACATGCCAGCGCAGCCCGCTGCATCTGGTGCAGTGGTCCGGGCAGACTTGGTGCCCGCGCTTCAGGTGCTCGGAGCGGTGGCTTTGCTGGGGTTCCCGCTCGGCGCGCTGTGGTCCCTGCTGGCGCCGCCGGAGTTCGTCGCACGGTCGCCCCTTGCGCCCACGCCTGGAGGCGTCCTGCCGTTCATCGGGCAAAGCGAACATCGCTTCGACGACATGGCGACGTTCCTGCTGTTCGGAATTGCCGCCGGGGTGCTCACTGGCGCAGCACTGTGGCGATTCCGGCCCTGGCGCGGACCGCTGTTAGTCGTCTCCGCAGTGCTCGGATCGTTGATCGCAGCGTGGCTGGCGATGCGCATCGGGTTGTGGATCGTCGCCGCTTCTTATCCCAATCTCGCGAGTACCGGCGCGCCGTACCCCCGCCCACCAGTATTGGAGTCGAGTTGGGTCATCATTGCGCAGCCCTTCGGCGCTGCCGTCAGCTACTGCATTGCCGCGGCGTGGAATCGTGAGGCAGGTTAGTTCTGAGACGCCTTCTCAGCGAATTGGTTCAACGGCACCGGTACCGCGCGCAGCGTCCGCAGGAATGCTGTCTCCCGAACGAGCAGATTGCGTACTAACCGCAGCCGATTTATCGGGTCGCATTCCTCCAGGACTGCTTGCCGATCCTCCAGAGTCAGCAAGCAGTCTGCGGCGAGCAGATGCGCCAGGAGAGCGATGTCGACGTTGTCCTTGGGCTCTTCCCAGTCCTCGTGCTGCCATGCCGCCAAGCAGTATTGCCGGTGTGCTTCCCGGGCCGACGAGGCCAGCATCCGAACCAGCATCAACTGCTCTGGTTGCGGCTCATTATCGGGGACCCACTCGATGGTGCCCACTAGGTATGGTGCCGATGTGTTGTCGATATCCAGCAACCGGAACCGTTTTTCGCCACGGGTCACAATGTCGAACCGTCCGTCGGGAAGCCTGCGCGCCTCCCGAAGCACCGCGGTACATCCGATGGAGTGCGTTTCCTCAACCGTTTCCCAACCCTGCTTCACCGCGATCACCCCGAAGCTGCGGCCGGGTACCGCGCCGGTAACCAAGTCAACGGTCAACTGCCGGTACCGGGGTTCGAAGATGTGTAGCGGAAGCGATGCACCCGGGAGCAGCACAGTGCTCAACGGGAACAGTGGGACGGTTACGGCCACGCGTTAACGTTACGGCGCAGCGAGCTGATCCGCGAAACGAAACCGCTTGTCAAGAATCTGGTGGCCGTAGGACGGCGAATGGATCGGTGACGCGCATATCGTGTTCGGCGAAGCGGTACAGCGCTGCCGGCCGTCCACCGGAGGGTCCTGGAGCGGCGGTCCCGCCGGTGGGAACTAACACCCCGCGGCGGGCCAGCACCCGTTGCAAGTTAGTTGCCGACACGCGGTGTCCCAATGCGGCCGAGTACAGGCCACGCAGTGCCGAGACGGTGAACTCAGGGGCGGCCAGCGCGAAGCCGAGATTGGTGTAGGACAGCTTCGCCCGGAGGCGGTCGCGAGCTCGCCGCACGATCATGCCGTGGTCGAATGCAGTGCGCGGCGATCCGTCCAGGACGTCGGTGATCGGGTGCCATGCCGTGTCGGGCGGGAGCGCAGGATCGGCCACACAGGGGACCAGACCGAGGAATGCGGTGGCCACGGTGCGCTGCTGTGGCATTCGATCTGGAGCGCTGAAGACCCCGAGCTGCTCCACGTGCGCCACCTCGCGGACATCCACCTTCTCGGCGAGCTGGCGCAGCACCGAGGCCTGTACGTCTTCGCAAGCACCGAGCCGGCCGCCCGGTAGGGCCCACCGCCCGGCCTCGGGTTCGATGCCGCGTTGCCATAGCAGCACCTGCAGCTGGCCGTCGCGTACCTGCAGCACCGCAGCGAGGACTTCGTGCACCGCGAGCCCAACGCTGTTATGATTCATGTTTTCGATTGTAAGGCGAAAACCTAGTAGGGCCCAGCGGGAGCTGGCGAAGGAGCGATATGACCGCTACTGCTGCAACGGAGCGGACCCAGCCTGGCTTCTCGCGCCCGGAGCCGGATCGCGCATGGCGCGCGGAAGTGCGCGCGCTCGCCGACCAGCGTGACGCGGTGCTGCTGGCGCATAACTACCAGCTGCCCGAGATCCAGGATGTCGCCGATCACGTCGGGGATTCGCTGGCACTGTCTCGCATCGCCGCGGACTGCCCGGCGAGCACCATCGTCTTCTGCGGGGTCCACTTCATGGCCGAAACCGCCAAGATCCTCGCGCCGGACAAGACGGTGCTCATTCCGGACGCGCGGGCTGGGTGTTCGCTGGCTGACTCCATCGACGCCGAGCAGCTACGGGCCTGGAAACGCGAGCACCCTGGCGCGATCGTGGTGTCTTACGTGAACACCAGCGCCGAGGTTAAGGCAGAGACCGACATCTGCTGCACCTCGGCCAACGCCGTTGAGGTGGTTGACTCGATCCCAGCCGACCGCCCGGTGCTGTTTTTGCCCGATCAGTTCCTCGGTGCGCACGTACAGCGCGTCACCGGCCGGCGCAACCTGCACGTCTGGGCCGGCGAATGCCATGTGCACGCCGCGATCAACGGTGCTCAACTGACGGCCATGGTCGCCGCCGCACCGGATGCCGAGCTCTACATCCACCCGGAATGTGGCTGTGCAACCAGCGCGGTCTATTTGGCCGGTGAGGGTGCGGTACCCGCCGAGCGGGTGCGGATCCTGTCCACCGGCGGGATGCTCGACGCCGCTCGGACTACCGGGGCGCGGCAGGTGCTGGTGGCTACTGAGGTCGGCATGTTGCACCAGCTGCGACAGGCCGCTCCTGAAGTGGATTTCCGCGCGGTGAACGACCGGGCCTCCTGCCGCTACATGAAGATGATCACTCCGGCGGCGCTGCTGCGCTCATTGCATGACGGCACCGACGAAGTGCACGTGCCACCACAGATTGCGGAGCGGGCCCGCGGTGCGGTGCAACGCATGATCGCTATTGGTCGCCCGGGCGGCGCCGAGTGACCTGGGACGTCACCGCGGATCTCGTCGTGGTGGGCACAGGCGTCGCCGGGTTGACCGCCGCGTTGCGCGCCACCGAGTTGGGTCTACGGGTGGTCGCCGTGACCAAGACCACGATCGAGGATGGCAATACCCGGAGGGCGCAGGGCGGTGTCGCAGTAGTGCTACCGGGTGCCTCAGGCATCACTGACATCAGTGACAGCGTGGAGGCGCACGTCGCGGATACCGTGGCAGCAGGCGCTGGACTTTGTGACGAGAACGCAGTCTGGGCGATTGTGGCCGCTGGCCCAGCCGCGGTCACTACCCTTCGGGCGCGGGGAGCCGGCTTCGACGGCGGCGCTGGTGAATTGCACCGCACCCGGGAGGGTGGGCACCGGGCATTCCGGGTGATCCACGCCGGCGGCGACGCTACCGGAGCGGAGATCGAGCGTGCCCTGGCCGGTGCGGCCCGTGGTGCGGGGCTGCCCTTGCTGGAAGGGCAGCCGGTGACCGATGTGCTGTTCGACGACGCCGGCCGGGTTGCCGGGTTGGCGCTGCTTGGTGGTGGTGTGCTGCGGGCCCGCGCTGTCTTGCTCGCCACCGGGGGTCTCGGCCACCTCTACGCCGTGAGCACCAATGCCGAGGTGGCTACCGGCGACGGGCTGGCGTTGGCGTTGCGAGCCGGCGCGGTGACCGCGGATCTGGAGTTCGTGCAGTTCCATCCGACAGCCCTGTATGCCGGGCACGCCTCGCGGGGACGCCAGCCGTTGGTCACCGAGGCGCTACGGGGTGAGGGTGCGGTGTTGCTGGACATCACTGGTGCGCCGGTGATGACCGGTGTGCATCCGCTGGGGGGATTGGCACCCCGTGATGTGGTGGCCGCTGCGATCACCCGCCGGATGGCTGCGACGGCTGCCGAGCATGTGCTGCTTGACGCTATGCATCTCGGCGACGCGCTGCTGCGTCGCCGCTTCCCGACGGTGTACGCCGCTTGTATGGCGCTCGGTTTGGACCCGGCCTGCGCGCCGATCCCGGTGGCCCCTGCGGCGCATTACCAGTGCGGCGGGGTCGTCACCGACCTCAGTGGCCGCACCACAGTGCCCGGGCTTTACGCCGCCGGAGAGGTAGCGCGCACCGGCCTGCACGGCGCAAACCGGCTTGCTTCCAACAGCTTGCTGGAAGGGCTGGTCATGGGCGCCCGAACCGCGGAGGCGGTAGCGGCTGATCTCATGTCCTTACCGCGTCCGGGGCCGCCGTTGCCGTGCTGCTTGGTGCGCCCGATCGCTGATCGGGATGCGGTGCAACAGGCGATGAGTGCCCACGTCGGTATCGGGCGGGACGCCGCCGGGCTGACCACCGCCTTGGCCGCCGCGGGCGCCACCAGCCCGCGTCCGCTCCGGACCGCGCGTGATGCTGAGGATGCGGCACTGACCCTGGCCGCCGCAGCGGTCCTCGCCGCCGCGACAGCGCGTACCGAAAGTCGTGGGTGCCACCTGCGCACCGACCATCCGCGCACTGCGGCGCGCTGGCGACGCAGCATCGCCATCGTGCTCGACGACGCCGGGGTTCCCGTGCCGGCCGCGTCAGCACTGGTCGGAGGCGCGGCATGAGCGCGAGCACTGCTATCCCGGGACTCGATACCGACGACGTGCGGCGGGTTATCGCCAGCGCGCTGGAAGAAGACCTGCGTTACGGCCCGGACGCGACCACGGCCGCCTGCGTGCCCCCAGGCGCCGTCGCCACCGCGACTGTCTCACCACGCCGCCCCGGCACACTCGCCGGATTGCCGGTGTTTCTGGCTGTTCTCGACGTGGTGCTCGGCGCTGACGGGTACCAGGCCAGTGTCCGGCACCGGGACGCCGACCGGCTTGCCGCCGGGGATACCGTCGTCGCCATCCGTGGCCCGGTGGGGGGCCTGCTCACCGCCGAACGCACCGCGCTCAACCTGCTGTGCCACCTGTCCGGGATAGCCACTGTCACCGCGGCTTGGGTCGATGCGGTAGCCGGTACCGGCACCTCGATCCGGGACTCCCGCAAGACGCTGCCCGGACTGCGTACGCTGCAGAAGTACGCGGTGCGCTGCGGGGGCGGGGCCAATCACCGGATGGGTCTCGGTGATGCCGTGTTGATCAAGGACAATCACGTGGCTGCGGCCGGGTCGGTGACCGCGGCCATTGCCGCCGTGCGCGCGGCAGTTCCGCAATTGCCCTGCGAGGTGGAGGTCAGCACCCTCGATGAGTTGGACGAGGCGCTGGCCGCGGCCGCATCGCTCGTGCTGCTGGACAACATGACGGTGGCGCAGTGCGCCGAAGCGGTCCGCCGGGCTGCGGGTTCGGCTACCGAGCTGGAGGCATCCGGCGGGCTAACCCTGGACGTCGCCCGCCCCTACGCCGAAACCGGGGTGCGTTACCTTGCAGTAGGAGCCCTGACCCACTCGGCCCCGGCATTGGATTTCGGTCTGGACCTGGCGTAACCGCCATCTGTATACCTGCCGGTCAGCGCCCTGATGCCCAGGTCTGGCCGGGCCAGAAGGGCCATTCCTCAAACCGTCGAGCCCGGCCGTCAGAATCGAAGACCACGACCCACAAATCCTGGTACTCCTGCACTACCGGATCCCCGTAGCGGACGAGTACCCGAGCCACACCGGTGAAACCTTCCGTCGCCGTGGGGTCGACCGCCACCACTTGTGTCACCATCGTGAACAACTCGTCAGCGCTTTGCCGCTGCGCCTCCCAGTCCTGCGCCAAGGCGTCCAGCCCCACCACGGGTTCGGCGTAGGGAGAGTGCAGGTACACGATGTCAGGTGCGAATAGCCCGGCGAGCGAAGCGGCACCGGCCGTGCGCCATGCACGCTCATATCCCTCGATCCAGTAAGCAAAAGTGTCCCGGTCCACGATCACCAACAGTAGTGATCATGGATGTCCAGCGACAGCGGATGTTAGGGGTCGATCGGCCCTGTTGCGTGCGCCAGCTCAGGGGCGGGCGGAGCAGGAAGCCCCGGTGACCCGCGGGACGCAGTCGGCGTAGTCCAGCAGTAGATCTACCGCCTTGTCGTTGCGGGCAGTTTCGCGATCGATCACGCTTGCCGGCGGGTAAAAGCCGCCTTCGGTCAGGCTGGTCGGGTACATCTCCAGCGTGTAGGACCAGATGTGATGCTGAGCCCACATCCAGTCGCCAATCGAGCCGTCGGTGACGTACAGGTGGCTGGACTGCTCGGGGGTGTAGCCGTTGGTCGCGGCCATCGCTTCACCGAGCTTGCGGAAGACCGCCGCGTCTGACGCGCTCAGGCCAGGACCAGTCTTGTCGGTCGTGAAGCCGTAGGGCCACAGCACCAGTTCGGAGAAGCTGTGGAAGTCGATGTGCCCGGTGATCTGCTGTACCCCGCCGATCACCCGGCTGTTCACCCAATCCCGCAGCTGCGCGGTCTCCGGCGCGGAAAACGGGGCAGGGCCGTGGTAACTGTCACTACCAGGGCTGGCGCTTGAGCCGCCACAGCAAGCCCACTCGTCACCCCAGTTACGGTTGGTGTCGGTGCCCACGTCGGTGGTTCCGGGGGTGGGTTGCCGGTTCTTGCGCCACAGGGAGAACAGACCGGTGGAGATGTCGTACTCGGCGCCATCCGGGTTGACCATCGGCGCCACCCAGACTTCCCGGGAACGCACCAGCCGGCTAATCGTCGGATCGGTGCCGTAGCCCTGGGCTAGCCGCTTGACAATGTGCAGGCACATCTCGACGGTGAGGTGTTCCCGGGCGTGCTGGGCGCAGGTGAACAACACCTCGGGCTCGTGCTTGTCGGTCCGCACATCGTCGCTGATTTTCACCAGCAGCAGTGGCCTGCCCTGCACTGATTTTCCGTAACTGGACACCGCAACCTGGTTGGGATGCGCGGAGGCCAGCGCGTTCAACTCGTCGGTGAGCTGCGCGTAGGTGTGATAACCCTGGTACCCCACCGGGAACTTGCCCGGACCGACCGGGATGGGGGCCGCCGCCGTCAGCGGTACCAGCTGCAGGCCCCGGGCTCGCAACTGCTCTGCCTGAGCGGGCGTGGCCCGGATCTCCAGGAAGTCGCGGCCGCTGCCGAGAATCTCCGCGCCTTGGCGGGCTATTGCAGTGCGGGCGGGCGCGTTGTCCACCCCTACCACCCGGTACGTCAACGGCGCTGGCGGCGGGGGCTGCGGAGGCTGCGCCGTCGCGGACAGTGGAACGCCCAACGTCAGCATCCCCACCAACATGACCACGGCAACCCGCCACCTCGACACCGGACGGAGCGTAATGACCGTTGCGCCCGCGTATGCAGCCGGCTCGGCGGGCTATTGCCCGCGATGCGCAACGCTGGCGCATTAGGGTGGAGGACGTGTTGAGGCGGACGGACTTGCGTGACGGGATTCCCGGGCTGGCAGCGTTGCGGGGGATGTTGCCGCGGGCCGAGGTGGACGTCGACGCGGTGATCCACCAGGTGACCCCGGTGATCGACGCGGTACGTACCCGGGGAGTCGAGGCGGTCTTGGACTTCACTGAGCGGTTCGACGGGGTGCGCCCAGCCGGCGTCCGAGTGCCGCCTGACGTGCTGCAAGCAGAGCTGGAGCAGCTAGACCCCGCAGTGCGGGTCGCGCTGGAAGAATCCATCGCCCGGGTCCGCCGGGCCCACAGCGACCAACGGCGCACCGAGACGAACACCCAGGTGGTGCCCGGCGGCACTGTCACCCAGCGGTGGATGCCGGTGGCGCGGGTCGGGCTTTACGCGCCTGGCGGGCTGGCCGTGTACCCCTCCACGGTGGTCATGAACGTGGTGCCGGCACAGGTGGCAGAAGTGGAGTCATTGGTGGTCTGCTCACCGCCGCAGGCCGCGCACGGCACGCGTCCCCACCCCACCGTGCTGGCTGCGGCCGCGCTGCTCGGCATTGACGAGGTGTGGGCAGTCGGGGGAGCTCAGGCCGTCGCGCTGCTGGCCTACGGCGCTACGGACACCGACGGCACACCACTGGATCCGGTGGATATGGTCACCGGCCCAGGCAACATCTATGTCACCGCCGCCAAGCGGGCCCTGCGTGGTTTGATCGGTATCGACGCCGAAGCCGGTCCCACCGAGATCGCGATCCTGGCCGACCGCACCGCCGACCCGGTGCATGTCGCCGCTGACCTCATCTCCCAGGCTGAACACGACACCCTGGCGGCCAGTGTGTTGGTCACCGACTCGATCGCCCTGGCCGATGCCGTCGATACCGAACTGCAACGGCAGGTCGCCGCCACCAAGCACACCGAGCGGATCCGCACCGCACTGACCGGGCGGCAATCCGGCTGCATCCTGGTCTCCGATGTGGACACCGGGTTGTCCGTGGTGGACGCCTACGCAGCGGAACACCTGGAAATCCAGACGCAGGATGCGGCCGCAGTAGCTCGCCGGGTGCGCAATGCCGGGGCGATCTTCGTCGGCCCGTACGCCCCGGTGTCGCTGGGCGACTACTGCGCCGGCTCCAACCACGTATTGCCCACCGGAGGCTGCGCCAGGCACTCATCAGGTCTCTCCGTGCAAACCTTTCTGCGCGGCGTGCAACTCATCGAGTACGACGAGGACGCGCTATTCAAGGTTGCCGATCACGTCGTCGCCCTCGCAGAGGCTGAAGACCTCCCCGCCCACGGTCAGGCGATCACCGCCCGCTTCCCATCCGCCCGATGAACCCCTCCATCGCTCCTGACATGGAAACAAGCGGGGTAGGGGATTGGGTGAGTCTCGCTGGGTTGCCGTTGGGAAAGGGGCTGCGCGGGCGCACGCCGTACGGGGCACCCCAGCTGGACGTTCCGGTGCGGCTGAACACCAACGAGAATCCCTACCCGCCGCCTCCTGGCCTGGTCACCGACGTCACCGCTGCCGTCCAGCAGGTGGCTGGTGACCTGCACCGCTACCCCGACCGCGATGCCGTCGCGCTACGCACCGACCTGGCCGGCTACCTCGCCGGGCGCACCGGGGTGCCACTGACCACGGCGAACCTCTGGGCCGCGAACGGATCCAACGAGATCATCCAGCAACTACTCCAGGCCTTCGGCGGTCCGGGACGTACTGCACTGGGCTTCACCCCGTCCTACTCGATGCACCCGATCATCTCCGCCGGCACCCGGACGCGGTGGGTGCCGGCACCGCGTCGGGCCGACTTCTCCCTCGATCCGGTCGGGGCCGTGGCGGCCATCGAGGAGCACCGTCCCGATGTGCTGTTCGTGACCAGCCCGAACAATCCCACCGGGCAGTCGATACTCCTGGCTGACCTGGCGAAGGTGGTTACTGCTGCGCCGGGCATCGTGGTGGTCGACGAGGCCTACGGCGAGTTCAGCGCACGCCCGAGCGCGATGGAGCTGCTGGAGCAATTCGCCGACCGTCTGGTGATCTGCCGGACGATGAGTAAGGCGTTCGCCTTCGCCGGTGGCCGGCTGGGGTATCTCGCGGCCGCACCGGCGGTCATCGATGCTCTGCTCCTGGTGCGGTTGCCCTACCACCTGTCCACACTTACCCAGGCGGCGGCGCGAGCGGCCCTGCGGCACGGTGCGGCCACCCTGGAGTCCGTAGCCGTGTTGGTGGCCGAGCGAGAGCGGGTGGCCACCGCCCTGCGCGACCTCGGCGCCCGGGTGGTGCCCTCAGATGCCAACTTCATCCTGTTCGGACGGTTTGCTGACGCGCCGGCTGCTTGGCGCCGCTACCTCGACCACGGTGTACTGATCCGCGACGTAAGTATCCCGGGTCATCTGCGGGTCACCATAGGCAATTCTGCGGAGAACGATGCATTTCTGGCCGCGAGTGCGGCAGTGCTAGCGCAGGAGGAACCGTGAGCCGCACGGCCCGGGTCGAACGAGTGACCAAAGAGTCCTCGGTGCTGGTCCAACTCGACCTCGATGGCACCGGAAGCACCGAGGTGCGCACCGGCATCGCCTTTTTCGATCACATGCTCACGTCGCTGGGCAAGCACGCGGCCTTCGATCTGGTCGTGCGGGCCAGCGGCGACGTCGAGGTCGACGCCCACCACACCGTCGAAGACGTCGCCATCGTGCTCGGCCAGGCGCTGCGCGAGGCGCTCGGCACCAAGTCGGGCATCCGGCGTTTCGGGGATGCCTGGATTCCGATGGATGAGGCACTGGCACACGCCGTAGTGGATGTGTCCGGCCGCCCGTACTGCGTGCACACCGGCGAGCCGGATGCGCTGGCCGGGTTCGTCGTCGGCGGTCACTACCCCACGGTGCTCAACCGGCACGTCTTTGAAACCTTGGCCTTCCAGGCTCAGCTGGCGCTGCATATCCGGGTGCTGCACGGTCGAGACCCGCACCACGTCACCGAGGCGCAGTACAAAGCCCTGGCCCGGGCGCTGCGTGCTGCGGTCGAGGCCGATCCGCGGGGCGACGGGGTGCCCTCCACCAAAGGTGTGCTGTGAGTTGGGTGGGCTTAGTGCTGCTGGCTTTGGCCGGTTTCTTGCTCGGCGGCGTGGCGTCGCTCTGGTCCACCTCCCGGTTGCTGGCCGGGATTCTCGGGATCGCCGCGGCGCTGGCCACGGCCGCCGGTGTCGTCTGGTTGCTCTAGATTAGCTAGTGCCTGATCAGCTTGAGTTGGCGCAGCAGGCCCAACTGGTCCAGGCATCCCCAGCGCTCAATGATCTTGTCGCCGTCTATGCGGAAGATGTTGATGCCGCGCAGGGTGAGAGTTTTGCCAGCAGGTGGTGCCCCCATCAGTTCCGCCTGGTGAGTCCCGCTTGCGGTGAACAGTTCGGCGACGAGGTCGCCCTCGGCAATCAGCGCCTCGACATCGGAGTGCCAGTCAGGCAGCGCCTGGCGGAGCGTAGCGGCTGCCAGCCGCATGCCTTCCGGCCCGTCGGGAGCCCCCGGAAACGGCGGATCGTGGCTGATGAAGTGCGGGTGGAGGTACCGGTCGACGGCGCTGAGGTCACCTTTGCTGAACAGATCCTGGATGAAGTCGTTGACGAGTTGCTTGTTGTGTGCGATGCGATCGGAAGTCATGGCCAGATCCTGTGGCGAGCGAGGTGCAGCAACCATCCCAGGAAGTTGGGAATTCCCTGGCCGCACCGCTGGCGGGACACTGGTGGTCATGCCGAGGCGAGCAAGCGCGCGCCAAGCCGAACAGGAGATCATCCGGCATTGCCACCGCAACTTGGACAGCGGCGATGTGCAGCGCCGGGTACTGCAGTCGTTGCGCCGGCTGATGCCGATCGACGCGGCTTTTTTCGCCACCGCCGACCCGGAGACCCTGCTGTTCACCGGTGCGTCGAGCGAAGAGCCGCTCATCGAATCGGCACCGTTGTTCTTGCACAACGAGTTCGGCTGCCAGGACGTGAACAAGTTCACCGCGCTGGCCACGTCGGCGCGGCACGTGGCCTCGCTAGACCATGCGACCGGTGGAGACCGGCTGTCCAGTGCGCGGTACCGCGACATCATGCGGCCGCTAGGTCTCGGTGATGAGTTGCGAGCGGCGCTGGTCACCGGGTCGCACTGCTGGGGCTTCCTGTGCTTGCATCGCGAGGATCATCCGCTGGGCTTCAGCGCCGCTGAAGCCGCTGCGCTGGCCCGGGTCAGCCCACACATAGCGCACGCGCTGCGCCTGGCCGTGCTGTGCGCCAGGTTTACCTCGCTCGGCGAGACCCCCGGTCCGGGCGTTGTGCTGCTCACCGACGACTTCAGCATCGTCGCGATCACGCCACAAGCCGAGCACCTGCTGTCTCTGCTCGGCGACGGACCGCCCACCAAGCACCCATTACCGGTCGCTGTGCATGCCGTGGCGGTAGCACTGGTCGCGGTGGAAGACGGCGCTTCGAGGCAACTGCCCAGCGCTCGGGTCCCAACCAGGACCGGTCAGTGGCTGTCCGTGCACGCGTCACACCTGTACGGGACTGGTGATGCGCACATTGCCGTCGTGCTCGAACCCACCGAAATCCGTGCCAGCGCGCCACTCATGCTGGCCGCCTGCGGGCTGTCTCGGCGTGAGGCCGAGGTAGCCACCCTCGTACTCCGCGGCACCTCGACCCGTGCCATCGCCGATGCCCTGCACATATCCGAGCACACCGTCCAAGATCATCTTAAAGCTATTTTCGACAAGATTGGTGTGCGCAGCCGCCGCGACCTGGTGGGTCGCCTGCTCGGCGCGGCATACCCGGATCGAGGTTGATTCCATACATGACTACTCGAGTGCTAGTCGTCGGCGCCGACGCCACCGGCATGAGCGCAGCGTCCCGAGCACTGCGGCGGGCCGGGCGCAACGAGCTGACTGTGACGGCCTTCGAGCGAGGCCACCATGTGTCCTATTCAGCTTGCGGCATCCCGTACTGGGTGGCGGGTGATGTGTCCGGTCCGGATGCGCTGATCGCCCGTAGCGCAGCCGACCACCGAGCCAACGGAATCGACTTGCGGTTGCGTACCGAGATTACGGAGATCGACCTGGATACCCGCACGGCAACCGCCGCCTCACTGGATGGCGGCGCCAGCTACCAGGTGGGGTTCGACGAGCTGGTACTGGCTACTGGTGCCGTGCCGGTGCGTCCCGGGTTGCCGGGGGTGGACGCGCCCGGTGTGTATGGCGTGCAGACCCTCGACGACGGTGCGGCTGTGCTCAACGGCCTGACGGATTCGCCGCGCCGGGCGGTGGTGGTAGGTGGCGGGTACATCGGCGTCGAGATGGCCGAGGCGATGATTCGCCGCGGTCTGGCGGTGACGGTGGTGGATCAGGCTGCTGAACCGATGCCCACCCTTGACCCGGATGTGGGCGCTCTGGTGCGCAAGGCGATGCACGGCATGGGCATCGAGGTGCTCACCAATACCCTGGTCACCGGTTTCGACACCGGCCCTGGCGGCCGGGTGTCCGCGGTGGTCACCCGGGACGGCACGCTGCCGGCTGAGGTGGTCGTGCTGGGTCTAGGCGTGCGCCCGAACACCGAGCTGGCCCGGGCGGTCGGGTTGCCGCTGGGTGAGTACGGCGGGCTGCTCACCGATTTACAGATGAGGGTGCCCGGCCATGACGGGGTGTGGGCCGGGGGCGACTGCGTCGAGGTTCTCCATCGCGTCTCGCACCGTCGGATGCATATTGCGTTGGGTACCCACGCCAACAAGCACGGCCAGGTGATCGGTACGAACCTGGCCGGTGGCTACGCGACCTTCCCCGGCGTGGTCGGCACCGCGGTCAGCAAGGTATGTGATCTCGAGGTCGGTCGCACGGGATTGCGGGAGGCCGAAGCCCGGGCAGCTGGATTCGAGCCGGTCGCCGTGACCGTGCAGTCCACAACCCGGGCCGGCTACTTCCCCGGTGCCGTGCCGGTCACGGTGAAAATGATCGCCGAGCGGGGCACCGGACGGTTGCTGGGTGCGCAGCTTGTGGGTCAGCAAGGTTCGGGCAAGCGGGTCGACATCTGCGCCGTGGCGCTGTGGAACGAGATGACCGTCGAGGAGATGACCAGCCTGGATCTCGGTTACGCGCCGCCGTTTTCCCCGGTATGGGATCCCGTGCTGGTGGCAGCGCGCAAGGCCGCGGCAGCGGTGTGACGCGGACATCCGCAGTGGTAAAGGGTGACGAGAACAGATCTCATGGGCTAAGCGCGCAACGAAATGATCGCCACAGAATTATTGAAATCGCATCGCAAGGCTTTTTGGATAGGCCCGACCAGGTGGCAGCTGAAAACAGGAACCTTTTCCGGTCTCTGGTTATGGATGCCATTCCGGCATTGCGAAGTGGGACCCCGAAGGGCGAGGATGTCGAGGAGTGGTACGTAAACAGCCCCGTCGAGAAAAGATTGCTGATTGCCAGGGGTCAGCAGCAAGCGCTTCGGTCGGCGCTTACCCATGCGGTTCTTATAGAGTTGGCGAGCGACATTTTGCCGATACTCGAATCAGGCGAATCTTTAGTGCCACCGACCGGGGAAATGCCGCGGGATGATGAGTATGTTGGCGACGTGATAAGGGTCCCGTACTTCGGTGAATATCACCGCTTCATGCTGGCCGGAGTCCGGTGGATACAGCGACCATCCTTCGATCTTATCGAATCGGTGAAAAATCCCGATCATCCGTATCATCGGCTTCTTGTTACTGCGCATTCGATCCAGCTCACTGTTCGCAGTGCGAGGGCAGAACAGCACGACACAAGATCTCGGACTGCATACCAGGGGACTATTCGCGCTCACGAGGATCTCGCAGCCTATCGGCCGCTGTTTTTGGCAAACCTTCAAGATATGATGATTCCCCTGATTGCCGCGCAAAAAGCTTATCTCTCCCGCAGGCATGTGGAAGACAAAAGATCCCCGCAGTCGAAGGAGATCGTCAGGCTTGTCTTGGCGAACCTCGGGACGCTGTCCTTGCCGGCTCTTATGAAACGCGAGGCTGCCCTCAAGGTGATCCCGCATCCGGTGATTCAATATGCCGAACGCCCCATGGAGGACAAGCCGTTCGCATCTATGCGACCACTGCTTGTCGCCGTCGGGGATGTCGAAGGACTCAGGCTGGCACCAGCGCCTGAATTTGCCTATTTGCAATCAGCGAGGCGCAGCTTTTGCGCAGGGCTCATAGCGCACAGATCATCAGATTTGAGGGGTCGGGAAACGGCAGAAAAGCTCCTCTCCGCAGCGGGTGCCCCGTCTGGTCGGTCCCCTGGAGATCCTGACTATGGAAAGATCGATCCGATAACAATTCTGGGCATCGTTGGGGCGCATATCGCCAGAGATACCATATTCCGAGAAAGCCCTTTCGGGACGCTAATTAGCGGGTAAGGTCCCAGAATGCAGTGCAGGGTTGCTGACCAACCGGTCGAGTTCGAGCAGTGCTGCGGCTGCCGACCGGGCCCGTTGGGCTGCGGCGCTGTCATGCTCGACATGCGCGGTGATAATGGCTCCCTCGACCAGCAGCATCAGCCGGTCGCCGAGCGTGGTGTGGTCGGTGACGCCGGATCCGGCGGCTACGTCGGCCAGCAGCGCGCGCAGTGCTGCTTTATGGTCGCGCGCGATGGATCTGGCAGTCGGGCTGGCGGCGAGCTCACCGGCGATATTGATGAACGCGCAGCCGTTGTAGTCGGGTCGGGCAAACCACTGACCTAGTGCGTCGAACACGGCGAACACCCGCGCCGGGCCCGGCGCGGCAGCGTCCACCGCGTCACGCAGCCAGGTGAGCCAGCGCCGGTCTCGGCGCCGCAGGTAGGCCTCGATCAGGCCGTCTTTCGAGCCGAAGTGCGCATACAAGGTCTTGGTTGCCACGCCGGCCTCGGAGACCACCGCGTCAACCCCGACTGCCTGCACACCCCGCTCATAGAACAGGCGTTCGGCAGCGTCGAGCAGCCGCTGCGAGACATCGTTGTCGAGAGTCGGGCTCATTACTCCCTCACTATACCGGCGTGACCTTGACGGAAAACGATCGTTGCCCTAGCGTCGCGCCCAGCGAGAACGGACGTTTTCTCCAATGGCGGGTAAAGGTGCAACGTGGCTAACGGCGGGTTCCGGCTCGGAATCTATGTCTTCAAAGATGTCGAGATCGTGGACTTCGCGGCGCCGCACGGGGTGTTCGCCGTGGCCCGGCGGTTTGATCCCGAGCTCGATGCGTTCCTCATCGCCGACGCGCTTCGGCCGGTGCAAGCTCAGGCCGGCTTCACCGTGCTGCCCAACTACTCTTTCAGCGACCTCCCCGCGATGGATGCGTTTCTCATCCCTGGCGGGTTCGGCACTCGCCAAGAAACGCACAATGGGCGCCTGCACGAGTTCGTTCGCAGCCAGCCGAAGGCCACGCTGCTGACCAGCGTGTGCACCGGCTCGTGGATCTACGCGAAGATGGGCCTGCTCGACGGCATTCCCGCGACCAGCCGCAAGGAACCCGACTTGATCGAGTCCAGACCGCCGGGAAAGGTACCGATCGACCGGCTCGCCGTACTTGCCCCGACATGCCGTATCAGCCGGGCTCGAGTCGTCGACGCTGGCCGGATCATTACCGCCGGCGGCATCGCGTCCGGCATGGAACTGGGCTTTCACCTGTTGCGCCGGGCCGGCTATGAGGAGAACTTGATCAGCGAGGTCGCCCGGGTCATGGAGTACCACGATGCCTACGAGCTCTATAAGGACGATCTGGAGACAACCCAGCCGCCACAGACTTGACCGAAAACGGTCGTTCACCTAGCGTCACCGGAGCAGGGAACGGACGTTTTCTGGTCGACAGACCAGGAAGGCGATGACCCCGGCCGGTCACCGAACGGCCCGGCTGCTTCGACCCCGGCGGAGGGTGGCGCTGTGACTGATGCCATGGCGCCGCGACCAGTGAGCCGAAGCTCGCCATGCGGGAAGGGATGTGACACCGCCCGTGGTGACTGACAGCGCTGACGTGACACTCGCCAAACGACTGCTCGACTACGCCAAGCAGTGTGGTTTTGTCTTTCTCCGCGCCGCTCCGGGCGAGGATGCGCCCCTGGTCGGAAACAGGGTAAGCGGTGGCTGGGTGGACTTGATCCACCTCGAGGGATTCAGCCGTGACTGCTTCGCCCTGCGGAAACGAGCATCATCATTGAACATTCCAGGAGATTCCCTCGTGGAGCGTCGCGTGGATGGCAGCGCGCTCGACGTACTCAACGAGGTACTGACTTGGGAGTTGGGCGCCGAATCAACGACCTAACGCACAGCGCAGCAACCTTACGTCAACGAAATGTTGCGATTCTGTACAACTGCGCTGTGCGACTGATGTTGGCGATCAGGGCGCCTCGGCAGCGACTTTGAACGCGCGTCTCCACGAGAGCGTTCCGTACCGCAGAGCACCTGGCTGGGAAAATAGCTGAATTTTTACCCGCAATGTATCAGCCCCGGGCCGAGCTTTCTCGTTGAATCTGGAAGTTGCGGCACTTTGATCCCAGAATTTCCGAAGGTGATCTGCGGTGGCGAGCTATGCGTTGAAGCTTGACGATGAGGAAGTCCGGCGGTATCGCACAATGGCGCAGGCTGCGGTGGCAGTTGAACGTGACCTATGGGAGGCCGCGGGAATTAGGCGGGCAGCAGCGGTGGCTGATGTCGGTTGCGGGCCGGGTGCAGTGTCTGTGCTGCTCGCCAATGTCGTAGGCAGCGAAGGTCAGGTATGGGCTGTTGATGCTGATCCGCATTCGGTCAAGAAGGCAGCAGCGTTAGCTGCTCGTGTGGGTTTGCCGAATGTCGAGACTGTGGTGGGTGATGCAGCCGCGACTGGGTTGCCGGTTGGCACGCTCGACGTCGCGATGCTGCGCCATGTGCTGGCGCATAACGGGGGGCGTGAGCAGGCCATCGTTGATCACCTCGCCAGTTTGGTTCGGCCGGGTGGCTGCGTGTATCTGGTCGATGCTGATGGCACCGCGGTGCATGTGCGCCCGAACGACCGAGATCTTGACGATATGCACGACCGGTACCGTGAGTTTCACCGGCGTCGTGGCAATGACATCTCGGTGGGGCTGCGCCTTGCCGAACTTCTTCACGAAGCCGGTCTTGACGTGGTCGACTTCACCGGGCGGTACCGAATCGAGCAGTCCGAGCCGGGTCTGCGTGGACCGGCCTGGGCCGCTCGTGAGGCAATCGTCAAAACCGGTCTGGCCACGCCGGCCGACGTCGGGCGGTGGTCTGCGGCCTTCAAGCGTGCCGATAGCCGTCCGGATCGGCCGACCTGGTTTATCCCGATGTTCATCGGGATTGGACGAAAACTCGCCTGAGGTCAACGCCGGACGCGCCACCTGCCCGTGGCCGCGGTCCCGTCGCAGCGCGGCTTACCGTGGTGGGTCTGCAACTGATCAGGGCATTACCTGTCGCCGACTCAAGGATGCGCAAGATGACAGAGCAGCCGTCCTGTTGATTTTTGATCTAGTCAGTGGGTAAGCCGTATTTGTGGACTGCCACCGGCATCACCGGATAGCGCCCTTCGTAGATCTTCTGGTGCAGCTCTGCTTCGACAATGGCATGCACGATCGCTAATTGCCGTGCAGCGTCGTCGGTGGTGGTGACCTGCAGCGGCCAGTCTCCGGCAGTCGATCCGCGCAGGTGCGCGTGATTGAAGCTGCGCTTGAACCAGGCGATTACCTGCACAGGTCCGACAGGACCACCGTGTCGGGAAACGGCTTCCCGCTGCCTGGGCCAGGACAGCTCCCAACGCTCACCGACGCTGCCGTCGCTGTCCTCGACACGGTGGCGGGTGATCTCGCCGGTGTGTTCCAGGAACGCCGCGTCGGCCTCGGCAAAGACGCCGCGCACCACTGGATCGAGCAATTCGACCGCCCGGTCAAACACCGCCACCCGATCCGTCCACGACTGGGCCCCCTCGTACCGACGCGCTACGAGGTCCGCCAAGTGCCGCATCAAATCCTCTTCGCGCATCACCCCAGCATGGCGCATTCAGCCGGCTCAGCGGCGTTATGGCACCTCCTTTACCCCGCTAGCCCGGCTGAAGGCAGGTAGGGGAAGGTAAGGGAGTGACGCGGGTGGTGGTGCTGGATTACGGGTCGGGAAATTTGCGATCGGTGCAGCGGGCGGTGGGCCGGTGCGGTGCCGACGTCACCGTGACGGCTGACGTTGAGGCAGCGCTGAATGCTGATGGCTTGGTGGTGCCCGGAGTCGGGGCCTTCGCGGCCTGTATGGCCGGGCTGCGGGCGGTGCGCGGCGATCGCCTCATCGGACGGCGACTCGCCGGCGGGCGCCCGGTCCTGGGCATCTGCGTCGGCATGCAGGTGCTGTTCACCCGCGGTGTCGAGCACGGGGTGGAGACGGAAGGGTGCGATCAGTGGCCAGGCACGGTCGAGCGGTTGAAGGCCGACGTGCTGCCGCATATGGGATGGAACACGGTCACCATGCCGGCCGGCTCGAAGCTGTTTGCCGGGCTCGACGCGGACACCCGCTTCTATTTCGTGCATTCCTACGCCGTCCGCCGCTGGGAGATGGAAAGCTCAGGACCGCTGCTTCCCCCGCTGGTGACCTGGGCCGAGCATGGTGAGCAGTTCGTGGCCGCGGTGGAAAACGGACCGCTGTGGGCTACCCAGTTCCATCCCGAGAAGTCCGGGGACGCGGGCGCGCACCTGCTGCGGAACTGGATCGCCGCGCTCTAGCCGGCGCGCCACCGCTTAGGGTGGGCGAGTGAGTTTCGTGCTGCTGCCCGCGGTTGATGTCGCCGGTGGCCGGACCGTCCGCCTCACCCAGGGCGAAGCCGGCACCGAAACTGTCTACGGTGATCCGGTGGAATCGGCCCTGGCCTGGCAGGCCGCCGGTGCCGAGTGGGTGCATCTGGTCGATCTGGATGCCGCCTTCGGCCGGGGTTCCAATGCCGAGCTGCTGGCCGAGGTGGTCGGCCGGCTGGATATCGCGGTCGAGCTGTCCGGGGGTATCCGCGACGATGCGTCGCTGCAACGGGCGCTGGCCACCGGGTGCACCCGGGTCAATCTGGGTACCGCTGCGGTGGAAAACCCGGCTTGGTGCCGCTCGGTGATCGCCGAGTACGGCGATCAGATCGCGGTGGGGCTCGACGTGCGGATCATCGACGGCCAGCACATCCTCGCCGCGCGCGGCTGGACGTCATCGGGCGGCGACTTGTGGGAGGTGCTTGAGCGCCTTGACGCCGACGGTTGTCCACGCTATGTAGTCACCGACGTCACCAAGGATGGCACGCTGCGAGGCCCGAATCTGGAGTTGCTCAGCGCGGTATGCGGCCGAACCGACGCACCGGTGATCGCCTCGGGAGGGGTCTCGGGCGTTGCTGACGTGGCCGCACTGGCCGCGTTAGCTCCTGAAGGGGTGGAAGGCGCCATCATCGGCAAGGCCCTCTACACCGGAGCCCTCACCCTCCCCGACGCCCTGGCCGCCGCCTCCCGCTAACCCTGGGCGTGTCGCGCCCTGATGCCCCCTGTGTCGTGCCCCGGCTCCTGGCGTGTCGCGCCTTGGTGCCTCGCGTGTTGCGCCTTGGTGCCCGGTGTCCCGGGACCCGGTGCCCGCCCGCCTAGGCTGGGTGAATGCCTGTAGCCGTGCGCGTGATCCCTTGCCTGGACGTCGATGCCGGCCGGGTGGTCAAAGGCGTGAACTTCACCGCCCTGCGAGACGCGGGTGATCCGGTGGAGCTGGCCACCGCCTATGACGCCCAGGGTGCCGATGAGCTGACCTTTCTGGACGTCACCGCATCGGCCTCGGATCGGGAAACTACCTATGACGTGGTGCGGCGTACCGCGGAATGCGTGTTCATCCCACTCACCGTCGGCGGCGGCATCCGCGAGGTATCCGACGTGGATCGCCTGCTGCGAGCAGGCGCGGACAAGGTGAGCATCAACACCGCCGCCGTGGCCCGCCCTGAACTACTGCGGGAAGCCAGCCGTCGCTTCGGTGCGCAGTGCATCGTGCTGTCCGTGGACGCGCGGCGAGTACCTGCCGGACAGCCCCCAACCCCGTCCGGATTCGAGGTGACTACCCACGGCGGGCGGCGCGGCACCGGCATCGACGCGGTGGCGTGGGCTGCCCAGGGCCAGGAGCTGGGCGTCGGGGAGATCCTGCTCAACTCCATGGACGCCGACGGCACCAAAGCCGGCTTCGACCTGGAGATGATCTCCGCGGTGCGCGCCGCCGTCACGGTCCCGGTGATCGCCAGCGGCGGAGCCGGCGAGGTGGAGCACTTCCCGCCCGCGGTGGCAAGCGGTGCTGACGCAGTGCTCGCCGCTAGCGTCTTCCATTTCGGCCAGCTCCGGATCAGCGAGGTCAAAGACGGTTTGCGGGCCGCCGGAGTGACGGTCCGGTGAGCGGCCTAAACCCGCAGATTGCCGACCAGCTCAAGCGCAACGCCGACGGCTTGGTGTGTGCCGTGGTACAGCAGCGTGGCAGCGGTGAGGTGCTGATGGTGGCCTGGATGGATGACGAGGCGCTGCACCGCACGCTGTCCACCCGTAAGGCCACCTACTGGTCGCGCAGCCGACAGACCTACTGGGTCAAGGGAGAGACTTCCGGGCACACCCAGCATGTGCATGAGGTGCGGCTGGACTGCGACGGCGACGCGGTGTTGCTT
The DNA here is from genome assembly GCA_019241525.1 of Pseudonocardiales bacterium. Classification (GTDB taxonomy): domain Bacteria; phylum Actinomycetota; class Actinomycetes; order Mycobacteriales; family Pseudonocardiaceae. The sequence goes on from JAFAWY010000035.1 coordinate 75,468, forward strand.
GTCGTCGACCAAACCGGCCCGGCTTGTCACACCGGCTCAGCCACCTGCTTCAGCAGGTCGCTGAGCCGGTCGTGAGCTCACCCGTCAAGTAGCGCTGCAAGTTGGGGGCGATCGCGGCGACCACGGTGTCGTGGTCGGCCGACGCCAGCGGCTCGAGGCGGATCACGTAACGCACCATCGCCAGGCCCGCAATCTGCGTACCGCACAGTGCTGTCCGCAGCTCAGGCCGGTCCGGAGCGACTACGGAGACGATCCGGCCGAAGATCATCCGGCTGACGAACTCACGCATCATCCGGGCAGCTCCCTCATGACTTGCCACGCTGCGCACCAGCGCAGTGAAGGCACCACCACCGTTGGTGTCCCAGACCGACAGGAAGGTGCGAAGGACACGTTCGGCTATCTGGCTGGGCTCGCCGTCGAGGACCCGGCGGATGATGTCTTCAGGGTCAACCGGCAGCTGCAGCGCGGCGACGAACAATCCATCCTTGCCACCGAACCAGTGATTGACCATTGCGGGATCCATCCCAGCCCGCTGGGCGATCCCGCGCACCGTAGCGCCGTCAAAACCACGCTCGGTGAACTCGACCCTGGCCGCATCGAGCAGAGCCGCTCGCGTGTTCTCCCCGGCCCGGCGGCGGCCGCGAGGCCGGGTCTGCCGGGTGCCCTCGAGTGCCACGCGGCCCCCCTTTTTCAACAACAGCTGAAAAGGTATGCCCGACACACTGCGGAGTCAACGGCGGGCACAATGTCTTCATGGTGAGTATCCGCGCAAGTGGGATTGGGCAACTACGCCTGGATCGGGAGCGGTTTCGCGCCCTAGCGGTCAATCGCCGGGTTATCCCGGTGACCCGGACGCTGCTCGCCGACGGTGAGACGCCGCTGGGGGTGTACCGAAAACTTGCTCAAGGCCGTCCGGGAACGTTCCTGTTCGAGTCCGCGGAAAACGGCTCGTCATGGTCACGATGGTCGTTCGTCGGGGTGCACAGCGTCGCCACGCTGACCGAAGCCGGCGGTCGCACGGTCTGGCGCGGTAAACCGCCGGTAGGGCTGCCCGGGGTAGCGCAGGAATGGGCCGGTACTCCACTGGAGGCGTTGCGGGCCGCGGTCGCCGCGCTGCACACCGAGCCGCTGCCCGACCTGCCCCCGCTGACCGGCGGGATGGTCGGCTACTTGGGCTACGACGCGGTCCGGCGCCTGGAGCGGCTGCCCGAGTTGGCCCTCGACGACCTTAAGGTGCCCGAGTTGGTGATGCTGCTGGCCAGTGATCTCGCCGCGCTCGACCACCACGAAGGCACCATCACGTTGATCGCGAACGCGATCAACTGGGATGACTCCCCACACCGGGTCGACGAGGCCTACGACGACGCGGTCGCCCGGTTGGATGCGATGGTGGCGCAGCTGTGCACGCCAGCGCCCGCCAGCGCGGCGGTATTCAGCCGGCCGGCACCAGACTTCGTGCGTCGCCGCAGCCCGGAGCAGCACTACGCCGCGGTGGAAACAGCCAAGGAGGCAATCCGCGCCGGTGAGGCGTTCCAGGTAGTGGTTTCCCAACGGTTCGAAATGGCGACCGACGCCGACCCGCTGGATATCTACCGGGTACTGCGCACCACCAATCCCAGCCCCTACATGTATCTGCTCACACTGGACGAGTTCAGCATCGTCGGCTGTAGCCCGGAATCGCTGGTCACCGTGCGGGACGGCAAGGTCACCACGCATCCGATCGCCGGCACCCGTCCCCGCGGGGCGGATCCGGACGAGGACGCCTGGCTGGAAAAAGATCTGATGGTCGACGAGAAGGAACGCGCCGAACACCTCATGCTGGTTGACCTCGGCCGCAACGACGTCGGGCGGGTGTGCCGGCCCGGTTCGGTGCACGTTACCGACTTCTTCCGGGTCGAGCGCTACAGCCATGTGATGCACCTGGTGTCAACGGTCACCGGTCAGTTGGCCTCCGGGCACACCGCGTTCGACGCCGTGGCCGCCTGCTTCCCGGCGGGAACGCTGTCCGGAGCACCCAAACCACGGGCGATGGAGCTCATCGAGGAGCTGGAACCCACCCGGCGGGGGGTGTACGGGGGAGTAGTCGGCTACCTCGACTTCGCGGGTGACGCCGACACCGCGATCGCCATCCGTACCGCCGTGGTCCGCAACGGGGTCGCCTACGTGCAGGCCGGTGGCGGCATCGTCGCCGACTCCGACCCTGTGGCTGAAGACGCCGAGTGCCTGAACAAAGCGGGTGCAGTGCTGGCCGCCATCGCCGCTGCGGGGACTCTGCGCCTGGCTACCGGGGAAACCGCCGAGTCGTTGCGTGCCTGATCGTTCCAAGTCACCCCGCGTGCTGGTAGTCACCATCGCGGCGCTGATTGCGGCATCGGCGGCGCTGGCCGGCGCGGCGAGCGTGGGCTGGGCGCAGCTTGAGGTCCAGACGCCGCTGCGGGGCCTCGTCGGGATTCGGCTGGGCGGCTCGGAGGTGCTGGCGGCGCTGGGTCCGCTGGCGGCGTTCGCCCTCGCGGCGGTGGCTGCGGTGCTCGCAACGGGCGGGGCGCTGCGTTGGCTGCTCGGCGCGTTACTGCTCGGTGCCGCGGTGCCGCCGGCCGTCGCGGTACTACGGGCCTTCGATACCCGGTGGCTCACCGATCTCACCCTGTCCGCGGCGCAGCGGCCCGCCTTGTCGGTGCCGCTCGGTCCGGCGACCATCCTGTTCGCGGGGCCGGTACTGGCCGCGGTGGGGGCAGGGTTGCTTGCTGCGGCGGGTATCACGCTTATCGCGCGGGGGCACCGGATGCCCCGGCTGGGCCGCCGCTACCAGACCCCGGCGGCCCGAGTGGCGGGACCAACACCGCCAGACGGGGGTCGACTGTGGGAACGGTTGGACGCTGGCGAGGATCCCACCGCTCCGCCGACACCCCCGGTGAGGTGACACCGAGCAGGTCGGAGCTAGCATCGGTACCCGGCTGTGCAAGGGGGGCGGAAGGGGAGAGGCTTGAGCGTCCTGGAAGCGATCCTCGAAGGAGTCCGAGCCGACCTCGCGGCCCGTGAAGCTGCCGTGGAATTCACTGAAATCAAGCGGCGTGCTACCCGGGTACCGGCTCCCCGGGATGCGATGGCTGCGTTGCGCAGTCCCGGCATCGGTGTCATCGCGGAAGTGAAGCGCCGCAGCCCGTCCAAGGGAATCCTGGCCGACATTCCCGACCCCGCCGCGCTTGCCGCTGACTATGCCGAGGCCGGCGCCCGCATGATCAGCGTGCTTACCGAGGGCCGGCGCTTCGGCGGTTCGCTGGCCGACCTGGACGCCGTCCGGGCCGTGGTCGACGTCCCAGTATTGCGTAAAGACTTCATCGTCAGCCCCTACCAGGTGCATGAAGCCCGGGCGCACGGGGCAGACGTGGTGCTGCTGATTGTCGCGGCGCTGGAACAGAACGCGCTGGTTGCACTGCTCGACCGGGTCGAGTCGTTAGGGATGGCGGCGCTAGTGGAGGTGCACACGGCAGAAGAGGCCGATCGTGCGCTGGAGGCCGGCGCCAAACTGATCGGTGTCAACGCCCGGGATCTGCACACGCTGGACGTCAACCCGGCGGTCTTCAGCAAGATCGCGCCGGGCTTGCCCCCCGATGTGCTGCGGGTAGCCGAGTCAGGGGTCCGAGGACCTGCGGACCTGATGGCCTACGCCGGTGCGGGCGCCGACGCGGTGCTCGTCGGCGAGGGCCTGGTGACCAGCGGCGACCCGAAGGCCGCCGTCACCCAGCTAGTGACCGCCGGGTCGCACCCGGCCTGTCCCAAGTCGGCACGGTGACCAAGATGGTGAGTATCCAACCCGCGCCGAGTACCGCCCAGCCCGATGTGAGCGGTCATTTCGGACGTTACGGCGGTCGGTTCGTGCCCGAGGCGCTCATCGCGGCCCTCGACGAGCTCACCGCCGCTTACACCAACGCCCGGTCGGACCCGGAGTTCACCGCTCGGCTCAATGGCCTGCTCGCCGACTACACCGGCCGGCCATCGCCGATCACCGAGACGCCTAGGTTGTCCCAGCATGCTGGCGGGGCACGGATCGTGCTCAAACGCGAGGACCTCAACCACACCGGCTCTCATAAGATCAACAATGTGCTGGGGCAGGCGCTGCTCACCCAGCGGATGGGCAAGCCCCGAGTGATCGCGGAGACCGGAGCGGGGCAGCACGGGGTCGCTACCGCCACCGCGTGCGCGCTGCTCGGGCTGCAATGTGTGGTCTACATGGGTGAGGTAGACACCGAGCGCCAGGCACTCAACGTTGCGCGGATGCGCCTGCTCGGCGCCGAAGTCGTTCCGGTGAAGACTGGTTCACGCACGCTGAAAGACGCCATCAACGAGGCGCTGCGGGACTGGGTCACCAATGTGGATCACACGCACTACCTGCTCGGCACGGTTGCTGGGCCCCACCCTTTCCCGGTGATGGTGCGTGATTTCCACCGGGTCATCGGTTTGGAGGCGCGGGACCAGATGCTGGCCCGCTACGGCCGGCTACCCGACGCGGTGGCCGCGTGCGTCGGGGGCGGCTCCAACGCGATCGGCATCTTCCATCCGTTTATCGGCGACTCGAGCGTGCGACTAGTCGGCTTCGAGGCCGCCGGCGACGGGGTGGACACCGGCCGGCACGCCGCCACGCTGTCCGCCGGTGAGCCCGGAATGCTGCACGGCGCGCTGTCTTACCTGCTGCAAGACTCTGACGGGCAGACCATCGAGACGCACTCGATCTCCGCGGGGCTGGACTACCCGGGAGTGGGCCCTGAGCATTCCTGGCTGAAAGACACTGGGCGCGCGGAGTACCGGCCGATCACCGACGCCCAGGCGATGGAGGCCTTCCAGCTGCTTTCTCGCACCGAGGGGATCATCCCGGCGATCGAGTCCGCACATGCCGTAGCCGGGGCGTTGCAACTCGGCGCGGAACTCGGTGAGGGTGCGTTGGTACTGGTCAACCTATCCGGGCGGGGCGATAAGGACGTGGATACCGCGGTGAAGTGGTTCAACTTGCTGGAGGACCAGCAATGACCTCCCGGCTGGCGCCGCTGTTCGATGCCTGCGCTGCCGACCATCGGGCAGCGCTGGTCGGTTACCTACCCGCGGGCTTCCCGACGGTAGACGGCTCGCTGGCCCTGCTGCGAGCCATGCTGGACGGCGGTTGCGACCTGGTCGAAGTTGGAGTGCCCTACTCCGATCCTGTCCTGGACGGGCCGACCATCCAAGCCGCCGCGGACACGGCACTGCGTGGCGGCACCCGGATGCGAGATGTGCTGTCTGTGGTGGAGTCGATCGCGGGCTCCGGGGGGAGGGCCGTGGTGATGACCTACTGGAACCCGGTGCACCGCTACGGCGTGGACGCCCTCGCCCGGGATCTGGCCGCGGCCGGAGGGGTCGGCGTCATCACGCCTGACCTGATTCCCGACGAGGCGCACGACTGGCTTGACGCGGCGCAAGCGCACAACCTAGACCGGATCTTCCTGGTTGCTCCCTCGTCAACCGACCAGCGGATCGCCGCCACCGCCGCCGCCACCCGCGGATTCCTCTACGCCAGTTCGGTGATGGGCGTGACTGGTGCCCGGGATGTGGTGAGCCATGCTGCGGGGACCCTGGTCAGCCGGGTGCGCGAACTGGCGCCGGGGCTGCCGGTAGGCGTTGGGCTTGGGGTTCGTAATGGTGCGCAGGCAGCTGAGGTGGCGGCTTTCGCCGATGCCGTGATCGTCGGCTCTGCCTTCGTCACCGCCGCGGCGGACGGTGAACCCGGCGTCCACGCGCTGGCTGCCGACCTCGCCACCGGCGTCCGCCGCACCGCCCCGCAACCTGCCTGACCGTCCCTCCGTCCTGCGTCCGACCCGCTCTGTGACCGCTGGACGGGCCCTCTAACGATGCTCCAGCCCGCTGATTGCGTCGTTTGGGGGAGAGATAGCGTGTCGCCCGTGCTCACCGCGATGTTTTTTAGCTCGATTCCCAGTCCAGATCGGGGGGTCTGGTACTTGGGACCGGTGCCAATCCGCGCTTATGCCCTGTGCATCATCGCCGCGATCATCGTGGCGATCCTCTGGGGCGAGCGGCGCTGGCGAGCTCGGGGCGGTCAAGCCGGGGCGGTAACCGACATCGCGGTGTTTGCGGTGCCGTTCGGTCTGGTGGGTGGGCGTCTGTATCACGTCGCTACGGACTGGGAGAAATATTTCGGGCCGGGTGGAGATCCGGTAGCGGCGTTGGAGGTCTGGAAAGGTGGCCTCGGTATTTGGGGCGCGATCGCGCTGGGAGCCCTTGGCGCCTGGATTGGCTGCCGCCGCCGGGGTATCCCGCTGCCCGCGATGGCCGACGCCGTCGCGCCCGCTATCGCGGTCGCCCAGGCGATCGGTCGGTTGGGCAACTACTTCAACCAGGAACTCTACGGCGGCCCGACGTCGCTGCCATGGGGATTGGAGATCCGCGAGCGGGTGAACCCGGCCACTGGAATCCCGGACCCACTCAACGGGATCGCGCAGGGCCCACCGGTGGAAGTCGTACACCCGACCTTCCTGTACGAGATGGTCTGGGACCTCGGTGTCGCGGCGTTGGTGATATGGGCCGACCGTCGCTTCCGGTTGGGCCATGGGCGCGCCTTTGCTCTGTATGTCGCGGGCTACACCGCTGGCCGGTTCTGGATCGAGCTGATGCGTGCTGACCCGGCCACCATGGTCTTCGGGTTGCGCATCAATGTGATCACCTCGGCTGTGGTCTTCATCGCCGCGGTGATTTACCTGGCGGTGGCGCCCCGGGGGCGGGAGGAGCCTGACACGCTCGCCAAGCGCAAAGAGTCGGCGCTGGCCTCCTAGCCGCCTGCCGCGCCGCTAGCATGCGGCGGTGCGTTTCGAGGGGTTCGGCGAGTACGCGGTCGACTTCTACGAGGGGTTGGCAGCAGACAATTCGAAGGCCTACTGGACCGATCACAAGGCCATCTACGACGAGCAGATCCGCGGCCCGATGCTGGCACTGCTGGCCGAGCTCGAAACGGAGTTCGGCACCGGCAAGATCTTCCGCCCGTACCGTGACGTCCGGTTCAGCGGCGACAAGAGCCCGTACAAGACGCATTGCGGAGCAGTGATGCACGTGCCCGGGGCCGCCTTCTACACCCAGTTGGGCGCCGATGGTCTGCTCGTCGCAGGTGGCGCCTACCACTGGTCTGCTGACCAGCTTGCCCGCTACCGGCAGGCGGTGGACGCCGAGCGCAGCGGTGAAGAGCTACGGCACCTGCTGGCGGCGATGCCTGGCAACGCTGGGATGCAGCGCGGAGGTGAGCTGCTGCGCTCACGTCCCCGGGGTAGCCGGGTCGACCACCCGCGACTGGACCTGTTGCGGCAGCGCTCGCTGTACCTGTGGCGATCCTGGCCGCCCGACGAGGTGTTGCACCAGCGCAGGTGCCTAGATCGGGTTCGGGACGGCTGGCGGATCACCCGACCGCTGACCGACTGGCTGGCCAGGCACGTCGGAGTCAGTGCGAGCTAGCCATTCTCTGGACATCTGACGGCCATGAGGTTGATCCGGCAACAGGGCTAGTCTGTGCCACTATGAGACGCGCGAAGATCGTTTGTACGATCGGCCCGGTCACCGCGACCCCGGAGAAGATCCGAGAGTTGGTCTGGGCCGGGATGGACGTTGCTCGGCTCAACTTCAGCCATGGTTCGCACGCTGATCATGCACGGGTCTATTCCATGGTCCGGGAGGCCAGTGACCAGGCTGGCCGGGCAGTCGGGATCGTGGCCGATCTGCAGGGCCCCAAAATCCGGTTGGGTCGGTTCGCCGGTGGCCCCGTGCAGTGGCGCACCGGTGATGAGGTGCGAGTGACCGTCGCAGACGTGCCCGGCACTCACGACCGGGTTTCCACCACGTATGCCGGGTTGGCCACCGATGCCCGCGAGGGCGACTCGTTGCTGGTAGACGATGGCAAGGTTGCCTTGCTGGTACGCAAGGTCGAGGAGACCGAGGTGGTCTGCGAGGTGATCGAAGGCGGTGTAGTCAGCGATCACAAGGGACTATCGCTGCCTGGGATGAACGTGTCGGTGCCGGCGCTATCCGCGAAGGACATCGCTGACCTGGAGTTCGCACTGCGGTTGCGGGTCGACATGGTGGCGCTGTCGTTCGTCCGGTCACCAGCCGATATCGATCTGGTGCATCGCACGATGGACGCGGTGCCGGGCGGCCGGCTACCGGTCATCGCCAAGCTGGAAAAGCCTGAGGCGGTGGACAATCTCGAGGCGATCGTGCTGGCCTTCGATGGAGTGATGGTGGCGCGGGGAGACCTCGGGGTGGAGTTGCCTCTGGAGAACGTGCCGCTGGTGCAGAAGCGGGCCATTCAGGTGGCCCGGGAGAACGCCAAGCCGATCATCGTGGCAACCCAGATGCTCGATTCCATGATCGGTAATGCCCGGCCGACCCGGGCGGAGGCATCCGACGTGGCCAACGCGGTGCTTGACGGCACCGACGCAGTGATGCTCTCCGGGGAGACCAGCGTTGGTCGTTACCCTATCGAGTCGGTGAAAACCATGAGCCGGATCGTGGAGGCCGTGGAGACCGGCTCGCCCCATGTCCCGCCGCTGAACCATGTGCCACGGACCAAGCGGGGTGTGCTGTCCTACGCGGCGCGCAACATCGGCGAGCAGCTCGAGGCCAAGGCGCTGGTGGCGTTCACGCAGTCCGGTGACACGGTTCGCCGGCTGGCCCGGCTGCACACGCAGCTGCCGCTGCTGGCGTTCACCCCGGAAGCGCCCGTCCGCAACCAGCTCGCGCTGACCTGGGGAACCGAGACGTTCCTGGTGGACCGAGTCGAGACCACCA
>JAFAWY010000043.1 GCA_019241525.1 Pseudonocardiales bacterium
GCTCTGCGCCGGGGCGTGTTCCACAGCGTAAACGAGCTCATTACGGCGATCGAGGACTACCTGAAAGCCACCAACGACAACCCGAAGCCGTTCGTCTGGACCGCTACTGCCGAACAAATCCTCGTCAAAGTTGCCCGGGGACGAGTCACACTTCAGGAAGCAAAAAATCAATTATGAGACACTGCACTAGCTTGCCCAGTGCGACCGACACCTCTCGTCGTTTCGCCCGGCACGGTGGAGCCTGGCACAACCGTCTAGTTGAAAGCTGTTGCTGCCGTAGGCGTCGCGATGGTTGCGGTCGCGGCGCTGGCAGCGACAAGTTAGGCCGGAGGCGGATCGAGGGCGAGGGCCACGCGTAGGCCGTTGGTGACCTGAGCGATCTCAGCCGACGTCGCTTCTCCGACCTTCTCGATCAGTCGGCTGCGTACGACACGCTCGACTGTCGTCACAAGAGCCCAGCCGTGTTCGCCTATGCGTGGAGCGAGAAGCTCGGACTCGAGGTCTTGATCGAGGATGTGCACTGCCAGCACGTGGTTGAGATGCTCAGCTGCGTTCAGCGCGTCGGCACTGACGATGAGTCGCAGGGTCGAGATGCCAGGCCGAGGGATCACGGGCTTGTAGGCCCATACTTCACCGCGTCGAATCACGCGGGAGAGGATGTCAGGGCGCTGCTAGGCCAGCTCGGCCAGGGCCAGGGTCGTCTCTTCTTCAGAGTCTTCGATGTAGGTCGGATGGGCGATGCTCCACGCGGCTACTGCGTCCACAGCGTCGCGAAGTGCCAGCTCCTGGAGCTGAGCAGCGGCGGCCGCGGAGTCAGAGCGGCCAGTACGTCGAGCGCAACGCCGGAGCCAGGCACGCGTCGGAGCGTCGAGGTCAAGAGTGAGCTGCTCGGCCATGAGTGCGAGCCTACGGCAACTTACTCACGAGGCGAACTTGTCCACCCGACCAGTAGTGTTGATCTAGTACGTCAGTCAGGGGGTCCAGCACTGGTGACGTCGTGGGAGATGGCGACCCCCACCGTTCTGAGGTGGCAACCACGGTACATACCGGCCCGGTGCGCTATGCACTCAGGCCTTGATTGACTATTCGGGTCGCGGCCGAGTCGTGTCGTTCCCGGTCGCGGCCGGAGGACGCTGCTTTACTGCGCCGATGCCTCGGGACAATCCCGCCGCTGCGGTGGCGGCCTGCACAGGTGTGCCGCATCCTGGCGGGGTGTGCAGCGGGCGCATTGCCGAGGGTGTCAGGTGACCTTCGATGATGAGGTGTTGTTCGATGCCCAATCGGCTGACCGGGACGTGCGTGCCTCCTGACCCGCCTGGATCTGGTCGCGGTGGGGCAGGTGTGGTGCCGACTGCTGACCGGTCCGCGGCGCGCAGCAGCGGCACGTCCGGGTGGAATCCGACAAAAGCGACGAATGTCATAACAGCACTTATCGGATCTTAAATAACGGGAGTTGCAGCAGATGCAAGAACTCCCGGCACCGGTCGATCTGGGTGAGGTCGCAGGTCAGGCGTCTGTCTGCGTGCCTTGGTGAGCAGCCTGCGGCGCGGCGCTGGGTGACGGCGTCGCAGCCCACTGTAGGTTTCCTGCATTAAATGCAGGATTCTGCGCTTGGTGAGGTGCCTGGGTGGATGCTGTGCCGGGGTTCGTGCCGCGGGTGTTGCGTGATCAGGGCGTTGGGCTGTTCCGTGCCGAGGAACGGGTGTTCGAGGCCATGGTGGATGGCTGGCGGACCCAGATGCTGGCCCGTGGCCTGGTGACGGCGACCATTGAGACGCGGTGTCGGGTCGTCACCCGGTTTCAGCGGTTTACCGGCGAGTATCCCTGGACATGGCGGCCGGTGGACGTCGAGGATTTTCTGGCCGAGCGTCGCTGCGGTCCGCGCCCGATCACCCTGACGACGCTGCGGGCAGACAGCAACGCCGTGGCCATGTTCTGCGCGTACCTGACCCATCCCAGCTACGGTTGGCCGGATTTTTGTCAACGTATGTTTGGTGATGTCCCCGCGCAGATTTGTTTCGACTGGAATACGCCTCGGCACACTACCGATGATGCTGTTCCGCCGAGTCGACGGGCGTTTTCCAAGCCGGAGCTGCAACGGCTCTTTGACTACCTGGACGATCTGATCGATCGAGAATACGCCGCAGGAAGCAAGCGTTGGCTACCGTCGCTGCGTGATTCGATCGCGTTTAAGGTCTGTTATGCCTACGGGTTGCGCCGGCGCGAGGTCACCATGCTTGATCTCCAAGATTTCGGCCCGAATCCCCATGTCCCGGCTTATGGTGGTTTTGGTGCGGTCACCATTCGTTGGGCCAAAGGCACCACTGGCTCCGGGCCTCGCCGGCGCACGGTCCTGACGGTTCCCGAGTTCGACTGGGTCGTCGATCTGTTGACGTTTTGGGCTGGCCCGCAGGGGCGTGTCCGGCTGACCTCCGCCGAGCGTTCGTCGGCGCTGTGGCCCAGTGAGCGTGCCGACCGGATCACCATGGGCAGCCTCGGTGACGCCTTCGCCCAGGTACGCAGCGCCGTCGGACTGCCCAAGGAATTGGGGCTGCACTGCTTGCGACATTCCTACGTCACTCATTTGATCGAAGCCGGCTACGACCCCGCTTTCGTGCAGACACAGGCGGGCCATTCCTATGCCTCGACCACTGGTCTCTACACGTCGGTGTCGGCCGACTTCAAACAGAAGACGGTGCAGCAGATGATCGCCCGGCGCATCGCCCAGAAGGAAGGCACACCGGATGCCTGAGCAACGACGCATCGGCTATCGATGGAACCTGCGAACCCTCATGGCCCAGCGCAATCTGTGGAAGACCACCGAACTCATGCCACTGCTGCGGGCCCGCGGGATCACTCTTTCCGAAAGTCAGGTCTACCGGTTGGTGACCGGCACGCCGGAACGCATCCCCGCACGGACATTCGCCGCGCTGTGCGACATCCTCGGCTGCACTCCCAACGACCTTTTCGAACCCTTCGTGGAGATGAGGGCGGCCGCCACCGCCAACGCCCCGAAACACCCGCAGGACATCGGCGTGCGTCCCGGCGATCCCATCGCCCGGCGCATCCGACTCATTCCCCACCAGGAGGATGGCAGCGGCGGTGAGTAGACCCCGCCCCCGGAGCGATCCCGCCCGCTGGCCCGAACCCTGTGGCCGCTGCGGTGAGCATCATCGGCTCGTCGTGAACTGGCCGGATGGCCGCATCTGCGGGTACTGCTACCAGCAGGCCAAGCGAACCAGGGGCATCTGCGCCTGCGGGCACGAGGGCGTGCTTCCCGGGCGCATCAACAACGCGCCCGCCTGCCGGCGATGTTCGGGGGTTCGCCTCAACGTCGACTGTCGGTCCTGCGGCGCCGAAGACGAGCTCTACACCGGTACCCACTGCTGGTCCTGCGTTCTCGCAACGACCGTGGATCGCCTCCTGACCCATCCCGACACCGGGATCATGCATCCGGCCCTGGCACCGGTGGCGGCCGCGCTGAAATCAATGAAGCGTGCCAACAGCGGCCTGACCTGGATCAATCAGCCACACGTCGCTACGTTCTTGTCCGAGCTCGCCGTCGCGCCGGCCATCACCCACGCGTCGTTGGACCAGCTGCCGTCCTCCCGGACCCGCGATTACGTCCGCGGCCTGCTCGTCGAACACGGCGCACTTCCCCGGCGCGACGAGCTAGCAGCACGCTATCGAGACTGGGCCACCCAAGCCCTGACCCGCGTGACCGACGATCATCACCGTGACGTCGTGCAGCGCTACGTGCGATGGCATCACCAGCGGCGAATGAACAGCATGGACACCGTCACGCACGGGACCTTCCTGCGGGCCAAACAAGCCGTCACCGTGGCGATCGAGTTTCTCAACTGGCTACACGACCGCGGCATCAAACTCGAGCAGCTCGAGCAGGCACACCTCGACTCCTGGCAGGTCGAAGGTCCCACCACCCGCGAGATCGCCAGCAGATTTCTGCGCTGGGCAATCACCACCCGCCTGGTCGACCCGGCGCTGACCATGACCCCTCATCGCCGGGGCACCAGCCCGAAACTCTCCGCCAGCGAACAACACACAGCCCTGCGGCGCATCGTCAACCCCGACCAGCTCAATCCCCGTGACTGCGCAGCCGCCATCTTGGTGCTCGTGTTCGCTCAGCAGATCGAAGACGTCATCCGACTAACCTGGGACGACGTCACGGTCACCGACGAGCTGGTCACCGTGCGCCTCAGCGACCTGACCATTGCGCTTCCGCCGCCGCTCGACCAGCCCTGGCGCCAGCTCGCCGAGCAACCCAGCCACGACCTGACTGCCGCACATCCCCACAGCAACTGGGTTTTCCGTGGCTTCTCCCCCGGCCAGCCGATTAGCGCCGATAGCCTCCGAAACCGCTTGCGCGGCTGTTCAGCACCCGGGCGGCACGACTGGGCACCCTGCACGAACTCACCAAACTGACCCCAGTGACGATCATCGCCGAGGCGCTGGGCTATCACCCGACCACAATCGAACGGCACGCAATCGCCTCCGCCACCACCTACGCTCAATACGTCGCAGCCCGCGCGAACACGCCCTGAAA
>JAFAWY010000143.1 GCA_019241525.1 Pseudonocardiales bacterium
TGGTGCATGGCATAGATCACCGAGCCGGAGCCGAGGAACAGCAGCGCCTTGAAGAAGGCGTGGGTAAACAGGTGGAATATGCCGACCGAATAGGCCCCCGCCCCCATCGCCACGAACATGTAGCCGAGCTGCGAGCAGGTCGAATAGGCGACGATGCGCTTGATGTCGTTCTGGACGAGGCCGATCGTCGCCGCGAAGAACGCCGTGGTCGCGCCGAAGAACATCACGACGGCCTGCGCATCCGGCGCGAGTTCGAACAGCGGCGACAGCCGCGCCAGCATAAAGACGCCGGCGGTCACCATGGTCGCGGCATGGATCAGCGCCGAGACCGGGGTCGGGCCTTCCATCGCGTCGGGCAACCAGGCCTGCAGCGGGAACTGGCCGGACTTACCGCAGGCCCCCAGCAGCAGCAGCAAGGTGATCGCCACCAGGGTCGGCGCGCTGATCTGCCCGGCCCGCGCGAACACCTCGGAGAACTGCACGGTGCCCAACGAGCGCCAGATCATAAAGATCGCCAAGGCCAGGCCGACGTCGCCGACCCGGTTGAACAGGAATGCCTTCTTCGCCGCTGTGGCAGCGCTGGGCCGGTCCTGGTACCAACCGATCAGCAGGTAGGACGCCAGGCCCACGCCTTCCCAGCCCAGGTAGAGCGTGACGAAGTTGTTGGCCAGCACCAGGGTCAGCATCGCGGCGATGAACAGGTTGAAGTACCCGAAGAACCGACGCCGGCCGGGATCGTGCTCCATGTAGCCGATCGAGTAGAGGTGGATCAGGCCGCCGACCCCGGTGATGAGCAAGACGAACGCCAGCGACAGCGGATCGAGCCGCAAGCCGTAGCTCACCTGCAGAGAGTTGACCGCGAACCAGGTACCCAGGCCCAGCTCGCGGGTTCGCTCGGCGGCGTCAAAACCCAGCCATTCGATGAACACCATCAGGCCGTAGACGAAGGAGGTGAGCACCGTCGCGCAACCCAACAGATGCCCCCAGGCATCGGTGCGGCGACCACCGACCAGCAAGACGAACGCCCCGAGAGCGGGCAACACCACAAGCAGCCAGGCAGATTGCGCGATGCCGCCAGTGACAGCCACTGGGGCCAAGACCTCGCCCACTGCGTCCCCTCAGTACTTGAGCAGGTTTGCGTCGTCGACCGAAGCCGATCGCCGCGTCTTGAAAATCGCCATGATGATGGCCAGCCCCACCACCACCTCGGCAGCAGCCACCACCATGACGAAAAACGCCATGATCTGGCCGTCGAGTGTCCCGTTGATCCGGGAGAAAGTGATCAAGGTGAGGTTCACCGCGTTGAGCATCAGCTCGATGCACATGAACACCACCACCGCGTTGCGGCGCACCAAGACACCGACGGCGCCGATGGTGAACAGCAGCGCCGACAGCAACAGGTAATACATCGGGCTCATCGCGAGACCTGCTTGCAGGGTCGAGCCGTCATTCGCGAGACCTGCTCGCAGGGTCGAGCCGTCATCACGACGCTCCGCCCTTGTGGTTGTCTGGAGGCGGTGCCGCGGGTCCGCGCAGAGTCCGCGCCGGGGGTTCTACTCCAGCGCTGGCGACGCTGCGCACGTCGGATTCCAGGCGATCGGGACCGGTTGATTCGAGCAGCTCGGATCGTGAATCCGGGGCCGGTGAACCGTCCGGGAGCAGCGCGGGGGTGGCCACCGAGTTGAGGGTCGCGAATACTCCGGGGCCGGGTAGCGGAGAAGGACGGGAACCGCGGATCCGGGCCTCCACCCGCTCGCGTTGGGTCAACCTGCCCTCCTTGGTCCGCTCGGTGTAGGTCAGCACCATGGCACCCACCGCAGCGGTGATCAGCAACGCCGAGGTGAGTTCGAAGGGGAACAGGTAGTCGGTGAACAGCAACCGGCCGAGGTTGGCGACGTTGCCCCCGCTGGTGCTGTTCGGGCGGTCCAACCCGGCTGAGGTGAGTCCGGTGACGGCCCGACCCAGCATCGCCACCAGCAACACCGCCAACCCGATGCCACCCAGTGCTGCCGCGACGCGCTGACCGCGCAGCACTTCGACCACCGACTCTGCGCTTTCCTTGCCGACCAGCATCAGCACGAACAGGAACAGCATCATGATCGCGCCGGTGTAGACGATGATCTGCACGAAGCCCAGAAACGGCGCCTGCTCCACCATGTACAGCGCACCCAGGCAGAGCATGGCCTGGGCAAGCCACAGTGCCGAATGCACCGCGTTGCGCGCGAAGACCATCCCTAATCCCCCGGCCAACGCGAGCGGACCCAGAATCCAGAACGCGATGGCTTCACCAAGCCCGATGGTGTCCGCGGAAGGCGCCGGTGGCGCCAGCAGGAGGCTCAACAGGCTCACAGCTCTTCCTCACCTACTGAACCCGCCCGCCGCTCCAGCCTCGGGCCCTGCACGTAGTAGTCCTGCTCAGTCTCGCCCAGCCGCATCGGATGCGGAGGCGGCTCCATCCCGGGCAGCAGCGGCGCCAGCAGGTCCTCCTTGGTGTAGATCAGATCTTGCCGGTTGTCGTCGGCCACCTCGTACTCGTTGGTCATGGTCAGCGCGCGGGTCGGGCAAGCCTCGATGCACAACCCGCAGCCGATACAGCGCAGGTAGTTGATCTGGTAAATCTCGCCGTAGCGTTCCCCTGGCGAGTAGCGGGCCTGATCGGTGTTGTCGCCACCCTCGACGTAGATGGCATCGGCAGGGCAGGCCCAGGCGCACAGTTCGCACCCCACGCACTTCTCCAACCCGTCCGGATGCCGGTTGAGCTGGTGGCGGCCGTGAAACCGCGGCGCAGGAATCTTTTTGACCTCGGGGTACTCCTCGGTCACCACCTTCTTGAACATCGTCGAGAAGGTGACCCCGAAACCTTTGACCGGATCAAGTAGCCCCATGGCCATCCTCCCTCCTTGCCGGTGGCCCGTTGTCGGTCGCGCCGTCAGCGCTGGCGCCGGTCGCGGTCATCGCGGCACGCCGGGGCGGCGGTGACGGCACTACCAGGTCCAGCGGGGGCACCGGGTAATCAGAGCCCGCGGTGGGCGCCTGGCCAGCACGCCTGGTCGAACCGTTGCCCGCAGCTGTGGTCTGTGCGGCCTTCCCGCCCTGGGGCAGCAGGAACGCGACGATCAGCAGCATGACCAGCACGATTCCGCCCACCACAAGAATCTGCACCGGCGTGACGGAGGTGCCGCGCAGCGCGCGTGCGGTGGAAACCAGAACAATCCACACCAGGCTGCCGGGTACCAGCAGTTTCCACCCGACCGCCATGAATTGGTCGTAACGCAGCCGGGGCAGGGTGCCGCGCAGCCAGATGAAGACGAACAGGAACACGAGCATCTTGCTGATGAACCACAGCAGGCCCCACCATCCGCGGTCGAGCGGACCGCCGGACAGCGGCCAGGGAGCATGCCAACCGCCGAGGAACAATGTGGTCGCCATCGCCGAGACGGTGACCATGTTGACGTATTCGGCGAGGAAGAACAGCGCGAATTTCAGCGACGAGTACTCGGTGTGGAAACCACCGACTAGCTCCGACTCTGCCTCGGGCAGGTCGAACGGCGCGCGGTTGGTTTCGCCGACCATGGACACGACGAACACCACGAAGCTGGGGAACAGCAGGAACACAAACCACCACTGCTGAGATTGCGCGGCCACGATGTCAGCGGTGGACAGCGAGCCTGAATAGAGAATCACCGCGACGATCGAGAGGCCCAAGGCGATCTCGTAAGAGATGACTTGAGCGGCGGAACGAAGCGAGCCCAGCAGCGGGTAAGGCGAACCGGACGACCAACCGGACAGCACGATCCCGTAAACCCCTAGCGACGAGCAGGCCAGCACCACCAGCACTCCCACCGGCAGGTCGGCGACCTGCAGCGCGGTCTGGTACCCGAAAATGGAGACCTGGCCGCCCAGCGGGATCACGGCAAACGCGGTGAACGCGGTCACCGTCGAGATCACCGGAGCCAGGATGTACACCCAGCGGTCGGCCAGCACCGGCTGGATGTCCTCCTTGAACGCCAGTTTCAGCCCATCGGCCAGGGACTGCAGCAGCCCGAAAGGTCCCACCCGGTTGGGACCTACCCGATGCTGCATCCGTCCCACCACCCGGCGCTCCAGCCAGATCATGAACAATGTCATGACCATGAGGAATGCGAAGATCGCCACAACCTTGATGATGATGAGCCAAATCGGGTCGTCGGCGAGCAAGGCACCCGTAGGCGTCATGACCTGCCCCCCCACCCGGGTTTAAATGATCCAGACTTGGATGTTCCGCCGTTGCCGCCACGCACTGTGACCACCGCACCGTGTCCCACGCCGAGGTTGCGACGGACCGTAGCGGATCCCGAGTTACCCGGTACCCACACCACTCCCGGCGGCAGGTCGGCGGCGGCGACCGGCAGCGTGATCGATCCGCGTTGGGTAGACACTGTCACGGTCCCCCCCAGGTGCACCCCGAGGTCGGCGGCGGTGGCCTCGGACAGCAGCGCCACGGCCGGTCGTGCGGTACCGGCCAGGTGCGGTTCCCCGTCCTGCATCGACCCGTTGTCCAGCAGCCGGCGCCAGGTGGCCAGCAACATCTTGCCCTCGCCCACCTGCGGCGCGGTGTCCGTTGCGGGGGCCTGGCGGCTGGTGTCGCGCTTGATGTTGCGGTAGGTGCCGAGCGCGGCGTAACCAGCCCACGCCGCGGCGGGCGTCTGGGTGAACAAGTCGACGTCCATCTCGATGCCGAGACTGTCGAGTACCCGGCAGTCCGGCACGGACGCGGTGACGGACCTGATGGCGGTGCCGAACTCCCGGCGCCGGCCCTCCCAGTCCAGGTAGCTGCCGGATTTCTCAACCGCGGGTGCGATCGGAAGCACGACGTCGGCGGCCTGGGTCACCGCGGACGGCCGCATCTCCAGGCTCAGCACGAATCTGGCCCGGCTCATCGCCTGCTCAGCCAACCGGGGATCGGGCAGATCGAAGGGGTCGACCCCGCCGATGACCAGCCCACCCAGTTGCCCAGCCGCCGCGGCGGCGAGGATTGCCCGGGTGTCACGCCCTGGCCGACTCGGCAGCGTCACCCCCCAGGCGCGCTCGACTTCGGCCCGCGCGACGTCATCGGTGACCAGCCGGCCACCAGGCAACAGGGTCGGCATCGCGCCGGCCTCCAGCGCGCCCCGCTCACCGGCCCGCCGGGGGACCCAGGCCAGCCGGGCGCCGGTGTCTGCGGCCAGCCGCGCCACCGCGGTGTACAGCCCGGGCACCTCGGCAGCACGCTCGCCGACCAGCAGCACCGCGCCCGGCTTGCCCAATGCCTCACGGACCTCAGGCTCGAGCGCATCGAGTGCTTCAGGTTCGCTGCCCGGCAGCGCCCGCAGCAGCGTTCCGAACGTGCGACGCACCGCAGGCGTGGTGAATTGACCCAGATGCCACACCCGCATGTTGCGGTCCCGAGCAGCGCGACGCAGCCGCAGGTAGACGATCGGCGACTCTTCCTCGGGCTCGAAGGCCACGCAGAGCACCGCGGGGGCCGCGGACAGGTCAGCGTAGGTCACCCCTCCGTTGTCCGGGGTGACACCGACCACGTGTGCCACGAGGAAGTCCAGTTCCTCTGCGCTGTGTGGTCGCGCGCGGAAGTCGATGTCGTTGGTGCCCAGCGCGACCCGGGCGAACTTCGCGTAGGCGAAGGCGTCCTCCACGGTCAGCCGGCCTCCGGGCAGGACCCCCACGCCGGTGTTCTTTGCACCGAGCAGTCCTTGAGCCGCAGTCTCCAGCGCTTCGGTCCACGACGCCGGCTTCAGCTCACCACCGAGGGATTCTCGCACCAGCGGCTGGGTGATCCGGTCAGCCGCGGTGGCGTAGACGAAGGCAAAGCGGCCCTTGTCGCAGTTCCATTCCTCGTTGACCTGGGGGTCGTGACCGGCCAGCCGGCGCAGCACGATGCCGCGCCGCCAGTCGGTACGTATCGCGCAGCCGCTGGCGCAGTGCTCGCACACCCCGCGGGTGGACACCAGGTCGAACGGCCGGGACCGGAACCGGTAAGCGGCGCTGGTCAGCGCGCCCACCGGGCAGATCTGGATGGTGTTGCCGGAGAAGTAGGACTGGAACGGCTTGTCGGCCGCCACCCCGACCTGCTGGCCGGGTCCACGCTCGAGCATGTCGATAAAGGGGTCTCCGGCGATCTGTTCGGAGAAGCGGGTGCAGCGCGCGCACAGCACGCAACGCTCCCGGTCCAGCAGCACCTGGCTGGAGATCGCGATCGGCTTGGCGAAGGTGCGTTTGGTATCGATGAACCGGGAATCTGCGCGGCCATTGGACAGCGCCTGATTTTGCAGCGGGCATTCGCCGCCCTTGTCGCAGATCGGGCAGTCCAGGGGATGGTTGATCAGCAGCAGTTCCATCACGCCCTGCTGGGCCTTGTCGGCGACCGGCGAGGTGTGCTGGGTCTTGACGACCATGCCGTCGGCGACGGTCATGGCGCAGCTGGGTTGTGGTTTGGGCATCGGGCGCCCACCCATCTCCACCTCGACCAGGCATTGCCGACACGCGGCGACCGGGTCGAGCAGGGGGTGATCGCAAAACCGCGGGACGATGATGCCCAAGCGCTCGCAGGTTCGGATGATCAATTCACCCTTGGGGGCGTCGACCTCGTGACCGTCGATGGTCAGCCGGACGTGACCTTCGGGGACCGCTCGCGTGTCGGCCTGCGGTGCCACGGTCATCTGACTGACCCACTCAGTGCGGCCTGCCTGGGGTGCCCGGATTGCTGGGCACACAAGTCGAGGAATTCCTGCCGGAAATACTTGATGCCGCTCCTGATCGGGCTGACCGCTCCGTCGCCGAGCGCGCAGAATGAGCGGCCGAAAATGTTGTCACAGATGTCCAGCATGGTTTCCACGTCCGATGGTGTGCCCTCTTTACGCACCATCCGCTGCAGGATCTGGGTCAGCCAGTAGGTTCCCTCCCGGCAGGGAGTGCACTTGCCGCAGGACTCGTGTTCATAGAACTCGGTCCACTTCATCACCGCCCACGGCACGCTCACGGTGGTGTTGAACACCATCACCGCGGTCGTGCCCAGCATGGAGCCGGCCTCGGCAGCGCCCTCGAAGTCCAGGGGGACGTCCATGTGCTTTGTGGTCAGCAGCGGCGTGGACGAACCTCCCGGCGTCCAGAACTTCAACTCACCCTTCATCCCGCCGGCCAGCTCAAGCAACTCACGCAGGGTGGTGCCCAAAGGTGCCTCGTACTGCCCAGGGCGCTGCACATGCCCGGAAATCGAGTAGATCTTGGGCCCAGGAGACTTCTCGGTGCCCATCGTGCGGAACCAGTCCGAGCCGCCGTTGACGATGTAGGGCACGGTGCAGATGGTCTCGACGTTGTTCACCACCGTGGGCGCGGCATAAAGCCCAGAGGTGGCCGGGAACGGTGGCTTGAGCCGGGGCTCCGCGCGAAGGCCCTCCAACGAGTTGAGCAGTGCCGTTTCCTCACCGGCCTCGTAGGCCCCGGCGCCGGCGTGCACCACGATGTCCAGGTCAAACCCCGAGCCGAGGATATTGCTGCCCAGATAACCGGCGGCGTAGGCCTCCTTGACCGCGTTGTGCACCCGGCGCAGGCAGTGCACCACCTCACCACGGACGTAGATGAAGCACCGGTGAGCGCGGATCGCGTAGGCAGTGATGATGCAACCTTCGACCAGCGAGTGCGGGTCGGCCATCATCAGTGGCACGTCCTTGCACGTCCCGGGCTCCCCCTCGTCTGCGTTGATCACCAGGTAGGTGGGTTTCGCTGCGGGACCGGTGGGCTGCTCGCCCGGTTTGGCTTGAGGGATGAAGCCCCACTTCATGCCGGTGGGAAAACCGGCTCCACCACGTCCCCGCAAGCCGGAATCCTTGATCAGCTGGATCAGCTGGTCAGGATCCGCGGCTAGCGCGGTGCGCAGCGCGGTGTATCCGTCGAGCCGGGTATAAGTGTCGATCGTCCAGGATCTGGGCGCGGCCCACCGCCGGGTCAACACCGGGGTGAGCGTCCGCTCGGTCACGCCTGTCTCCTTGTCTGGGGCTCGGCGAAAACTGGTGCGTCGGTCACTTCTTATCCGCAACGGCCGGAAGCGGCGGGGGGTTACCCGGCATTGCCGGAGCCGTCCAGCCCTTTTCCTCCGCGAGCCGGTTGCCGGCCAGCGTCTCGGGTGCGGCCGACGGGCCGTCCACCGCGTCGCGTAGTTCCTGCGGCTCGCCGAAAAAGCCGGCCAGTTGCAACTCGGTATGGCGCCAGTCGGTCAGCGGCGCACCGCGGGTCGGTGCCGGTCGCTCCCCGCGTTGCAATGCCTCCACCAGAGCAACCGCCGACTCCGGCGTCTGGTTGTCGTAGAACTCGTAGTTGACCTGCAAGACCGGCGCCAGGTCGCAGGCGGCCAGGCATTCGGCATGCTCCACCGTGATGGAGCCGGAAGATCCCGGCCGCCCAGCGGTCTCTTCGTGGCCAACGCCGAGTTTCTTGCACAACCCCGCGTAGATCTCGTCGCCCCCCAGCGCCGCGCACAGCGTGTTGGTGCACACGCTGACCAGGTGCTCGCCAGCGGGCCTGCGCTTGAACATGGTGTAGAAGGTGGCCACCGTGCTCACCTCCGCGGTGGTCAGCTCGAGCAACTCCGCGGCAAACGAGATCCCCGCCTGGCTGACGTATCCCTCGACGCTCTGCACCAGATGCAGCAGCGGCAGCAGCGCCGAGCGCGGCTGCGGGTAACGTGCGATGATCTCCTGCGCTCGTTGCCGGGTCAGCTCGTCGAACACTCCGGTGTCCACCTGCAGCGGCCGCTCCACGGGAACGTCCTGCGCCGTGGACAAGGTCGTCGGCGCGGCCTGGTCCGGAATTTCCTCCGCGGCCACCGGCCGGGCGGTGAACGCTGGGCTGTCGACCGGTTCGTCGTGGTTAGCGGATTTGTTGTTAGCTGAGTTGATGCTCGAACCCGCAAGCGGTTCTTCGGATCTCACCGGTCTACCCCTCCCATCACCGGGTCGATCGAGGCCACTGCGGCGATGACATCGGCCACCAGGCCGCCCTCGCTCATCGCCGGCATGGATTGCAAGTTGACGAAGCTGGGATCGCGCATGTGGACCCGCATCGGCCGGGTTCCGCCGTCAGAGACCAGGTGGCAGCCCAGCTCACCGCGTGGCGATTCCACTGGGAAGTAGACCTGGCCCGGGGGCACGGCGAAGCCTTCGGTGACCAGCTTGAAATGGTGGATCAGTGCCTCCATCGACTGCCCCATGATCTTGCGCACGTGTTCCAGCGAGTTACCCATGCCGTCAGACCCGATGGTCAGCTGGGCTGGCCAGGCGATCTTGGGGTCGTCCACCATCACCCGGCCGGGTTCCAGCTTGCCCAGGCACTGCTCAATGATCTTGAGCGATTGGTGGATCTCCTCCACGCGCAGCACGTAGCGGGCGTAGGCGTCGCCGTCGGTGGACGTGGGGACCTCGAAGTCGTACTCTTCGTAGCCGCAGTAGGGCTGCACCTTGCGCAGGTCCCATTCCAGCCCGGCGCTGCGCAGGATCGGGCCGGTGACGCCCAGCTGTAGGCAGCCATCCAGCGGCAAATACGCCACATTGCGCAGGCGGTTTTTCCAGATGGGCTGCCCGGTGAGCAGCTTGTCGTAGTCGGGCAGCCGGGAGTCCATCACCGTCAAGAAGTCCCGGATCTTGGCGTCGGAGCCGTCGGGCAGGTCTTGGGCGACGCCCCCGGGCCGGATGAACGCATGGTTCATGCGCAGGCCGGTGAGGAACTCCAGCAGGTGCAGGACCTCTTCCCGCTCCCGGAAACCAGCGGTCATCCCGGTCAGCGCGCCCAGCTCCATGCCGCCGGTGGCGATGGCCACCAGGTGCGAACCGATCCGGTTGAGCTCCATGAGCAGTACCCGGATCACCTGAGCCCGGCGGGGCGCGGTGATGCCCAGGAGCTTCTCCGTGGCCAGGCAGTAAGCCGCCTCGTTGAATAACGGCGACAGGTAGTCGGCCCGGGTGACGAAGGTGACGCCCTGGGTCCAGGTCCGGTACTCGCAGTTCTTCTCGATACCGGTATGCAGATAGCCGATCACTGACCGGGCCTGGGTGACGACCTCCCCTTCCAGCTCCAGCACCAGCCGCAGCACGCCATGCGTGGATGGGTGCTGCGGGCCCATGTTGACCACGATGCGTTCGTCGTGCCGCCAGTCATCGAGCATGCCGTCCCAGTCGCCGCCGGTGACGGTGTACACCCGTCCCTCGGTGGTTTCCCGGGAGGTAGCAGCGTAGGGATCCGGACCTGCTGTCTGCGTGGTCGTGTCGGTGGTCCCGCTGCCCACGGTGTGCGCGGGCTCCGCGGCCCGGGGTTTGGCCTTGCTGTTTTTGCTGGTGTTTTTTCGGTCTTTTCGCCGGTTCATCAGGAGTACGCCCTCCGCTGGTCCGGCGGGGGAATCTCAGCGCCCTTGTACTCCACCGGGATCCCGCCGAGCGGGTAGTCCTTGCGTTGCGGGAAACCATCCCAGTCGTCAGGCATGAGGATGCGGGTCAACGCCGGGTGCCCGTCGAAGACGACGCCGAACATGTCCCAGGTCTCCCGCTCGTGCCAATCCGCGGTCGGGTAGACCTCCACCACGCTGGGCACGTGAGCGTCATCAACGTCGACAGCAACCTCAAGCCGAATCCGCCGCCGGTAGGTCATCGATGTCAAGTGGTACGTCACGTGCAGCCGCTGGGGAACGTCGGTGCCATAGTCCACGCCGGATACCGAGCTGCACATCTCGAAACGCAGCGCCGGATCGTCGCGCAGGGTACGGCACAGTGCGACCAGGTGGTCCCGGTGCACGTAGTAGGTGATCTCGCCGCGGTCCACGGTGGTCTGCTGGATGGCCGCAGCGGGCACGTCCCGCTCCTGCATGGCGGCCAGCAGCTCGTCGGTCAGCTCGTCGAAGCCGTCTCCGTAGGGCCGCTGCGCGGGAGGAGGTACGTAGGCCGGCAGCACCAAGCCGCCGTACCCGGAGGTGTCTCCCCAGCCTTGCACGCCGAACATGCCCCGCCGAGCCCGGCCGGCGACCACCCCACCACGGGCCTCGTGCTCAGCCTCCTCGGCCGAGCTCAATTCAGCCGAGGATGTCCGACCTGGCGCGAGGCCCTTGTCCTTGTCGTTGCCATCGTGGCCCTTATTGCCGGAGGTTGTCGTCATGTTGGTCACTGCTTCCGCGCCTCGACGACCTTGGATCGCCCGCTCCCGGATGGCTTGGGTTCCTTCTGCGGGCCGTATGCCACCGAGGAGGGCACCATCTCGGTGTGGTGGCCTGCCGTCTCCACAGCCCGCTTTGGTCCGAGCGGCTCGTCCATGATCTTGGCATGCAGCTTGAGGATCGCGTCGATAAGCATTTCCGGACGTGGTGGGCAACCGGGCAGGTACATGTCCACCGGCACGATGTGGTCGACGCCCTGCACGATCGCGTAGTTGTTGAACATCCCTCCGGTGGAGGCGCACACCCCCATCGACAGAACCCACCGGGGCTCGGGCATCTGGTCGTAGATCTGGCGCAGCACCGGGGCCATCTTGTTGCTGACCCGGCCGGCCACGATCATCAAATCGGCCTGGCGCGGGGAGGCCCGGAACACCTCCATACCGAAGCGAGCCAAGTCATACCGGGGTGCACCGGTAGTCATCATCTCGATTGCGCAGCAAGCCAGCCCGAAGGTGGCCGGCCACAGCGACGATTTCCGGGTCCAGTTGACCAGCTTCTCCACGCTCGTTAACAGGATCCCGCTAGGAAGTTTCTCTTCTAAACCCATAATCAGTTCCAGTCCAGCCCGCCGCGTCGCCACACGTACGCGTAGGCGAAACCGACCGTGATGATGAACAGCACGACCTCCACCAGGCCGAGCAGGCCCAGTGAGCCCGCGGCCACCGCGAACGGGTACAAGAAAACCATCTCGATATCGAACAAAATGAACAGCATTGCGGTGAGGTAGTACGCGACCGGCATCCGCCCGCCGCCCGCAACCGGCTGCGGAGACGGCTCGATACCGCATTCATAGGCGTCAAGCTTGGCTTTGTTGTAGCGGCGTGGCCCGAGGTGGGGCGCCACCACGACGGAGAAGACCGCGAATCCTCCCGCCAGCAGTAGCATCAGCACCAGGGGAACGTAGGGCTGCAACACTGCCGTCCCGTCCTTCCCGTCTTGTGAACGTCCCGCATCTACCCTACGTGCGAACCGGTCACGCGCTGCCTCGAGGCTAACCTATTAATCAGCCTCGATCAGGCGTTATTGCTGATCCGCGAGGCGTGTCGTCATACGCTCGGAGTGAACCGGGTCATCGCTGCGATCACCCGATCCATCGTGTCGCCCTCCCGCTTGTCGTAGAGATTGGCCAGCAGCTTGAGCATGAAACGCATCAGCGTCTCGCGGGGCAGGGCGTGCCGGATTCCCGCGCGCATCACCGCAGGGTGGCCGATCAACCGGCTGAACACGTTGCCCATCCGGAAATAGCCACCCAGTTCCTCGCGTAGCGCCGTGGGGTAGCGATGCAGTGCACGCTCCCGTGCCGATCCCGGCCGGGCCATTGCCTGGACCGTGCACTCGGCGGCCAGCCGGGCGGACTCCATGGCATAGGCGATGCCCTCACCGTTGAACGGGTTGACCATGCCGCCGGCATCGCCGACCAGCAGCAGGCCGGCGCGGTAGTGCGGGGTGCGGTTGAAGCTCATCGGCAATGCGGCACCGGCGATCTTGCCGGTAGCGTTGGCCTCCCGAAACCCCCACTGTTCCGGCGTACCGTCCAGCCAGGACCGTAGTAGCGCCCGGTAGTCGGTCTTGCCGTACGCGCTGGACGTCGACAGGATGCCCAACCCCACATTGGACGTCCCGTCGCCCATGCCGAAGATCCAACCGTAGCCGGGAAGCAGCTTGGGGTCCTGGGGATCAGCGTGATCCCAGATCTCGACGTGGCTTTCCAGGTACTCGTCGTTGGTTCGCGGGGTGGTGTAGTAGCGGCGCACCCCGACGCCCATCGGCCTATCCTCGCGCTTTTCCAGTCCCAGGCTCAACGCCAGCCGGGCAGAAACTCCATCGCAGGCCAGCGTGATCGGCGCCCGATAGGACACCGGCTGCTTGTCTGGTCCCTGCCGGCCGTTGACCCCGGTGACGCGTCCGGTGCGCGGCTCGGTGATGGCACCGGTCACCGTGGTGCGTTCCAAGAGTCGGGCACCGGCCTTTTCGGCGTGCCGGGCCAGCATCTCGTCGAAATCCTGGCGCTGGCGGACCGCCCCGTAGGGCGGGAAGCTGGCCAGGTCCGGCCAGTCCAGTTCGATCGTCACCCCGCCGCCGACCACGCGCAGCCCCCGGTTGTGCAACCAGCCGGCCTCGGCGCTGGTATCGATACCCAGGTCGATCAGCTGCTTGATGCCCCGTGGGGTCAGCCCGTCCCCGCACACCTTCTCGCGGGGGAAGGTGGTCTTTTCCAGCAACAGCACGTCCAACCCCGCCCGGGCGAGGTACGCCGCGGCCGTAGAGCCCGCAGGTCCCGCACCCACCACGATCACATCTGCATCGCTGTTGCCGGAACCCGCCTGCCTGGCCATCCCGCTCCCTCGCCCCTGGGTGCCGCACTGCCGTTCCCGCGAGTGTACGGGTGAGAAGCCATTTTTCCCGCCGATGTCACTGCGTGCTGTGCTCGTTGCCAGGCTCGTGCTCGTGGCGGTCACCCTCTGATGTGCGCCGGCTGTCGTCACCGGCTTCGACGTCAGAGCTGCCTTCTTCGGTTTGGACCGCTTGGACGTCGCCGCCGTCGGCGCCGTCCGCATTCTCGCTGGCGTCACCAGCACCGTCGTCGGGTTCCGCGACAACAGGCCTGGCGTCGTCACGGATCAGCGATCCCTTGCGGGGCAGGGATAGCAGGGTGGTGGCGCAGCCACCGAGCAGCGTCGTCGCCAGCAGGGCTACCGCCAGCGGTCCGGCAGGGATGTCGACAGGATCGAAGGCCGCTGCGCCGAGCTGGCCGCCGGCGAGCAGCGCGAGCACGGCCGCACCCAGCGCAATCACCGCACCAGCCACACCCAGCACGCGAAGGCGCTCGGACAGTTCCTGGCCGGTGGCGCACCGGCGCCCGACCGCGGCGCCGGCCAGCAGCGGCACCGCAAGAGCGGCCACCCACCAGGACTGTGCCGGTCCCGGCGGTAGTGCAGCGAGCAGAGGCACCGCCGGGGTTGGCGCGGCATGCACCGCGAAAGGACTGACCGACAGCGCCCCGATCGAAAATCCAGGGCCCGCTAACCAGGACAGCGCGCCGATTGCCGCGTTGGGCAGGTAGCCGATGCACAGCACGGTCAGGCCGAGAGCACTACCGGCGTCAGGCCCCAACGTCGGGATGACGTCGGGTGCGGACACGGTCACCACGAGCAATACGGTGGCCAGACCAGCGGTGAGCAGCACTGCCAGTCCCCACAGCCCGGCTAGCAGCCCGGGCAGCACCCACCCGGGCGCCTGGCGTAGTGCGGCGGGTAGCAACCCGCAGGGGCCGGCCAGGCCGACCGCCGCCGCGGCACCGGCGACCACCGCACAACCTACCGCGGCCAGCGCGGGATCGACGATGATCGTCGCCGGGGTAGCGACCAGCGCCAGGACCGCACCGCCGACGCCATGAACGCCGGCGATCACCCCTGCCACCCGCCCGGCGTCGGCAGGTTGGTCAATCCCGAACCGCTTTACGGCACCGGCCGCACCGCGAGCCACCAGCGCGCCCAGGAGCAGAGTGAACAGCAGCGGCAGGACGCCGAGTGGGGCGCCGTCGATGGTGAGGGGAATGTGATGGGCAGCTAGCCAGCCCGCCGCGGCTGCCCGAGCCAGCCAGGGCGCCGAGCTGCCGGCACCCGCGGCCGCGGTGAGCGCCGCGAACAGGACAGCAAGGGCGAGATACCCAAGCACCGCCGGCAGGCACGCAACGCCGAATAATGCGCCCCAGTGGGAGCGGATACCTTCACCTGCCGGCTCGGCGCGGGATGGCGGCGACAGCAGCAGGCTCACAGCTGCCACCCTCGCAGCTCGGTGGCGACTTTGGCGCGATCACCGGACCGGCGCGCCGCCTCAGGTAACCGGATCGGAGTATCGCGCCGGACACACCGGCGAACCAGCTTGCAGCATCGTGCCGGGCTTGCCGCGAGGTTGGTAGCGGCTAACAGCGCCCAGCAGCCGGGTTGGCGGTACTTGAAGAGCTACCAACGGGGTTTAAGGCAGTGACTTCATGATCTCGCGCATCAACTCCGCGGTGCCACTTGGTGTCGTGCCGACCTGGACACCCGCCGCTTCCAAAGCATCCTTCTTGGCGGCGGCGGTGCCGGAGGAGCCGGAGACGATGGCACCCGCATGACCCATGGTCTTGCCCTCAGGGGCGGTGAAGCCGGCGATGTAACCGATGACCGGCTTGGTGACGTGAGCCTTGATGTAGTCGGCTGCGCGCTCTTCGGCATCTCCGCCGATTTCACCGATCATCACGATGGCCGCGGTATCAGGGTCATCTTCGAACGCTTGCAGGGCGTCGATATGGGTGGTCCCGATCACGGGGTCACCACCGATCCCCACGCAGGTGGAGAAACCGATATCGCGTAGCTCGTACATCATCTGATAGGTCAGGGTGCCCGACTTCGATACCAGCCCGATCCGGCCAGGTCCAGTGATGTCGGCCGGGATGATCCCTGCATTTGAAGCGCCGGGAGTGATCACCCCAGGACAGTTCGGGCCGACAATTCGGGTTCGTACGGAAGGCGCCGCCAGACCCGTGGCGCCAGCGTGCGCGCAGAAAACGGCCGCGTCGTGCACCGGGATGCCCTCGGTGATGACCACGACCAGCTCGATCCCGGCATCGATCGCTTCAAGCACCGCGTTCTTGGCGAAGCGCGGGGGCACGAACACCACGCTGACGTCAGCTCCAGTAGCGGCGACCGACTCGGCCACCGTGCCAAACACCGGGAGGCAAGCACCCTCAAAGTCAATGGTCTGACCACCTTTGCCCGGGGTGACCCCACCGACGATCTGGCTACCTGCCCGCAGCATCCGCTGGGTATGTTTGCGCCCCTCAGCGCCGGTCATTCCCTGGACGATGATCCTCGAGTCCTTGGTCAGCAAGATTGCCACCGCTCACGCCCCCTTGGCGAATGTCACTGCGGCCAGCTCAGCGGCTTTGTCTGCCGCGGCGTCCATGGTGTCGACCATGGTGACCAGTGGGTGGGCGGCACGGGCCAGGATCCGGCGACCTTCCGCCACGTTGTTGCCATCCAGCCGCACCACCAGCGGCTTGGCTGCGGCGGCGCCCAGCATGTCCAGCGCTTGCACGATGCCGGTCGCCACCTGGTCACACGCGGTGATTCCGCCGAAAACGTTGACGAATACCGACAGCACGTCGGGGTCACCAAGAACTATCTCCAGGCCGTCGGCCATCACCTGCGCGTTCGCGCCGCCGCCGATATCGAGGAAGTTTGCCGGCCGCATCCCGCCATGGGCTTGTCCGGCGGCGGCTACCACATCAAGCGTGGACATCACCAGGCCTGCGCCATTGCCGATGATGCCGACCTGACCGTTGGCGAGCTTGACATAGTTCAGGTGCCGGGCCCGGGCTGCGGTCTCCAGCGGATCCTGCCCGGACGGGTCAGCCAGCGCCGCGTGGGCCGGGTGGCGGAAGGCGGCGTTGTCGTCGAGGGTGACTTTCCCGTCCAGTGCGATAATCGATCCCTGGGTGTCCCGGACAAGTGGGTTGACCTCCACCAGCGTCGCATCCTCGGCGGCAAAGACATCCCACAACTTGAGGGTGGTGTCGGCCACCGCCTGCGCCACTTGCGGCGGGAAGGCAGCAGCCGCAACGATCTCGGCGGCCTTGGCGGCGTCCACGCCGAAACGCGGGTCCACCGGCACCTTGGCTAACGCCTCGGGTGCGGTGGCCGCGACCTCCTCGATCTCCATGCCACCCTGCACACTGGCCATCGCGAGGAACGTGCGCTGTGTGCGGTCAAGAACAAAGGACAGGTAGTACTCCTCAGCGATGTCGCATGCAGGAGTAACCAGGACACGGTGCACGGTGTGGCCTTTGATATCCATGCCGAGGATCGCCGCCGCTTTGCGCTGCGCTTCGTCTGGATCTCGGGCCAGCTGCACACCACCAGCCTTACCCCGGCCCCCGGTTTTCACCTGAGCCTTGATGACGACGGCACCACCCAACTCGGCGGCGACGGCTTGGGCCTGCGCGCTGGTGGTGACGACATGACCGGGCAGTACCGGAATGCCGTGCGCACCGAACAGATCCTTGGCCTGGTATTCGTACAGATCCACGCAATCGACCCTATCCAGCCGTGGTCCGGCAGCGGCTAACCGGCGCCGGTGACCGTGATCACTCTGGGATCACTCCACTGAAGCGGTGGCCACCGCCGCACGCACCCAATCGACGATTTCATGGGTGGTGGAACCGGGAGTGAAGACTTTGGCCACGCCCAGCCTGGTCAGCTCAGGAATATCAGCCTCAGGGATGATCCCGCCACCGAAGATCAGCACGTCGGTGGCGCCCTTGGTTTCGAGAAGCTCGATGACCCGGGCGAACAGCGTCATGTGGGCGCCGGATAGTACTGACAGCCCCACCGCATCGGCGTCCTCTTGGAGCGCCGTCTCCACGATCTGCTCCGGCGTTTGATGCAAACCGGTGTAGATGACCTCCATACCGGCGTCGCGCAGAGCACGAGCGACGACCTTGGCGCCGCGGTCGTGCCCGTCAAGCCCGGGTTTAGCGACGACCACC
Source organism: Pseudonocardiales bacterium (assembly GCA_019241525.1). Taxonomy (GTDB): domain Bacteria; phylum Actinomycetota; class Actinomycetes; order Mycobacteriales; family Pseudonocardiaceae. Next base: position 17,763 of record JAFAWY010000143.1, read on the forward strand.
CGGATACGTCCGCTCATTAACGCCAGAGTAGCTCGTGTCGTGAACGCCACGGCAACTTGCGGTCACCGCAGGTCGGCTCATCGCGTAGCACGTTCGCGTAGCCGGGGCAAGCGACCGCCTGGCGCGGCAGACCGGACGCTGGCCGATACAGCTAGACGTATTACGGAACGGCGCCTTGCTCGGCTCCATCGCCCTCCGTTACGGTCCGCCGGTCCATGACCACGGTATGAGTACGGCTGGCCGGTAGCTGGTTTCTGCCAACTACTTCGACGGTCCCACACACCGCCGGCGCGCACTCCCCGAAGCGGAAAGGCAGGTCTTGGCTCGACACCGCTCGCCACGCGGCCAACGGCCATCTCCGGTGGTTGTAGCTGCGCTGGGTCTTGATTCGGATCCCGGCCTGTCGAACCCTGCCCTCTCCAACCCTGCACTGTCTAATCCAGACCCGTCGAGCCCCGACCTCAAGGACGCCGCCAATACGCGGGTGAGACACCGGATCGCTGTTCCTTCGCCCACTGTCCGCGGCCGAGTGATGGTGGCGGCTGTCGCTGCAGGTGCCTTCGTGGCCGCGGCCCAGACCGTCGATAAGGCAGCCGTCACGACCACTGACGACGCCACGCTGGTCGCGTCAGCAAAGGAGGCGTCGTCGGCGGTAGGACTCGGCGGGGCGGCCCCTGCACCGGAATACCTTCCGGTGACTCGCCCTGCTGACCCGGCCATCGCAGATGCTGTGCAGGCGATGGCCAAAGGTCAGCGCCTGGTCGAGGAGCGCATCGCCCAGGAAGCCGAGGCGAACCGGCCCCGGTTCGTTATGCCCACAAAGGGCATCTTCACATCGGGATATGGGGCACGGTGGGGCGTGTTCCACTGGGGAATTGATCTTGCTAATTCCATCGGAACGCCAATTCTGGCCGCTGCCGATGGCGTCGTCGTGGAATCTGGGCCGGCGAGTGGCTTCGGCCTTTGGGTGCGGATCCGGCATTCCGACGGAACAACTACCGTCTACGGGCACATCAACCGATCGCTTGTCACCGAGGGCCAGAAGGTACGAGCGGGCCAGGAGATTGCCGAGATGGGTAACCGAGGCAACTCGACGGGACCGCATTTGCACTTCGAAGTGTGGAACGCTGCTGGCCAGAAGATCAATCCGATAGTCTGGCTGCACCAGCACGGTATCGACTTCTAATCGCACTGCTCGCCAGATCATCGTCTGCCGCCCCCAGACCACCCACCGATCAGATGAGCGTGCGCGGTACGCCACACCGAACACAAGGTGCGCCGGCCATGCCACCGGCGAAGCCCGCGATCGCAGTGCCGGCAACGCCCGTGTAGACCGAAACTGTGCTGCGCCAACAGGCTCCGCCACCCCGCCACCAGTGGTAACAGCCAGGCCCGTATCGCCGGCCAGGACGCTCGTGGGTCTGCTCCCTCGAGCGCCTCCTCGACATCGCGTAAGTAGGCTTCCACGCGCTGGGCCAGCAACCGTCGTAACCGCTCGTCCATTCCCCACCCCCGGGAGCATATTCGAACATATGTTCGAAGTCTAGGGCGCGGCGGTGACATGTTGCGCCGCGGGAATGATCAGGCCAGCAACGAATCCGGTTTGCCGGTCGGCGACGGGTCCACGGGGGTTACCGGTCGCTCTTGGCAAGCGCGACGAGGTAGCGGCAGGTCTCTCCAATTGGATTGCTGAACGAACCCGGCGCCGGGAGCCCGAGCTCGAGGCAGTCTCCGGCATCGAGCTCGGGCTCGGTGTCGTCCTCGCGGAAACAGAGCCGACCTTGAAGTATCCAGATCTGCTGGTGAAGGGAAAGTGGAGGTCGCGTCGTGGGCTACGCCTACGGCGGTCCGTTCGCGTCGCGCCCGGCATATCGGTGGTCGTGCGAGGTCAGCGTGTACATCGAACGAGGCAGACGGCGTGCCGGCGGCCGGGGTGCTCTACGAGGCCCTGTTCGATCGGCAGGCCCGCCGCGGCTTTCGCACTGCTGTGGCTGGCATGACGCTGCCTGACGAGGCAAGGGTCGGACTGCACCGTGCCATGGGGTTCACCCAGGCCGGTACCTACCGGCGCATCGGTTGGAAGCATGGCACATGGCACGACGTCGCTATGGGCTCAGCGGACACTGGAAGTCGACCCGGAGATCGCGGACCCACCCGCTGAACCCGTCAGCGTTGTCGCGCAGCGTGCTGAACACCGCCTGCTCGGCGCGACACTGTCGCATTGTCCGATTACGTCGATTGCCTGGGCATCCCGGCGCTACGCCCAGGCAATCGATCAACGATGTCTAGGATGCCGCAGTTGACCGCCCGCACCCATGGGGGTTTCCCCTACCTCGACCCCGATTCCGTACCCGGATGGTCCCGAAGGAAAACAACGCCGCGATCCGGCGCCGAAAGGACGACCCGAGCGCCGGGCTGGTTGGTCAGCCTGGCCAGAGAAAACCGATCACCGGCTGCGCACGATGAACAGGGTCAGCTGCGATTAGCGACAGGTCCGCACCGGGCTGGCAGTACTTGAAGGGCGCCCAACTACAGCTTGACCAGGGGCACTCCGCCGATGAGCATCAGCCGGACCGTTCCAGCCGAGCCGAAATCGATGGTCGCGGTAGCGCGCAGGCCGCTGCCGTCGGTAGCCACCACGGTGCCCAGGCCGTACTTGTCATGGGTTACCCGGTCACCGACGTCCAGCGACAGCGCTGGGGTGTTCTGCCAGCCCCGGAACGGTGTTGAGCGCAGCCCGCGGGCTGCCACCCCGGCCTGCGCCGAATCGTTGCCGGTGACGTCTGCCGCCCTGGGACGGCCGAACACGGTGCGCTCGACCGGGCCGGCGCGCCCCGGCTCCTCCCGCCGCCAGTGCACCAGCGACTCCGGCACATCGGCCAGGAAGCGCGACGCCGGATTGCTCATCGGCGAACCCCACGCCGAGCGGGTGATGGCCCGGGACAGGTAGAGCCGGTGCCGGGCTCGGGTTAGGCCGACGTAGGCGAGCCTGCGTTCCTCAGCAAGCTCGGTTGTGTCACCAAGTGCGCGCAGATGCGGGAACATGCCATCTTCCCAGCCGGTGAGAAACACTACCGGGAATTCCAGGCCTTTGGCCGTGTGCAGCGTCATCAAGGTGACCACACCGCTGGATGACCCGTCATCGTCTGGTACCTGGTCCGCGTCGGCGACCAGCGCGACCCGCTCCAGGAATGCGGCCAGCGAGCCGGGTTCAGCGCCGCCGTCGTCAACGCTGACCACTGGTGCAGCCGCCTCGGCACTGAATTCCCGCGCCACGGTCACGAGCTCGGCGAGGTTGTCCAGCCGGGAGCCGTCCTGCAGATCCTCGGACGCATCCAACTCGGCCCGGTATCCGGTGCGCTCCAGGACCGCCTCAAGGACCTCGGCCACCTCCGCACCAGCCGCCTTCTCCCGCAGCTCATCCATCAACGCCACGAACACCGTGATCGCATTGCGGGACCGCGGGTTGAGCAACGGGATGTCCTGCCCGGCAGCGGCCGCCCGCAATGCCGCGGAGAAGGAGATGCGTTGCCGCTCAGCGTAGGTGGCGACCACCGCTTCGGCGCGGTCGCCGATTCCCCGTCTCGGCGTGTTGAGGATCCGGCGCAGCGACACGGTGTCCTCGGGGTTGTCCAGTACCCGCAGGTAAGCCAGAGCGTCACGGATCTCGCGGCGCTCGTAAAAGCGAACCCCGCCGACGACCTTGTAGGGCAACCCGAGACGGATGAACACCTCCTCGAACACCCGGGAGGAGTTGTTGGTCCGGTAGAACACCGCCACGTCACCAAACCGGGCCTGACCGCTGTCGACCAGCTGATCAATCTCCGAGGCGACGAACGCGGCCTCGTCGTGCTCGTTGTCGGCGACGTAGCCGACGATCGGTTCGCCATCGCCCGCAGCCGACCACAGCCGCTTGTCCCGGCGGCCGGGATTTCGCGCGATCACCGCGTTTGCTGCGGACAGGATCGTCTGGGTGGAGCGGTAGTTCTGTTCCAGCAAGATCGTGCGGGCGGTCGGGAAGTCGCGCTCGAACTCCTCGATGTTGCGGATGGTGGCGCCCCGGAAAGCGTAGATGGACTGGTCGGCGTCGCCGACCACGCACAGCTCCGCCGGGTCCTGCCACTCCGCCGTGGCCGGCCCCACCAACTCCCGGATCAACACATACTGGGCGTGGTTGGTGTCCTGGTACTCATCGACCAGGATGTGCCGGAACCGGCGCCGGTAATGCTCGGCCACGTCGGGCAAGGTCTGCAGCAGCTCGACAGTACGCATGATCAGGTCGTCGAAATCCACCGCATTCGAGGCGGCCAGACGTTGCTGGTAACTGGCGTAGACCTCCGCCACCCGGCGGTCCAGGTCGTTGCCTGCCGTGCCAGCCGCCGCCTCCACGCCAACCAGGTCGTTCTTCAGGTTGGAGATCTTGGCGGCCAGGGTGCGGGCGGGATAGCGCTTGGGGTCAAGGTCCAGGTCCCGGGCGACCATGGTGACCAGGCGACGGGTGTCGTCGGCGTCGTAGATGGAGAAGTTCGACGTCAATCCGGGCAACTTGGCGGCTTCCCGGCGCAGGATCCGCACGCACATCGAGTGGAAGGTCGACACCCACATCACCGCAGCACGCCCGCCGACCAGCGCGCTGACCCGCTGCCTCATCTCTGCGGCAGCCTTGTTGGTGAAGGTGATCGCCAGCACCTGCCCGGGTGCAACGCCGCGATGGGCAAGCAGGTAGGCGATGCGGTGGGTGAGCACACGGGTCTTACCGGAACCGGCTCCCGCGACGATCAACAGCGGCGAGCCAGCGTGTTCCACCGCCGCACGTTGCTGCGGGTTGAGCCCGGCGAGCAGGTCCTGCATCCCGGGTGCAGGTGTCCCGCACGATGCCGGGGCGGGTGTCCCGTAAGACGTGGAGGCACTCATCGTGGCGACCAGGTTACTCGGCAGATGAGTCGTGCACGCGAACAGTGCTCAAGCACCGAATGCTGCCCACCGTGTCCCAAAGCAGGTGGACGGCGCCTCGCGTAGCGTGGCAGACTTTCTGTCGTGCAGAGCCGCCGACGCTTTTTTTACGGGTACCGGATCCGGTGCCCGTGATGGTGTGACGCACACGCCAGACCACGACAACGCCCCGGAGTCCACGGACCCGGGGCGTTGTTGCTGCCAGGGAACGGGGGCTCCGAGCCAGGATGAGGAGACCATCGAGATGTCCCACCAGGCCACCACCGAGGCAGCGCCCACAGTTTCGAACCCGCCGCTGCCCGACCTCACCGCGCTGCGCCACGAGATCGATCACCTCGACGCGGAGATCCTGCGTTTGGTGCAGCGACGCACCGCGGTATCTCAAGCCATCGGTCGGGCACGCCGAGCGGCCGGCGGGCCGCGGGTGGTGCACGGACGTGAGATGGCCGTGCTTGAACGCTACCGATCGCTGGGTCCGGAAGGCCGCGAGCTGGCGATGCTGCTGCTGCGGCTAGGACGCGGCCGGCTCGGTCACTGACAGGCGTATCGACGCGCCACCGCCTGCGGCCAACCCCTACCGGTGCCGGGCACACTGGCTACATGGTGGTCGTGCATGTGATTGCGGTGCTCGCCGCGCTGGCTGGGTTGTTGGCAGCGGCGGCCCACGGTGGATATCTCGCGATGCTGGGGTCGGCGGCCAATCGCCGAGCTGGCGGCGAACCGGTCAGCCAGTACGTTCGCAGCAGGGCTCCGGTGGCAGGAGTCACCTTCGGCGTTGCGCTGCTCGCACTGCTGCTGTCCAGCGGTGGACCAGCCGCCGACATCTTGGCCATCTTGGCCGGTGCCGGCAGCGGCGTAGTGGGCTACCAGGCGTTGCAGAGTACCCGGACCCGCTACCGCAGCGGCGGTTGAGCTAGTCAGGCCGGCACCGCCCGTCTTGCCGGAGCTACCGGACAGCGACGCAGCGGCCCCGAGCAAGTCCGGATCTGCTCAGGAACGCCTAGCCTGAGGCGGTCAGCGAGGAGCGTGGTGGATGAACTCAGGCACCCGGCTAGTCGCCGGTCGCTACCGGCTGGACAGGCAGGTCGGCACCGGCGCGATGGGCGTGGTGTGGCAAGCGCACGACGAGCGGCTGGACCGCACGGTTGCGCTGAAGGAACTGCTCATGCAGCCCGGCATGGCCGAGGACGAGGCGGAGACGGCCCGGGCCAGGGCGATGCGCGAGGGTCGCATCGCCGCTCGTTTGCAGCATCCGCACGCCATTTGCGTCTATGACGTGGCGCTCGATCGCGGGACCGGGGTCGGGGACCAGATCGTGCCCTGGCTGGTCATGGAATACCTGCCTTCGCGCAGCCTGGCCACCGTGCTCACCGAGCACGGTCCGCTGCCACCGCATGAGGTCGCCAGGATCGGCTACCAGGTCGCCGCGGCGCTGGCTGCTGCGCACCAGGCGGGGATCGTGCACCGGGACGTCAAGCCCGGCAACGTCCTCCTCGGGCAAGACGGCACCGTCAAGATCACTGACTTCGGTATCTCCCGGGCCAGCTGGGATGCCACCTTGACCCGCACCGGCGTGCTGTCCGGGACGCCGGCCTACTTCGCTCCTGAGGTAGCCCGCGGGGAGCAACCTGGGCCCGCCAGCGATGTTTTCTCGCTGGGCTCCATGCTCTACGTCGCGGTGGAGGGCCAACCGCCATTCGGCTTGGACGACAACACCCTCGCCCTGCTGCGCACCGTCGCCGAAGGCCAGGTGGAGCCGCCGCGGCGGGCCGGCCCGTTGGCGCCGCTCCTGATGCAGTTGATGGCCGACGATCCGGCGGCGCGCCCGTCAATGCCGGACGCGGCAGCTGCGCTTGGTGCGGTGGCAGCCCGTGGCGGGGCCGCAGCCACGCCGCTGTTATTCACCTCGCCGACCATTGCAGCGCCCAACCCACGGATCGCCGCGGCAGCATCCACTCAAGAGACGAAGATCGCGGTAGATGTGCCCGTTAATCGCCGGTTACCGCGCCGAGCCCACCGAGTCGCCTGGTGGCGGCGACCTGCTGCATTGTTCTGCGCCGCTGCATGCCTTGTCGTGGTCGCAGTAGTGCTGGCCGTGCTGGGAAATAAGCCGGTCACCGGGCGGGATCAACTGATCGCCGGCAAATCACCAGCACCGGCGATCCGGGCACCGCAACCTGCACAGTCGCCGCCTGCTCCGCAGTCACCACCGGCCGCGGCACAAGCTGACCCACCCCAGCCAACCCAGCTGGAGCAGACCGTTCGTACTTATTACGGCCTGCTGCCGGAAGACACCGCTGAGGCCTGGCAGTACCTTGGCACCGCCGAACAGGCGCAGGGATTCCAGCACTACCGCAACTTCTGGAACACCATCAACCGGATCAGCATCCGTGGACCGGTGGCCGTGCAGGGCAACACAGTGCTGGTGAACTTGGTGTTCGAACCGACGAACCGCAAGCCCACCGTCGAGCGCTACCGCCTCAACATGACGACCTCGCCCATCGGGCGAATCGTGATCGGCTCCGCCTCCCGAATCGCGAGTTGACCCGACTTCCCCGATACGCCTCCACACCGGGGAAGTCGGGCAAGAAGTTAGACGAGGCGGCGGTCCGATGCCCAGCGGGAAAGTTCGTAACGGTTGGATAGTTGGGTCTTGCGCAGTACTGACGAGACGTGCGTTTCCACCGTCTTGATCGAGATGAACAGCTCGGCAGCGATCTCCTTGTACGCGTAGCCGCGAGCCAGTAAGCGCAGCACGTCACGCTCACGTGGGGTGAGCAGGTCCAGCTCCGGGTCACCGACCGGCGCTGACCCGGGATGTTGGGCGAAGGCGTCGAGGACGAATCCGGCCAACCGCGGGGAGAACACCGGGTCACCTGCGTGCACCCGGCGCACCGCGTCGGCCAGCTCCCGGCCGGAGATCGTCTTGGTCACGTACCCGCGAGCCCCGCCGCGGATCACCGCGATCACGTCTTCGGCCGCGTCAGACACCGACAGCGCGAGGAACACCACATCCGGCTCCTTGGGACGGACCCGGCGTAGCACCTCTGCTCCGCCCCCCTCAGGCATATGGACGTCAAGCAGCACCACATCAGGGCGTAGATGCGCGATCCCGGCGACCGCCTCGGCTACCGAACCCGCTTCACCGACCACGACCACCGGCGCCAGGTCCGGGTCGGCGCTACCGGCCCTGTCCAACTCGGCTTTCACCCCGGTCCGGAACAGCGCGTGGTCGTCCACCAGGAATACCCGGACGGCCTCTGGCACGGCTACGTCTCCTCCCCGCCCTTGCGGCGAGCAATGGCCAGCTGAACCTCGGTACCTTCACCAGGCGCGGTACGCAGGGTCACGGTACCCCCGTGCCGCCGCATCCTGCCGTGAATCGAGTCCGCCAACCCGTGCCGGTCGGCAGCGACGGCAGCCGGATCGAACCCGGAGCCCCGGTCTCGGATGAACACATGCACCTGGCCTGGCTCCACCTCGGCATAGACACTGACCTCGGCGACCCCGGCGTGTTTGGCCGCATTGACCATCGCTTCCCGGCTGGCCTGCACGAGTGCAGGCAGCGGTTCGTCCAGCGCGCAGTCACCCACCACGACAACCTGCATGCTGACCGCGTAGGTGTCCTCCACCTCACCGGCCGCAGCGTGCAACGCGGCCGCGAACGCCGGCGCTGACGCGGCGCCGTTGGTCTCAGCTCGCCCGTAACCCTGCGGACCATAGAGCCATGCGCGAAGCTCCCGTTCCTGGCTGCGGGCCAGCCGGCGAACCTCCCGCGCCGAATCGGACTGCTGCTGGATCAAAGCGAGTGTCTGCAGCACCGAGTCATGCAGGTGTGCGGCGATTTCGGCTCGTTCCTCGGTGCGGATTCGGGCCCGGCGTTCCTCGCCCAGCGCATGCATCAGCCGCAACCACCAGGGGACGGTGAGTACCGCCACCCCGACCAGCGTCGCGGCGGCGGCGAGTAGCGCGAACCGGACCTGGCCCAGGTTGCCCTGGTTGATCAGGAATACCGCGATGCCGCTGGTCACCAGAGCGATCCCGGCCAGCACTCGGAGCAGGGCCATCCGCCCACCGAGGAAGACACCCGAGACTGCACCCGCCCCGCTACGCCAGCGGGTCCGCTGGCTGGCGTCGGCTTCACGCCACACCACACCGGCGCCGATCAAGGCAACGCCTAACGGCCCAGTCAGCCATCCCGCCCACGGGGTGCCCAGCGCGGCCCCGACCAGCGCCAGACCCGCGCCCAGCACCACCAGACCGACCGCCTGTTGCCGGTCACGTGCAGTACTCGGGCGACGGGGACGGACGTCGGTGGCTGGCAGGAATGCCCACAGCAGCGCGTATCCGATCAGCCCGGCGCCGCCCACACCGGCGAGCGCGACGAATATCACGCGCACCCATAACACCGGCACACCGAGGTGCTCGGCGATACCGCTTGATACCCCGGCGAGAACCCGGTCGGATCGATGGCGGCACAACCTGGCCGGGCCGGGCATCTGTCCGGGAACCTGCCCAGGCACCGGCGCATGATCCGGCCCACGAAGCGACCGGGTCCCGGTCGCCTGCTCTGCCGGTGTGCTCATGCCTGTCATGGTCACACGCGCAACCGGCCCTGGGGTATCAGGGTAGCCCTGGGTATCCCCTGACCGGGGACGGATCAGGGTGACCCCCGATGGTGCGGCCGCCGGCAAAAGGTCAGGCTGGTCCGCGTGAGTCAGATCAACCTCGAGCACACCGCACGGGACTTCTGGGCCACCAGACCGCACCGGCGGTCCAGCGATCGCAAGATTGCCGGAGTAGCGGCGGCGATCGCGCGCCGGTACGCCATCGATCCGGTGCTGGTTCGGGTGGCCTTCGTGGTGGCCACCGTTTGTGGTGGCGCGGGAGTGCTGCTGTACCTGCTGGGCTGGCTGCTGCTACCGCTGGACGACCAAGTCTCCGGCGCGAGAGGCCTGGCCAAAGGCGCGCGCACCTCGATGTCGGCGTTACTCACCATCGTGCTTGTGCTGCTGCTGATCCCGGCCGCCGGAATGGTCTTCGACGGGCACACATCGGGCGTCATCGGTGTCGCAGTAGCGCTCGGTGCGCTGTTCTTGCTCCATCGCTCCCGCAGCACGTTGGGCGAGGTCCCCGGAACGCGCCCGGCCGGAGCACCGCAACCCCAGACGCCGCCTGTCGCGGCCACATCAGCTGGTACGACGACACCAGCTTCCACTACTGACGACGCGGAGCGGCCCGCTCCGCCCGCGTGGGATCCGCTAGGTGTCGCACCGTTTGCCTGGGACCTGCCGGAACCTGCGGCGCAGCTCGATCCTTCCGGCCCACCCCCGGGCGCGCGCTGGAAGATCACTCCCATCACGCTGGGGCTCGCGCTGCTGGTCGGCGGGATCGCGCTGGCGTTCGCGCCGGCATTGTCAGCAGCGCAGGTCGCCGCACTCTTGCTGGGAGTGGTGGGACTCGGTCTGGTGGTCGGCGCATTCCTGCAAAGTGGCCGGGGACTGATCCCCGTCGCCATCCCGCTGGCCGTGCTCACCTGGGTGCTGGGCGCAACGCCGTTCGTGGGCTTCAAGGTGGGCACCAGCCACTGGAACCCGACTACCACCGCGCAGGTCCAGCCGCGGTACTCGGTCACATTAGGTAATGGAGAGCTGGACCTTACCGGTCTGCAACTGACCAATGGCCAGGTCGTACGGACCAACGTCGCGGTGGGCATTGGCCAAACGCGGATCTACCTGCCACCGAACGTCGATGCCCAGGTGAGCTGCCAGACCCAGATCGGCGATGTCGACTGCCTGGGACACCGCGACTCCGCGGGATCTCCGTCTCAGGTCACCGTCACCGACAACGGATCCGATGGTCCCGGCGGTGGCACGCTGATCCTGGATGTGCATTCCGGCATCGGCCAAGTCCAAGTGGATCGCGAACCATGACCGGAACGGATGCGACCATGCCTGCTCCCCGCGAAACTGACCGGACCGGCGCGCTGGACGAGCGACGCGGGCCAGACCTGCTCACGCTGATCGTCGGGCTGGCAGCGCTGGGTATCGCGGTCGCCACCCTGCTCGGCGGCATGGCTTGGCTGCCCAGCATCGACGGCCGGTGGTTGCTCGCGATAATGGCGCTGATCGTCGGTCTGCTCCTGGTGATCGGCTCGCTACGCCCGGACCGACCGTCACCCAAACCCTGACTCCCCACTTCCACAGTCTGGATGCAGACTGCTGTTTCTGAGCCCCGAAAAACAGCAGTCTGCATCCAGGCTGCATGATCGAAGTCGAGAATTCAGCGTAGGGATCCGTCAACGCTTGCAGAGCCCTGCGACTCGACAATCTTCACGGCGACGTGCGCGACCAGCCGATCGTCTGGATCGCTGAGGTTCAGCCCGGTGATGGTCTCAATGCGGGCCATCCGGTAGGCAACGGTGTTGGTGTGCAGGTGCAGCATCCGGGCCGACTGCTTGTGACTGCCGTGGTGGCGCAGGTACACCGACAGAGTGCGTACCAGCTCTCCACGGTGCTGGGCGTCGTAGTCCAGCAATGGCCCCAACACATCGCGGGCGAATCCCATCAACTGCTGCATGTCGCCGATCGTGCACAGCAACCGGTAGATGCCCAGCTCGTCATAGTGGACCGGTAGGCCGACCCGGCCAAGGCGCAACCCGAGGTCGATCGCCCGTTCCGCCTGACGCACCCCCCGAGGCACCAGCTCCGGAGAGATCACTTGCTCGCTGACCCCGCAGGTGACCTCCGGACCCATTTGACATAACGCCGCCAGGGCGTCAGCGCTCGGCTTATCGGGGACGATCATGAGCAGCGCGCCGTCGCGGACCACCGCCGCCGCCCCGGGTAACACGGCCGGGATCCGGGTCACCCAGTTCGAATCCGCCGGCAACGGCCGCAACATCGCCACGCGTAACGGTGCACCATCACGCAGGCCCAGCGACCGAGCCTTGCGCCGGGCGTCCTGGATATCCAGGAAATGGCCAGAGGCCAGGGCGTCGACCAGACTGGCGCGGTAGCGCAAATCGAGTTCGGCGCTGGTCTGTTCGTGCGCCAAGGTCAACGCGAAAAGGGTGGCCGCGTAGGTAACGGTGAGAAACTCGGCGTCGTCAGGCGCCGTGGCGTAGCCGCCGGCTGCACCTGCCTCATCGAGCACGAGCAGGTAACCAAGGCTCGTCTCGCGGACCACGACGGGAGCTACCAAGCAAGCTTGATCCAGCAGCGAGCCCGGGATGGCCGGGATACGCAGCGGTCGCCGGGCAGCCTCGAGCGCGCGAAGCAGCCGATCGACGCTGGGATCGGTGCGGTTCCAGCGCAGACCGGGCAACGCGTCCGATCCCCCGGCCTGGGCGCGCAGCCGGAATGCCGCGTCCAGCAACACCACGCGCTTGCCCACCAGATGAGCGAAGACCTCGGTGAGCCGGACCGGGTCAGCGCCACCCAGTGCCGCATCAGCCAGCTCATCGCAGACCGCCATGGTTCGCCGGTAGATCGAGTTCTGCCGGGAAAGGGAACTGCGCGCGGGATCACTGTCGGGCGCCAGGGCCCGCTTGGACATCCCCGGGCGAGTCATCAGCTTGCCCGCAACCGCGCCAGAGCGCTGACCAGTTGCGTGGCCTGCTCGTTTGCCCTGCCGGACACGTGCACCACAACACCGGAGATGAGGTGCCGCAACTTCTCCACCGCACCGATGGCGAACTCGATGATCTGCTCCGGATCGTCTCGATGGTGCCACTGCCGCCGGGCCGCATCAGCCAGCACAGATAGCGGGATCGAGGCCTCCGGTACCTCGTAAGACAGCCGTTGCAGGGTCCGGATATCCGAAAACGGTGCGAGGGTGGCCAGCACCGGCAGCGACACCCCGCGGGCGCGCACCACGCCCAGCACCCGCGCTGCCTCCTCCACGTCGTAGATCACGTCGGTAACGAGGAAATGCGCACCCGCGCGAACCTTCGCCTCAACCCTGTCCAGTTCGGGACCCAGGTCGCGGGCGGCGGTATGCAATGCGCCACCGATCACGAACCGGGTGTGCTCCGCGGTGGCCACCCCGCGCCAATCGATGCCCTCATTCAGCGCACTGAGCATGGCGATCAGCCCGACCGAGTCGACATCCCAGGGCGTTCCCCCCGGGTCGAGGGGGTAGTCGCCGGCCACCCGCGGGCTGCCGGTACGGCAGACCACCAGCCGTAACCCCAGCGCATGCGCACCGAGCAGGTCAGCTTGCAACGCCGCCAAGTTCCGATCCGCGGCCTCCACCGGCAGCAGTACCTCGCGGCCGACCCGTTCCTGCACCACCACGGCCGCGCCCACCGGGCTGATCCGGGCGGCCGGCGGTGCTGCTTCGAGAATGGCCAGCATCTCAGCACCGGCCGCGCGCAGGGTGGTGGCCTGCTCGAGGAATTCCGGGACCTGCCCACCATTCGGCGCCTGCAAGCCGACCACCACCACCAGCTCGCCTTCCCAGGGCCAGGCCGGCGCCGGTTGCTGCACCGCACGGATTGCCGCTGGCGCAGCAGGACGCGCCGCGACCGGTGGGGTCGGACGGCGCTGGATGGGCGGCAACGCGGCAACCGCCTGCGAGATCGCTCGCACATGAGCCGGTGTCGTGCCGCAGCATCCGCCTAGCAGCGTGGCCCCGGCAGTGACGAACCGGTGCGCTGCCTCAGCGAAATAAGCCGCGTTGCGCGCGTACCGCACCTGCCCACCGAGCCGTTGGGGCATTCCCGCGTTGGGCTGGACGGATACCGGCAGTTCCGTGTTGCGGGCCAGTTCGGCCACCACACCCACCAGCGCCGCGGGACCGACGGTGCAGTTCGCGCCGAGGGCGATCACCGGAAGGTCGGACAGCACACCGGCCGCCTCTGCCGGATCTTCACCGCGCAGGGTGCGGCCATCGTCACCGAAGGTCAGCTGCGCCACCACCGGCAGATGGCTTTCCGAGCTGGCCACCTCGACGGCCTGGACCAGCGACTCCAGGTCACCGAAAGTCTCCAGGATCAGCAGGTCAACCCAGTCGCACAGCGCCGCAATCTGCTCTCGCAGGTTGTCCGCCCGGGTGCCGGCAGGTACCCGCCGCACCGCCGGAGCGCTCACCGCGGGGCCGACCGAACCGGCTACCAGTACCGGATGTGCCGCACCCGCAACCGCCTCCCGAGCCAGCCGGGCACCCGCGATGTTGATCTCAGAGACGTTGTTCTCCAGCCCCCACCCAGCCAGCCGTAACCGGTTCGCGCCGAACGTGTTGGTCTGTACGATCCGGGCACCGGCACTGACATAGGCCGCGTGCAGGTCCCGGACAAGAGCCGGGCGCGACACGTTGAGCTCCGGCAGCGAGCGGTCCAGCGAGACTCCGGCCGCGTGCAGCATCGTCCCCATCGCACCGTCGCAGACCACCACCTGCCCGGCACGAATTTCGTCGAGTAGCGTCCAGGCTTGCTGTGCGTCCACTGCCTCGCCTCCCGACCCCGAATTCTCCACCCCGACCACCGGTCGAAACCAGCAATCAGTGCCCTGGTGGCCAGATGAGATAACTGCCGAACTCGACGTTGTCGAGTTCGGCAGCAGCGGTGGTTTATGCGGGATCGATTCCGTGCTCTTTGAGCAGCAGCAGGCCGAGTTCCCGAGCACGTGCTGCGGCGTAGCTGTCACCCTCAGCCGCAGCGACGATGGATCCCTTCATCAGGATGTGCCACTGGCGAGCGAACGCATCGGGATCCGTCGCCCCGGCTTCGGTCGCAAGCTCACACAGGTAGCTGCGGATGTTCGCCAGGTGCTTGACGCAGGCCTGCCGCACGGCGCTGTCCCGGTTGGTCACTTCGAGCAGCGTGGTCACGAAGGAACAACCCTCGAAATCCGGCCGGGCGAACCACTCACCGAACAGCTCGAAGATGGCCAGCAGGCGCTGGGCCGGCGTGTTGCCCCGGCGCTGAGATTCGGCCCGCACCCAACCGTGGGTCCACTGTGTCTCCCGACGCTCCAGGAAAGCCAGGATCAGGTCGTCTTTGGAGGCGAAGTTGCGGTACAGCGTCATCTTGGCCACGCCCGCTTCGCCGATCACCGCGTCGACCCCCACAGTGCGGGTGCCAAGCCGGCTGAATAGGTCATAGGCCGCCCGCATCACTCGCTCGCGGCCGCTTTCGGTATCGGCGCTGACAACAGCGACAACGTCGACGGATTCCACTGCTTCTTCGGCAGGTTTCCGTGGAGGGTTCAGGGGCACTACCAACCAATCGTGGAAGAAAAAATTGACTTAGTGTATCAACGCGCGGTGCCCATCCAAGGCTACTGGGGGTACCCACATGCTCACGGAGAAAACGACACTTACTACGTGCCCGCACTGCCGGCTCAGGAATTAGCCAGTTTTGTCCTGTTCGATCTTGCGATCATCCTGGCGGCGAGCCACATGGTTGGCCTGCTGTTCACCAGGATCGGGCAGCCGCGGGTAGTCGGCCAAATACTCGCTGGCGTGCTCCTGGGACCGACACTGCTGGGTCCCGCCCTGTGGCCGCACTTTGCAGCACAGGCATTCCTGCATTGCCCGATCCAGCCGGGAATGCTGATCAGCCCCACCATGTGCCTGTTTCCTGCGCCGGCTCGGGAAGTGATCGGCCAGCTGGGTCAGCTCGGGTTACTGCTGTTCAGCTTCCTCACTGCGGTGCAGCTGGACCGGTCTTTGCTCCACGACCGCATCCTGGGTATCGCCCTGGTGGGACCAGGCTCGGCGCTGCTCCCGATCGCGATGGGCACTGCGCTGGGACCTGTGCTGGCGACTCCGGTATTCAAGCCGGCAGCAGCGTCCACGCTGGGATTCAACCTGTTCGTGGGCGTCATGCTGGCGGCCACCGCACTTCCCGTCATGGTGCGGATCTTGCAGGAGCGCGGTCTGTTCCGGTCCCCGGTGGGATGCACCGGCATCGCAGCGTCTGCGGTGGCTACCGTCGGGCTGTTCGTTGCGGCGTCCATCGCCTCCTCGGTAGCCACCACAGCCGGCGCGATCGGCGCCTGGCGAGCCTTGGGTCTGGGCGCCGGCTATCTCGGGCTGATGCTGCTGGTGATACGTCCGCTGCTGGGCAGGGTCACAATGCGTCCGAGGGCCGGGCTCGATGCCAGGGGTGCAAGCCGATTCGTCTTGGTGCTCGTGCTGCTGCTCGTCTCCGGCCTGGCCGCGCACCTCACCGGGCTCACAGTGACCGTCGGCGGGTTCCTCGCCGGCCTGATCCTGCCGGCCGAAACGGCGCTGCATTGCGCGCTGGAGCAGCGGCTGGGCGAGCTCACCAGATCGGTGCTGCTGCCGATCTTCCTCGCCTTCTCCGGGCTACAGACGGATTTGACGGCCGTGCCGGTCGCCGCCTACAGCGGCCTTGTGCTACTGCTGGCCTGCGGTATGGCAAGCAAATGGGGAGGGGGAGCCGTACTGGCCCGGCTGTCCGGGCTCTCTTGGGCTGAAGGCAATGTGCTGGGCATCCTGATGAACTGCCCCGGAGTCATCGTGCTGGTGGTCGCCCTGATCGGGCTGCAGAACGGAGTGATCACGCCTGCGCTGCAAGCCGGGGTCGCGCTGGCCGCCTTGATCGCCACGGCGATGACCGGTCCGCTGCTCGACGCATCGCTGCGCCGGTTGCCGGCGACCTCGCTGCTTCCCGCGCCGCCGGTTGCGGTGCGTAGGCTGCTGCCATGAGCAGGGCAACGGGGAGCCCACTTCGAGTCGTCATCGTCGATGACCATCAGATGGTGCTCGATGGGCTGCGCGCGATGCTGGCCAGCTACTCCGACCAGGTCCAGATTCTGGCAGAGGCCACCGAACCGGACCTCGCACTCAAGGCCATTACCCTGCAGGAGCCCGACATCACC
Source organism: Pseudonocardiales bacterium (assembly GCA_019241525.1). GTDB lineage: Bacteria > Actinomycetota > Actinomycetes > Mycobacteriales > Pseudonocardiaceae. Next base: position 34,565 of record JAFAWY010000143.1, read on the forward strand.
CTGCTTGACGTGCGGCTGCGCGGTTCCAGCGGGCTTGACCTCTGCGCGGAAATCCGCAAGCGGCAACCGGCCTGCAAGGTCGTGTTCCTGACCGTCTACGACGACGAGCAGTACCTCTACCAGGCGCTTCGCCTGGGTGCCGCCGGGTTCCTGCTCAAGCGAGTCCGCGGCGCAGAGCTGGTTGATCATCTACAGCGAATTCACCAGGGTGAAGTCCTTATCGACCCCAGCCTCGCCGCCAAGGTCGCGATGTCGGTGGCGCACCTGCGCGGCGACGAATTCTGGCCCGGCGCCCGGCTCGGGCTGACCCAGCGAGAAAGCGAGGTGCTCGGCCTGATGGTGGCCGGGCTGTCCAACCGCGCCATCGCCGGCCGGCTCACCGTGAGCGAGGAAACCGTCAAGACACATGCCCGCGGGATCTATCGCAAGCTCGACGTGGCGGATCGTTCTGGCGCGGTTGCCGCCGCGCTGCGCGAGGGAGTGTTCCAGTGATCCAGCCACGGGTGGGCCTGGCCAGCGCCAATTCCGATGCCCGGCTGCTGCACGGGGTGATCGAGATCCTGTCGGCTGGGCTGGACCTGGACGGGATCGCCCAGGGCGTGGCCGACCTGATCACCAACACCACGTCGACCGACGTCTGCTTCGTGCACCTGCTGGACGCGGCCGGCGACCACCTACACCTGCGCGGCGCCACACCGCCGTTCGACCGGCTGGCCCGGCGCATCGAGCTACCGATCGGCGAGGGGATCTCCGGGTGGGTCGCCGCGCACTGCCAGCCCGTCGTGATCACCGACAACAAGCGTGACGACCCGCGCTACCGCTACATCCCGGAGCTGCGAGGCGAGGAGTTCATCTCGATGGCGTCCGTCCCGATGATCACCAGACCTGGCGATCTGGTCGGGGTGCTCAACGTGCACACCCGGGACCGCCGCGAATTCACCGATGCTGACGTCGACCTGCTCAGCTCAGTGGCTGGTCTGATGGCCGGCGCGATCGAAAACGCCCGCCTGCACAGCAGGCTCGCCGAACGGGAAGCGTCGATGGAACGCTTCGCCGAGCAGATCGTGCTGCTCCAGGAAACCGAGCGCCGCCGGCTCGCCGGGGAGATCCACGACGGGATCAGCCAGCGCATCGTCAGCTTGTCGTTTCACCTGTCCGCAGCAGCGGATGCAGTCAGTTCCGACCCGGCCAGCGCTGCCGAGCAGATCGCTCGCGCGCAGGAACTCGCCGCTGGAGCCCTGGACGAGACTCGCAACGCAATCGCCGGGCTGCGCCCACCGGTGCTCGACGATCTCGGACTGGCCGCGAGCCTGGAAAGTCTCGCGCGCTCGACCCCGCTGCCTAACGTCCACGTCGACACCGTGAGCACCGTGCTGCCCGAGCACGTGGAGATCGCGGTCTACCGGATCGCCCAAGAGGCGCTGCAGAACGTGATGAAACACGCCAGCGCCGCGCACGTCCAGCTGCGGCTGTCGGTGGCCGCCGGGGCCGTGTTACTCGAGATCTCCGACGACGGTGTCGGCTTCGATCCAGCCAGCACCCCCGAGCGTGCCGGACCGGTTGGCTACGGCATGCCGGGCATGCAGCAGCGCGCCGAACTCCTCGGTGGGCAGCTCACCGCCGAAAGCACCCCCGGCCGCGGCACCGTGGTACGCCTGAAAGTCCCCCTTCCCGCGGAGCACCAGCCCGCTTGCCCAGCGCGGAATTAGCCGGCTCATAAACGGGGAATGGAAACAGGTCCACATGAGACTGGCCCACGGTGGCGAACACCGGACCGATCAGGTAGGCCGAGCACAAGGGAACTGACCATGAACGTCTCACCCGGCGCAGCGCTGCGCCGACCGCTCGCGGTAGCGGTTCTGGCCGCTGGGCTCATGGTGGCAGGTTGCGGCGGCAACGCCAGCAATGCACCGGCCACGTCGTCCGCCCCACCGCCGGCACCCGCGGTCACCTCGACCCCACCAGGGCAACCGCAGCCGTCGGCGCGCGCCTGGGCCACTTCGATATGCCAGACGGTGACTTCCACGTTGGCCCAGTTGGGCGCACCACCACAGGCGGACAACAACAACCCCACCGCGACCCGGCAGGCCTACGCCGACTACCTGAGCCGAGCGGGCAACGCCGTGCAGCAGGCGATGGACCGGCTCGCGTCCATCGGAGCACCGCCAGTGGCCAACGGGCAGCAGATCTTCGATCAACTACGCACGCAGCTCACGCAGCTCCGCGACAGCCTCAACAACGCGGCGACCCAGCTCAAAGCGGCCAACCCGAACGATGCTGCAGCGCTCGGTCCGGCCTTCGGCGCGGCGGGCAATGCCATCACCTTGATCGGCACATTGACCAGCAACCCGGAATTGCGGGCCGCCTTCGATCAAACACCGGAATGCCACAACGTGCCCGGAATGGGTGCAGCGACAATCACCACGACGCCGTCCGCACCACCCAGCTGAGTTGACGTCAGCGGATTCAACCCGATTGCGGTTGTGCACAACACCACACTGGTCCAGGGCAACACTTCACCCGGTCAGCACAGGAGCGCTGGACCATGAACGTTCCACACGGCGCGACCTTGCGCCGCGCGTTGGCCGCGCTGGCCCTGGCCACCGCGGTCACCATCGCCGCCTGCAGCGACAACACCAACAGCACGCCGGCCACGGCATCGACGACACCATCACCGCCGGCAACGACTTCGTCGCCACCACCGCATCCACAGCTGACAGCCAGCAGCTGGGCCAAGTCGATGTGCCAGGCGTTGGGGTTTGCCTTCCTCCAGGTGGGCACGCCACCTGAGCCCGACTTTGCCAACCCGGCCGCAACGCGACAGGCCTTGAGCGCGTACCTGAGCAATGCGGCGAACGCCACGCAGCAGGCGGTCGACCTTCTGTCGTCGATCGGCGCCCCACCGGTCAGCGACGGCCAGCGATTGATGGACCAGATGCGAACCCGGCTCATCCAGCTGCGCGGCAACCTCGAGGAGATGGCGAGACGGCTCAACGCGGCCAACGCTGATGACGCAGTCGCGATCGGGCAGGCCTTCGGTGCGATGGGCAACGCCGTGGGCTTATTCGGCACTCTTACGAGCGACCCGCAACTACGCGCCGCCATCGACCAGACCCCAGAGTGCCACCTCCCCTCCCACTGACAGCCCCGTGACACGACGTACCGGGGTGGATGGCCGGGGCACCGGTCAGTAGCGGTAGTGGTCAGGCTTGTAGGGGCCCTCGACGTCGACGTCGATGTATTCGGCCTGTTCCTTGGTCAGCTTGGTGAGCTGGCCGCCCAGCGCCTCGACGTGAATCCGGGCGACCTTCTCATCGAGCGCCTTGGGCAGGACGTAGACCTCGCAGTCGTATTCCTGGTGCTTGGTGTACAGCTCGACCTGAGCGATCACCTGGTTGGAAAACGAGTTCGACATCACGAAGCTGGGATGTCCGGTGGCGTTGCCCAGGTTCAACAGCCGTCCCTCGGACAGCAGGATGATCGAGTGTCCATCCGGGAAAACCCACTCGTCGACCTGTGGCTTGATGTTCAACCGGCGGGCACCCGACCGGCGCTCCAGCCCGGCGATGTCGATCTCATTATCGAAGTGCCCGATGTTGCCCAAGATCGCCTGGTGCTTCATCCGCGCCATGTGATCGACGGTGACGATGTCCTTGTTGCCGGTGGCGGTGATGATGACGTCCGCGCGGTCGATCAGGTTGTCGAGCGTGTCCACCGAGAACCCGTTCATCATGGCTTGCAGCGCGCAGATAGGGTCGACCTCGGTCACCACCACCCGGGCACCCTGGGCACTCAGGGCCTCTGCGCACCCCTTGCCCACATCCCCGTAGCCGCACACCACGGCCAGTTTCCCGGCCAGCAGCACGTCGACTGCCCGGTTGATCCCGTCGACCAGCGAGTGCCGGCACCCATACTTGTTGTCGAATTTCGACTTGGTCACCGAGTCATTGACGTTCATCGCCGGGAACAGCAGCTCACCGGCCGCAGCCAGCTGGTACAACCGGTGCACCCCGGTGGTGGTCTCCTCGGTGACCCCGCGGACGCCCTCCCCGATTGCTGTCCACTTGCCTGGCGAAGCGGCCAGCGAGGCCCGCAGCACGTCCAGGAACGCCTTCCACTCATCGGAGTCGTTGTCGTCGGCAGCGGGCACCACCCCGGCCTTCTCGTAAACCACCCCTTTGTGCACCATCAGGGTGGCATCCCCACCGTCGTCGAGGATCATGTTCGGCCCTGCCCCGTCAGGCCACGTCATCGCCTGCTCGATGCACCACCAGTACTCCGCCAGCGTCTCGCCCTTCCAGGCGAAGATCGGCACACCCTGGGGCTGCTCCGCGGACCCGTGTGGCCCCACCACCACCGCTGCCGCGGCATGGTCCTGTGTGGAGAAGATGTTGCACGACGCCCACCGCACCTCGGCGCCCAGACTGACCAGCGTCTCGATCAGCACCGCGGTCTGCACCGTCATGTGCAGCGACCCGGAGATCCGCGCTCCGCGCAACGGGAACACGTCCGCATACTCACGGCGCAATGCCATCAAACCGGGCATCTCATGTTGCGCCAACCGGATCTCGTTACGACCGAAATCGGCCAGACCCAGGTCGGCGACCGCGAAGTCAATACCGTTGCGGCTTTGTAGCTTGTTCTCGGCGGCAGGCGCCACAGTCATCGAAATGCACTCCCTGTCGGGTCTTGAGTCAAAATTGGCGGTCAGGCACGGAGGTGATCGGCCACCTCGGCCGCGCTGTCGGGTCCGTAGGCTTCGCTGAACCGTTGCAGGAACGTCTCCGGTTGGTACTGGTGTTCCTGGGTGCCGACTGACTCGATCACCAGGGTGGCCAGCATGCAGCCGAGTTGGGCGGCGCGCTCGTCACTGACCCCCCACTCGACCCCGGCCAGGAAACCGGCCCGGAATGCGTCACCGACCCCGGTGGGATCCGCCTTCTGCAACTCCTGAGGGGGCGTTACGGAGATGGACGGTTCGCCCGGCCGCTGCACGGTCACGCCCTTGGCGCCGCGGGTCATCACCGACACACCCACGCGCTGGACGACGTCCTCGTCCCCCCAGCCCGTCTTGCGTTCCAGCAGGCTCCGCTCGTAGGTGTTGGTGAACAGGTACGCTGCACCCTCGACGAGCTCGGCGATCTGATCACCTTCCAGGCCGGCGAGTTGCTGGGAAGGGTCCGCAGCGAACGGGTAGCCGAGATCCCGGCACTCCTGGGTGTGCCGCAACATCGCCTCCGGGTCATTGGGGCCGATCAGCACGAGATCGGTGCCGCCGAAGCGGTCGACGATGGGCTTGAGCTCGATATCCCGGGATTCGCTCATCGCCCCGGGGTAGAACGAGGCGATCTGGTTGGAGTCGGAATCAGTGGTGCACAAAAACCGGGCAGTGTGCTTGGTCTCCGACACGTGCACCGCGCTGACGTCCACCCCATGCTCCGACAGCCACTGCCCGTACTCAGCGAAGTCGGCACCGACTGCGCCCACCAGCACCGGCGCCAACCCCAGGCAGCCCAGGTTGAACGCAATGTTCGCACCCGCTCCGCCGCGGCGGATCGCCAGATCCTCCACCAGGAACGACACCGAGATGCTGTCGAGTGCCTCCGGAACGATCTGCTCGGTGAACCGGCCCCGATAGACCATCAGGTGATCGGTGGCGATCGACCCCGTGACGATGATGCGCACGCGCTCCCCCTCTCATGCCCCGCTAGAGGCCACTACTGGCTCAGTGCTGGCCGGCAAGCCGGCAGCCTCGCGTAGTTCCGCCGCCTTGTCAGTGCGTTCCCAGGTGAAGTCGGGATCGTCACGCCCGAAGTGGCCGTAGGCAGCAGTCTTAGCGTAGATGGGCCGGTGCAACCGCAGGTAGTTCCGGAACGCCGCCGGGCGCAGATCGAAATGCTCGCCCACGAGCTTCTCGATGGTCCGGCGCGGCACCTTTTCCGTGCCGAAGGTCTCCACCAGCAGCGACAGCGGCCGGGCGACGCCGATCGCGTACGCCACCTGCACCTCGGCGCGGTCGGCCAGGCCCGCGGCCACAATGTTCTTGGCCACGTAGCGGGCGACGTACGCCGCGGAACGGTCCACTTTGGAGGGATCCTTGCCGGAGAATGCACCGCCACCGTGCCGGGCGAATCCACCGTAGGTGTCCACGATGATCTTCCGGCCGGTCAGCCCAGCATCGCCGACCGGCCCTCCGATGACGAACCGGCCGGTCGGGTTGACGTACCAGTTGCGCGCCAGCCTGGCCTCGTCGTAGAAACCGTGCGGCAATACTGCCAGGACGACCTGTTCCCACAGATCCGCCCGGATCTGCTCAGAAGTGACATCCTCGGCGTGCTGGGTGGAGATCAGGACCTTCTCCACCCCAACCGGCACCCCATCCCGGTACCGGACGGTGACCTGGGTCTTACCGTCGGGTCGCAGGTAGGGCAGCGTCCTGTCCTTGCGCACCGTCGAAAGCCGCTTGGACAGCCGGTGCGCCAGCGCGATCGGCATGGGCATGAGTTCGGCGGTCTCGTTGGTGGCGTATCCGAACATCATCCCCTGATCGCCGGCACCGGCACTGTCCAGCTCATCTTCAGACAGTTCCCCGCGCCGCTCGAGGGCCATATCGACGCCTTGCGCGATTTCCGGCGACTGCTTGTCCAGCGCGATCAACACCCCGCAGCAGTGACCGTCGAAACCGAAGCTGCCATTGTCGTAGCCGATCCGGCAAATGGTGTCCCGCACGATCTGGGTGTAGTCGAGCATTGCCGTCGTGGTGATCTCACCAGCCAGCACGACCAGGCCGGTGGTCACCAGCGTCTCGCACGCCACCCGGGAGTTCGGGTCCACCGCCAGCGCCGCGTCCAGCACGGCGTCGGAGATCTGGTCGGCCATCTTGTCCGGATGACCCTCGGTCACCGACTCTGAGGTGAAGAGAAACTCCACGGACTCCAGTTGGGTCATGCGATCACGCTCCTTGCTCGACGGTCGGTGCCGGGATCAGCTCCGGTCGGACTGGCCCAGAGTTCTCCGGCAGGCTTCGGCGGACCGCGACAGTCCCTTCTACCATCGCTACCAGCTTTGCTCTGGCCACATCAGCGGGCAGGTGCCGTAGCCCACAGTCCGGATTGATTGTCAGCTTCTCGGCCGGGAACGTTTCGAGTGCCTTGCGAATGCGCGCCGCGATGAGTTCCGCAGATTCGATCAGCTCGGTCTTGACATCTACCACGCCGAGCCCGAGCGCGCCCTCCCATCCCAGCTGCTGGATGACATGGAGGTCCTCGTAGCCTTTGCGGCCGAACTCGAGGACCAGCTGGTCGACGTTGGCGTCGAGCACGGCCGGGAACAGGAAGTCGTAGTGGCCTTCCCAGGACGGCCGGGCGTAGCGGTTGCCGTAGCAGACGTGCAGCCCCCAGTTGACGTCGACGCCCCGGGTCACGATGTTGATCGCCTCGACCGCCACGCCTACGTCCTCGGGGTACCCGGCGAGGAACGGCTCGTCGATCTGCAGGAGGTCAGCACCGGCGGCAGCCAGCGCCTGGGCCTCAGCGTTGAGCACCTGCGCCAGCGCTCGCACCAGATCGGCCGGTTTGGAATACACCTTGTTCTGGATCCGGCGTGACAGCGAAAACGGGCCGGTGAAGCTGAATTTGATCGGGCGATCAGTGTGCGCCCTCGTGAAGTGGAAGTCCTCGGCCAGGCCCAGCGGTAGCGGCGGGTCGAGCGGCAACGGCTCAGCGACGACCGGAGAGTCGTAGTAGTCGAAGTAGAACGACTTGACGGTAACTGGAATGTGCACCCCGGTTATCCGGGCCAGCAGGTAGTCGAGGTCGTTGTCGCGCCGCAACTCCCCGTCGGAGACGATATCGATGCCCGCGGTTTCCTGGTCCTTCAGCGCGGCCTTTATCGCCATGTCGTGGATTTCACCGAGATGGCTGCGGCTGATGCGGTTGCGGTAGTAGTCGGTCTTCAACCGCTCAAGCCACTCCGGCACCGAATACGATCCCACTACCGTAGTGGGCAGCACAGGTAGCATGTCAGTCCCTTACCTGGGCGGTCATCGTCACGATGTTCGTGCCGGCCCGATGCGCAAAACGTTGGAAATCAACATCGAAACCCTTGCGGCGTCCGATGTGTGCCAGCAGTGGACCGTTGAGCCAATTCACCACGGAGCCGTCATATTTCCCCGGGCCGCGGAACCCGGTGCGGTAGGCATGGACGTCGGTGACGAAAAGGTCGTAGCAGATCAACCGACCGAAGGGGTGAAGGAGCGGGAGAGTGTCCACGAAGCTGGCTACCGCACCGTTGTTGACGTGCATCCGAATCGCGGCGCCGGACTCCAGCAACGGCCGCAGGTTCTCCCCGCTGACAGTGGGCGCGATCTGGTAGAGGTCCAGGCCCACCAGCGGCAGGTACTGCTCTTCCAGGCGCAGTGCCGCCCAACTACGGCGCCAGAATTCCACCGCCACGTCGACTGACGGGAAGTGCGCCGGCAACGCCTCCACGAGCAAGGCCGGTTGCAGCCGCAGCAATTTATTGATCAACCCCGGCACTTGACCTGGTTGAGCTGATACCAGCTGGGCGATATCCGCCACAGCGTTGGTGGGCAGGTAAGCCCGGCTCTCCACGGTGTAGGTCCGACCGCCGATCTGCGCTACCTCATCCGTGGGCAGGTTGTCATAGACGTTGGAGATGTAGACCAGGAATATCTTGTAAGCCAAAAAACCCAACGCGGTGCGCGGCTGCGTGGCATCCAGCACGAACGAGCTGATGTGTTGCGAGTGGTCGGCGACCGCCGCCCGGGCGATTTCCAGAACATGCGGGGAGTAGTCACACATCAAGTAGTGCAGCCGCCGGTAATATTCCTTGCCGTGGACCCGGTCCAGCGCGGTGAACTCGTCCAGCCAGGTTTTCGCCTGGGACCCATTACCGGGACCGAACTCAACCACGTATAGTTCGTCAGGCAGCGCATTTCGCTCGGCCAACGAATCCCAGATGGCGAAAAGGCTGGTGATGATCTCGCGCACCGCGTCACGGTTGCGGGCATCGCTTTCCCCACCCGGAAGCGTTTTCTCGTACTGCTGACCGGTGATTTGCTCCCATAAGTCCAGAGCTTTCCAGTACAATGCATTGAATTCCCAGATCATGCTTTTGCTACTGGCTCGCCATGGTTCAAGGTAGAGACGGGAGGGATTGGTGCCGGCGGCATGGGCCCGGATGAGATCGCCGGTCAGCTCCTTGAGTGGCACGTCACCGCTGCGCCGGACGTCGATGGCGACTTCCATCTCGTCGGAGGTCATCACCGCCGACAACGCCACCGGCATCACCTCGGACTCGTGGCCGTGAGCCGCCAGGATCGGCCGGAGATCGACTACGTCGCGAAAGTTGTTGCGGTACTGGATCCAGTCGCACACCACGCGAATTCTCGACAGGTCCACCGAATCCTCGGCCAGCGCATCCAGCACCGGGCCCAGCGAGGCGGTCGGGTCCACGGGCTTGTTGCCCCGAAGCTTCCCGGTGGGACGGAAATCAACCAGCACTGCCGCTGCCTTCCCTAGTCGTCACTGTCAGCGCTGTCCTCCGTGACCGCGTCATCAGGGAACGTGGGGAGCTGGCCAGGATGCTGCCGGGTTTGCCGCGCGCATCCGATGCAGCGGGTCGAAACCCGCCCCCCGCAACCGCGCGACCGTGGCGCGGAGGTGCTCGATTTCTCGGCGGAGCATCTCGACGTCATCCGCCTCGGGCACCCGGACTGTGTCCTGAGTGGCGACCAAGGGGCATCCGCAGTGCGGGCAGTTCACCTCGTGCGCCATGGCACCCTCCTGACGCCGCGGCAGCCTCTCCTGTGAGGCAAACCACACCGTTAGTGAAAGGGTCGCCTGGGGTCTGCAACAACCGGGTCCGGACACGAAATCACACGCCACGCATTTGTGCGCTCGCCACAACCTGCGCCCGTCCACCAGCCGGCGGCTTCGGGTAGCTAGACGCGGGTGCGGCGCCAGGTACGGGTGCCAGCTCCGATCCCGGCGAGGTGCAGGGCGAGGCACAGCAAGCCAGCCGAGATGAATGTGATGACGTCGAGCGGACCGAGCGCAAATCCGGCCAAGGCGAATATCAGCGCGATGGCGAACAGGATGGCGGCGACGATGGCGAACATGGCGGTCTCCTCGGTCAACCTGGCGACATGCCGTGGGCACAACACGCGTAGCTGCGGGCTGGCGGGCGAATACCGCGCCGTGCCGTATGCACGAATCCGCCCGCTTTGTCGATGTTCGCATCCGATCACGCCGCGCGCATGTCGAACCGGCAACCGAGGCACAGCTACGAGGTCTCCATGCGGATCCCGACCGAAGTGCGCGGGATGGCGCCGGTGGGACCGCCGACCGAATGCATCGGGCGGCCGTCGTCGCCGGACAGCCCTGGTCCCCGGAGAAGCAGCAGGCTGCCGGCGCCAGCCTGCCAGGTATGGATGGGATCACCGGCGCGATCGCGACACAGGGTGAACGGAGCCGACCCGGCGACGGTGACCACGGCGACGAGCTGCGCAAACCGGCGCTGGTCGCGGTGCGGCGTGATACCCAGCGATCCGGGCTGGTAGCGCTGGATTGCCACCTCGTTGGGTGCCCACTGCGAGATTCCGTGCCGGTGCACCTGGTCAACCAGCTCGTCGCACAGCCCAGCCAGCACCGGGTACCGCGGCCGTAGCTGCGCGATACCGACTTTGAACGCTTCACCCTGCTGCCGGATCGGCCCAACCACCGGGACCAGTGGCTCGTAGGGTCCGCCGCTGAGCTCAGCTGCCAATTTCGCGCAGTACGGCTGGGCAACGACGCGAGCGGCGAACGCCGCGCCGTGCTCGGCGACCTCGCGCAGCAACGTGGACCATTCCACGTTGCATTCCAGCACGGCGATGTTCCTGCCTGGGTCAGTTCTGTTCAGCAGAGTTCCAGCACCTCGTATTTGAGCTTCCTCTCAGCCGGTCGATCGCCGTCCTCTTCGATCAGTCCGTGGATCATCACCTGACCGATCCCGCCGTGCCGAGGGAATGCCATGATACTGATCTGTCTATGTCGCCGTCGAGGTGTTGCCGCCCGTACGAGGGCCGTATCAGGCAACGTCGAACAGATGCTCGGGGGCCCTTCCACGACCGACACCGGTGTCGTGCCACCAGCGGCGCAGACATTGACCGCACTGCACCCAGACCAAGTTGATATCGGCAGCGAGCAGGTATAGGCCGCTGTTGTCCGCGCAGTGCGGGCAACGCAACCAGACGCGCCGGCCGGGGTCTGCTTGGGGATCAAGAATCATTTCATGGCTCCGATATGTCGGGAAGCACATCAGCGGCGACGAGCACCTCATAAGTGGCCTGCTGGTGTGGATCGAGATCGGCGTACAGCTTTTGATACGCCTGCGTCTCACCGGTGAAGACCGCGGTCGGGTCCCACTCCGAACCGATGGCCTCGACGACAGCGGCGAGGCGTACGCCTTCATGTGAGGTGAGATCAATGGTGAACGGGACGAGGCCGGCCATGCCCCACCTCCACTGGTGTGGTTGACGGCGCCAGGCGTAGCCCGTGCGCGACATGCGCGATGCGCTCGGGACCGGCCGGACGGTGTTCGGTAAGGGGCTGCGTGCTGTTGAAGACATAGATCCCAGCGGCGTGGCTGAGGCATCGGGTGGCGTCGGCGGCCAGCGCCTCGGCACGCTGCAGGTGCGGTGTGACGGTGCCCCACGCCGCCCAGCGATCGCGGACGGCTGCGGTGAGCTCGCCGAGATGGCAGGCGATCCGTGCCAGATCGCGGACCAGCGTCACAGTCTCCTCACCGGTGGCCGTCATCGGCAATGCGGCCGCGGTGGCCAGCGCTGCTGCCGCCGTGTCGATCGGAGCTTTGATCGTAGATTCCATGATCTTTCGCCACCCCCGTCGCACTTAAAACCAGGCACTGAGACAGAGGGGGTATTGCAGCGGTGTGATACGCCGCCCAAGTCAGTGGCGCTGTGAGCTATCGCTCACGATGTCGCCGCCCAAGGAGCACCGCCGTCATTCCCATTCGATCGTGCCAGGGGGTTTGCTGGTCACGTCGAGCACCACGCGGTTCACCTCAGGTACTTCATTGGTGATCCGGCCAGAGATGCGGGCCAGCACGTCGTAGGGCACCCGTGACCAGTCCGCGGTCATCGCATCCTCGCTGGACACCGGGCGCAGCACCACCGGGTGACCGTAGGTCCGCCCATCGCCCTGCACCCCGACGCTACGGACGTCAGCCAGCAACACCACCGGGCACTGCCAGATGTCGCGGTCCATCCCGGCTGCGGTGAGTTCCTCGCGGGCGATCGCGTCCGCGGCGCGCAACGTCTCCAGACGCGCAGCCGTCACCTCCCCGATGATCCGGATCGCCAAGCCCGGGCCTGGAAAGGGCTGGCGGTGCACAATGGTCTCCGGCAACCCCAGTTCCAGCCCTACCCGGCGCACCTCGTCTTTGAACAGCGCGCGCAGCGGCTCGACCAGCTCGAAGCTGAGGTCCTTGGGCAGGCCGCCGACGTTGTGATGGCTTTTGATGTTCGCCGCACCGGATCCGCCACCAGATTCGACCACGTCGGGATACAACGTGCCCTGCACCAGAAACCGGATCTGCTGACCATGCCGTCCCGCATCGGCGGCAACGTCGCGGGCGGCGGCCTCGAAGACCCGGATGAACTCCCGGCCAATGATCTTTCGCTTCTGCTCCGGGTCGCTGACCCCTGCCAGCGCAGACAGGAACCGCTCCCGCGCGTCGACGGTGAGGAGCTTGACCCCCGTGGCCGCCACGTAATCCTGTTCCACTTGGGCTCGCTCACCCGCACGCAGCAAGCCGTGATCAACGAACACGCAAGTCAGCGCGTCGCCGACGGCTCGATGCACCAGCGCGGCGGCGACCGCGGAGTCCACCCCGCCGGACAGCCCGCAGATCAGCCGACCATCCTGGGTGCGGGCTCGGATCGCGCTGACCGTTTCCTCGATCACGTTCGCGGTCGTCCAGCTCGGCCGGATGCCGGCGACCTCGTGCAGGAACCGGCGCAGCACCTCCTGGCCGTGCGGCGAGTGCACCACCTCGGGGTGGTACTGCACACCTGCCAGCTTCCGATCGAGGTTCTCGAAGGCAGCCACCGGGGAACCCGCCGACCGTGCGGTGACAGCAAACCCTTCTGGAGCGGCGGTGACCGCATCGCCGTGGCTCATCCATACGGGACCGCGAGCTGGCAGCTCTCGGTGAAGCACACCGCCACTGTCAAGCACTTGGAGATCGGTGCGCCCGTACTCCCGGGTGCCGGTTTGCTGCACGGCGCCGCCCAACGCGTTGGCCATCGCTTGAAACCCGTAGCAGATGCCCAACACCGGCAGCCCAGCGCCGAACAGCGTCGGGTCGACGCGGGGCGCACCCGGCTCGTACACGCTGGCCGGGCCGCCGGACAGCACGATCGCGGCCGGGTTACGGTCCATGATCTGCGAAGCCGGTGTGTTGTGGGGGACGACCTCCGAATACACCTGGGCCTCGCGGATCCGGCGGGCGATCAGCTGCGCATACTGCGCGCCGAAGTCGATGACCAGCACAAGCGGATCGGGTGAGGACATGCTCCAAGCCTAAGCAAACGTGGCCGGCAGTGATCGTCACCCGAGCGAGCGCCACCCGACCGCAGTCTGGATGCAGATCAGCAGCTTACGGGCTAGGTGAGGTATCGATGCAGGTCAGGTGCACTGTTACACGAATCGCGTAACGCCACGTGGGGACGGTTGCTCCCCATGAGATCGCTAGCGATTGGACAGCGTCGCCTCACCGCCCGTAGCCTGCCGTTTCGGGATAGCCGCGCGTGCGCAAACGTAGCGAGAGGTCCCGATGGGTTACGTAGAAGAACTCCCCAGTGGCAGCTATCGCGGCGTGCCGTGGAACCCGGTAGCGGGCAAGCGAGGCAAGTCGCGAGCGTTCGACCACTGGCACGAGGCCGATGCCTACTGGCGCGAGCAAGAGGCCAGAATGAGGGCGGCTTACGCCGAGCGTGGCGTGCAGCTGCCCTGCCGCAGCGCGCCGAGCCTTGCGGAGTTCATCACGACGAACCGTCTCGGCAAGCCCGACGCTGCTAAGTGGACTGTGCAGAAGTACCGGGTGCAAGCGCGGCAGATAGCCAAGCGCTGGCCGACAGAGGGCGTCGACGAGCTCACCGAGCAGATGATCCTCGACTACCTCGCCGACATCCACGACGACGGCCTGTCGCCGGATACGGCGCTCGCGCGGCTGACGACGTTGCGTCACGGGATGCGCCTGGCCATCAAGCTCGGCTACCGGCGCGACGATCCGACGGCCGGCATTCCGGGCCCTGCGCTGCGCGAGCATGAGGGCCGACCGCTCGACGAGCCCGAGCTCATGCTGATGCTGGCCTGCCTGCCGGCGTGGCTGTGGCCGGCTGCGCTGCTATCCCATGACGCCGGCCTCCGGATCGGCGAGGTCGCAGGGCTCCGGCTGTTCCGGCTTAATCTGCTGCGCCGCGTCGTGACGATCGCCGATGTCATTGACGCCGACGGCGAGCTGCGTACCTGGCCAAAGGGCAAGCACATCGCCGACGTTCCCCTGTCTGCACGAGTGGTGGCTGCGCTGAGTGAGCACCTTCGATGCTTTCCGCCTGCCGGCGCCGAGGCTCCCGTGTTCAGCGTTCCCGCCGATGTGCTCGGGCGACAAAAGGGGCGCCGGCGCGGTGGCCACCTGATGCAGTCCCGCATTAGGGGCGAGTGGGATCGCGCGTTATTGCTGGCGAACCTGCCCGGCGCCAAACCGACGTGGCACGACCTACGTCACAGCTGCGCGACTATTCTGGCGCAGAATCACGCTGATATCGAAGTCATTATGGCGATCATGCGTCATCGCCGACCGGATGTCACATTAAGGTATATCCGGCGTGCCAACCTGGCACGTCAAGCGGCCGCCATTCAAGGCGCATTCGGCGGTGTCAGCGGCGCATCGTCATCGCAGCTCAGCACTGCTACACGACCCTTGTGATAGGTCTCCCCGATAAGTGTGTTCAGCTGTTCGGCCACGGCGCGCGTAATCACGCCGCCGTGGCGCAGCTTGATAACCGGATTACCGTCCGCATCATGGGTTAGGCACACGGTTTCCCGCTGCTGGCCGTCCACTTCGAACAACTGATGAACCCCAAACACGCCCATGGCGCCCGCGAGGCATTCGATGTCGTAGAGGTCCGTGAGGTCGAACAGTTGGGTTAAATCGCTAACGGTGATGACACTGAAAAGAGTGGCCATCACGGACATAACCGCCCCCCGGCGTGGCACGTTCTGATAGTTCGCACAGCAAATCAATCGGACGAAAGCTACCGTGACGTTACGCGCTGGGCAAGTCACGCAGGGTAGCTGCACTCGCACGTGCAGGCACAAGGAACGGTGCGCCTGCACGTGCACACGCAGCGTTACGAGTCCGAGAAGATGGCGGCCATCCTGCGCAGATAAACCCGCTCAGTGGGTGGCGACTTGCGGAAGTTCGCGATGAGCTCCTGCTCGTCTGCGGACAGGCCTGGTATGAGCACGGCGTTCGGATCGATGTCCTGCATGATCGCGTCGTAGACCTCGCCGGGCGTGCAACCTCCCCCGATGATTTTCGCGATCGTCTCGCATCGCTCCACCGACGGCGGCCGTCGGTTATGCCGATTCTTGTCGGCTAGGTAGTAGGCGAGTTGGTGCTCAGGCTCGCCGGCTCGCCGGCACAGCTCCTTCGCCGCAACTCCGGGCGCGTACCTGGCCATTAGCGCTCGGAGATGCTCTCCAGTCATCGGGGGCTCCTTGCTTCCTGTCCTGGTTGAGACAGCTTGAGACGATCCTGCCACTTCCAGACAAAAGATGTCACGTTTTGACAATCGAGAGTGACAACTTGACTTGCGGCGTGTCGCTGCTCCACCCTCTTGTGCACAGATCCCGGGGGGCCGATGGATCAGCCACCAATTGCGCACGCGCGGCATTTCGGGCACCCGGGGAAGTCCAGCCAGGAGAGATCAAGCGTGACAACCGGCTTAGCCTACGCAAGCCCGCAACCGGGCCTTTTGCACATTGATGTTGCTGCTACCCGCCTCGGCGTGACCCGCCGCACCGTGGATCGAATGATCGCCGACGGCGAGCTCGCCTCGCCGAAAATCGGCGGTAAGCGGTGGGTCCACGAGGACGAGATCGCCGACTTCGTCGAGCGGCAGCTCGGCAAGGCCAAAAAGCAGCGAGCGGAGCGCGCAGCGGCGAAAAGGCGCAGGTCACGCAGCAAGGGGGACAAGAAGTGACCGACGATCCGTACGCAGCCACGAACATGATTAAGCGACTCGGCGGCACGGTGGGATCCGGCAGTCGCGGCCGGCACAGGTTGCGCGAACGACTCCGCACAACCGACGAGGGCGTGGCGCTCCAGCAGACCATTCGCCGGGGCAGCGTCCAGCAACCGGCGGCCGCGCAATGAAGCTCCTGCCGCAAGCCGCGCTCGTGCTCGTCGCCGCCGGCCTGATCGGTTTCGCCGGCTTCGTGCTCATCACCGGCGACAGCACAGCCGCGCCGGTCCGGCCGATGACGCCGCCGGCGCAAGCGATGTTCGCCAAGCCGCCGGCGCTACCCAGCGCCACGTTCGGCGACGGCCGCCATGAGGTCCTGGCCGAGGTCCCCGCCGGCATCTACCGCACCGACGGCAGCACTGACGACGACTTCCCGCTGTGCAGTTGGCGCCTCTACGAAAGCACGCACCTCGTCTCCGCCGGCAGCGCCACGGGGCCCGTCTCGATCGTGATCGAGCCGACGCACGACGAGGTGCAGTCCATCGCCTGCAAGCCCTGGCGGCGGATCGGATGAGACGCGCGATCTGTGGCTCGTGCCGCCTACCCGTTTACTGGGTGATCACCGAAGACGGAAACCGGATGCCGATCGACGTCGAGCCGATCGTCACCGGGAACCTGCTCCTGGCGCCGGCCGAGGTCCCACCGCGAGTCACCGTCGTCTCGCGTACGGGCCGGCTCCCGGGCATGAAGCTCTACGTCAGCCATTTCAAGACGTGCCGCTTCGCCGGCGATCACCGCACGGCGAGGGGACGCAAGCACAAGGCGAGCCGGCCGCCGGCGGCCGCGCCGGCGTTGTTCACCGAGGCGCCGCGGTGAGCCCGGTACGCACGCCGGCGAGCCCGGGCACCCCGCCTCCCGACGGCGTGATGACCGTGGCCGAGGTGATCGGCGACCGGATCCGGCACTACCGGCACCGACGGGGCTGGCGACAGCTCGACCTCATGGGAGCGCTGGCCGATCTCGGTCTGAGCTGGACGCGGCAGACGATCACCTACGTCGAAAACGGCGCGCGCAGCCTCACCGCAACCGAGCTCGTCGCCGTGGCGCTGGCCTTGCGCGTCTCGGTCGCCGAGCTGCTCGACCCGGCGGCCACCAAGAGGACGGCGCTACGGGCAACGTGGGCATGGCTGACGCTCGACGACGAGGACCTGGGCGTCATCCTCGGCGGTCGCCAACGCGCGGAGCGCGCCTCATGAGGGGCCGCACGCTGGGCTCGGCGGTCAAGCTGGGTTGGTATGACGCCGGCTCGCCCGAGTGGTACGCCGCACGTCAGGGCGCGCTCGGCGCCTCGGAGATAGCAGCGGTACTCGGTTTGTCTCCGTGGCAATCCCGTTTCTCGCTGTGGCATTTGAAGCAGGGCAATATCCCGCCCGAGCCGCCGCGGCCCGAGCTGGAATGGGGGAAGGATCAGGAGGCACTGATCGCTCGGCGCTTCGCCCGCGAGCACGCCGAGGACGGCTGGAAAGTGCAACGCATAGCCCTGTATCGCAATCTGGTCCGCAAGTACCAGGTCGCCCAACCCGACCGGGCGCTATTCCTCGGCGGCGGCCTCATGGCAGCGCTGGAGTGCAAGACCGATCGCTATGCCGATGATTGGGGCACGCCGGGCACCGACGAGATGCCCGTGTACTACCGGTGCCAGGGCCTCTGGCAGATGGATTGTTTCGGCTGGTCGCGCTGCTATTTCGCCGTGTTGATAACGGGCGTGGATTACTGCGAATACGTGCTCGAATACGACCGCGACGAGGCGCTCGAACTACGCGAGGCCGCCGAGGAATTCATGGCGTCGATCGAGGCGGGCACGCCGCCGAACCTCGACGACCACGCCGCCACGTACCGCGCGGTGCGACAGCTGCACCCGCTGATCGACAACGCGAGCGTCGAGATCCCGCCCGAGCTGGCCAGGCAGTACCGCGCCGCGCTCGACGCGGTCGACGCTGCCGAGGCCGCCAAGCACGCTGCGGCCGCTCGCATTCTGGACGCGATGGGCCGAGCTCGTCGCGCCACCTGTGACAAGCAAAACGTCGCCATTCGGGTGCCTAGCAAGGGCGACGCACCCCCTCACCTCCGACCGTCCGGCACCAACAGCCGCAGAAAGAAGGCCGCCGCAGCATGAGCGCTACCACGGTCAAGCAGGCCAAGCAGGAAAACGGAACCGCGCTCGACGTGATCCAAAGTCATAAGCGCGACCTGGCGCTCGTGCTGCCCTCGCACGTCAAGCCGACGACATGGCTGTCTGTCGCCATGGGCGCCGTGCGCAAGAACGAGGAGCTGTGGCTGGCCTGCAACCAGACGCCGAGCTCCATGATGGTGGCCCTCATGGAGGCCGCTCGGCTCGGCCTCGAACCTGGTACCGAGGAGTACTACCTCACGCCGCGGCGCAACAAAGCCGGCAGATGGGAAGTGCTCGGCATTACCGGCTACGTCGGCGAGATCGAGCTGATCTACCGCGCCGGCGCGGCCGCCAGCGTCGTGTGCGAGGTGGTCTGCCACGGCGACACGTTCATATGGCGCCCGGGCCGCTACGACGACCGCACCCCGCCGCGCTGGCACGGCCCGATGACGCAGCCACTTCACGAGGTACCGGATGACGATTGGTTCGGCGAGCGTGACGGGTCCGACAACGTCAAGGGCGCCTACTGCTACTGCATCATGAAGGACGGCGCGATCTCCAAGGTCGCCGTCGTCGGACAGAGCCGCATCAGGCGCGCAATGCAGGCGTCGGGCACCGCGAATGCCTCGCACTCGCCGTGGAAGTCCGATTACGCGGCCATGGTGCTGAAGACCGCCGTGCACGTCGAACGGAAGTTCGTCCCGAGCTCGGCCGAGTACCGCCTCTTGCGAGCCCGCGCCGAGCGGATCACCGCCGGCGGCGAGGCATCCCCCATACCGTTGACCCTGCCCGCGGCACCGTGGATCGACGGCGAGGTTGTTGCCAACCCGCCCGCATCCCCACCAGCCGCGCCGGCGCCGGCGCGCAGCTCGCAACCCCCCAGCGAGCCCGCGCAGAGCTCGACCCCCGATGAGCCGCCGGCGCCGGCGCACCCCGACCCCGCAGCGAATGCGGCCGCGCAGAAGCCCAACCGGGCGCAGATGACCCGGCTAACGAAGCTGCTCGCCGAGGCCGGCGTCACCTCCGACGACGGCCGGCGGCAGCTGATCGAGCGCGTCATGGGGCGCGAGGACCTCAGGCTCGATCAGCTCACCGCGAACGACGCAAGCCAGCTGATCACCAAGCTCGACGCACTTAAGGCCGCCGGCCGGCTCGGGCCGCAGTCTGACGACACCACGACCGAAGGGGAGCAGGCGTAATGCCGCGTAAGACCAAACTTGACGCCGCGCCGGCGGCCGAGCACAAGCAGCCAGCGCTCGACGGCTTGGAGAAGTGCCGCGTCAGCTTCCTGGGCATGGCCATCGAGGGAATCGGCGCCATGCCCGCACTCGGCGACGTCGCCAAGTTCATGGTCACGGCCGCGTGCTGTGTCGCCCCGCACGAAACGCTGCTCAAGGCAGGCGACGTCCGTCTGATCACCAAGTTTCGCGTCGAGTCCGTCGAGATCGTGGAAGGTCCCGCTAAGCCGGACAACGGACCCGACCTATTCAGCGGCGACGACGGCAACGGCGAGTAATGACGCTGACGGGGCACGCAGTCGGCGACGCGATTGTGCCGTCGGCTATGCGCCTCGTGTGGGCCGTGCGAGACGGCGACATTGCCGAAATGACAGCCGCGATTGCTGCGGCCCGTGACGCGGCTAACCACCCGTACTGGACAACGGCGCTTGTGCTCGTGCTCGCCGGCATGGTCGCCGACGGCGTAAAGGCCAGCGAGCTGCTTGCGTGGAATAGCTAGACAGCGAAGGTAGGAACCGGTGATGCATGAGCGGGGTAGCGGTGAAATGGGCGCGCAAACAGCTCACCGCGGGCCCGGTCGAAAAGAGCGTGCTGTTCGTGCTGGCCGTGGAAGCAGACCGCTCAGGCGTTTGCTCACTGTCCAGTCGTCGCATAGCGCAGGACGCCGGAACCGACCGAGCGACGGCCTGGCGAATCCTCGCCCGCTTGGCGGATCGCGGCCTCGTCAAATGGACCGAGGGCACCGGGCGCAAGCCGAACACCTATCAACTGCAAATAGACGGGCGCCCCCCGTAGTGCTTGGTGACACCAGCAGCTACGCAGTCCCGTAGTGCTTGGTGACACCAGTCACTAGCGACCGTCTCGCTCGACCCGTAGTGCTTGGTGTCACCAGTCACTACGGCGGGTTTCGCTTCGCCATGCCGTCAATGCCTTTTGTTCGGCCAGTTGGCCGAACTTTTCTCTAGGTGGGGCTTCGCCCCCCTAGAACCCCCCTACGGCTCCGCTTCGCTACGCCGGCCGAACTGAACCCTTCGCTTCGCTCAGGGTCACAGTTCGAACGAGTACAACTCAATTAAGCATGTGGCTGATTTGGACTTACGTAAGCAACTGTAGTTACGACTGCGCGCACGCGAAATTTGGAAGGAGTCAAGTGGTGAACGATCTGTTATTTGAGCAGAAACGAACACAAGCGCTAGCCGTGCGGTGCAGTTACTGCAACGCCGATACCGGCGAGCAATGCGTCGGAACGCTTAGTCAGATCCCGATCCAGCACCAACCCGCGCATTCGGTCCGAATAAAGAACGCCGCACTACTCGCCTCAGCACGGCGGCCAAGTGCAGCCATCAAACGGCAAACGGTCACCAGCCCATCCCGGACCTACGGCACTCGCGGCTGGTTCATTGCTGAGAACTCTGGGCGGTGCGGCACCTGCTGGAAGCCCTACAACCGCGGCACTTCGGTCATTGCCATTAGTGCGCGCAACCTGCGCGCCGAGTGCTGCGCCGCGCTCATGGAGGAGGCAAAGGAGCGATAAGCCTGCGCAACTGAACGAAGGGGGAAGCGTGCAAACCGCGAGAAGGCAACGGAGTCTGCAATGGGATCAACAGCGATCAGATTCGCTGCAATACCCGTGCGCCGAGTGCAGCCAGCCAGTGGGGGAAGTGTGCATCAACCTGCGAAGCCGTAACCGCGGTGAGCTCGAAAGACAGCCGGCGCACATGTGCCGACTCAGACAAGCCGGCTACGACTACAACTCGATCGTTTTTGCATAACCGAGGGGGACGAATGACGGACGCAACACCGATTAAACGCTCAGTGCACTGGCGCCTCGACATCAGCGATCCCCCATATGGGACCGCTTTCGTCGATGTGGTCAGGACCGTCGACGGCACACAGAGGGATTCGATCGCACTACAGGGCAGCGACACCCGGTCGATCTTCTTCCCGCGCAGACTCGCCGGCGAGCTGGCTGAGCTGCTGACTACTGCCGCCGACTGGACCGACGAGTTCGTCGTCGATGCCGAGATCGCCGACGACGATCGCCCGCAGATCGATTACCACCTGCTCGTCGAGTGCTTTATCGCGTCGAGGCCGGCCTGGATGACCCGCGAAGGGGCAGAGGAACACGCAAGCCACGCGCTAGCGCAGCTCCAGCGCAGCGGTCGAGTTCTGGTCATGCGTAACGGGCAGGTGTTCGTGCCATGAGCCTTGCTCCCGTGACCAGCGTCGAGCCGCCACCACTCGGGATGCCGCTGCCGCCGATGTTCGAGGAAAGCAACATCGAGGTAACGGTGATGATCACCGAGACTGACGGCACGCGGCGCACGGCCGAGCTCGAAGTGCCCGACCGCACCGAGGACGAGCTCGCCGAGGCGATCCTGACGTGTGTGCGCGGCGTGGCCGTCATGCGCGGCCCAGGCCTCACGGCAGCGATCGAGCGCTGGATACAGATCATGGCCGACGACGCAACGGTCGATCGGATCGGCGGCGCCCGCGGTTACTCGGCTGACGCTGTGATCATTGACGAGCCGTTCGTCGACGACGTCAAGGCCAAGCCTGGTAGCTACCTCGTGCTGCAGCTGCTCGAAGCGTGGCGCGACGAGCTGCGCCAGGACGAGGACCTCGCCGGCGAGGCCGCGATCGACTCGGCCTCCAAGGTGATCGCCACGGCGATGAAGCGTCGCGAGCGCGAGCGCGCCGGCAATGACTGATCAGGCGCCTTATGTGCTCAGTCTCGACACGGCGCTCGATAAGACCGGCGTGGCGAAGATCGAGCTCGTCGACGGCGCCTGCCGTGCCTACACGTGGGTGATTTCGACCGACAGGACCGAGGATCGCACGGTCGCCGAGCGCTGCGCCCGGATCGGCGACATCGGGCGCCAGTTCGCGCGCATATGGAGCCCGGGCGACCCGCTACCGGTCATGGTCGGCATCGAAGCCGCGGCCCTGGGCGCCAAGTGGGGAGAGGCGCACACCCGCGCCGGCGTCTGGTACTGGCTGATCATGCCGCTGCACCTCGCCGGCGTGCCGATCTACGAGGTCGCGCCGACGTGCCTCAAGCGGTGGGCGGTCGGACACGGCGGATCCCCAAAGCGGCCCGTCGAAAAGCGCCACATGGTCGAGGCAATGCGCCAGATGTGGCCAGGTGTGCAATGCACCCACTACGACGTTCGTCACCACGAGTGTGAGGCGCTGGGTATCGGCCAGATGGGCTGCCAGCACCTCGCCTGGCCCGTCCCGATCCGCCGGCACCACGGCGACCCGCTGTCCGTCGTCAAATGGCCGGCAAATGCCCGTCAAATGACGGCACCCCGGCAATGACCGGCCGCCGGCGAGTCTCGATCAGGATCGAGCAGCTCGTCTCGATCACACAGTGGCCAGCGCCGGCGTTTTTCTGCGACTGGCGCTGCCAGATCCGCCCGTGCGGCGCGAAAGGCCACGCGATCGACACCACGGCGGCGCTCAACGAATTCGCAGACCACCTCAGAGATAGCCACCGTGCCAGCGGTGGGCGCGTCAGGAGGCGCACAGCATGAGCGAACCAACCGGCCAGGACGCCAACGAGGTGATCGAGTGGACGTCGAACACGCGCACGATCGGCCGCTGGCAGCGCGACGAGCTCGGGCTGCACCTACTCGTCGAGTTCGACGTCACCTGCCCGCACTGCCAAGAGGCCTACGCCTGCCAGCTGAAGATTCGCGACATGCCCCTCAAGCTCGCGGCGCCTTTACCGGTGGAGCAAGCCCGCGCGGATGAGCGGAATGGCGACCATGGCCGCGATCGCAAAAAAGATCAGAAGCAACACGGCCACGCCGATGGCGAATAACTGGCGACCCACGTGCACCAGCCAAACCGACAGGAGGTGACGGGCGCAAGGTGAGCCCGCAGGGAAATTGCCACAACTGCGACCGGCCTCTCGCCGATCTCGCGAACCGGCTGTGCGCGACGTGCCTTAGTGGGCTGGTCGAGCAGCTGCTCGGCGTCGAGGGTCTGCTCGACGACCTGCTCGTCGCCTTCGCCAAGCAAGACCACCTCGGCGGCGAGCTCGGCGGGCATAAGGGCAAGCTCACCGAGGCGCCGCTCCCTCTGCGGCTCGATATCACGGGCGTCGTCGAGGCAGTGAGCAACGAAATCACGACCTGGGCGCGCGACGTGGCCGAGTTCTACGGCCTGGACGTGCCCAACGGCCAGCGCCGGCGCCCGCACACCACGGCCAGGCCGCAGATCCCCGACGCCGACGCCGCGACGCTGGCCAGAGGCGAATTCGGCCGCGGCCGCGGCTCCGTGGTGTTCCCGGCGAGTTCCGAGCTCGTCGACGGCGCCGGGCACGCCGCACGGTGGCTGGGCCAGCATCCCGAGCACTTGCGAGAGCACCCCGCGGCCTTGGAGCTGTATCAGGCGCTCACCGGGGCCGTAGCACGCGCCAGAGCGGCCATAGACCGGCCGCCGGCGGTTCTGTGGGTCGGCAACTGCGACGTGTGCTCTACGGGGCTGTACGCCGAGCGTGGCGCCGGCACCACCAGGTGTGAACGCTGCCGCGCGTGGTATTTCGACGTCGCGGATCGCTGGGATCGCGCGCTGCGCCGGCTGAAGGGCTACCCGGTCACCGCGGCGCAATTCTCGTCCTACGTCGGCGAGCTCTACGGCTTCACGATCGACCGTAAGCGAATCAACCTCTGGCACCACCGCGGCGACATTCGCCGCGTCGACCTCGATCCCGAGACCGGCAACCCGCGCTTCCGCGTGGGCGAGCTGCTCGGCCGAGCTGCCCGCTATCGCAAACGGCGGGCCGTTTGACGTCGGCGCCGCGCCCGGGCGTTACGCGGGAACGTAGCCGAAAGGGCGCGGCGCCGGCACCCATCACAAGGCAAAATGATCTAACGAAGGGGGCTCCACAGTGACCAAGCTCAATAAAGGCGCCCGGATCGCGGGCGCCGACCGTGACCAGCTGACCAGCGAGCTACGCGCCAAGTACGAGAGCGGCACGGCTATCCGCGACCTGGCCGAGTCGATCGGCCGCTCGTACGGCTTCGTGCACCGGGTACTCGCCGAGTCAGGCGTCACGCTGCGCACGCGCGGCGGCGCCCGCAGCCGAAACGCCGCCAAGGCACGCAAGACCGCCAAGCGCGGCAAGAAAGGATGACCAACCCATGAGCGACTCTCCAGCCAAGTCGCCGCACAAGATGAACCTGCAACAGCACACGCGGCCTGACGGGCACCTGACCGGCTACTGCCGTGCGTGGTGCGACTGCGGCGAGTTCGACCTCGAAGGCGCGGCCCTAACCGTGTCCAGCGCCAGCCTCGCGCACCAGGGCCAGGAGCTCGAACCCGGCTTCGCCCACTTCATCATCATGGACCGATCCGGCCTTTTCGGCGTCTCGTTCGACGCAACCCAGGCGCACGAGACCGCGCAAGCCATAGGTGGCGCTCTGGTGACCGTGCCTCTCGCGGCGGACTACCGGGGGTTGGCGAACACGCAGGCGGTCAACTCGGATTCTTGGTCGCGTCTTAGCGGAGATCGCTAACGCATCGCCATCATCGCCGCGTGACCAAATCGAGGATCCACCTGTTCCCCGCCTATCAAGTGCTGTGTGCTGTTGAGTCATACAGCCTGCTATTTAGCTTTTCTAAGAGGTGACGAGCATCCGTTAAAGCTTTCGAGACCGACTCCTCCGCTACTGGCTTGTCTCCATTGACGATTTCATTTCTGACTATTATCGCACGCTCGAACGATTCCACGTCAGACCCAGACCAGACGTTGCTCGATTTTAGTGCGGACTTAGTTTCGAATAGCGACCGACGCTGTTCTCCGTGTTCTTTAGATAGCACTTCGTCGGCCTTCTCGTCGATTGACTTGATGGATTTAATCAGTTGCGTCTCGGTGGTTTTTAAGACGAAGCTGATCCGTGGGTCGCCGTCCTGGCCAGACGACTGGCGAGGTATGACGACTTTGACTGGCTTTATGCCTAGACCGCGATACGTATAGAATAAACCCACAATCGCGGCCAAGATAGCGCTAAGCGGAAGAGACCAAGACGATTGCGAGGTCGTCAGATATGCGATAAACCCGATCGCGCACGCGACCAATAGGCCAATGCTGCCAAATGCAATTTCGCGCCGGCTCATAGTAGTAGCAGCCTCCGTTTCGCTAAGGATCCCAAAAACACAATTCCACAGAAGATGCTGCCAGTGAGGCAACCATTCTGCCACGCGCTGTTCGTGTGACTTGCCAAGACTCCCACCGCGCAGGTGGAGATTGGAACCCCGAAGTAACTCACGATGTCCCAAATGGTGGGTTTGGCCCTCTCACCCCACTTTTTCAATGCGTTCTTGGCTATAGCGACGGCCTCGGCGCTCACCTCGGGCCCTAACATTCCAGAAGGCCTCCCGAGTGCTTGTTTCTCGGCTTCTACCCTAAGAGCCTCGGCGTAGCCCTCAACAGCCCGACGAAACTCATCGATCGCTCCAGGAGTTGGATTGCCGAGCCGCACTTCAACCGTGACTGTCGGCACTAAATTAGTCACTGTCTGTTTCCCTTGGCTTGCATGCAATCTTGCACAGTCCAGCGACCCGGAACTCGATCAGGGCTGAGCTAGTACTCACATACAAGTATCAAGGCTGTGCCGCGAAGAGTTAGCAAGAGTTGCACTATACATCCGTAGAGAACTCTGCGTAGGCCCCTTGAAAACCTTTTGTGCAGCTTGTCTCCTACCCAGATGATCCAGGCGGCATCGGTGTGACGGTGACCGTGCTGTCATCAAAGGAGATTTTCTGATCACGCTTCTGAATGGCGTCGATCATAGGTCTGATCCTTCGCTCGTACAGCTCTGTGCACCGGGTACTCGCGAAGTCCGGCGCGGCGTTGTGTGATCGTGGCGGCGACGCGGCCCAGGCCCACGAGACCGCGCAAGCCATCGGCGGCATACTGGTGACCCTGCCGCTTGCAGCGGATTACCGAGGCTTGGCCAGGGCGCAGATCGTCCCGGCCGAGGCCAAGTCATGCGCGACCGCCGTTAAGCCGCCTCCCAAAGCGTCCGAAGATCCTTGTACTGGGGATAACAATCCGCGCACGCGTACATGGCGGCGCCAGTCGGTCGGTGCGTCCCTACCCGGTGTTTGCCTTCTGCGCCAGTAAAACCGTCGCTACATTGCGCGCAGGCACGCCCGGCGACCTGGTCCCCGTCTGCACCGTCGAACTGCGAGTCCCACTCTGGCTTCTGGTCGCCGAGAGTTTCTTCCCAATCCATCCGACGACACTGGACCGCGCCCAGTAACGAAATAGGACGGCTGAAGGAACAGGGGATGACCCGATACCCCACAAGGGACATCGGTACGTGCGGCACGCCGGGATAACTATTCGTAGTTGCACGGCCACTATTTGTTTGAAACCATGCGCCGCAGTGTGCGAAGCGCGACTATTCGTAGTTGCACGGCCACTATTTGTTTGAAACCATGCGCCGCAGTGTGCGAAGCGCGACTATTGTCCTGGTTTGCTTGTGGTCTCGACCGCTACCTGTTAGTCCAGCGCGCAATAGGCCAACTGCTTGACAGGGCTTCCCGCCACAAACCACGCAAGGCATGATGAAAAGCAGTCACCGAGATGAGCGGGGAAGGAGATGCGCATGGCAGTAGTAGTGCACCGGCCAGGACACCACGACGGACGTCCTCAAGGAAAAGCCACCGAAGATGAGGGAAAAGCTATCGGTGGGCACAACTCGCAAAACCCGAAATGTAAAGACGCTTCATCTTGGACTGAAAGCTACGTCAATATCTGGACGGGCGACTATCACCTGAACTGTGACTGCTGCAAGAAGTCGTTCTACCACCTTGAGTCGGAAACCACTTACTGGTAATCGGACATACCCAATAGAGGGGGGTCTCGTCTCTCAGGCCCCGACGTGAAGGTCATACAGCGATCCGGCGACGTGCAAGACATCACCATCAGCAGGAACATCGCCACCAGCGGCGACGAGATCATGCTAGGGCCTCGCGCCGAGTGGATCGTGAAGCTGCCACCTAAAGCTGACCGACACGCCGCGTAGTTGCACGTTCGATCTTTGTTTGAAACCATGCGCCGCAGTGGGCGAGGTGCGCCTACTGTCCTGGTTGCTGTGATCTCGACTGCTACACCTGGCAGGTTGCGCGGCCCGGCTGCCACCTCTCCAGCCGGGCCAGCGCGCAGCGATTAGGCACCCCCTTTGCTCGCCACGGAAAGCACCCCCATCCCCATGCCAAGGGGGGCCACCCATGGCGCGACTGACCACCACGCAACGCGGCTTAGGTTGGGAACACCAGAAGCAACGCGCCGTGCTGCTGCGTCGCCACGTCGACGGCACGCTGTGTTGGTGGTGCGGCCGCCCGATGTTCCGCAGTCAGAACCTCGACGCTGATCACCGTGTGGCCCGGGCCAACGGTGGACGCAAGGCCGGTCGCCTACTGCATGCCCCATGCAACAGCGAACGCGGCGACGGAAGTCGGGACCACCTACGACCTGCATTGCAATACGAATCGAATACAAGCCGATCGGCGAGTCGTGACTGGTAACGCGATGGCCGGCCGGCGACCGCTAAAAAATTAGAAAATCTGGGGCCAGCTGACCCGCCCGTCAACTTTTTTCTCTCTCCCTTAAGGGGCTTCATCGTGGCTGGTAGCCGGCCTGATGGCCTTGGCGAGCGCGGTTCGGCGTTATGGGATGAGCTGACAACGGGGCGCGTTTGGGATGCTTCCGGCCTCGTTTTACTGGCTGAGGCGTGCCGTTTAGCGGATCGATTGGAGCAGCTCGACCGTCTTTTGCGCGGTGACGTCGACGCCTGGGCTCGGATTCAGGTTGTCAACGGTGGCGAGCTCGTCATTCAGGTCGATGCGGCCATGTCGGAAGCCCGTTTGACCGCCGGCGCGCTGCGTCAGCTGCTCGCACAGTTGCGCCTCGGCGAGGTGAAGGCGCCGACGGCGCCTCCTACTCAGCCGAAGGGGTCAAGGCTTGACGAGTTGTCTCGCGCCCGAGCTCGTCGGG
>JAFAWY010000084.1 GCA_019241525.1 Pseudonocardiales bacterium
CAAGGTAGGAACGAGAAAGCCACTCGCAACACCAATTCCGAATATGAGCGCCGCGCGCCGACGCCTCAGGCACAACACTGCCAATGCCAACATCGGTATGATCGCCCACAGCTTGACAGCACAGGCGAAACCGAATGCTGCCCCACCCCACCACAGCCTGTTGCTCTGCCTGAGCACATCACCATCGAAGGCGGCCACCGTGACCCTAAGCGCTCCACGATGGTGAATCAACCAGCCCAAGAGTATGACGTTGGCGGCGCCTACACATGCAGTCAGTACACGGGCGACCGCTAGTCCGCTTGCCGTGCCAATGGTTTTCGACAGCATAGCCAAAGGTGCCATCAACAGCATGATCCCGGGTGGATGTACCGCCACGAAATCCCGGTACGGCAGGGCGCCATGAACCATGCGCACCGCATCACCGAAATAGACGCCGTCGTCATATTCGGTCACGCCCATGAGAAACCCGGGCTGCACCAATTGGCCCAGGCGCAGTCCCAGACCAACTACCGCCACTGCGGCAATCAGTGCAGTGATTGCACAAGCATGATGCCGTATGTGGGGACCGTCAGTCTTCCCTGATGCCTGTGCGATCGGCATCGTCGCTGACACTCGGGTGACATTAGCTGTCCACACAACCAATCTGCGACGGCGGGTTCCCATCCGTGTCGGTGTGTGCTGCAGCAAACATGCGCGCGGCTGGCGCTGAGTATGGATGGGAGCTGTGATGGTCCTTGTCGCGACACCGAATACTGTTGGGCAGGCGCCATTGCATAGGCGGTGAGCTGCTCAGACAGTCTGGGCCGATGCGCTGACGCGACGTTCGGAGTGTCACCACCACGGTCTAGCTCTGCGGGGCTCCGACTCCCGCCTGAGGTGATCATCGTGAACTCCCGGCCTGACTGGTTCGACGCGCATGTCACCAACTACGCCGCCAGCACAGTGTCGGTGATCAACGAGGCCACCAACACCGTCACTGCCACCATCCCGGTCGGCCGCTACCCGTTCGGGATAGCAGTGGATTCCTCCAGCCGCACCGCGTATCCCCCCAGCGCCTATGACAACACCATGTCGGTGATCGACGGGGCGACTAACAGCGTGACCGGCACTATCCCCGTCGGGCGCTTCCCGGTCGGGGTCGACTCGACTACAAGTTCGCCCCTTCCACGTCCCACCGTGACCTTCACCTTCTAGAAAAGGCGTTGGGGCGCAGCAGCGTCGACTTGCCACTGCTGGGCGCCCCGTTGATCAACACAAGACGAGGCATGCTTCAGACTCTCGCCAGCCGTGTTGTCTGTGGCAAGCGTCCTTGCCGTAAAACATGACGTCGTTGGCGGACACGAGGTCGCAAGGTCGCAACGGCATGAAATAGGCGCATAACCGCGGAGGCCCGAGATGCCTTCCGGCGGTGTTGCGGTCGTTGCCGCCAACGCGTTTAGGCCACCCTGTGTTATGCCGGTTGAAACGCAGCTGTTACCTGTTCATCATTTGTGGCGTGATGCCCAACACCGGACCAGACCAGCAGGTACCCGAACCGAGGGCAGCACCTGACGCGAGCGATGTCGCCAGGGATGCCAGCGGGCCGGCCGGGCTGACGAACCAACAGCGGCTGGAGGCCGAGCGGCGCACGCTGCGTGAGCGAGAACAGCAGCTCATCACCAGCTTCGGCGACCGGGACATGACCAGCGACCGCGCGGACCAGGCTCAACTTTTCGAAGGGGTGCGTGAGCTGCAATGGGTCCGCGACCGGATCGCTGAGATCAGCCAACTGTTGGCCGATCTCCGACAGCCGCAAGCACAGGTGAGGTCTGGTCGGATCGGGACCGGCGCCACGGTGGACTTGAAATACCAGGACGGAAGCCAAGAGACGATCTGGTTGGGATCTCCGGGGCTGGCCCACGCCGAGGAAGCGGTGGTAACGCCAAGCAGCCCGCTAGGGCAAGCGCTGCTGGGGCATCGGGCGGGCGATAGCGTCGATTACACCACGCCGGCTGGTCCACAGCGAGTCCGTGTACTGGCGGTGAGATTTGCGCAGTTGGATAATGAGGCTGCCACTTCGCGTTGAACCCGGACTGTTCTCGGGTTGCCATTTGCTGCCTCGAAGCCCTTGACCGCTTCCAATGATCGCGCGGTTACCGTGCTCGGCACCCTGGTTCTGCTCACCGCGAGCCACTCGGGCGAAATTCGCCACAGTTCACACTCCGCCGACCCGCGCCGTATCGTCGAGGTAACCGGCGCTGCGCTGCGGCTGAAGAACCTTCGGCAATGCTCTTTTCGAGGTGGCCGGCGCAGTTCGGGCCGACGTTGCGAACAAGCAGAGCAAACGAGGAACCATCTGATGGCCGAGCCTTTGGTGTTGAAGGACTTTACGGTCATCGATGGGACGGGCCGGGCGCCGATGCCGGCGGCACACGTCGTTATCGAACAAGGCGTTATCGCCTCGGTAGGTGGCGAGTCCACTCGTCTTGGGGATGCCACGGTGATCGAGGGACGGGGTAGGTGGCTTCTGCCCGGCCTCTGGGACACCCACATGCACCACGTATTCAGTGCTGGCGGGTTCGTCTGGCACGAAGAGTTCTCGGCGCAACAACGACTCTGGAACTGGCGTGCCTACCTGCGCAGCGGGGTCACGTCGGTGGTCAGCGTCGGCGACGACAAGAACATCATCCTGGCGGCTCGGGCAGCCGAGCGCGACGGCACGCTTGTCGCACCGCGGATCTTCGCTTCAGGCAGCATGTTCACTGCGCCCGGTGGCCATCCGGTCGGGACGATCCTGCACGGGGAAGTGTCGCGGTTCCGCGACATCGCCGTGGAGGTTGGCGATCCCGCGCAGGGTCGCCACGCATTGCGCCGTCTGGTCGAAAACGACGACGTGGATCTCATCAAGGTTGTCTACAGCAGCATCCCCGGTGACGTGCCTCGTCTCGGGCGCGACACCCTGGAAGCGCTGGTCGCAGAAGCGCACGCCCTTCAGCGGCGCGTCTTCGCCCATGTCTCCACCACCGAGGAGGCAGCTGTGTGCATTGCTGCCGGCGTCGACGGGCTGGAGCACATGGTGATCGCCGACGGACAAGCGCTGGACAACGTCCTGGCCACCGCCGCTGACGCGGGCGTGTTTTGGACCCCGACGCTGTGTCTGTTCGACAAGATGGCCCACGACGGCGACGAGCGCTACATCGAGGATTATCGGCCCGAAGGGTCCGTGAGCCACACGATTTTGCGCAGCCTGCAGGACCCAGCGGCACGGTGGCGCAAGCCGGACCCGTGCGCTGTCGCGCCGCGGTGGGCGCGCACCGTGGAGTTCGCCGGACGGGCGCATGCCGCCGGAGTGCGACTGCCTCGGGGCACCGACGCGGGCAATCCTGCCGTTTTCCACGGTTTGGCCGTACACCGTGAGCTTGAGCTACTTGTGCGGGCAGGCCTTACTCCCATCGACGCCCTGGCGACAGCGACCACGCTGGCTGCGGCCAAAGTCGGCGCGGACGCCAGGCTAGGGACCGTTGAGCCAGGCAAAGAAGCAGACCTCGTCGTTGTGACGGCAAGCCCCCTTGCGGATATCAGGAACACACGCCAGATCGAGCTGGTGATCAAAAGAGGACAACTCTTTGATCCTGCTGCATTGACGGTGCCCTGAGCCATCGTCGAGAACACCGGGCGCGAGGTGGCAGGCTGTTCGGCTCGACGACCTCCACAGCGCTGGCGAAGTGTTTCTGGAATTGATCAGGGCAGGTCGTCTGGCACGGCCAGTCGGGCCGGAGATCAGTCCATCGCCACGGCCGCCCTGGGCGGGGACGCACCACCCCGTTTTCGAGCATTCGCGCGACCGGTCGGGTCCAGACTTGACGTCCGTTCATGCCGCTGACCGCGGATACGCACAGCCGGCGAGGCCGCGGTGGCCGGCAGCTGTGGCTCCCATGTCTGTCCAGTAAGCGTGCGGTGAGGCCGACCATCAACGCGTGCTCCACCCGCAAGCGGGCCTCGGCCACCGATAGCTGCAGCATCCCTTGCATCCTGGCAATCAGTTTGGCTCTCAGCTCGATACCGGAAATACATGGCCGGGTGAAACATCGATCGTTCCGACGTGATCCGGTGGCAGCTGATTGACGTGAGTGCGCCAGCGCGTGAGCAATGGCCGACCTGCAGCCGGTGGGGCACTACTGTGTGACCGAAGCGACAAACAGACGGGCGATGTGCACTGCCTGATCCGGCCAACACTATGACAGCGCTGCTGCGAGTCTCCGGGCTGCGCAAGCACTTCCCGGTCCGGCGGGGCCCGTTGCGCCGTCAGGTCGGCGCAGTGCAGGCGGTCGATGGGCTGGACGTCGACGTGCTGCGCGGGGAAACGCTCGCCCTGGTAGGCGAATCCGGCTGTGGTAAGACCACCACCGGACGGTTGCTCACCCGGCTGCTCGAGCCGGATGCCGGATCGATCGTCTTCGACGGGCGCGACATCACCCACCTGCCCGCGCGCCGGATGCGCCCGCTGCGCCGAGACATCCAGATGATCTTCCAGGATCCATACTCGTCGCTGAATCCGCGGCACACCATCGGCACTATCGTCGCTGCCCCATTCCGGGTCCAGGGCATCGATCCACCCGGAGGCCAGCGCCAAGCCGTGCAACAGCTACTGGAACTCGTCGGCCTGAACCCTGAGCACTACAACCGCTACCCGCACGAGTTCTCCGGCGGCCAGCGCCAGCGCATCGGCATCGCCCGAACCCTGGCGCTGCGGCCGAAGCTGATCGTGGCCGACGAGCCGGTCTCGGCGCTGGACGTCTCAATCCAGGCACAGGTGATCAACCTCCTGGAGGACTTGCAGGATGAGCTGAACCTGACCTACCTGCTCATCGCACACGACCTGTCGGTTGTGCGGCATGTCTCCGACCGCGTCGCCGTCATGTACCTGGGCAAGATCGTCGAGCTCGGTCCGCGCGATACCGTGTACTCGAGCCCGCTGCACCCCTACACAGTGGCGCTGCTATCTGCGGTGCCGGTACCTGACCCTGCGCGGCGCAGTGGTAGCCGCCGCATCCGGCTCGCCGGTGACGTGCCCAGCCCGCAGAACCCGCCTGCCGGCTGCCGGTTCCACACCCGCTGCTGGAAAGCCCAGGCGATCTGTCAAAGCGAAGCACCTTCCCTCACCCAACTCACCCCCGGCCACCACGTCGCCTGCCACTTCCCCGAGCTCGCTTCCCAACAACCACCCCCACAACCGCAGTCTGGATGCAGACTGCGGTAAAGCAGCCCAGAAAACCGCAGTCTGCATCCAGAACGCGGGTAGCAACGGCGGCTAGGGCAGTGAACGACGCAGGGCCCGCGGTCCTATGCAAGTTGATCGGCGCGCTCGCCGTGCAGCCGAATGCCAGCTTTGGTCACGTCGTGGAGATCGTTGAGTGCGTAGTAGACCCTCAGCCAGCGGTTACGCCAGCTTTATGGTCGGTGGCACCAGCTCTAAGACACCCCGAAAAAAAGTTGGTGGAGGCCGCGTGATATCAACCGCGGTGACCAAACGGGGTCAAAAAACTACGAGGAGTAACCATGGCGCACGGCACGACGCGTAAGTTGACGAGGGCGGCGACTTTGTCCCTCCTCGTGTTCGCCACCGGAGCAGGCGTGGCGGGCATGGAGGTCCTGGCTGCTAGCCCGGCTATGGCCCAGCCCGACCAGAGCAACCCCCAGGGCAGCCCATTTGCCCCGGCACAGGAACAGCAGCCTGGCGACCCTGCGCAGCAGGGTAGCCCGGCACAGCAGGGTAGCCCGGCACAGCAGGGTGGCGGTTCGACCCCAGGGGACGGGCAGCAGCAGCCCAGCAATCCAGGTGACGGCGGTCCCGGTGGACTCGGCAGCCTCCTCAGCGGCATCACTGGCGGCGGATCAGGCCACTGAGCGTTCCGGCGGCGTCGAGTTGTTAGGTCTCGGCGCCGCCGTCGGTGGTGTTCCTGAGCGGCGGCCCAGCTGGCTTGATCAGCCACTGGCCGCCGACCCAAGTGATGATCACTGTTTCGGGAGGATTTAGCCGCGTCCAGCGGCGGCTGGTCCTTCCCAATCTCTGATCATCTTCAAGCGAAGCTCAGTTTGTCGAACCGCGCGTCCAAAATGCGGTGCCGCTAGACCGGTCGCGGCCTTTTATTCAAACGGACCGTATCCGATCGCCCACTCCGCGTAATCATCCCCTTTCGTCGCCGTCCGGGCTGTCTCACGCGTTTGATCTGCCTGGCCCGCACCTCGTAACGCGGTTTATTTGGTGTTTGGGTCGATCTTCACGCGGGTACATCCTGAGGCAAGACGGAAAGGAAATCGTCATGGCCATCATTCCGAGC
This sequence comes from Pseudonocardiales bacterium, assembly GCA_019241525.1. Classification (GTDB taxonomy): domain Bacteria; phylum Actinomycetota; class Actinomycetes; order Mycobacteriales; family Pseudonocardiaceae. The sequence goes on from JAFAWY010000084.1 coordinate 6,321, forward strand.
AGTATGACTTCAAGACGGGTCGGCGGATGGCTGCCGCGTTGGCTCCGACGCCAGCAGGAGGACCAGGAGCTGGCTCGGTGGACTACCGAATTGGGCTGGCAATGGCTGGATGCGATAGACAGCGCCCAGCTTGCCCGCCACAGCAATACGGCCAGCCGGATACCCGTCACGGTCGCCCCGCAAATGCACTCGGTGGATATCGGTCCACCGGTGACCCTGCTGGTGGAGATGCTCCCCGGCCAGATGGTGGCGGACTTCGAAGCCAAGGCCGACCGCATTGCTGCCGGTATGGGGGTCTCGAAGGTGCACATTGAACCTTACGACGCGGGCTGGATCAAGGTGGTCCTGCTCGACGACAACCGCGCGTCTACAGATGTCCCGGTGCCGGCCTGACGGCCGGAGCACCCACCTACCAGCACGCCCCTCCCCCAAAGGGTCGGTAGACCGGTCCGGCCCATGGCATTGCTGGCCAGCGAGTAGGTCAATTGCGGCGATCTTGCTAGCGGGGGCCGTAAAGCCGAACTCGACCCGCAGCCGCCTGCCCGGCCCCCGGCACTTCAGTGAACAGGGGCGGCACGAGCCCGCCCGAAGGAGGGTCTGAGCCACCAGCGCCGCGTCCGGCTTTCGCCCGACGCATTTGCACGTAACGGCCGCCTAGTCGGCGCACAGCCTCCAGCAGGCAGCGAATCACCACGCCCCGAGCAGCGAGGAGGCCTCAACGAGCGTCGCTGGCGAATCAAGTCGGGGTCGGGCACTGTGGTCGTTGCTTGCACCCTACGGCGTGCCCGGCTGGTGAGCTGGCGTGGCGCCGCCGGTGAGCGTTCGATGAGGAGAGCGATCTCGTCGAAGCGCCTCGTCGAAGGGCACTGGCACGTTGACGACATCGAGGCCCGGCTGGAGGCATGGCCTCATCCGCCCGGCTTGAGCCACGACTGGCGTGCGGAGGCAGGATGGCGGGGGACGTGCAGGCGGTGGTCTTCGACCTCGACGGCGTGCTGGTGGACTCAGAACAATTGTGGGACGCCGTTCGCCGTGGCCTTGCCAAGGACGCCTGCCGGCCCTGGCCTGCAGAGGCCACCCGCGCGATGCAGGGCATGAGTACGGCGGAGTGGTCGGCGTACCTGACCGACACAGTCGGCGTACCGGGCAAGCCAGAGGAAGTAGCGGCCACTGTCATCGATCGGCTGGCCGCTCAGTACCACGAACGGCTGCCCCTGCTGCCCGGTGCGATCGACGTGGTGCAGCGGCTGGGGAGCCGCTGGCCGCTGGGACTGGCGTCGTCGTCACCGCGACGGTTGATCGACACCGTGCTGGCGTCAGCGGGCTTGACGCACCGGTTCCAGGTCAGCGTCTCCACGGAGGAGGTGCCAGCGGGGAAACCGTCGCCTGCGGTGTACCAAACCGTGGTACAGCAGCTTGGCGTGCACCCTTCGCAGGCAGTGGCAATCGAGGACTCCAGCAACGGGTTGCGCTCGGCGGCTGCCGCCGGGCTGGCTGTGCTCGGCGTGCCCAATCGGGCGTTCCCACCGGTGAGGGATGCGCTTGCACTCGCCGATGCCGTCGTGGACTCGCTTGATGAGATCACCGTGCAGCTGGTGGTGTCGATGGGCCGCGAAAGTCAAGGGCCGGGTTGACGACGGTCAGTGCAGGCGCAAGGCGGCCGCCCAGAGGCCGTGGGGCCCATCGATCAGCGCTGGTGGCTCGGCGTCCAGTTCAGCCAGGGTCACCAGCCGATCCACTGGGGCCAACACCAACCGAGCTCCAGCCTCCGCCGCGGCGGATACCACGTCACGCGCTGCCAGCTGCGGGTTCACCGGCAGCGGTACGGCGCCCTGCTGCATCGCACCAGTGAACGATTCAGCGAAGCCGGGCCCGTCCGGCAACATGATCAATACCCGATCCTCGGGGCGCACGTCGAGCTCACCTAACGCGACAGCGACAGCGACTGCCTGATCGGTCAGCTTCGAGTAACTCATCAGCTTGGGGTAAATCATCAATGGCCACCGGGGGTGAAGGGAGGACGCACGCTGCTGCGGCGTCAGGGGGACGACTCTAGCGTTGCCCGTGTCACCCGATCGGGTATTACCCGAAGATTTCTTCCCCTAGAGTGACGTTATGGGCGAGCAACCCCCCGCCAGATAGAGTCACAGACACAGCCGTGGAGGTTCGTGCTGACTTTCCGTTAGTTGCGGTCGGCGACCCTACTGGATCTTTAACTAGCAGCTCCTACCGTATCCGGGAGTGCAGATCCAGAAGAGGAGCGCAGGATGACGGACGCCATGAGGGCTGAGACCATCACCATCACCGGACACGGCGGTGACCGGATTGAGGCTTACCTTGCCCGCCCGCTGGACGGCGGCCCGCGCGGCGGCGTGGTCGTCATCCACCACATGCCGGGCTACGACGCGGCCACCAAGGAAATCGTCCGCCGGTTCGCAGCGGAAGGTTTGTCGGCGCTGTGCCCGAACCTGTATTCGCGGGAAGCGCCGGGTGCCGACCCGGATGACGCAGCGGCGACCGTACGCGCGGCTGGCGGGGTGCCAGACGAGCGGCTGGTGGGGGACGTAGCCGGTGCCGCGGAGCATCTCAAAAGCCTTGACAATGCCAACGGCAAGATCGGCGTGATCGGCTACTGCTCGGGAGGACGGCAGACCTTCCTGGCAGCTTGCTCGCTGACGGTGGACGCCGCCGTGGATTGCTACGGCGCCTTCGTGGTCAACGAGCCACCCCCTGGCAGACCCATAAAGATGCATCCGCTCCTGCACCTGGCACCGCAGCTATCCGCACCGCTACTTGGCCTGTTCGGCGCCGAAGACCAGTACCCGTCTCCCGAGGAGACGAAGGCGCTCGCTGCCGAACTGGACCGGCTGGGCAAGCAGTACGAGTTCCACACCTACGACGGCGCCGGGCACGCATTTTTCGCCGTCGACCGGCCGTCTTACCGGCCAGAGGCCGCCGTGGACGGCTGGCGACGAATCCTGGACTTTTTCCGCACTCACCTGAGTTGAGGAGCAGCGACTGCCGTGTGCACCTATCTCACCGAGGCAATTCCCGTCGACGGCAGCGGCAAAGGTGCCCGAGGCTGGTTCGAAGCCCGCAAGGCAATCGTTTACGTCGATCATCCGGTGCACGCCCCGTACGGGCACACCGTGAACATCGACGTCCTGAACCCGGAGCTGGGACCCTCGGCCCGGGTAGCGCTGGAACTCACCGAGGAAACCGCTCTTGCTCTTGCCGACGCCATCCAGCAGGCGATCCGTTCGGCACCCGCTGGCATCGCCAGCCGCACCGCCGTGACCCAGGCATAAATTGGCCCGGGCAGGTCATTAGATTCCGGACGAACCGATAGGTTCACCCGCCTCGGAATGGAGACTGACGAATACCGGAACAGCGGAGTGAATCAGACCCGCCGGCTTGGGCCCGCAACCGGAATGCGGTGTTCAGCAAAACGACGCGCTTGCCGACCAACTGGGCGAAGACTTCGGTGAGCCGGGCGAGATCAGCCCGACCCAGCGCCGCACCAGCCGGCTCGTCGCAGACTGCCATGGTCCGCCGGTAAACCGAGTTCTGCCGGGACAGCGAGCTGCGCGCGGTATCCGGGTCGCCCGCCACGGCCCCGCTCGGACATGCCCGGGCTGGTCATCAGCTCGCCCGCAGCTGGACGAGGGCGCTCATGAGCTCGACGGCATGGTCGTTGACCACCCCGGGCACGGGGAGCACGACGTGTTGGTCTGCAGAATCTGGGCACCTGCACTGACATGAGCGGCGTGCAAGTCCCGGGCCAGTGCTGGGCGTGACACGTTCAGCTACAGGAAGGCAACGGTCCAGCGATACCCCCGGCCGCCTGCAGCATCGCGCCCATCGCGCCGTCGCAGATCACCACCTGGTGCCCGCGAAGCTGTTCGCGCACCGATCGGGATTCCCGTGCGTTCACACCACTTGCCTCCCGGCCGCACCCCCTACATGGTGTATTGCCGCTCGTACGGTCCTTTCAGCAGCGCTGGAGAAGTTCTGGAAACCGGTTCCACCGGTCTGGAAACCGGCGTCTGCGGTAAGAACCGAACAGACAGGTCTGCATCAGCGATCTGGATCATCGTCAGTTGACAATGAGCCGGTCAGAGCTCCACAGCCAGCGAGAGTGGCGCCACCTCAAGAGCCGCCCATCGCGACCATCGCCTGGGCAGCCGTGTCAGCGGCTTGGGCGGCACGTTCAGCAAGATCGCTGTCGAGGTTGCCGAGTTCGACGTTGAGCCGGACCAGCTCGGCGGCTGCCCGGGCGGCAGCGGTAGCCAGGGTCGCTGCGGCGAAGGCGTCGCCGCGCAGGTTGGAGTTGCCTTTTTTGGCGACGTCGATTGCCTCGGTGGCAATGTTGCTGGCTATCTCGGCGATTTGTGTCGGCACTTGGGCGGCCTGTTGCAGGCTGTGCTGGATCTGTCGGCGGCGGGCTTGCGGGTCGGGTTCGCGGGGTAGTGCGAATGCGGCGAGCACGGCTTGGTATGCCTTCGCGTCCTGTTCGGCCAGGGCAGCGACCTGGGTTCGGATGCGGTCGGCGTGGGCGGCGCGGCGGGTTGCGTCGACGAGCTGCGTGGTGGAGAACCGGGCAGCCATGCCGAGCAGTCCAGCCGCCATCGCGGCAGTGATTGCCGCTGCGCCGCCGCCTCCTGGTGCGGGTTGTTTGGCGGCAAGGCGGTCTAGGAATTCGGTGACGGGGCAGTCCAGGAGGGATGCGTTGTGGTGGACGGTCATGACAGGCCGATGATTTGGCCGTGGGTGTCGATGTCGATGCGGGTTGCGGCGGGGTCG
>JAFAWY010000096.1 GCA_019241525.1 Pseudonocardiales bacterium
TGCTGGTGACGACAACTATTCGAAAGCGCATTGTTTGAGATCGGTCTGGGTGGCGTCGGTGTGACTACTGGCCATCGGGGTCAGCTCTGGCAGTTGCAGGAGCAGGTTGCGCCGGTGGCAACCTGTGGTGGGCACGGCCAATCGGTGGGGCGGCCTGTGATCTGAGGTTCAGTTCGCTGTGCGCTCGATGTTGATCGTCGCTTCAGGCGGGGGTGTGATCTTGTCCGAAGAGTGGTTCCACGGCGTTGGCCTGGGCTGCTAGCGAGCGATGAGCGCCGCGTAGTGCGCGTCGGGTTGGGCGGCCTGTTCGGCGTGGCGTTGGGTGATCGCGGGGTGGTAGCCGAGTTGGGAAGCGACGATCGGTGGGGGGACCTGTTGGACGAGTTGTTTGAGTGCGGTGTTGCGTGCTCCGCGTAGGTCGATGCCGAGACCGCGTAGCCGGTCCATGATCGTGTTGGGGTGGAGGTGTCGGCCGGCGTGGGTGCTGGGGAACAGCCAGGGATTGTTGGTGTTGCCGGTCTGCATGTTGGGTCGGTGTGTGAGGTGGTCTAGGAGCAGCTCCGCGAAAGGTGAGACCACAGCAGCGGGTTCGTTTCCGAGCAGGATCTTGGGGCCGGTCGGAGTGGACAGGATTTGGTCGCAGCGTAGGGCGGCGATGCGGACTAGGGGTTGGGCGTAGAGCAGCAGCAGGGTGGCCGCGACCCGGTAGGCGCGGGTGTCGGGTTCGTCGCGCAGGCAGCGCGCCAGCCAAAGCAGGTGGGTTTGGTGAGTGATCGTTGGTGTGTTCTGGGGAATGCGGCGGGCCATGTTCAGGTTCGGGGCGAGTCGGTGGCGGTAGGCCCAGCGCAGGAACGAGCGCACCACCGAGCGGGTGGAGGGCCCGGCGCTGAGCCAGGTGTCGAGCTGCCTTTGTGTGCAGTGGGCCAGCGTGGTGTCACGGTCATCTAGCCAGGCCAGCAGCCGGCCGATCTCGGTGATCTCTTGCTTGGCGAGGTGCACTCGGCCGCCGACGTCTTGGCCTCGGCCGATACGGCCGCGGATTTGGCGGATGTGGTGCCAGGTGGCGTACTGCTCCAGCAGCTGCCGTGCCCACGTCGCCGGAGTGTCGGACAGTCGGGCGTCAAGCCAATTCTCAAAGCGGGCGAGGTCGCGGTCGCGGTGGGGGAGCAGGTCATGGTGGACCAGGAGATCTCGAAGATGCTCGACCGCTTGCCCACCGCTGGCCTGGTCGAAGGCCTCGTGGTCCAGGGCCAGGGTGCCGTTGCCCAGGCCGCTGAGCAACGCGCGAACACTGGGGTGACGTTTCCAGGTGTGGATGCTCTCCGGCCGGCTGACGCCACACAGCACAGTGATCAACTCTGAGATGGGGGGTGTCGGGGGAGCAGCGGGCGCGAGCAAAGCCGTGAGGTCATCGCGTAGGGCGCAGCGGGCGCACAACCCACGTTGGTAGTGTTCGGCCTCGCAGCCGCAGCGGTGGCAGTCCAGGTCTGTGGTGATGCCGGCGCAGCGCCGGCAGAGCCTGCGCTCACCGTCGAGGCCGGGCAGCATGCCGTGGGCACCGCAACGACCGCAGGCGCCGATGGTGCGGACTGCGTGGTGGAAGCAGGTGCCGCAGATGCCGCCCTCAGGCCAGCGAGTCCGCAGCTTGCCGGCCAGGCGACCGCAGCGATCACAGTGGGAGCTGCCGCTGGTGCGGGGGCGTCCCCGTGGCCGCCGCGCGGGTGTTGCGGTCAGCGCGGGATCATTCATCGCGGGTGATCCGAGCGCGCAGGGGCCGTAGCTGGTTCATGCTCACCACGTTCGGCTGCGCTGATCCGGTATCACCGGCGGCGCGGCGGGTCTTTTTCGCGTCGGTGGCGGTGACCGTGATCAGGTCCTCGATGCCGCAGTCGAAGATGTCACACAGCGCGGCTAGCAGTTTGAGCGAAACGCGTTCCGGGCGTTGGGTGACGACTCGGTAAACCTGGGACGGGGACAGGTTGATGCCGCGTTCGCGCAGCAGCGGGGCCAGGTCGGTGCTGTTATGCAGACCACGGCGGGCCATCAGCTCGCTAAGGCGCCACTGGTAGTCGACGTCGCGCTGCACTTGGTCAATCCTGCCGGTCGGGCCCGGACGACGTGGTGCCGAGGGCCTCGTTGAGGCAGGTGTCCAAGGCGTGGCGCAGGGTGCGGGTGCGGTAGTCGCTCGACACACAGCTGTACAGCGCGGTGGTCGAGGCGTGCTCGTGGCCGACTTGATGCTGGACGAACATCGGGTCGACGCCGTCTTCGAGCAGGTGGGTGACGTAACTGCGACGGAACGAGTGCATGTCCAGGCCGATGTCGAGCCCGAGCTCGTCGCGGTAGCGGCGAAACCGGGCACCGAGCGCAGCCTCAGACACCAACGTGCCGCGCTCGGTAGGAAACAGATCAACGCTGCCGCCGAACAGCGGTAGGCCGTGGCGGACCCAGTGCTCGACGATCTCGGCCGACCAAGCCCGGACGGTGAGCACACTGCGGCGCTTGGGCGCCGAACCGGCGTGGGCCTTGCCGTAGCGGACCTGCAACTGGCCGAACTGGCCGAACTCGCGGGCGTGGGGATTTCGGGAAAAGTCCACGGTCTGCAAATGACGGACCTCGTTGCGACGCAGACCCCAGCCATAGGCGACCTTGAACAGCACCGCGTCGCGAAACGCCGGCAACCAGCCCTTGCGGCCAAGGTTGCGGATACGACTGACCTCCTCGTCGGCGCGGTCAAGAAACGCCTGCAGCTCCGCGCGAGTGAAAGCACGCTTCCGCGGCTGCTGCTCATTGTCCTGATGGTGCGCCGCGCTGTTCCACTCGTGGACGACCTGGCTGGGATGGGTACCGAACGCCTGCTCGCAGACGGTGTCCCAGCCGTAGCGAGAATCAGTCAAGTAGTCGCAAAACAGCCTTAAGGCATTCTGGTAAGCCCGGTGTGCGCCGTGAGGCGCTTCGTTGTATCCCCGGTGCAGCCGGGAGGAACTCGGAGGGAGGTTCTTGGATCGCCTGACTTACCCAACGGCGAAAGCCCGATGGGGACCAGAGCATGTCAGGGACGCGGTGGCCGTCTGGAGGCGTCCAGAGCGGGGTACCGCAAGATCCGCACGATAGGGCTAAAGCTGGATTGCCTAAAGCCTAATCCCCACCGATGAAAGTGCGCATCCGCCGGAACGACGTCTGTAACCGGTGGCGCGCCATGCTCGGGCATGATCCGTGGGACCGGGCAACCTCCGGGGCGCGCAGTGCCCTCCAGCGAGGAGGGTCAAGGGGATGAGTGGGCGGCCTACGTCGTGCTCGAGACGTACAGCGAAGACGTACCACGGGATCACCTACAGGGCGCGAGCCCCACGGTGAGGAGTGCCCATGGTAGCCGCCGGAGTCACGACCGGCCACGAGGTCCGGGAAAGCCGGAATAAGGGCGAAGGGGCACAGGTGATCACGATGTCAGGCGGGGAGGACTGCGTAATGCAGGAGACTGAAACCGTCCTGAGCGTCATTCGGGAACCTATTACCCGAAAAGTGATCACTGGAGAGCCCGTTATGGGGAAACTCATTCGGCGGGTTCGGGAAGGGGCCGACGGAAAAGGACCCGTATTCCGGGCACCTCGCCGGCGGCCTA
>JAFAWY010000104.1 GCA_019241525.1 Pseudonocardiales bacterium
AAGGCACCCGCACCACCGACCGCGACAACACCTCCGCGGTATGCCCATGCCGCGTCTCCGCCTCATCCACATACAACGGACGCACCTCCGGCGGATCATCCGACCGCGGCAAGATCACCCGATGCAACACCCGCCCCGGCACCACCGGCACCGCCGGGGAGACCTCCCGCAAATTCGTTTCCAAAAAATTACTGCCCGCTGTATCCCCAATGACTTCCTGCTCAATTTCTGGCCGAGCCTGGGTGGAATCTGCGTGCTCCCGCACTGATTCCGCCCCTTGGGGGCCGATCTTTTGCTTAGCAACATTCCACTGCATGCAGTAGTCGATCCTCGTTCTGATTGGCTTTCTCTGCGAGGCGCAGCGCCCGGGCGTAAGCTACCGGTACCCGGCAACGGAAATGGTCCCTGTTAACGAAATGTGCATCCAGTGCTACCTCAACCGTCGACGGAATAAGCGGTGGTGTGCAGGTCCACTTCGTTTAAAGGCAACATTTGCTGCCGGCTTCGAATCTCGCGTATGCGGGCGACGGGCGGGTCGATGCGTTACCTGCCATCAGGATGACGGCTTGACCTGCGGATATGTCATGCAGCGGTGGCCGCCCGAAGCTGGGTCACTGCCTACGGTTACCCTCTGGCGACGCCGACACCGCTATCTCGCCGGAACTGGGGAGTTCATGCCGAGCAGCACCGTCTGTAGCCCGGAGCACGCGGGCACCAGCGCACCGGCCGACTCGTATTCGACCCTGCTCCAGCGATTGATCTTCCCGCGCCGGGCCGACCCGATGGCGGTCCGGGCGCTGTACCTCGATGAGCGATTGACGGCTGCTCGGCGGGTGTGGCCTCCCGCCGGCGGTGCCAACCCGCACGATGTGGACGTCGAAGTCACCCTCGCCAGCCCCAATGCCCGGCGGGTGCGCGCGCTGTCCCGGACCAGCGCGCAAGTACCGGCGCAGACCGAGGTCTCGTTCGCGGCGTACTTCAACGCGTTTCCTGCCAGTTACTGGCGGCGCTGGAGCACGCTGCGCACGTTGCGGCTGCAGATGGACCTCGAGGGTGCCGGACGCGTCGACATCTACCGGTCGAAGGCCGACGCCACCCAGATCCACGTGCAGGGCCACCTTATCGAGGGTGGTCGCCACGAGCTGGACGTCGAGCTGGACCTGACGCCGTTCGAGGACGGCGGCTGGTACTGGTTCGACATCAGCACCGAGGACTCAGAGCTGGTGGTGCACTCCGGTGGCTGGCACGCTCCGGTAGCCGCGCCCGGCCGCGCCGCGGTGACCATCGGGATGCCGACCTTCAACCGTCCCACCGACTGCGTGGCCACCCTGCGGGCAATCGGCGAAGACGAGCTGGTGCGCTCGATCGTGACCGCGGTGGTGATCCCCGACCAGGGCGTTAACAAGGTTCGCGACCAGGACGGCTTCGCGTCAGCGCAGGCGGTGCTCGGTGATCGGTTGCGGATCATCGACCAGGCCAACCTCGGCGGCTCCGGTGGCTACGCGCGGGTGATGTACGAAGCACTGGAAAACACCGATTGCGAGCAGATCCTGTACATGGACGACGACATCGTCCTAGAACCGGACTCGATCCTGCGCGCGGTGGCATTCTCCCGCTTCGCCCGCTGCCCGATGCTGGTGGGCGGCCAGATGCTGCAATCCCAGGCCCGCTCCCGGCTGCACGCCTGGGGTGAGGTGGTCGACCGGCGACGGATGCGCTGGAACAAGGCGCCGGGCACTGAATACGACCACGACTTCGCGCAACACTCGTTACGCGAGACCGCGTGGATGCACCGGCGCACCGACGTCGACTACAACGCTTGGTGGATGTGCCTGATCCCGCGCACCGTCGCCGAGCACGTCGGCCTGCCGCTGCCGCTGTTCATCAAGTGGGACGACGTCGAGTACGGGTTGCGGGCCCGTGCAGCCGGTTACCCCACCACGACCGTCCCCGGTGTCGGGATCTGGCATATGTCCTTCGCCGACAAGGACGACGCCACCGACTGGCAGGCGTACTTTCACCTGCGCAACCGGCTCGTCGGCGCAGCACTGCACGGCACCGATGCGCACGCCACGGCGTTACTTGCCGACAGTCTCAAGCACGCGTTGAAGCACGCCCTGGCGATGGAGTACTCGACGCTGGCTCTGCAGGAGATGGCGATCCGGGACTTCCTGGCCGGCCCGCAGTCACTGTTCGACAAGCTGCCCACCGTGCTGGGTGAGGTCCGGGCCCGGTGCGCCGATTTCACGGACGGGCAGGTGGTGGACTCCCAGGAGCTGCCGCTGCCCGCCGGTGGCCGGCAGGCCCTGCAACGCATGCTCAAGCCACCTACCAATCCGGTCACAATCAGCGCCACCCTGCTCAAGCGCTTGGCGCATCAGCTGCGACCGGTCGATACTCACGCCCAGCAGCGCCCGCAACTGGCGCTGTCCCGCCAGGACGCTCGCTGGTTCGTGCTGTCCGCGCTGGACGGGGTGACCGTCTCGACCGCTGATGGTCGCGGCGTGACCTACCGCAAGCGCGATCCGCAGGCGTTCCGGTCGATGCTGGCCCGCTCGATGGCCCTGCACCGGCAACTCGCCGCGGAATTCCCGGCGCTGCGCAAGCGCTACCGCGCCGCGGCACCGCAGCTCACTGACCGCACCGGCTGGAAGCGAGTATTCGACGCGTGATGTTGCAACAGTGGTTTATTTCGGGGCTTATTTCGGGAGCTAATCCACAACAGCGGGAAGTCGCCCTGCTGTCCGCGGTGCAGCGCCGGATTGCGGTGCCCCAGGTGGTCACCGCTGCCCGCGGGCTGTCACATTTCGGCGAGCATGCGCTGGGCTGGTTGGTGCTGGGTGCGCTGGGTGCGCTCATCGACCGGCGGCGCCGGCGAGACTGGTTGGCCGCTGCGGCTACGGTCGCTGCCGCGCACGGCACGTCCATCGCGGTCAAGCGGGTGGTGCGCCGGCAGCGCCCCACCGATCCTTCGGTGACGGTGTTGGCTGGCACCCCCAGCCAACTGTCCTTCCCCTCGTCGCACGCCGCCTCGACGACCGCGGCGGCGATCCTGTACGGCGGGCTGCTGCGTCGCCGCCTCACTCCGGCACTGGTACCGCCTATGCTGATCAGCAGGTTGGTGCTGGGGGTGCACTACCCGACCGATGTGCTGATGGGTTCCGCTCTGGGGGCGGTGATCGGCGCGGGGATGCGACGGCGGCTCCTCGGTCAGGTTCGCGGTGCAAACCCCGCTATTGGCGAGGGGGAAAAGCAATGACCACTACTGCGCCGGGGCAGAACCAGACCGTCGCCCGGCCGCTCAACGCTGTCACCGGGTTGGTCCGCGCGATGCGGCCCCGGCAGTGGGTGAAAAACGTTCTGGTGCTCGCCGCGCCCTTTGCCGGCGGTGTGCTGTTCCACGTGCAGGCGCTCATCGCAGTGGGGATCGCTTTCGTCGCGTTCTCCCTGGCCGCCTCCGGCGTGTACCTGGTCAACGATGTGCAGGATCTCGAAGCAGACCGAGCACACCCGACCAAGCGCAACCGGCCGATCGCGGCCGGGTTGGTGGCCCCGCGGCTGGCGCTGATGATGGCCTGCTTGCTGTTCGTGGCCGCGCTGGTGACGTCATTCGCCGCCTCGACCGACCTGGCGATCGTGACCGCGATCTACATCGCGGTGCAGCTGTCCTACTGCTGGTGGCTCAAGCACCAGCCAGTGGTGGACATCTCGATCGTCGCGTCAGGTTTCCTGCTGCGGGCTATCGCGGGTGGCGCCGCAGCGCAGATCGCGCTGTCCCAGTGGTTCTTGCTGACCACTGCGTTCGGATCGCTGTTCATGGTCGCCGGCAAGCGGTACGCGGAGATCCGGCTCGCGGAGCGTACCGGCGCGAAGATCCGCAAATCGTTGGAGCGCTACACGTCGTCGTACCTGCGGTTCGTGTGGACCCTGTCAGCCACCGGTGTGATCATGACTTATGGTCTGTGGGCGTTCCAGCTCAGCCAGGCCAACCACTCCCGCTGGCCGGTGATCTCCCTGGTGCCGTTCGTGGTCGCCGTGCTGCGTTATGCCGTGGACGTCGACAACGGCAACGGCGGCGAACCGGAGGACATTGCTCTCGGCGACCGCGTTCTTCAGGTACTCGGCGCATGCCTGGTCGGCACCCTCATCGCCGCCGTCTATCTCTAGACATCTGCCCGCTACCCCGACATGAAGCCATACCGGGCTCGGGCTGAATTGCCTTCCCGATATGGCTTCATACGGGATGAGGGATTGTGCTCGCTAGGCTTCTTCGAGGGCCTCGCCGAATGCGTGCAGAGTTGCGCTGCGCCGCTGATCGGCCAATAGGTGGCCGGCAGCGATGATGCACGCCACCGGCCATTCGATGATTTCCAGCGCGGCCAGCGCCCCGATCCCAACCAGATAGGCGAGCTGATCGGGCGGCCCGAGATCGATCGTGCCCAAGCCCGGCAAAGTAATGCGCACATCCTGGTGCTTACTCACCTGCTGCGCGGCATGTCGCGCGGCTACTTTGGACATGACCATCCCCCTCCCGGGCTTTATCAACATGCGACCGCCGGACCGGGCGAGGGCCCGGTCCGGCGCACACGATCCCCTGCTGCTTGCAGCCGGTGCATTACCAGGGTCTAGCAAGCATTGTCAACCTGCCGTTCACCCGGAGGTTGCCGGCCAGCCCGTTGCATCTTGCCTTGCCGCCACCGCCAGTTTCTACCCTGGCCACCGTGGAAGAGCTGCTTATCAACGTGCTGGCCGCCAGCGTGGCGTACCTGCTAGAACGGCTGGTGCTCCGGCTGATCCGGCACCTGCTCCCGGCTCCGGCTCAGTAGAGGGAGAAGCGTCAGCTCCCGTTCTGGTTGCCGGCTAGGTTCGTGCTCACAGGCCCGACGTACACGGCCTGGGTGTACTGCTTGCCGTTGTATGCCGCCAGTGCTGCCGGGTCGATATTGCTTCCGACGAACGCAGTCGCCTGGTTGATGTCGAAGGCGGGCTGCAGCGTGCCGGTGAGCTCCACGGGTGAACCGGGGGTGAGCGTTCCGGTGTCCTTGGCGACGGCAAGCAGCGTCTGGGCATTGTTGCCGGTGTTACCGGTGTTGTTGTTGGTAGGCGCAACGATGATGGCGTGCCCACCGAGGACCTGGGACACCGTCCCGGTAACCGTGATCTGCTGGCCGGTGTAGGTCTGCATGTTGCTCAGCACATCGCTGACTGAGCCGCAGTTGCCATTCTTGAGGATTCCGCTGCTGCTCTGCTGCGTCAGGTTCGAGCTGATAGGTCCAGCGAACCCAGCCTGCACGTAGGGCTTGCCGTTGTACGCAGCGAAATCTCCTTGGCCCAGGTTGCCACCGGTGTAGGTTGCGGCCTGGTTGGGATCAAAGGTGGGCTGCAGCGTGCCCTCGACCTGCACAGGAGCCCCCGGGCTCAACGCCGTGGTGTCCTTGCTGACGGAAAGTACCGTCTGAGCGTTACCGGTGTTGTTGTTGCCGGTAATGCTGTTGGTACTGCTGGGCGTCACGGTGAAGGCGTGCTGGCTGACGACTTGGCCCACCGTCCCGGTAATCGCCACCGGCTTGCCTGCGAAGTCCTGTGGGGTGCTCGCCACCTTGTCGCTGGTCACGCACGTTTTCACGTTAGCTGCGTTGGGAGCGCCCTGGCTCTGCGCGGGTGCGCCGTGCTGGCCTTGTGGTGCAGGGGTCTCATTGCCACCTCCGCCGCAAGCGCCGAGCACCAGCGCCGACGAAGCGGCGATAGCGACGAGACCCAACCTTGTTCCTGCGCGTCGTTTCGTGTTCATCATGTCTTCCCTGATTGTCCGAATCGGCGCGCCATCGCTTGATGACGCCGACAATTACGGCTACCCGGTACGGCCCTGACGGCACAATAATCCGGACATTCGTTATTGACCTGTGATATTTGTTACTGGACTGTGACGAAAATGTTAGTGATCAGCGTATGTTGCGCTTTCGCTCGCCATACGTGACTGGAGAAAGGCCAGTGTTTGGCGGAGCACCCGGGAGACGTGCATCTGCGAGATTCCGACCTGCTCGGCGATCTGAGCCTGCGTGAGTTCGTGAAAAAATCGCAGCGCGAGGATGGTGCGTTCCCGGGGAGCGAGCTCGGCGAGTAAGGGGCGTAGCGCCTCGCGATCGTCGATTCGCCATACCTCGGCGTCAAATTCTCCGATGACGTTCTGCTGGGTCGCAGTGGTGTCCCCATAGCCGAGCATCTCGTCCAATGATGAGCTTCGGTACGCCTCTCCGGCGTGCAACGCTTCGATCACCTTCTCAGTCGGGATCCCCAACTGATCGGCGATCTCGCTGGGCCGGGGAGAGCGGCCCAGCTGTTGGGACAGATCCACCAGCGCGCTCCTGACGGCCAGGTAAAGATCCTTGACCCGGCGTGGCACCCTGGTGGACCAACCATGATCACGAAAGTACCGCCGTAGTTCGCCGGTGATCGTCGGTATCGCGAAGGACAGGAAGTGGGAGCCGCGGTCGGGTTCGAAGCGGTCCACAGCATTGATCAGTCCTATGGTGGCCACCTGAATCAGATCATCCAGCGGCTCACCGCGGCCAGCGAAGCGGCGGGCGAGGTGTTCGGCCAGCGGAAGGTATCCGTTGATCAGTGCCTCGCGCACCTGATGCCGCTCGACCAGATCAGGTGTCAGCTGTGCGTAGCGGTGATGCAGGGCAACCAGATGCGCGTACTCGTCGTGTCCTGGTTCGGTGCCGAGCGGCTGCTCCGGGGCAGCCACGACGGTGGCATGATCGCCGTGGGATTCGCCACTCCCGGTGGCCGCGGGAACGACCTCCAGCAGACAATCCAGCCCGGTTATTTTCAGCGCCTGAGCTGGTACCGGCCGGTTCGGGGCTCTCAACTGGAGTGTGGTGCCTTGCTGGGCGGCGGTGCGCCTGGCATTGATCAATACCGAGAGCGCCCCTGCGCCGAGAAAGGACACGTGACTCAAATCGATGATCAAGCGCCCCGGCCGCGCGGAGAGCAGCCCACCGAGATGTTCGTCAAGCGACGATTCGGTGAGCATGTCTATCTCACCGATCACAGCGAGAAGCACTACTTCGGGATCGCGCTGGTCGACGATCATCGAAAACGGTTGGTTGCCAGCTATCGAACTCGGTGGTTTCGCTCGTTGTGTGGAACCACGACACGGCTGGTGTGCCCGATCAGCGCTCATACAACTCCGCAGTCAGTAGAGATTTGCGTTCCCCCGGACGGCCATGCGCGCTGGTGGCTGTCACGAACCGAACCGAGCTCCACGCTAAAGCCAATGACCACAAATGTCACTTTTTGCATGGGCTTTTTTTTGCTCGTCAGCGCAGGCCCGTTGGCGGAAAAATCGGGCGCCGTTTTGGTGTGCGCGGGCTTTGACACTGCCCCGATCGGCGGGCGATCACCCATACTGAGCTGACCCCGCAGATCTGACGATGCGACCCCCAGAGGCACACGGTGAGCTTGCTCGATGCACGTCGCTGGCACGGCCGGATCTTCACCGGAAGCTGGCAAGTCTCCGCTGGCGGGGACGCCGCGGTGGTGGAGCCGGCGACCGGCACGGAGCTGGGCCGGATCGGTATGGCTGGAGCCGAAGACGTCACCGCCTCGGTTGCGCAAGCAGCTACCGCCCAGCGGGAGTGGGCCGCGACACCGTTTCCCGTGCGCGCGGCGGTGCTGCGGCGCGCCGCGGATGCAGTGCAGCGGCATACCGATGAGCTGCGGGATTGGATCGTCCGAGAGACCGGTGGCATCCCGGGCAAGGCCTACTTCGAGCTCGATCACGCCGCGCAGAACTGCTACGAAGCCGCGACGCTGCCGTCGCGGCCGCTGGGCGAGCTGCTGCCTAGCGCGGCGCCGCGGTGGAGCATGGTGCGCCGGGTGCCCGCCGGGGTGGTCGGGGTGATCACGCCGTTCAACGGCCCGCTGGCGCTGGCGATGCGATCGGTGGCACCGGCGCTGGCGCTGGGCAATACGGTGGTGCTCAAACCGGATCCGCGCTCCGCGGTCTCTGGCGGGGTGGCTCTCGCCGCGCTGTTCGCCGAAGCCGGACTGCCCCCGGGCGTGCTCCATGTGCTGCCCGGTGGCGCGGACATCGGCGCCGCGGTGGTCACAGATCCGCACGTCAGGGTCATCTCGTTCACCGGATCCACCGCCGCGGGCCGTGCCGTTGCAGGGTTGGCCGGCCGCCACCTCAAGCGGGCTCACCTGGAGTTAGGCGGCAACTCCGCGCTGATCGTGCTGGACGACGCTGATCTGGACCAGGCCATCAGCGCGGCCGCGTTCGGCTCGTTCTTCTACCAGGGGCAGATCTGCATGACCACCGGCCGGCACCTGGTGCACCAGGCTGTTTACCCGGAATACGTGGCGCGGCTGGCCGCCAAGGCCGACCGGTTGCCGGTCGGCAACCCGGCGACCGAGCAGGTCGCACTGGGGCCGCTTATTGACGCGGGTCAGCGCGACCGGGTCCATCAGCTGGTGACCAGCAGCGTGGCGGCGGGCGCCCGGCTGGTCACGGGTGGAACCTACCGGGATCTGTTCTACCGCCCCACAGTCCTGGCCGATGCGGGGCCGTCCATCCCCGCGTATGAGCAGGAGGTTTTCGGGCCGGTGGCAGTGGTCACGCCGTTTGCCACGGTGGACGACGCGGTGAAGCTGGCGTCGGACAGCGAGTACGGTCTGGTTCTGGGCATCTTGACTGCCGATGTGGCCCGTGGCCTGGCTTTGGCCGAGCGGATCCCCACCGGGATCGCGCACATCAACGACCAGACCGTCAACGACGAGGCGCACGCGCCCTTTGGCGGCGTGTCGGCTTCCGGCACCGGTTCCCGCTTCGGCGGCGTCGCCGCCAACATCGAGGCGTTCACCGAAACCCGCTGGATCACTGCCCGGGGCGACATCGCGCCGTACCCCTTCTGAGCGCGCCGCGTCGTGAACTCGACGCTACCGACGTTGTCGGTGCCGCTACACGTCGGTCTTGTCGAGTTCACGACGTCCGCGGCGACACCAAGTCCGAGACGCCATCCTTCGCCGTTCCCGCCGGCGTCGTCTGCCGTGAACTCGACGCTAGCGACCTTGCAGGGGCCCAAGAATGTCGCTCACGTCGAGTTCACGACATGATCAGATCGGCAGGCGGCGGAAAATCGGGCGGGGGACGTGGCGCAGAGCGGACATGATGTAGCGCAGGGGGCTGGGGGCCCAGGCTTGCTCCCGGTTCTGCGCCACCGCATCCATGATCACTTCGGCGACCTGCTCGGGGGTGACCGACAGCGGGGCAGGTTTCATGCCTGCGGTCATCTTGGTGTGCACGAAACCAGGCCGGATCACGCACACCTTGATGCCGGACGGGCGCAGCGCCTCGGTGAGCCCGGTGTAGAAGGAGTCCAGGCCGGCCTTGGTGGAGCCGTAGCAGAAGTTCGAACGCCGCGGCCGCTCAGCAGCTGCCGACGACAGCGCGACCAGCGTGCCATGCCCTTGCCGCTTGAGGGCGTCGGCCAGCAACACCCCGACCGACACCGCGCCCACGTAGTTGACCTGGGCGAGTTCCACCGCGGCAGCGTGGTCGGTCCACGCCTTCTCCTGGTCACCGAGCAGTCCGAAGGCCACCAGGGTCAGATCGATGTCGCCGTCAGCGAAGGCCTTCTCGATCGTCGCCGGATGTGTGTCGGTGTCCGCGGCGTCGAAGGGCAATGGGGTCACCGTGGCGCCCAGACGGTCCAGCCGTGCGGCGGCTTTGTCCAGCCGCGGCGACGGCCGGCCGGCCAGCACCACGCGCAACGGGCGGCGGGCGGCGTAGCGCGCTGCGGTGGCCAGCGCGATCTCGGAGGTGCCGCCCAGCAGCAGCAGGGATTGGGGGTTGCCGACAGCGTCGATCACAGCTCGAGTCTCCTGGACAGGTCGGAAGCGAAAACCCCCGCTGGGTCGGCGGTGGCGCGGAGCTTGCGCCACTCGTCGATCCGCGGGTACATGCGGTGCAGCGCGGCCGGGGAGGTGCGCGATTCCTTGGCCAGGTACAGCCGGCCGCCGGCGTCGAGCACTTGCAAGTCAAGCCGATCGCAGAACTCGGCCAGCCCCCGGCGGATCGGGAGGTCCACAGTAATCGTCCAGCCGGGATGGGGAAACGACAGCGGCGCCGGGCTGGCCTCACCGAAGCGCTTGAGCACGTTGAGGAACGACACGTGGCCCGAGCGCGCGATCTGCTCCACGATGCGCCGGAAGGTGTCCTCGGCGCCGAAGGGCACCACGAACTGGTATTGCAAGAACCCGCGCGGGCCGTAGGCCCGATTCCACTCGCCGATCATGTCCAGCGGGTGGTAAAAGCTGGTCAGGTTCTGGATCTCGCCGCGGCGGCTCTTGGGCGCCTTGCGGTACCACGCCTCGGACAGCGCCATGAAGGTGGCCTTGTTCGCCAGCCCGTTGGGCAGCGCCTTGGGCGCGGTGAACAGCTGTGGCGCGTCGAAGGCCAGCGGATTGCGGCGCAGTTTGGGGGGTAGCTGGTCGGCTCGGGCAATGCTGCCTCGGGTGAGCACCGCACGGCCCAGTTTCGCGCCGGTGGACATCGCGTCGAACCACGCTGCGGAGTAGTCGTAGTCATCGTCAGAGCCGTCGGTCAGCAGCGCCATCAGCTCATCCAGGTTTGTGGTGCGGTCGGTGTCGACGACGAAATACGCCGATTCGACGGGGGTGAGCGCGATGGTGGCGCTGATGATGATCCCGGTCAGCCCCATGCCGCCGACGGTGGCCCAGAACAGCTCGTCGGATGGCGTCAAGGTGATGATCGACCCGTCGGCGACGACCAGATCGAGACTACGGACGTGGTTACCGAAGGTGCCCGCGCTGTGGTGGTTCTTGCCGTGAATGTCCGCCGCGATCGCGCCGCCGACGGTGACCTGCCGGGTGCCCGGCAACACCGGCACCCACAGGCCCAACGGCAGCGCGGCGCGCATCAGCGCGTCAAGGCTGACCCCGGCGTCGACAGTGGCCAGGCCGGTGCTGGCGTCGAGGGAGTGGATCCTGGCCAGCCCGGTCATGTCGATGACCAGGCCGCCTGCGTTCTGTGCCGGGTCGCCGTAGGAGCGTCCCAAGCCCCGGGCGATCACGCCGCGCTCCCCGGCGGCGCGCACCGCTCGCTGGATCGACTCATGCGTCGGGTTGGTCAGCACTCGCGCTGTGCTCGGCGCCGTCCGTCCCCATCCGGTTAGCGCCCGCACCACCATCTCGCTCATTGCCGCCGGAGGCTACCCACGCCCCAACGGTGTCTGCCCTTCGGGGTTATCGGCTCCGTTCGAACGCCTCTGTGCGCGTCCTTCTGAGCCCGATATGTCTCCATACCGGGATTATCGGCGCTGGGATAAGGAGGTGTTTCGGGCACTGGAGAGTTGGACAGCGCCCCAGTCAATCTCGGGGTGGCCGGCCAGGCGGGTGGGGATGTCGCGCAGCTCGCCGAAGGGGCGCAGACCCGCGAAGACGCCGCCCTGGCCCTGATCGGTGGCGATCCCTGAGAGGCGGCCGTGGCGGCGCGGCGCTTCGATCACCACGCGAGGGGTGCTGGCCAGCCCGTCGACGACTTCGACGATGTTGTGCACGCAGGGGAACAGGAACGCTTGCGGCCAGCTCACCAGCACTGGTCCGTGGCTGTTCAGGTATTGGGTCAACCCGATCACCGAACGCAGCCGGGGTCCGGTGACGGCTAGCCAGCCGTTCGGGTCGGTGGTCGCGTCGACGGCGTGGACTCGGACTCGGTTTGCGCCGCCTGGTATCTCGCTTGCGTCGATGCCGACGGCGCGCCATGGCCGGTATTCCGGTGGGCCGTCCAGCTCGTCCTGATTCGCTTTGACCAGGTCGAACGGGGTGCGCGCGCCAAGCGGGATGACACCGGTGGGTGCCGTGCGGCCGAACTCCAGGGACAGCCTGTTGCCCCGGTCGGTGCGGCCGGACACCGATACGGCGACTCCGCTGGCTGGGCCCAGAGCAGGCAGGATGAACCAGGGGCTGGTCAGTGTGCCGGTGCTGCGCGGGCCATCAGCCAAGCTGCCCCACAGTTGCGCGGACACTCCGGTACCGGGCGCGTCTGGTGGCGGGGCACCCGGGTCGAAACCGCCGCCCGCGGTGAATCCGTCCAGATGCCCGGCCGGATCAGCGGGCAGCAGCACGGCGCCGTCGGGAAGCACCTGGATGTCGTCCGCCAACCCGCACGAGTGAGCGCCCGCCAGTTGATGCAGGTTCGCCAGCGCCAGCGATCCTGCCGGCCGCCGTACCGGTGCGGCGATAAAGGAGCCGAGCAGGACGGTGACTGCGGTACTCGCCACAGCTATGGCCAGTAGCGCCGGCGCAGCGATGAGTCGCTTGGTAACCAGCACGATGATTGCGGCGGCACCCAGCCACAGCAGCGGGGAGTCCAGCGGCAGGCCCAGCGGATGTACTGGGCCGTTGGCCCACGGCACGTCGTAGACGGCCGGCTGCCACCAGGAGTTCGGGCCGGCGAAGGCCAGCCCGGCTGCCCCAGCGACCAGGACGGCACCGGCCACGCTGATCCCCGCGGCGATGCGGTCACCGACCCGCGCGCGGCGCGGTTGCAGCAGCATGACCACGGCGGCCACCAGGAACGACGCGATGAGCCCGGCGAGAGCGCCGAAGTGATGTGGCCACTTCGACGGGGTGAGCCACAGTAGCGCGAATGCGGTGGCCACAACGGCTGCCAGCCGCGCGGCTGCGCGGTCGGTCTCGTCTGACTCGCTCGTGCGGCGGATCAGCAGTAGGGCGCCAACCACCGGCAGAAGGGCCAGGGTGACCAGGACCGGAACCCGCTTGGTGGCGGTGCCGTCCTGGTCATCGCCGAGCAGGAACCAGTACCGGTCCGGCTCGTGGTACCAGGGCAGCGACGGGCCGAAGAAGTTGTGCCAGCGGGTGGCGGTGACCAGCCCCTCCCAGGTCTGGTCAGCAAAGATCACAGTGAGGCCGACGGCGCCGATGCAGCAGAGCAGGAGCACCCGGGCCAGTACGTCGACTCGCCTGCGTGCCGACGCGCGGAGTATGGCGACGATGCGCGGCGCAAAGATCGTTATCGGGGCGGCGACCAGCAAGCTGCCAGGACTGACAGGAAGGGTCAGCCCGGCGACGAGCGCCGCCCAGCCCAGCGCGGCGAGCCCGCGAGCCCGGTAGAGCAGGGCAAGCAGCGTGGTGACGCCGAAGGCGACGTACGGCTCGGGGCGCACCCCGAGGTTGAACGGCAGCCACGCGCTGAGCAGGCACACCGCGGCCAGCAGCCGGATCCGGACTGTGCTCGCCACCGCAGGCAGCGCCGCGCCAAGCACGCCGCGGCTGACCACAAACCAGGTGGCGATCCCCAGCACGGTACTGGGCAACCGCAGCCACAGCGGCGCCAAACTGACCTCGGTCAGCGGTGCCAGCAGTTGCTCGGCCAGCGCGAATGGTGTCTCCGAGGCGTTCCACCAGCGGTAATAGTTGCCGACATTGCCGGTTAGCGCGGCGTTACGAGCGATCGTGGTCGCGAAGCCGTCGTCGTCGGTCAGCGGACCGATGATCGCCCACCCGGCCAGTGTCGCGACCACGCCGGCGTCGACCCACACCGTATTGCTCCAGCGGGGGCGGGCACGGAGGCGCGACACACCAGGCACGAGGGCACGACTCGCCGGGAGGCTGCCCAACAGCCAGAGAGCGGCGATCGCGGCGAGCAGTTGCAGGGCGATGAGCACCAGCTTGAGTGCGCGTGGACTGGTGGCGAAGGGGCTGGCGGTGTGCGCGGTGACGGTCATCCCGGCCGCCTGCGTGGCATCCAGGTCGGTGCGAAACGCGAACACCTGAGGCACCGGCTCGCCAGCCAAGTCGAGCTGACCAGTCCCGATAGTGATCACGGTTCCGCCTGGGCCGGCGTGCAACCGAGTCCGGCAGTCGGCGCTTACCACTGGCGCACTGCTCACCTCGCGCGGGCCCAGCGTCAGGTGGGCCGCACTCCCCTCAGTTCGGAGCACCAGCCCCTCACCGGGCGGGCCAGTGGCCAGCACGGTGACAGCGTGCATCTGCCCAGCGGCAGCACGCAGCGCTGAGCACGGCACAGTCACGGTCAACTCCGCGGGCCGGTACGGCGCGAACAACGCGATGGTCGATACGGCCGGCCGGCCTGACGGCGGCCAGATTACGTCGGTCTGCTCGGTGACTACAGGGGCGAATGGCAAGACCAGCGCGAGCACTACCCCGAGGAATCCGGCCAGCAGGCGCAGCGTGCTGTCAATCGGCCGGTGCGCAACGATGGACGCGTCGGACAGTTCGAGACCTTTCGCCGATATTCGCGCAGATTAGTGCAGTGCGGTGCGCAGCAGGCACGCCGCAGATTCCAGGACACGACCTTTGTAGCCCATCAGTGTCATGTCGGGGGGATGAGGTCACCCAGCGCAACACTGATGAGTAAGTGTAGTGGTAGAGCAGCACGCTCCAGTATGAACGGCCACACTCGCGAAGCGGTTAGCAACGAACGCTTGGGACTGACATGACGCCCAAGTGCGTATGTGCCATCCAATCAGCGATCTTTCGGTATTGCTCTGATTTCTACTGAACCCAACGCCAATCCCAGCAATGCTCACGGAGAAGGCGCAAGGTACGATCCCTATACTCCCGAGCTGACACTTGGCCGTGTGCTGGCCTAGTAAGCGAGCGGGGGACCCTGATCCGGGCGAGGGAGAGGGAACCGCGATGTCCGAGCCACACGGCCCAGACCCCACTATCCCGCGTCGTAGGCTGCGCAGTGAACTGCGCAAGGCGCGCGAGGCCGCAAACATGTCCCAACGCGATGTCGCGGCGGCCATGGACTGGTCCGCATCCAAGTTGATCCGCATTGAAAGCGGCGCGGTCAATATCAGCACTAATGATCTGCGTGCGCTACTGCATCACTATGGGATCGAAGGTGATCGGATCGCCACTCTCGTTGAGCTCGCTCGCGCCGCCCGGGGGCAAACACCTTGGGCAATCTATAGAGATGTCGCATCACCTGAGTACATTGCTTTTTTGGGGTACGAGTCGTCAGCCTCGGTTATCCGGAACTTCGAACCAATGCTCGTGCCCGGCCTGCTTCAAACTGAGGATTATGCCCGAACGGTCATAAGGTTGCTTGAAGGCGACGATCCGCGGAAGGTCGATCCGCTCGTTGACCTGCGCATGCAGCGTCAAGAGCTACTTGAGCGCCGGACCTCGCCGAGCCTGAACTTCATTATGGATGAATCCGTTATACGACGGGTGGCCGGGGGCCAGGAGATTATGCGGCGGCAGCTGCGAAAAATCCAGATGTGCTCTGAATACCCGAATGTAACTATCCGGATCGTTCCGTTCGAGCGAGGTCTGTACGCTCACCAGCGCGCCCCATATGTATTACTCGAGTTCCCGGATCCCGAAGACGGTGATATTCTCTACGTGGAGAACCCCCAAGGTGAGTACATCATCCGGGAGGGTTCACCGGAAGAGGAAGACAGGGAGTCTCCGGTGAGTTACCTTGCATCCTTCTGGGAATTGGAACAAATTGCCAGCCGTGAACATGCCAGCGACCTTCTTTGGCGTTTATTAACCGAGGACTGATGAGTCAATCTCCTGACATTAACCCCTCGGTGGCTGAAGTCGATAAAGCTTCATTTTGGTGACCGTGTTCACTTCTTTTTCGATCGATCGCCTTCTCTGCTTGAGTAACTTTCCGAAGCGGACGCGTTCAGCACGCTGGTACCCGACCTGATACAGACTTGGAGACAGTGATTCGCCAAGCAGTTGCCGGATGTGTCCGGGCCGGAGCCGCTGTCCATGCCAGCAGAATTTCTTCGGCAATGGATTTGCGTTCGGTGGACTTTCCGGGATGCTACGATGTCTAGAACGTCCATTTTGTATTGAAGTGGTCCGACGGTGGTAGTGAGACATTAGATCCTGTGCCTAGAGTCGCACGGGGCAAACAACAACTCCTGTGGTAGCAGGCTGACCCGGCGTCGCTCACCCGGCTAGGCCACGTCGGTTACCAGGCCGAAGGCGTATAGGTCTGCACGTGCCCCCTGGCGGATCGTGCCGCCGGTGAGCGTCAGGCGCCGCGTGCCACAGCCGTCCGTGCGTTTCTGCGCAACCTTGCTACCTGACCACGACACAGACCAGCACGCTGTAGTCCATGACATGACGAGCGCTGAGGCTCTTCGACGCCGAGGACTGTGGTGACCCGGCCAGCATCGGTCGCTGGCTGACGCCTACCTCTGAGCTGAGTAATGCAGAATCCGGCAGGAGATAGGTATCACGTAACGACCTTGAATAGTGCAGACGGCGGTGGTTGGCTACCGCAGCCGTTGAAAAAATATGTTCAGCCGGACTCATATGACTTGTCCGCGTATTGCAAGGGGTTTACCGCGTCGGCAACTGTACTAGTTTTTGAATTCGTCCGCGCGTGCGCAGAAGTTTTTCCATATCGCGTCTTTGAAGGTTAAAAATGGCCCCGAAGGGGCTTTCGAGTCGCGGACCAATGTCATTTTTCCGGTGCGCGCTACCTCAACGCAGCCAGAATTCCCGCTTGCAGTGCTCTTTTTCCACAGAAGAGATCGCTGCTGCTCCTGCTCCGTCACTGCGGATTCCCCTCTTCTCAAGTTTGATTGACCTAGCCGCCGCGCGCGCTCCGCTCTTTGCTTTTGCAACGCTCTTTGAATCTTGCAGGTTACTGAGATGAGACAATCGTGATCAAATCGTAACCATATGTGATATGCAGACTGCTATCTAGCCGTTGGAAAGTCGCGGTCTGCGGCAAGCTGAGCGTTGGCCACGTACTGAACTCCCTGGATTTGAAGTGTTCCCTATTGCGCCTACTGACAAGACGTCGGGCAGACTGCTATCTGGCTTTTTGGAGGTAGCAGTCTGCGGCAAGCGAGGACCTTGGTGACGTAGTGAACTTCCCTCGTACGAGGTGCGCCCGTCGAGGGGTGGCGGAACGACGCATGCAGACCGCCACTGTCCGGCTTGCCGCATCGCAACCGGGGTGCGCGGAGGACTTAGCTACCGAATGTGGCAAAAAACAGCGCCTCCAAAGTCTCTGCCGGGACTCGGAGCCACTGTTTTTCGGCGTCGTAGCAGCTGTTACGGCACCCTCTGCTGCACTCAAGATGGACAGCCAGGCCACGCAACAATACTACACGCCAAGCGGCAAGCTGCAAACTTGCTTATGTATATCGGCGCCGTGCCAGACCGTTAACAGGCCGCTTCGGCAAGACACCACGCGGACTGTTCGACAGCCTTCTGCGGCTTCCCGGAAGGCGCTATGAGCGGATGTCACAGCTCCTGTTGACAACCCACGTGTAGGGATATGTCAAAGAGTTCCCAAACAACGTGCATTCGCCAAGAACATCGCGGAAGGCCGGGTAGGCTCGAACTGGCTCCCATGGGGAGACGTGGTACGAAGAGAAGGTATTCGACATGAACGGTCAACCTCAAAGGATGAGTTTCCGGCATATAGGGAGAAAATCTGAGCGTACGATTCCCCGCCGGTCATGGTGGCGTCGCCTGCTGGGTACACGCCATGTAGACCCGGAACACGTGCATCTGGACGACAATCAGCGGCTCGTCCGGCGTTTGCAAGAGGCCATCGTAGAGCTCGGGCTCACCCAGACCACCTACAGCATCAGTGGAGGCGACACCCTCCACGTCCCGGAGATGGTGTCGGTGATGGGCAGGCCTCCGAGCAAGGTGGACATCCGTATCCTGCAAAGTCAGACGCTCGAGGACTTCGCCACACAGGCCCCAGCGATCGCGTACAGGCTCGGCGTGGCGAAGGTTCGCGTGGTCGGGCTGGGTCCGTCCGTTATACGGCTGGAACTGGTGCGGGAACAAGGTTGACCGCCGCGCGTCTGATCACCGGCTGCCGGTCAAGTGCGCGCCGACGCAGCAGACACCGGCGCGATCTGGTGCGGTGGTCGGTTACCCGCCGAAATACGCGACGATGGTTGCCGGTTTCTGGTGTCGCTCGGGCAAGACGTTTGACGCGACGGCCACCGTAACCAAACCAACGTCCCGAAATCTTTTACTGGACACGGGAATCTGATCTTGGCATCGTCGTCGCCGCTACGACGCCAAGGCCCTGCGCATGAACATGCGCAGCGGACCTCGTTAACCTTACCTGCGAGCAAACCCATTGCCAAGTAGTATTATGCGCCAAGATATCACGCCAAATCATCCATCGATGGCAACGAGCCCGATGGCTCACAATTTTCCGCGACGGCTCGATACGGTCGAGTTACAACAGTATGTCTGGAGTAGCACATTCCCGCTGATGGCGTGTCGAACGGTCCGCCAGCGTTCTGCGTCGATCAGAAAACGTGCTGGGTGCCCGTTAGCGTGGCCCGTGGTCTTCTGAATTCGGTGATCAATTAGATAGGCATGGAGGTGAATCTATCGATGCGTCGAGGTGGGACTGAAAGGATCATTCGTGCCGCGATCGGTAACTGGGGTATGACCCTGAGGCTGTGCCTTCTCGTCGGTGTGGTAGCCGCTGCAATGGCGATCGTGGTCTATTTGGTCCACCCGTCGGCTCTGTTCATGTTCATAAGATAGCGGACATGCGGTGGTGGGGGGTTGCCTTCACCTGCCACTTCGCCGAATAACGAAGTTTCTCGCGCCCAGGACTGCGAGGTATGATTGCGACCGCATTCGTGTGGCAGGAAAGGATTCCGACGATGACGGCAAGTCAGGATATGTCGGCCTTGCGGCTATCGGCCGAGTTGCGTAATAAGCGCGAACTGGCGCAACGTACTCAGAAGCAAGTCGCTCATGCCATGGACTGGTCAGCGTCCAAAGTAATCCGCATCGAAGCCGGCGCGGTGGGTATCTCCACCACCGACCTTCGGGCACTACTCGCCTACTATCAGATAGAGGACGAGAAGCAGACCGAGGAGTTGGTTGAGCTAGCGCGGGTGGTGCGAGCCAACAGGAGCTCCCACAATCGCAATGTGGACGCAGAACGCGGTTTTTCCAGGCCCGATTAGCGCAGTCTGCATCCAGACTGCGGTTAAACGAGGGTGAGGACGTCCGGGAGGGTGCCTAGGTAGACGATGCACAGGCGGCTTGTGGTACGGGTCAGGGCAACGTAGAGATCGTTGAGGCCGCGTGGGGACTCGGCCATGATGGTCGCGGGATCGACTAACACCACCGCATCGAATTCGAGGCCCTTGGCCTGGGCCACGCTGAGTACGGTGATCGGCGCGTCGAGATCGGCGTTACTGGCCGCCGGAACTACAGCGCGCAGCTCGGCCAGTTGCGCGGCGGGACCCAGCACGGCGACCCGGCCGTTGCCGACCGCCACTGCCTCCTCGGCGACCACTGCCGGCAGGGCGTCGGCCAGCGCACCGGCTGCGACATAGCGTGGCGACACGCCGGTGTGGCGCACCGACTGCGGAGGCGTGATGTCGACATCGATCGCGGCGAGCACCCGATCGGCCAGCTGCGCGATCTCCGCGGGGTTACGGTAGTTGATCGTGAGCTGTTCCAGCCGCCACCGATCAGCGACATAGGGGCCCAGCACGTCAGCCCACGATCCGGCGCCCGCACGGTTGCCGGTCTGCGCCAGGTCCCCGACCACGGTCATCGAGCGGCTCGGGCACCGTCGCATGAGCACCCGCCACCCCATCGGGGACAGCTCCTGGGCCTCGTCCACGATGACGTGACCGTAGGTCCACGTGCGGTCCGCCGCAGCGCGCTCGGCCGTGCTCTCGTAGCGCCGCGCGCGCTGCCGGTCGGCCAGCCGGTCGGCGTCGATGAGATCAGTGGCGCGGAGCAGTTCGGGATCCAGATCCTCGTCCAGGTCCAGGATGTCGAGCACGCCTTGCGCGTACTGCAGCTCCTCGCGCAACGCGGCCGCCTCGCGGGCGGCTTCGGCGCTGCCGTCAGAGCCCAGCAGTTCGGCTGCCTCATCCAGCAGCGGGACATCGGCAGGGGTCCACACCAGGTCTGGATCGGCTGCTGGGTCCGGCGCAGGCCGGGCCAACAGGTCACGATCTGCACCAGCCAGCAGCCGGCGGGTGGCGCTGGCCAGCAGTTGCGGGTCGGCGTAGAGATCCCGTAGCAGCTGCTCAGGTGACAGCGTCGGCCACAGTGACTCCAGCGCCGCCGTCAGCCCCGGGCTATCGCGCAGCTCGGAGCGAATGTCTGCCACATCGCCGCGGTCCAGGAAGCCGGCGCCGAGCCCGGCCGCGACCCGCTCGGCCAGTGCGGACACGACTTCCCGGAAGAAGATCCGTTTCGCCTCGTTGTGCGGGCGCCGCGAACGCCGCGCCCGGGTACGCGCCGGCAGGCACACCGCGCGGTCCAGCTGGACGGCCTGCCCATCGACGACAACATCGATCGGCTTCTCCGGCACCCGCTGGCGGTCCCGGACCGCGGCAGCCACCACCTTCGCCATTTCCAGGCGACCCTTGACCGCGGCGGTCTCATCGGATTCGACACCGCGGGCATGCAGGCCCGGATGCAGCTGGGCGACCGTGCACAGCAGCACGCTGGTCTCGCCGAGGGAGGGCAGTACGTGCTCGATGTAGCGCAGGAACGTCGCGTTCGGCCCGACCACCAGTACACCGCGTTTGGCCAGCTGGCGGCGGTGGGTGTAGAGCAGGTAAGCCGCCCGGTGCAGCGCGACGGCGGTCTTGCCGGTGCCCGGGCCGCCCTGCACGACCAGCACGCCCTGCGGCTTGGCGCGGATGATCCGGTCCTGCTCAGCCTGGATGGTCGCGACGATGTCCGACATCCGGCCGGTCCGGCTCTCCGCGAGCGCGGCCATCAACGCTGCTTCGCTGGTCAGGCTGGTCGCTGACGATGGCTCAGCGGCAGAGGAATCGGAGAGATCGAGCACCTCGTCATCGACGCTGAGCACCGTACGGCTTCGGGTCCGGATGTGCCGCCGGCGGCGCACACCCTCGGGACGGGCCGCAGTCGCGGTGTAGAACGGGCGCGCAGCGGGGGCCCGCCAGTCGATGAGCAGGGGCTGGTAGTTGTGGTCCTCATCGAGCAGGCCCAGCCGGCCGACGTAGCGCCGCCCGTTGCAGGCGTCGTCAGGTCCGTCACCGGAGTCGGCATCAGGGTCACTGTGCAGATCCAGGCGCCCGAAACACAAGCCCTGCTCGACGCCGTCCAGGTTGGCCAGCTGCTGGGAGTACATCGCTGCAGCGGCGTCGCGCTCGGTGAGCGCTTGCGGGGTGCCGGTGGTGGGCGCCCGCAGTACCTCAGCCAGGCGCGCCGCGGTGTACCGGCGACGTTCGTCGAGATGCCGGTAGAGCAGGCTGATGTAGTCCTGCTCCACCGCAACGGCAGCATCGACGTCGATGTCTGGGCCCGAGACGCTAGGGCTGTTGGGCAAGACCGGCACGCGATGCATCCACCTTCGACGACGGGTACGGCGAACTTGACGGCAACCGGTGGACGGTCGCCGATATTCCAAGGTAGCAAGACCCGCTCGCCGGGTCGCTCAGCTTGGCCGGCCGTTCGCGTCCGCGCCGGCGCTTCCGACCTCACTTCCGGAGAGGTGGTTGGCGTTGCCAGCGGCGCCACCGACGGTGTCCGGATTGGCCATGCCTGGGTGGTCCAGCCACCAGAGCAGGTTGTTGAAACTGTGCGGCTGGCTGGAGTCACCGTGGTGTCCCGGCGTGCCGCTCGCGCCGTTGCTGTTGCCGCCAAGGATGCCCTGGATACCAGCGGCACGCATTGACAAGACGGTGCGCGCGGGCAGCAATTCCGCCTCGTAACGGCCGATTTCGGCGTCGCTCATCGCATTGACCATAAGATCCCCCCGGAGTTACGGATACGTAGGTAAGGCTCGTCGCCGGCGGCAGTGCCGGCCCAGCCGTCACTTACAGTGCCCAGACGGACACGAGGTCGCAATCCGTATCACTACGTAACTCCTTGGGGTTATTACTTAACCGTCCGTTGATGCTACGCAGAGCGCCATCACGGGAGTTCAGGCACGTGAAGGTGCCCGAAGTGCTGCCAGCCCCACGTTGTTCTGGTGACACGGGAGATAGCCGGGAGGCTGAACGTAGTCACCGGTGTCCAGTGATACAGGGTGCCCACATCCCGCATCGGGTCGCCTCGGAGGTACACGGCCAACTTCTCGGCCCGGACCAGTGATCGCGGGGTCGCAAACGGTCCACCCAGTTCTGGCGCCGTGGCGATGTAGCCAGAGCTGTCGGCGGCAGGGGTGCTGACTCGCCAGCGGGGCAGTGCGGCGGTTCCTTCCGGAGTGCCGGCGATCTGCAGACACGGATACAGGAACGCCACCGGCCAGTCGACGATGGCCTCGGTTCCGGGTGGCAAGAGATCGTGCATCGCAACTGTGCGGGGAACGCGTGGTACCGAGAAAACCAGCGGCATCGTGCCCGGCGCCGGAGATGCGGTGACCGTAAGTCGTACGAGATCGGCCGACCGGGAATCCGGCACCGCGATTCGGACATCCCTTGGCGCCGGTGCACCGGGCTGGTCGGCCAGCGCGACGGTATGCGACACGCTGGGTTTCGGACCGCCGGAATGAGCAAACTCCGCCACCAGGCTGGTACCCCGGTTGAACTCCCCGCTGATGGTCACCACGACCGGCATGTTCCGGTGATCCAGGCGATACCAGGACGTGTGTCCACGGACGAGCGAGCCGGTCCTGATGCGCCATCCCGGCAATGCCATCCCGGCCATCTGCAGCGAGGTGGCATCCGCAGGAAGGGACCCCGCTAAATCACCACCTCCGAATGCGGGCAGTAGCCCGGCGAGCGGGTTGGTTTCCACCTCCAGGTGGTCGGCCAGTCCGCAGTTCGGCCCGGTCAGTGTCTTCAGACTGTCTGCTGCCAGGCTGTAGCTATTGCGTTGCCTGATTCCCGCACGGGCGACGGAACCGACTTCCAGCCCGACGGTGGCGACGATGAGAACCAGCGCGAGCAACCCAGGCGCAGGGACGTATCGCGTGATCGACGGCGGCCGCCCGCCTGCCTGGGCCCAGGCCACCGACACACCCGAGATGGCCGTCAGCAGCAGTCCTCCGGCGAGCGCGGTGGTAGCTGCGGAGACGCCGCCAAGCTGAGGCGCCAGCGTGCTCCAAGTGATGCCATAGTTCGACACGTAGGGCCACTGATTGCGGCCGGCCAGCGCGTAACCGGCAGCCAGCGCCAGCGCTGCGGTGCCGACGGTGGTGGCCGCCAACGGCCGGGTTGTGGCCCGCGCGAGCGCGGTCTTGGACCACAGCTGAACCGCGACCACCAGAACGGCACTGCCCACCCCGGCGAACGCGCCGAAATGGTAGGTCCACTTGGTCGGGGTGAAAGTCAACGCGGCCAGTGACAGCACCAGCGTCATCGCAAGCCGGAACACCGGGCCCCTGGCGGTGCCCGCGGTGCCCCGATCCCGGAACCAGCCGATTCCGGCGAGCCCGAGCAGGGTCAGCAGCACCGGCACCCGGCGCTGCAACGCGCCCTCGACGGAGTCGACAGTGAGCAACTTTGCGTAGCGTTGCGGTTCCTCGAACCACGGCTGGACCCCGACGATCAACGTCCGAATCCGGGTCGCCTCCGACACCGACGCCAGCGTCTGATCCGCGTAGGCCAGCAGCAGCGCGCTACTCGGGGCGGCGATCAGCAGCACCAGCAGCGCGAACCGGGACAGGTTGGGTCGTTGCCGCAGCGCGCGCAGCAGCGGCACCAACCCGGCCAACAACGGCGTGAACGTGACGATCCCCGTGGGCGTTACCGCCGTCGCGGCCGCCGCCACGACCAGACCCAGCAGCACCGGTAGCAGCCTGCGGGTGACCACCGCGCGCTCCACCCCGAGCAGCACGAGCAGCCCGGCCACCGCGATCCACGGTTCCGGCCGCAGTCCCAGGTTGAAGGGGAGCCACCAAGCGGCGAAGGCGGCGGCCGCCACCCAGACTGTTCCCGGTCGCGCCGTGAAGGTACCCAGTCGGGGCAGCAAAGCGCGGGACAGCAGCAGCCAGCAGACCACTCCCAGCACGGTGGACGGGATCCGCATCCATAGCGGGGCAACGCTGACCCGAGCCCACAGCGAGTACAGCTCGTAGAACCATCCGAACGGCGCCTCAGGTGCGTTCAGCCAGCGATACAGGTTCCCGATGTAGCCGTTCGCGCCGCGGGTGCGGATGATCCCGGTGATGTAGCCGTCATCGACGGTGATCGGTCCGATCACCGCCCACACCGCTAGGCCCGTTGTCACCACCACGTCGACGGCCCGGATCTGCCACCAACCCGACGACACCAGGCGAACTCGGCGGGTGCGGGCGTCCCCACTGTCCAGCCGGGCGACCGTGAGCAGTGCTGCCAGCAGAGCCAGCACGCTGAGCACTGCGAGAGCGGCCTTGGCCAGCGTCATCGAGGTCTGGAACCGGGTATCGGTGACGAGGGTCATGCGCAGCCCGGCGGTGCTGGGCGCTTCCGTGAACGCCCCCGCCACCACCGGCCGGACATCTGCCCTGACTTCGCCGGCGGGCTGGCCGTTGACGTCGACCCAGGTTCGATCCGGATCAGACCCGATCTGCAGGACGCACGAACCTGCAGGTTGCGTCGTGCGCGCTACTTGCTTGCCGTAGCTGGATACCACCAGGTGGCCGTCGAGACGCTCAACCCGCAGCCCGGGCAGGAGCGGCGCAGTGGGATCGGGCCGCAGCGCCACGGTGGACAGCAACACCGTGTCCGCTGACGGGTCGCCTGCGCAGGGCACGGTCGCGGTGAGGTCCACCGGTTGGTAGGGCATCAGCGGGATGGCCGCAGCTGTCACAGCGGGATCCGCGCCAACCGTGGGCCAGCTCAAGGTCACCCGATCCTGAGCTACGGGAGCAAACGGCACCGCCAAAGCGGCCAGTGCAGCGATCAGGCCGAGCACGATCGCGGCGTACCACAGCCGACGGGATCCGCCGGGCGTTTCCAGTGACGCACCCAGCCAGGGTCGAGCCCGCGTTTCGGGCATCGTGGCGCTCGGCACCGCGGCAGCCTAGGGTGCTGGGGATCACTAACCGGGACGGGGTATACACCCTTAGTGGCGTACCACGGCCGGGTCAGCCAACGTCTCCGTGGTAATTCTTGGCGGCCAGCGTGGGTAGCCGGGCCCATCCTGCTCGCCGTACCTCGCTGACGTGCAGGTCGACCAGCCCGGTGGGGTGGTCGTAGATCACCCGTTCCACCCGGCCCCAGGGCAGGCTGGGCGGCCCGCTGGGCGCCAGCCGGCTGGGTATCCGCACGGTGGTCGCCGATCGGCTCGCCGGTACCTGGCTGCCACCTCGCCACACCTCGAAGCCGAGATCGAGGAATCCGCGACCAAAACCCTCGTCGCTGAGCACCAGGATCTCCGGTGCCCGCGCGATGCCATGCTGGACCCCCACCTGCTGGAGGCACGGCAGGAAGGCGGCGGTGAGTTGGTCGACGTACACCGACCGACCGGCGGTGAGAGTAGACAGCGGGCGCCAGTCGGCCAGCCGGGGTTGGCCTACCGCCAGCCAGCTGTCGGCACCTGCCGTCGGGGTCCACAACACCAGCCGCACCTGGGACGGCCGGGTCTTGCCGAGCCGATCGAGCGCGACCGCAAGCTCGTTCCACTCTGTCTGTGGCACTGCCCGATCGAGTTGCAGCGCCACCTGGCCGGCCACGGCAGGATCTGGGCCCGACGCGGTGGCGTATTGCAGGATCAGCCGCTGGCCAGCCGGAGCACCCAGCACGGGCAGCAGCAGCGTGCTGCCTCCCCCTGAGGGCAGCGCAGCGGGCAGGGTGAACCAGGGGCTAAGGAGCCAGCCGGCCGGCCTGGTCAATGAGCCGGTGTCCAGGTCGCGGCCGGGGTCGTAGCCGATGGCGTTGTGCCAGATCAGCGTGCCGGGAGCCGGCGGCGGTACCGGTGCGGGTTGCTGTGCTGCCTCGGCGAACGAACCCGTGGTGGTCGGGGTACCGGTGGGTACCGGTTGGGCCGGGGTGTCCACGGCGATCTGAGCGTAATCGGCCAGTGCGCACGGCTGGCCGTGCGCGGACCGTACCGCGGACAGGGCCACCGACCACCCGGGGTATTGGCGCAACGGGGCCCACGCGAACACGACGAGTGTCATCACCACCAGCGCGGTCGATCCGGCGACCAGCACTGCACGGTCGGCGGCCGGCCCGCGATCCATACCGCGGCGACGCCACCACCACATGGCGCAGGCCGCGGCCAGTGCGACGGCCACCCACAGTAGCGGGTTGGCCAGCTGGACCGGTCCCAGCCTGGGTCGCACGCTGACCAGGTCAACGCGGTCCTCGGCAAGCGTGAGGTGGTTGCCGAAGGGCTGTCCTCGATCCGAGTAGGGCCGCCAGATGTTCGGCCCGGCGAAGCTCCACGACACCGCACCGACCAGCACCCCCGCCGCCATCGTCGCGGTCATGACATCGGCGCGCCGGGGCCGCAGGGGCAGACGAAACGGTGCGTGCAGCAGGGCGGCGGTGAGCAACACCATGGGCACCGCCGCCGCCGCTCCGAAATGGTTGACGAACTTGGTCGGGGTGGGCGCGAGCAACGCCAGGGCCAGCGCTGAACCGACCGCACTGCTGACCAGCAGCCGTCGCACCGGGTCGTCACCATTGCCTACCGGGCCAGTGGGTCGCCAGCAGGTTTGGACCAGGGAGGTCAGCCCGACGACCAGGACCACTGCGATGGTGAGCACGACGGGGGCCCGACGGGCCCACTGGCTGGAATCCTGGAAGCTCAGAATCGTCTGGTAATGGACGAATTCCTGGTACCACGGAAATGCCTGGTAGTACCACTGATGCACGGCGGTGGACTCCAGCACGTCGCCCAGCGTCGCGTCGGCGCAGCCCACCAGCACCACAGCGGAACCGGTGGCCACCAGCAGCAGCACCGCGGCCAGCCGAGCGCTCACAGGCCGCGCCCGCCACCAGGTTGATAGCCAGGGCACGGCCATTACCAGCGGCGCCGCTGCTACGAGCCCGGACGGCGAGACCGTCATGGCCAGTGCCGCGCTGGTGGTGGCCGCCGCGAAGACACCGACCGAATGGCGCCGCCGGGCCAATTCGCTCAGCAGCAGCGTCGCTGTGGCGAACAGCACGATCAGCGGTTCGGGGCGCAGTGTCATCCCGTACGGCAGCCACCACAGCAGGTATGCCACCAGCAGTGCCCACGTTGCCCGGGCTGCATCCAGCTCCGGGCCGAAGGTGACCAGCAGCAGACGCAACAGCAGCCAGGTGATCAGCCCGTAAATCAACGGCACCAGGCGCATCCACGCCAGGCCCCATCCACCCAGCGTGCCCCATAACTGCAGCACATACTGGCTGGCGACGAAGGGATTCTCGGTGACGTTGAACATGTAGATGGCGTTGCCGAGCGAGCCGGAGGCGCCGGCGCCGCGGGCCATCAGCTCGTACCACGAATCGTCGAAGTTCGTGGGGGCCAGTACTACCCACGCCAACGAGACGGCGACCAGCACCGCGTCTGCTGCCCGCAGCCGGGGACGTGCCAGCCGGATCCGGTCGCCGCCCCACCATCGCCAGGCCAACCCGAGAAGCACCAGCAGGGCAGCTGCGCATAGTCCCAGCAGGACCGTCTTCACCGTGGTCGGGCTGGATTCGTAGCGGCTGTCGGGCTGCAACGTCACCGCCAGACCCGCCGCCACCGGCAGCCCCTCGGCGTCGGTGGTCAGCTCGTTGACCTGCGGTACCGGCACTGATGCAGGGCCGCGTGTCGCCGGGTTGTGCGGGACGCCCGCACCCGGGTCATGCGGGGCACCCGCACCCGGGCCGTCTCGCAGTACCCGTACCCCACCGGCATCCGCCAGCACCCGGTAGGTGCATTGATCACCGGGGAGTAGTTCCCGTATCAGAGTCCGGCCAGACGCGGTGACCCGCACGAGGCCTGCATTAACCGAGACGACCAAGCCCTGGCTGACCTGACCACCTGTTCCCGCCGTGGCCGGCAGGGTGCGCAGCGCCTCGCCGCCGCCAGCCCGTTGATCAAGCGCGGCGAGTACGGCGCACGGCACGCGGGCATCCAGGCTCAGTGGCCGGTAGGGCACCAGCGGCACCACAGTGGAACGGATGGGCTGACTGGCCTTTGGCCACTGCACCACCGGGTTGTCGGCATCGACCGGGGCGAACAGGACCCCGATCGCGGCGACCAGCGTCAACACCGCCACCCCGGCCAGCACCGCCGCCCGCCGGATCCCGGTGTCCCCGCGGACGGGAGTCACGGGCGCCGCAGGACGGGCGCCGACATCAGCCTGGATCACGGTGTCGTCTAGGCAGTGGGCGCCAGCCGAGAAGGCACGCGTCGTCTCGGGCACCGGCACTGGCGCAGGGTAGCTGCCGGTACCCTTGCGCAGACCTGCCCTCCCACCCACCGAGTCCAGGAGGAACGCCGTTGGCTGCACCGCCCGCGGTACACCTTCGCCTGTCCACCCAACTCATCCGCTTCGTTCTGGTCGGCGCCGTCGCCTTCGTGGTCGACCTCAGTTGCTACCAGACATTGCTGGCGGTCGGGCTGTGGGTGCATCTGGCCAAAGCGTTGTCCTTCGTCGCCGGCACCACCACCGCGTACCTGATCAACCGGCGGTGGACTTTCCACGGTAAGGGTGGTCGGGCCGAGTATGCCTCGATCATCGCGCTATACGGGATCACCTTTGTCGTCCAGGTCGGGATGAATGCGGTGATGCTCGCGCTACTGCCGTCGTTTCGGGGTGAGTTCACCTGCGCCTTCGTCGTTGCGCAAGGCGTGGCCACGGCGATCAACTTCATCGTGCAACGGGCAGTGATTTTCCGGGCCTGAGCGGTCGCCCAACCCAGAAGAGTGGTAGAAAGTGCGACTCGCCGCGGCATAATGTGCGCGCCGCGCCGTGGTATCACTCGCATGGAGCATACCAAAAGTGGCACAATGAGACGTGCGGGTTCGGGACCCCCAGCCGGATCCGCCGCCCCTCGCGGAACACCTCCCCCTCGTTTCCGCGAGGGGCCCCTTTTTTGATCTGTTGGTGGCTCTCCAAGTACCGCCAACCCCGTTGCTGGACGTCTTCACCCGCAGCCAACCCCCGCACCTGCGATGTGCCGGGACTCTGGTAACAGCGCAACCTCTGCCGGGAACGGCTGCGGTCAGATGCCATACGGCTGCCGACGGCAGGTTCGTCGAGTATGGCGATCATGCCGGCATCGCGCGCGGTGCGGTCTTGAGAGGCCCAGTCTCTTAAGGGGTCAAGCTCAGACGAGCTAGCTGGACGTAGACCTCGTCGATCGGTTCGGGTCGCGCGGCTGCGCCGGCTACCGGTCGTGGGCGTGGCCGGCGCGGGATCCGAGCACCGGATCCGCCGCCGCGGCCGGGATACACCAGCAGGCCACTGACTGGATCGGGCACTGCGTCGAGGGCGGCGATCACCGCGGGCAGCTCACGGAAGTGGTCACGGTCGTTTTCAGTGGTGAATTCCACCTCGATCACGACGCCCCACCGGTGCTCGTGCCATTCCCACCGCAGCGCTCCGTTGGTGATCGCCGCTTCAGTGAGATTGTCGCCGTGGGCACGTCGCCAGCTACTCGCCGGGAATGCCCCGTCGAAGATCTCGATGGACAACCACTGGTCCATACGAACGACGGTACCCCTGAATCGGACATATCACCATGTTGATGACTGTCCTGGAACCGCGGCTGGTGGTACGTGAAGAGCCACCAACCGCGGGTTTAGCGGCCGAGTTGCGAAATGGCGGCGGTCTGGCTGCCGCTGCGCAGCGGGCCGGGAGACCACCAGCCGCTGCGCACGGCGGTACCGGTCTTCAGAGTGGGAGCTGCGGCATCGGGAACCCGAGGCTGGATCACCATCAGCTTGCCCCAGTCGGTGTCCCAGTTTTCCTTGAGGTAGGTCGGGACCTCCTGCTGGGTAGCCAGTATCTGCAGCCAGCCGATCGGGCCTCCGGCGTCGCGTGACGACCAGGTCTTGCTGTAGTCGGTCAGCAGCTCATCAGGCAGCAGCCGGTACTTCGGCAGCTCGGCGATGCCGTTGCGCAGGCCGAACGGGCGCACGCACGGGTGCACGAAGCCCACCGGCCAGTCCAGGAACACCGGTGGCGTCGGCGCGACGAGGTCGGTCAGCGACCGCAGCACCGGAACCCGCGGCGCTGAGAACGCCAGCCAGCCCTCGTCGGTGACGTCGGCGTCGATGGCGATCAAGCGGACCGCGTCGGCTCCAGCGGCGCGGCCGACCACCCCCAGGCGGAAGTCCCGCCAGCCCGGGGCGTTGGCGGTGGCCCGCCCGCCGATCGGGGTCTGGACGAGGACGCGGAAGCCGCGCTCGGTACGCCGGGCGAACTCGGCGAACAGCGGTGTGGTGGGAGACAGCTTCCCGGCGACGGAGACGACCACCGGCGCCCGGCCCTCGCGGGCCGCGGCCGGCAGCGCGTACCAGGTGGTCCGCACGTTGCCGGTGCCAGCGCTGTCGGGGTTGAAGCTGCTCCAGATCGGAATCTCGGTGCCGCCGAGACCCGACGGTGGAGCCTGGACCGGATTGTCAAAGCTGTCACTGTCGTTGGCCGGCTTGGGCAGCCGGTCACCACGGGCGCTTTGCCCGTCGGCCCTGTCGGGCGGATTCAAGCCGGAGTTGGTGGCCGGAGTTGCCTTGACCGGGAACCGGTTGAGCTCGAAACCGCGCTGCAATGGGATATCGGCCAGCAGGCTGCCGTGCAACGGCGCCAGCGCGCCAGCGCGCCGGTCGGGCTCCACCAGCACCGCATCGGTGAGGTTGCAACTGTGCCCGGTGATGTGGGCGATGTTCGCGGCAGCCATGCTGTAGCCGTCGCGCTGCTTGTGCATGGCCTTGACCATGACGGCGACTTCGGCGAGCACCAGCAACCCGCAGAACACCGCGATCGGGGCGGACGCGATCCGCAGGGCCCGCCGGCCGCTGCGCCGGTCCGGCAAGGGTGGTGGTGGTTCACCCGGCTCATGCCGTAGCCCTTCGATCACGGCCACGAATCCCGCCAGCACGGCGCCCACAATCAGCAGGGTGCTGGCCTGGATGCCGTGCAATGACGGCGGCTTGTCGAACCACGGCACCCCGTACTGGGACACGTACCAGGGCGCGTTGGGTCCCGTGGAGGACATCGCCAGGATCACCAGCATGCCGGACAAAAACCACCAGCGGTTACGCGCCGAGCGCAGCACGTTCGAGCTGGTGGCCAGGGCGGTCAGCGCGGCCAGCGCGGCGCCGATCGAGGCGAACGCGCCGAAGTGGTGCGTCCACTTGGTCGGAGTCAGCGCCAGCAGCGCCAGCGCGGTACCCGCGGTGCCGATCAGCCGCCGGCTCGGGCCCAGACCTGCGCCGGGGATGCCGCCACGGCGCAGCAGCACCACCAAGCTGGTGCCCAGGCACAGCAGCAGCATCAGGACCGGGAAGCGGCGGGCCAGCGCCCCGTCAGGCATATCTGAGAACAGCCACTGGTAGCGCAGCGGTTCCTGGAACCAGGACAGGTTGGGTCCGATCTCGGTGCGGATCCGGGTGGCTTCCAGCACCCCGGCCAGCGTTTGATCAGCAAAGATCACCACGAGGACGAGCAAGCCGGCACCGAGCACCGGCCCCATCACCGCAGCCCAGCCAGACGCGGCGGCGTGCTGGCGCAGCAGCTGGACCAGCGGTCGCAGCGCCACCAGGAACGGCGCGATCGCGATGAAGCCGGTGGGGGTGGCGGCGACGGTGAACGCGGCCGCGATCAGGCCCAGCAACAGCGGCAGCATCCGCCGGGTGGCCACCGCGCGTTCCACCGCGCACAGCACCAGCAGCGAGCCGATGGCCACCACCGGCTCCAGGCGCAGCCCGTTGTTGTAGGGCAACCAGAAGGCCAGGAACACCCCGGCAGCCGCCCAGCCGGCAGCGGCGCTGCGGCGCACCTCCCGGCCCAGCCGCGGCATTACCTCGCGGCTGATCAGCATCCAGCTGACGCCGCCCATCGCGAAGGCGGGCAACCGCAGCCACGGCGGGGTCGTGCTGATCTGTGACCAGTACGCGTAAAGCTCGTAGGGCCAGCCGAAGGGAGCTTCCGGGACGTTGAACCACCGGTAGTAATTGCCGATGTATCCCATCTCGGCCCGGGTGCGGATCATCGTCAGGATGTAGCCGTCGTCGGAGGTAATCCCGCCGATGACCACCCAGACCGCGAGCACTGCCAGCACGGTGGCGTCCCGCCCGGTGGGGCGCCACCAGCCGGACGGCAGCAGCCGCGGGGCCTGGCGACCGATCCGCCGGTCCAGGCGCTGCACCAGGATCAGGCTG
Organism: Pseudonocardiales bacterium; assembly: GCA_019241525.1. Classification (GTDB taxonomy): domain Bacteria; phylum Actinomycetota; class Actinomycetes; order Mycobacteriales; family Pseudonocardiaceae. The sequence goes on from JAFAWY010000104.1 coordinate 32,272, forward strand.
ATTACCACGGCCACCACGGCCAGCTCGATCGCCAACAGCTTGGTCGGATGGGGAACGGACTGGTAGCGGGTGTCTGGGGTGATCTGCACCGACAGCCCGGTCACCGGGTCCAGCCGCTCGTCGAGCGCGGAGTAGATGCCGGTCACTTGCGGCCGGACGTCTTGGGTGACCTTGACGAACCGGGTCGCACCGGCGGATGCCGTGGTGCCCTTGGCGCTGGAGGTCACCTTGATCAGGCACGGATCGGTGCCCGCTGGGATCGCACTGAGCATGATGTTGCCCAGTGCCTGCCCGCGGCTGATCAGGGTCAGCTTGCCGTCCGCGACCTGGAGCACCATGCCGACCGCGGCCCCGTCCGTCGAGTTGGCCGGGGTGGTGGACAGCAGCGACGCCGGCTGTGTCGAGCGCCCTTCCACCGAGGAGGCTGCGACGCAGGGGATCGTTGCGGTCAGGTTCTGCGGCTGGAAAGTGACCAGCGGGGCGTTGACCGGGGCGAGGTGCCTGCCGTTCGGCCAGGTGATCACGGTGGTGTCCTGGATCACCGGCAGCAGCGGCACGGCGACAGCCAGCAGCGCGCCGAGCAGCCCGAAGACGGTGGCAGCCAACCGGAGCAACCGAGCCCCTCGGGCTGTCTTAACCCTGCCGGGGTGATCCTCGGTGGCCTGCTCGTCGGCGTCACTGTCAGGGCGCGATGAACGGCGCGTGATCTCGATGTGCCCGGATGTCAGCACGCGCAGGAGGCTAGTCCAATGGGACGAGCGCTAGGCGACCTGTCCCGAACATTGACCATAACTTTACCTCGGTACGTGGCCGGCCGGGTGCCCTGAGTACCGGTAGAACCGCTCCGCGCGGCCTTGCCGCAGCAGCTGCAACCACTGGCGGAATGCTTGGGGGTCGCGTTTGGTGACCAGGAAGTACAGCCCGAAGCGGAACACCTCGAGCATGCCGATCCGCCGCATCCCTGGCTGGGACAGTAGGTAGCCGCGGTTGCGGTAGGTGTAGTAACGCTTGACGTCGTCGGCGGGGTCCTGGGCGTGGAAGTGCCCGTGCAGCATCGGCTTGAACTCGGCCGTGCCGTCCGGGTGGGCGTAGGAGGCTCGCAACGTGGTGCCGAACCGCAGCCCGGAGCGGACTACCCGGCGGTGCACGTCGACCTCGTCACCTCGGACGAACAGGCGGTAATCCGGCACGCCGACGACGTCGAGTGCGTCGGCGGAAAACAGCGCACCGTTGAAGAAGCTGGCGATGCCGGGCAGGAAATCCGTGCCCAATTCGCTGACCTGGCGTTTCCAGTTCAGTCCCCGGCGCAGCGGGAACGCCAGCCGCTCGGGATCGTCGATGTTGACCACCACCGGAGAGATCACCGCGAGGTCCCGGCGTTTGGCCTCTTCCAGCAGCGTTTGCAGCACCCGGACGTCGGCGGGGCGCCCGTCGTCGTCGGCCAGCCACACCCAGTCCGCACCGAGGGCCAAGGCGTGCAGGATGCCCAGCGCGAACCCGCCTGCGCCGCCGAGGTTGCGCTGCGACAGCAGGTACGTCGACGGGATGGGGCAGTCCTCGACCACGTCCTCGGCCGGATCGTCCGGCCCGTTGTCCACCACCACGAGGTGGTCGGGCAGCCTGGTCTGCTCTGCGATGACCGCCAACGACTTGGCCAACGACTCCCGGCGGTGCCGGGTCACTACCACCGCGATCACGCGCGTCATCGGACGCCGGCCCCCTTCACTGTCACTGGAGGGCTCCCGTGAGGGAGGCCGGGTTTTTGTAATGGGACAAGACGGTCCCGAGACTGCCTTGCTCGCGGATCTCGCCGCGGTCGAGCCATAGCGCTGAGGTGCACAGTTGAACGAGGAACTCGTCGGAGTGGGACGCGAACACCAAGATCCCGGACCGCTCGACCAGGGCGGTCAGCCGATCCCGGGCCCGTTCCAGGAATGCCGCGTCCACCGCGCCGATGCCCTCGTCAAGCAGCAGGATCTCCGGGTCGATGCTGGTCACAACACCGAGCGCCAGCCGGACCCGCATGCCGGTGGAATAGGTACGCAGCGGCATGGACAGGTAGTCGCCGAGCTCGGTGAACTCAGCGATCTCGGCGGTGCGGGCTTCCATCTGCTTGCGGGTCATGCCGAGGAACAAGCCACGGATGATGATGTTCTCGTAGCCGGAGATCTCCGGGTCCATCCCGACGCCCAGGTCGAATACGGGCGCGACCTTGCCCACGATCTGCGAGGTCCCCCGGGTCGGCTCGTAGATGCCGGACATCAGGCGCAGCAGCGTCGACTTACCGGCCCCGTTATGCCCGATCAGGCCAACCCGGTCGCCGTGGCGCAACGACAGGGTGATGTCCCGCAGTGCCTCGACGACGGGCACCCTGGCGTCGGTTCCGATCTTGCCGCCGGCCCGTCCTACGGTGCCCAGCACCGCCTTTTTCAGTGACCTGGTCTTGGCGTCGAAGATGGGGAATTCAACGCTGGCGCGGCGCACCTCAATGGAGACCATGTCGCTATCACACCCAGTACGAGACTCGGGCCCGGTAATTGCGCAGGACGACCAGCGCTACCGCCCACCCCACCACGGTGATGGCCAGGGTAACCACCCAGTGCCGGATTTCGAAGGACTCGCCGATCATCGGCCGGCGCAGGATCTCGACGAAGTGCAGGAATGGGTTGAGCTCGGCCCACTGGGCACGGTGCGCGCCAGGGCCACCCTTTCTGATCAGGTCCTCGTAATTCCAGACGATCGGTGTCATGAAGAAGCTCAGCGTGACGATGCTGTTCGTCACCGGCGGGATGTCGCGGTAGCGGGTGGAGATGATCCCGATCAGGATCGCCACCCAGGCTCCGTTGAGCACGATCACCACCAGGGCCGGGATGGCCAGCAGGCCGGCCCACCCCAGCGCCCGCGGGAAGATCAGTATGAGGGCGACCCAGACCAGCGCGTTATGCGCGAAAAACAGCAGTTGCCGCCAGACCAGCCGGAAAACGTGCACGCTCAACGGCGCGGGCAGGTGCTTGATCAGTCCCTCGTTTTTGATGAAGACCTCGGCGCCTTCGTTGATGCAGCTGGACATGAACTGCCAGATGATCAAGCCGACAGCCAGGTAGGGCAGGAAGAACGCGATCGGCTGGTCGAACAGCGCCGCGTACAGCAGGCCCATGCCCAGCGCCTGCACTCCTAAGCTAATGGTGATCCAGAATGGTCCGATCACCGACCGCCGGTAGCCCTGCTTGATGTCTTGCAAGCCCAGGTGCCCCCACAGCCTGCGCTGCTGTAGTCCGGCCGCGAGGTCGCCGAACGCCCGCGACCAGCTCCGGGTCGCCGCCGCTCGGACCTGGAGCACCTCGGGGGAGGTCACCGTGTCCCGCACGAGGTGCGAGGGTACTAGGGCGCAGCTCAGCGCTGTGGCTGACGTGCTGATCAGCTGTGTAGCCGCGACACGTGGTGCCTGAGGGCGCGACACCCGGCGCGCGGGGACGCGACACAACCTGCGCAGAGGCGCGACACGGCGCGCATGGGTGCACGACATACCTGGCACGAGAGCCCGACACGGAGTGCACGGGGGCACGACACGCCGGGCTGCGACGGGCGCTGGTTTAGAGGTACTGGCCGGTGCTGGGGCCTCGGGCTCCGGGATCCCCCTGGGGACCGGGGACCATGCCGGGTGGCATCGCGCCGGCGGGCAGTCCACGGCGCATTTGCTCCAGCTGCACCCGGGCAGCCATCTGCTGGGCGAACAGCGCGGTCTGGATGCCGTGGAACAGTCCCTCCAGCCAGCCCACCAGCTGGGCTTGCGCGATGCGCAACTCGGCGTCGCTGGGCGTGGCGTCCTCGCTAAACGGCAGCGATAACCGCTCCAGCTCGTCACGTAGCTCGGGGGCCAGACCCTGCTCCAGCTCGCGGATCGAGGACTCGTGGATTTCCCGCAGCCGGCTGCGGCTGGCGTCATCCAACGGCGCTGCGCGCACCTCTTCCAGCAGCTGCTTGATCATGCTGCCGATCCGCATCACCTTGGCGGGTTGCTCGACCTGGTCAGCGACCTCCATGCCGCGCTGATCGGTGGTGTTGCCGGCTATCGTGGCCTGCACCGGGCGGCCATCCGGCCCAACCACGACGATCTGCTGCTCATTCGGTTCGCTCATAAACCCCATCATCCGCCCCCCATCCTGGCGTGTCGCGCGCTTATGCGCTGCGTGTCGCGCCTCCATGCCCACTGTGTCGCTGCTTGGTGCCGGCTATGTCGCGTGTGCCGCGCTCTCAGCGCCCGCTCATCCGCCGGTGGTCAGCAGGATCTTGCCGAACACCCCACCCTCCTCGAGCATCCGGTGCGCCCGTGCTGCCTGCGCCAACGGCAGGGTTGCGTGCACCACCGGCTTAACCCGGCCGTCGCCGAACATCGGCCACACCCGGGCCACAACGTCGGCGCACAGGGCAGCCTTTCCGTGCGGGCCATCCACCGGTCGCCCGCGCAGCCCGATGGCCGCGATGCTGGCCCGCTTGGGCAGCAGCGCACCGAGATCGATCTCCGCTTTAGTCCCGCCTTGCAGGCCGATCACCACCAGCCGTCCATCCGGGGCGAGTGCGGTGAGGTTGCGCGCAAGGTATTTCGCCCCCATGTTGTCGAGGATGACATCGGCGCGGCCGCGCAACTCGTCGGCGAAGTCCTGGGTGCGATAGTCAATCAAAATCTGGGCGCCCAGCTCACCGCAGCGGGCCAGTCGCGGACCTGCTGCCGTGGTCGCTACCGAAGCGCCCAGCGCCCGGCCCACCTGGATGGCATGCGTGCCGATACCCCCAGACCCACCGTGCACGAGCAGCAGTTCACCTGCAGACAGCCTCGCGTGGCGCACCACCGTCGACCACACGGTGCAGGCCACCTCGGGCACGCCGCCGGCGGTCACCACATCCACTCGCGGTGGCAGCGGCATCACCTGCCCGGCAGGCACCGCGACCCGCTCGGCGTAGCCGCCGCCGGCCAGCAGCGCGCACACCTGATCGCCCACTTCTAACCCGGTCACCCCGTCGCCGAGCTCCGCCACCCTGCCGGCACATTCCAGTCCCGGGATTTCGCTAGTGCCGGGGGGTGCGTGGTAGCGACCTTGGCGTTGCAGCAGGTCCGCCCGGTTCACCGAGGTCGCGGCGACGTCAATCAGCACTTCCCCGGCCCCGGGAGTGGGATCGGGTTGCTCGGTCAGCACCAAGGCGTCCGGTCCGCCGTACTCCGTAATGGAAATCGCGCGCACGATTCCTGACCGTAGTCGTAGCGTTTCGGCCATGCCCCCGGTCCCGGAGGAAACGCAGCCACCGAACGACCCCTGGCCGTTGCGGCACCTGGCGCTACGTACCCCCCGCCTCACGCTGCGCCCGGATGACGACGAGGGCCTTTACGAGCTCGCGGCGGTGGCGGTGCGCGGCATCCACCCGCCGGAGCAGATGCCCTTCGCGCAACCCTGGACCGATCAGACCCCGGGTGACCTGGTGCGCGGCGTCCTGCAGCACAACTGGGCTCGGCGTTCCCAGCTGAGCCCGTCGGGATGGAAAATCAACTTCCTCGTGCGCCACGGTGGAGCGGTGATCGGCGTGCAGGAGTTGGCGGGACAGGATTTCGCCGTCACTCGAGAGGTTTCGACGGCTTCCTGGCTGGGCATGGAGCACCAGCGCCGGGGATTCGGCACCGAGATGCGCGCCGCCGTCTTGCTCCTGGCCTTCGATCACCTCGGCGCCACCAGCGCACGCTCGGCTGCGTACTCCGATAACTCAGCGTCGCTGCGGCTGAGTGAGAGGCTGGGCTACCGGCCCGACGGCACTGCCACGTTTGCCCGCCGGGGGGCCGTAGCCACCGAGAGCCGGTTGCTGGTGACCGACCAGCAGTTCATCCGTCCACCATGGACCCTTGGAGTGGACGGGCTCGATGGCTGCCGCGAGATACTGGGTGCTGTCTAGGGTGCCTGCTTATGGCGCACTTCGGTGATCTGACGCACGATATCTACCAGCGGGGACTCGCCGGCCATCGGCCAGACCTCCCGATGACGGCCGACGAGCTGGAGGTCGCGGCGCGCCGCGTACTGCCGGCCGAGACGTTCAGTTATGTGGCCGGTGGGGCGTCCACCGAGCGCACCATCGCCGCGAACCGGGAGGCATTCGCCCGCTGGCGGATCGTGCCGCGGATGCTGCGGAGCGTCACCGAACGTGATCTGTCGACGACCGTGCTGGACACGCCGATGACGGCACCTGTGTTCACCGCCCCGGTCGGGGTATTGGGTCTGGTGCATCCGGAGGCCGACTTTGCGGTGGCTCGCGCCGCTGCGGGACTGGGGTTGGTCAGCATGTTGTCCACCGCGTCGTCGGCTTCGCTGGAGGACGTCGCGGCCGCGACGCCGGATGCGCCGCGCTGGTTCCAGCTGTACTGGCCACGCGATCCGCAGCTGGCCGAGTCTCTGGTTCGCCGCGCTGACGCGGCCGGCTACCGGGCGATTGTGGTGACCGTGGACACCTGGACGCTGGGCTGGCGGCCACGGGATCTGGCGTTGGCGCACCTGCCGTTCCTGCAACGCAAAGGCATCGCCAACTACCTGTCCGATCCGGTGTTCCAGGCCCGGCTCAGCGCGTCACCCGAAGGATCCGAGCAGGCCATGCAGGCCGCTATCCGCCTCTGGACGGAGCTGTTCGGCAATCCGGTGCTGAGCTGGTCAGACCTCGCCCTGCTGCGGGAGTGGACCCGGCTGCCGGTGCTGGTCAAGGGGATCTGCCATCCGGATGATGCGCGGGTCGCGCTCGACCATGGTGCCGACGGGCTGGTGGTGTCCAATCACGGTGGTCGGCAGGTCGACGGGTCCCGGGCAACGCTGGATTGCCTGCCCGGTGTGGTAGCCGCCGCCGATGGCCGGGCCCCAGTGTTGCTCGACTCCGGGATCCGGTGCGGCGCTGACGTGCTGATCGCGCTGGCGCTGGGTGCGCAGGCGGTGCTCGTGGGGCGACCGTGGATTTACGGTCTGGGGTTGGCCGGGCAACGGGGGGTGGAGCATGCGCTGCGCGTGATCCTCGCCGACTTTGATCTCACGCTGGCGCTGGCCGGTTACTCCAGGCCGTCAGATCTGAGCGCGGACAGCGTCGTCCGGGAATCGACCGGCTAACGTCCGACCACCTGCGCGGGGCAGTGACTTTCCGTCCGTTACTGGCCGCGGTGGCGTGTATCAGACCCCCGCTCGCGGCAGAGCGACCCCCTCCCGGCTGGCTTGCGCCGAATGGAGTAGTAGGTTCCCGGCACCCAGCCTGGCGGTGGAGTGTGCTCGGGCCTCACGACGGGAAGTGGTGAAGCTGATGACAGATCCAGTAATAGGCGTGGCAGCCAATGGGATGGTCCCTGACCGTGGCTTCGCGGGCGGCCCAACCGCGGGTCCTGTCCACGGCGGCGGGGGTGCAGCGGTTGACACGGAGCGGGCGCCGGCAGGAGAACGTTTCGCTCCTGCTCCGCCGCGGCTGCGAGCGCCAGGCCAGGTTCCGGTGTTGATGCCGGACACCGCGATGCAGAAGGTCATGTTGCCCGGATTGGTGGATCTGACGCTGGGCAATGTGGTGGTGCCTGGTCGTTTTGACCCGCACCGCATCGCCGGTTTCGTGACCCGGCTGGAAGATGTTCCAGCGAGCTCGTCGTCAGAGCTCATCCGGCGCTACGGGTTGGATCAGGTGACCGGCTGGCCGATCACCGACGAGCTGCACGTATTGCGCTTCTACGCGCACGACCCACAGCTGTATATCGCTCCGTTCGAGCGCAGTGTCTTCCAGGTGGATCTCATGGAGCTGCCGGCTGGTACCGAGCTGTGGCGAATCGATAGTCAGGGTGACGAGCAACGCGTGGGTGCCTACCTGAACCGGCAGGTTGGATGGGTCAGCACGGGACCAGCAACGCTGGGACCGGCGAGCTGGCACCGTCCACCGGTCCCGTTGCGACCGAGTGTGCGGCGCGGTCTGGTTGCGCAATTCCACGGCGGGGACTACGACGCCGACTTCGGTCCGCATCCCGGCGAGGTCACCCTGCATCCGCTGCCCGGCAGGCGGGCGCCCGAGGAGTTCATCGAGCAAGCAGGCGTGTGCACCCTGCCGGTCATGATCGATGAGCTCGATTCGCTTGAGCTGGTGCGCTGGAGCGGTAGCTGGCATGGCCTGCCGGTGGAGCTGGTGGAGTCCGGACCGGATCAAGCCGTGATCCACTACATCGGCGAGAATGGGCCACGGGCGGCTGACCTCGGTCTCGCGGAGGTCGACTACCGGGTCTGGCGGGGGTGGGTTGCCCGCACGGAGCTGTCGGATGTCGGTATGCAGCGCTACATGCTGCACAGTTCCTGAGTAAGTCGGGCACGACGCCATCGAACGCCACTCACGGGCTGTCCCGACAGCCACGCTACCGTGACGCCTTGGAAGCGTGGCAGAGCGGTCTAATGCACTCGCCTTGAAAGCGAGCGT
>JAFAWY010000008.1 GCA_019241525.1 Pseudonocardiales bacterium
CGTCAGGAACAAGCAGCCTGGTCATTCCTCACGGCGCGCCGGAGCAGCAGCCGAAGCGATGCGTGTGCAACGCCAGCGGTGTCCGCAGACGAATCCCCAGCGGACATTATTTGCCGCCGGTCAGGACTCCCAACCCAAAATTGATCACCATGTCCGAAATTGATCGGCGATTGAATTTATGGAGTCCTATGAGCTGGAGAATGCGTTGTCAGCGCCACCAGCGCAGCAGGGACTCTCTAAGTGGCAGAGTCCCTTGATCGTTGGCCCAGCGGCTCTTGACATTCTCGGACGCCGGGTAATGATCGAGGACTACATCGTGCACCAGCCGGCTCAGAAAGCAGCGATCATCGAGATACTGATGCGCCATGCCGGGCGAGTGATGTGATCCTGTGAGTTGTGCGCCGCGATCGGTCAGCAGCACAACCGTGATCATCACGTGGCACAGTGGGTGCGGCGCCTCAGCCGCCGGCTGGTGATCAACTCGCTACTGGCGCCCTTGATCGAAACCGTGGAAAGCGGAGGATACAGATACCCACCCACGCGGCGCGCCGAGCCGAAGGAGCCCTGACGGTTAGCAAGCGTCGACTGGCGAGAGCAGCGTGCGCAGCAAACCGACCAAACTAATTAATTACGGTTGTAGCCCCGTTTGTTGTCTGGTCCGGTATGGGACTATCGGTTGACTGATCGGCTTCGCATTCTTACGGAGGTTCCCTGGTTGGTGCTGTGGATCGTCAATAGGGCAACCGCCGCGCTCATCAATGAGATGCCACGCTGGCGGTTGTTTGGTTGTTGCGGTTTCGGCCGCCAACGGCCGCGATCACAGACGATTAGTTCTGCTACTCGGTCGCTATCTGACACCGTGGTGATGTGGGCATCGATTTCAATATTTCCTGGGCCTGTGGTCAGGTAGGCGTGGTCGACAACATTGGATGCGGCCTCGTCGACGGCCAGCACCAGGTCGACAAGCTCAGCCTCGGGCCATCGATGCGCCCGCAGCCAGGCGCGAAGGCGGTCGCGGATCAACGACAGCGCTGCCGGCTGTGCTGCCATGACCAGACGCAACATCACAGGCGGCCACGTGGGCGGCTCATCCTGGTTGGCCGCCTTACGATCAGCCGGCTTGGGCGACCCGTTGCGATCACCGGATGACGGTGGCATCGCTGCAAAGCATGCCCTATCGGCCCGTGGATCGCTCAGCGAGGCAACGCGTCGTCGACTGAGTAGTACAGCGCCAAAACGTCCTCCAGCCCGCTGAGCTGGATGGGGCGGATCACCGCACGCGTGTCGTCCACCACCAGCCGCAACGGTTCCCGGCGCCGCGCGGCGCTCGAGGAGGCCTGCTCCAATGCCGCCAAGCCGTGAGAGCCCAGATAGGTAACCTCGGTCAAGTCAACGACGACGGTCTGCCCTGCGGCATCGTCCAAGGCTTCATCGACCGCGTTCTGAAGCCGATCCACGGTGAGCATATCGACCTCGCCTTGCACGACTACCACGATCGCGCTGGGTTCACGATGTACCGTCACGCGCAACAGCTGCTCATCGGCGGGCTCGTCACGCGGCTTGTCGTCCACGGCGGCACGGTACCGGTTTGCTCCCGCGGTTCGCCCGGCTGCGTCCCGTTTGGTGGGCCACAGGCGTCGACACGAACGTCAACAAACCAACTAAGGAGATCCAGCAACGCGTCCACGGGTCTGACGGCAGGATGGTGTGGATGTAGTCCAGCGTCTGGACCTTGAACGGTTTTGATGAATACGGTCGGCGATCGGGCTGCTGTCGATCAAGCCCCGGAGCAGCGACGAACACACCGAGCAGATCGACCGCTCACTCGACCGGATCGGGCCTCTCACGGTCAGCACGCTGTACCGAAGAGCATAAGAGGCAATGGGATCAGGGCAGATCAGCATGACGTTACAGTCGGCCAAGGCCTGATTGGTAAGGGCATCGATGCGCATCCACGATGCCGCACGGGAAGGGTCGTCGTTGCGTGGGAGGGGCAGCGATGATCGTGGCCGGTTGGCCGAAAAAATCCAGCGGAGAATCGTGGTGGTGTTGACTCCATTGGTCGTTGCTGACTGATCATTACCAGCAGATCATGGGCAGTTGGACATGGGTTGGGGAATGATTCGGCGACAGTGTCCCCCGTCCTGTCCACAACGCGCTGGGCTAACCCAAGGAGATCATTATGCTGGCCATCATCGCCGCCGTCTTGTTCCTCATCGCCCTGGTCTTCGAGCTGATCTTCGGGGTGGGCATCCTCGGATTTCGCACTCTGCTCGTGCTGGTGTTTATCACCGCCGGACTACTGTGCCTGGCGCTGCAGCTTGCCGGAGTCGGCCGCCGCGCCTAAGGGTGCGGCGGTTCATCCTGCCGGATGCCACTCCCGGCCAGGGTGGCGGTTCCCAGAAACTGGCGATTCTCAGGGAAATGGTCAACAGCGGAGATTTCGGCTCAGGCTCTCGTCCAGTGGTAACCGGCAACCGGGCAAAATTTTCGGCCTGCATGTCGGTCAGCCGGTTCAATCAGCGTCCACATCGCGTCGGTGATCACACCAGTCCTGGTCATTCATTGATCATCGACGAACTCGACGCCAAATTTGGGAGACACGCTCTAGCTGCTAACACTCGGGTGCCTCACCCCGGCAGTGATCGACTTCCTGCTGGCTAACCCGATGCGACCGGCTTGCTCGCCGCGGTCGCTGAGCGTGGGGTGAACCGGTCTCGCAGGGCTTGGAGCGAACCACGGACACCGAGCCGCAGCAGCGGCCGTTCGAACGCGTAGGTGATCACCGTGGCAACCACGATCGACACCGCGATCGCAATAACGGCAGTAACTCGGTGACGCCGATCAACCTGGCCACCCACACCCCCGGCACCCCCATCCCCGTCGGCAACCACCCGCTGCGGATCGCGATCACACCAGCAACCCCGCCCACGCCGACGCCGACCCCAATCGCGGCCCCCACCGCAACGCCGTCGCTGAGCCCGACCCCGACCCCCACGCCGGTAGTGACGCCGGCTCCGGCACCGACAGCCACACCGACCCCGGCACCCACCCCGACACCGACGGCAACACCCACGCCGGCCCCGACCCCCACGCCGTCGCCGTCACCGACCCCGGTCCCAACGCCGACGCTAACACCAACGCCGTCGCCGACCCTGGTCCCAACGCCGACGGCAATACCGACCCCGGCACCAACAACACCAACCCCTACGCCGGCACCCACAGCAATGCCGAGCCCCACCCCAGTAGTGACCCCAACGCCGTCACCCGCCCCGACACCGGTGCTGACCCCAACACCCACCCCGGCGCCCGGGGCGCCACGACAACCACCAAGTTGTCCGTGGTGTCGATTCCGCTGCCCTTAGGGCTGGGTAACTACGTGCTCCCCACCGCGACCGTGACACCGTTCAATGCAGCTGGAACCGTGCAATTCGAAGACGCCACCACCACCCTCGGCACCCCCATCCCGGTGATCGGTGGCGTCGCCGTCGCGCCGCTGACCGCCCTACCCGCCGGCACACATTCGATTACCGCCGTGTTCATCCCCACCAACCCGGCAAACTTCACGCCGTCAACCTCGAACACCGTGACAGTCAAGTTCTAACCAACCCCTCGCCAGCCCCGACGCAGCACCACCCGACCGCGCCGGAGCCAGCGCACAAGTCCCGACCGTCCCCGAAGGCCAGGGCGTGTCCGGATAGGGACCAATTTCGGACAGAATGATCAACTCACGGTGGGGAGTCTTGACCGGCGGCAAATAATGTCCGCTAGCCGTTCGGCTATCGGTCATGGTCGGGCGAGCCTCAACTTCTCTCGGCATGTGACCATCGCTCGGCCAGGGCCGTGGTAGTCAGCCACAGGCTGGCTGACCGTAAACCGAGACACCGATGAAACCGAATCGAGCCGGTGTTGTTGGGAGCGGTGATGGCATGCAAACTCCCGGCGCCCTTGCCGGCGCGCGTAGTCGGTGAACTTTTCATAGAGTCTGTGGGCGAGCCCCAGCCGCCGTTGATCTGGCCGGACGCCGATGAAGTGCAGGTACGCCAGCAGCTGCTGCGACGGCGAAATGAAGGCCACCAAGAATCCCACCAAATCCCTGCTCGTCTTCGGCTACGCGACTGTTGGAAAGGACTCATCGCGCGGCGTAACCGCAGGCCAGGTGTCCCTCCCTCCACACTCCCCGCTTGATCCAACGGACTACAGGTAGAGAGTGCGGCTGTGCAAGCACCCGGCCAGGCGTCCTGCGGCGCGCGCTGCGCGCGCGAGCCACGCACCGCGTGTCTGCCGGGAACGCACGATGTGCGGTATGTGGATAACGAGCCACCCCCATTCCTGCAGCGCGAGCGTCGGATTCGATCTGGGCATTCCCGCGCTGGCGAACTGCTTGTAGAGCTGGGAGTGCGATTTGCCGTAGCTGAAGTTTTGTCGAGCGGTGGCCGACAGGCTCCCCCGGTATCGGTAGCAGACCACCGCATCAGGTACGAACCCAACCTCGTGGCCCGCCAGTTGCACCCGCCAGAAGAAGGCCACGTCCTCGGAGTGGCTGAAGTGTTCATCGAATCCGCCGAGTTCAGACCAGAGTTTCCGGTGGACGCCGCAGTTGGCGCCTTGGATGTAGGGCAGGAAGCCGAAGTGGTCCGGTAGTGCGTCGGCCGGACGGGCGGGGCGCCAGGCTTGTGCGGTCGGGTCGTTGAGACTGTGCCGGTCGATTCTTCCGCCGACCGCCGGGTAGTTGTGCAGGCCCTTGACCAGCTGCGTGACCCATTCGGGATCGACCACGTCGTCGGCGTCGCAAAACAGCAGCAGATTGCCCCGGGCAGCGCGCGCTCCGGCGTTCCGCGCCCCTGCGGCGCCGCGCACGGTGGGAGCGTGGATCACCCGTAACCGAGGCAGCCGCCGATGCCAGGACTGTGCGATCTGCATTGTGGCGTCGCGTGATCCGTTGTCTACGACAATCACCTCCCACCAGCTGGTGAAGGTTTGCCGGCTGAGCGCTTGGAGCTGGTCTTCAAGGGTTGCCGCGGCGTTGCGGGCGGGGATGATCACGCTGACTGCTGAGTCCATTTCCGGCTCGAACGACGGCTCGAACGACGCCGCGAATGGCAAACGAGCCTCCAGTTGTGGCAACTGGTCAGGATTTACAGACACGGAACGCGGTAGCGGATGCTGCCCACCAGCCGGCCTGCACGCCAGGCTGCCCCGTGCCACCATCTCCCGTACTTGTCGGGGCAGACAATATCGGGAAGGCTTCGCACCAGCCGGTACCAGCTATCGGCTACCGCCGTGGCGGTGACCGGCGGCAGGCCATGGGCGCGGAAGTCGCGCATCAGCTGGGCATCGCCCCGGCCGTAACCGAATCCCTGGCGGGCGACTGACAGGGCTCCTTCGCGCACGCGGTAGCGCATCACCGCGTCCGGCGCGAAGGCCACGGTGTATGAGGCGAGTTGGGCTCGCCAGCTGAACTCGACGTCGTCGCCGCCGGTGGTGTAGTCCTCGTTGAAGCCGCTGAGTGAACGCAGCACCTCGCTTCGCACGCCGAGGCTGGCTCCTACCGCGTAGGGCAGATAGTTCATTATCTCGGGCAGCCGATCGCGGGGCTGAGGTGTTCGCCAGGAACAGGCCCGCTGGTGGTGGACGGCGTAGTGCTCGGCGTACCCACCGACCAGGTCAGCGGTGCGCGCCGCCTGGACCATTGCCCGCAGCCAGCCAGGGGTTGCGGCGTCGTCAGCGTCGCAAAAGACCAGGAAATCACCCCGGGCCGCGGCCGCGCCGACGTTGCGGGCGTGGTTGACGCCTTTGCGTGCGGAGGCATCGGTCACCCGCAGCTCGGGCAGCTTGTGCCGCCACTGCACAGCGACGGCGACTGTGTTGTCGGTGGATCCGTTGTCGGCCACGACGACTTCCCAGGCGCCCGGATAGTCCTGTTCGCACAGGGCTGCCAACTGACCGGGCAGCACCAGCGCGGCGTTGCGGGCGGGGATGACCACACTGACCAGCTCCGGCGCCGGCCGCGGCGGCCTTTGCGAGGCGGGGTTCATGCCTGCCTTCTGGCCGCAGGCCGGGTCGGCGCCGGATCTGCGAGCAGTTGGGCTTGCTGGATCGCGTGACCGGGCGTCGGGGCCAAGCGTGCGACGGGCCACCAGCGGTCGTGTCGCCAGGTTTCCCAGTAGCTTTGCACCTTGCCGTGCCGGTCATTGAGAACGACGTGGGGCAGGCCCAGGAGCAGGCACAGCAGGTGGGCGTGGAGCCGGTCGGTGACCACGGCCTGGGCGCTGGTCAGCAGGCGGCAGCCGCGCAGCAGGTGAAGAGCGGCGTGGCGGTCATAAGACCTAGTCAGGTCATCCCTGGGTCGGCTGGTGACCCCGCGGCAGCGGTCCATCGAGGCCGCCTGGAGGTCTCGTCTGGCGGTCTGGAGCGCGGCGATCCAGGCGTGGTCGGCGCCCTGCTGTCCGGTCCAGTCGCTGCGGTGCACATCGGCGGCCAGGTCGGGCTCGGTGTGGTGGGCGGCCTCGTGATCAGTGCGGCTCAGCCACAGGATCCGGTGACTGGGTCGGGTGGACCGGGGAAGCTCCGACAGCGCCAGGGCAGAGTCCGGGCACAGCATGGTGGGGGCGCGGAAGGCTCGCCGGGCTGCCAGCAGACTGCGGTGGTCGCGCAGCAGCAACAACAGATCGGGGTGTGCGTCGAAGACCTCCCGCGCTCGGTCAAGACCGGCAGGGTCACCGAAGTGCACCGACTGCGGGAGTTGGATGATCCGGTGCCGAGGAAAGGCCCTGATGATCTGTTCCCGCAACTTCTGGTGGTGGGGCCACAGATCGCCCAGATTGCCGCCACCGTGCAGCAGGATGGTGCCGGTCGGCAACCGTTCGGACAGGTCTGCCTCGGAGAAGGTATGCAGGTCGGCGACGTAGACAACGTCGGCGCCCAGTTCGGTTAACAGTGCGCGTTCGCCCAGCCAGATGGCGCTGTCGCCGACGTTGGCATGTCGGGGAAAGTCGACCAGCGCGCAGCGGGTCCCGGGCTCGATCAACTTTCCTACAACAGCCAGGAGATCACGCCTGACGTCGAGGTGGATTGCGGCAGCGGCGGTCACCGCACCCCCTGCCCAGACCGTCGCGCCTGGTGGCGCAGTGCGGCCTCAGCGGCGTCGGCGATGTCGTGGCGCCCACGCGCCCGGGCCTCGCGCACCATCGAGCGCATCGCGTCCTGGGCGTCTTCCGAGCAGATCGCCACCGTGCGAAGCCGGTCGAGGTCCAGCGGGCCGGGAAGAGTCCGGCAGCGGTGCAGCGCACCGGCCAGTTCGAAAGCGACCATGGTCCGCAGACACTTCTCGCACACCCCGCAGTTACGGTCGGGCCGGCCACGCCAGCACACCGTCAGGTTCTCCAACGCCAGCTCAGCCCTGGCCAGGTGGCGTTCCACCTTCTCGGTCCTGGTGGCCTCGGCGCCATCGTGGACGATCTCCAGGCACTCGGTGGACCACAGGTGGTCCAGAACCGGGTGCGAGCCCAGCGGCGGCAAATGACGGTACTGATCACTGGCCGCGATCAGACATCGGCCGAGCAGCCCCTGAAGCCCCAGCGCGACGCTGCCCAGCGCCGCACCGTGGTAGGCCTCCCAGCCGGCCAGAGGATCGGTGAAAAAGCGCAGGTTGGTGTCCACCACCACGGCCCGGCAGCCAGTCCGCGCGGCTACATGCCCGATCCGCGCGACCAGCCGGTCGTGGTCTGGCCCGCAGTGCTGCTCGAAGTTGGCGAACAGCAAGTCGGTGACCGGCTGGTGACCGGGCTCCGCGCGGCGCTCGCCGTCTTTGAGCAGGCTGTAGAAGCAGTCCACTCCGGTGGTGAAAAACAGTCCCACGGCGTCTTGCCCACCGACCGCGGCGCAGGTCTCGGCCGCAACCACCCGGATCGTGCGGAACTGCTGCCACCAGGTGGAATAGATCTCCATCACCGTACGGGCGGATCTGATCAGCCGGCGGGAGACCGGGGCATCGACTGCCAGTTCTTCCCCCAGGCTCATGGCCGGCATGAGCAGAGCGGCGAGGAAGGCGTCACCGCGCTCGGGCAGCCAGTCGGGCTTTCCCCCGCGCACGGTGAAATACAATCGCGTCACGCCTGGTGCCGCCTTCGTGCGCACCGCTGCCGACAGGCGCCACCCCCGCGCGGTCTCGGCCCGTCTGACATCCTCGACGATCACAATCCGACCCCCTCGGCCCGGCATCGGCTGCGCCTAACCCGGTCCGCCTCGCTACACGATCAGCATCGAGTCGCCGAACTCGTAGAACAGGTACTCCCTGGGGATCAACTCCCGTCGGTACACCTCCAGCAAGGGCTCCCGACCGGTGAACGCGCAGGTAAGGACCATCTCGGAGCTCTTGGGCCGGTGCAGGTTGGTCAGGAATGCGTCACAGGCCCGGAACCGGTGTCCTGGAATGATTCTCAGCTCAGTGAACCCGGTGGCAGCCGGGATCTGCCCGTCCTCGTCGGCGACGGTCTCCAGCGTGCGCAGCGCCGATGTCCCGCACACCACAATCCGGCCCCCGCGCGATCGGCGTTGGTTGATGGTCTCGGCGGTCTGGGCGCTGACCTCGTAGCGCTCGGCCCTCGGGAAGTCGATTCCCTGGATCGAGTCGGCACGGTCGACCCGGTCCTCGGCGTCGATGTCGCCGATACCGCCTGCGGCGACCCGCTGGCGGAACAACTGCCGGACGAAGTGATGCGACCGGGCCGCCAGCAGCAGCGTCACCTCGGCCACCGCGACTCCCCCGTTGCGCGGTTCCTCCAGCAGCGCGGGGGTGAAGTGCCGTCCCGCGGAAGGGAACAACACCGCGCCGGGACGCGAGCCGTAGGCGGTCTGGTAGTACTCCGAGTCGGCGGGCACCTGCTTGAGGTAACCCGGGTAGATCGGCTCGGCAAGCTGGTAGAGGGTGTCGCCGTCGCCGGGGTCTAGCGCGATGCGCCACACCCCCGGATCGGCCTCGGCAAGCAGGCGGCCGGTGACCTGACCGTCCGGGCCGAGCGTAAGCCGGGCACCCGGTCGACAGACCGCATCGGGCGCCACCAGACAGTGCCAAATCCCGTCCCCGTGCGGCGAGTAAAAACTGACTGCGACCACCCGGCCGTCTTGGTCCTCGCCATGCAGCAGAGTCGACACCACGCGGGCGTTGTTGACCACGAGCACATCCGACGGCTCGAAGTAGGCACCGATATCGCGGAAGACGCGATGCTCTACCTGATCCGTTCCGCGCCGCACGACGGCCAGGCGCGCATCGCTACGCTCGCCGCCACGCGCCTCAGGTGGCTCCTGCGACACCAGCGCCTCGGGGAGGTCAAAATCATAGTCCTCGGGATTTTCAGCACCCTCTGCCATGCCTCTCCATTCCTCCGACCACCCCATCACGGGCACGTCTGGCCACCCGGGTGTTGTTCATCGCCCACCCGATGGCCCCCGATCAGTCAGCCACACCGATGACCTTCCTAGGCGTCCGATCAGGCCGGACGTGTCACGGCCTCGCCCTCAGGCTCAGCGCAACCGATGAAAAGCAGCTTCTTCATCGAGGGACCACCGGCCAAGGTCATCCCATTGCCGGTTTTATCCGTATCTCGCTGACCCCCTTTGAGGAGCTTGCGCAACTGCCTAGTCGGACCGTAATGCGTCAATGTTATCGGGAAAGAATCCCATCCGACTGGTGGTGCCAGAGTGTGGCGTAAATGCCTTGCTTGTCCAGTAGTTCGTCGTGGGTGCCTTGCTCCACAATGCGACCTTTGCCGAGAACGACGAGTTGATCCATGCGGATGACAGTGCTGAGTCGATGAGCGACTACGAGCGCAGTTCGCCTGTCCATGAGCTGCCACAAAGCATGTTGGATCAGGCTTTCACTTTCTGAGTCCAATGCGCTGGTGGCCTCGTCAAGCAGCAAGATTGGTGCGTCGCGCAGGATGGCCCGGGCAATCGCGACCCGCTGGCGTTGGCCGCCGGACAGCTTGATCCCGCGTTCCCCCACCATAGTGTCCAACCCCTCGGGTAAGGCCTGGGCGAACTCAGTAACGTGTGCGGCTTGCGCGGCGCGGTGGATCTCAGCGTCGCTGGCACCTGGCCTGGCGAATGCGATGTTGTCGCGCAACGTCCGGTGAAACAGCGTTGGCTCTTGAGGCACATAGGCGATGAGACCGCGCAGATCCGCCTGGCGCAGTCGGGAGATGTCCTGATCGCCAATGAAGATGTGGCCTTGGTCAACATCCATCAAGCGCAGCAGCAGCCGCAGCAGGGTGGTCTTGCCGGCGCCGGAGCGGCCGACCAGACCCATCTTGCTGCCGCTGGGGACGATCAGATCAAGACCGGTAAACAGCGGCGATACGTCGGTATAGGCAAAGCTCACCTGCCTGAAGTGGATTTGCGCTGTCGTGGGGCGCTGCGGTTCCGGTGCGATCGGATCGAGCACGGTCGGCGGGGTAAACAGCAATTCGGTGAATTGCGCAGCTTCAGTCAAACAGT
>JAFAWY010000028.1 GCA_019241525.1 Pseudonocardiales bacterium
CGCGTCTTCCGTGGACCTGGTGGGCCCGCACGGCCAGGCCATCCGGACCCGGTTCCAGCCCGGAGCGGTGGGTGATGAGAACACCGTGGTTGTCTCGGGCCTGTCGGCGGGTCAGCGCGTGCTGCTGCCCTGACCTCGCAGTCGGCCTACAGCTCTGACTACCGCTCAGCGGACGAAGGTGGAGACGCTGGTCAGCGCCATATCCTCCATCGCTGCCAGCCAGTCGACGATGGGCATTGTGATCTCTTTTTGTCGAGCTTCGTTAATGAGGTTGTCGAGGTCTTCTCGGAATCGCCCATAACATCGCAGACCCGCAAGCTGGACGTGGTCGAAACTACAAATTGCTCGTCGGCGTGCGTACAGCGGTGGTGGCATGCCCCGCAGACCCACCGACGCGGGGATGATGATCTGCATATGTGGCACGGCTTTGGCGTTTCGAAGGACGCATTCAACTGCTCGAATAGCTGCTCGTACTTAGTTCGAGCGTCAGCGGGGAGGGGCATTACTTTGCAGCGCCTCCAGCCGCCTTCCTGGGGAACCTCCCATTCGCAGCCACAGGCAGACGGTGTGACCCAAAGCTGACTCCAGACGTCCGGCAACTAAGCAGGGGATTGCCGCGAGCCCCACAAGGGACGGTACTCATCTGCCCCGCTCCCAGTACCCCAAGCCTCGAGGCGCCACAGTCAGGTGCAACTCCGTGCTCGATCCCCAGTTCGGTCAGCGAGACCTGAGATACGTCTCCAGTGGGTTGGTGTAAGCGCACGTTCTTCGCGGCGGAGGACTCGTCAAAGGTGTTCATACTGCTGTCGTGAGGTTCAGTGCTCCTCGTGTAATGGATCCTGCGTATCTGCCAGCAGGTCAGGCGAAAGCGGACATTCCCGTGACCGCTCTACCCACGATGAGGGATTGGACGGTGTCGGTGCCTTCGTAGGTGTAGACGGCTTCCATGTCGGCGTGGTGACGAGCGACGTGGTGGTCGAGCAGGATGCCGTTTCCGCCGAGAATGTCACGAGCCATGGCGCACACTCGCCGCGCGCCGGTTGCTGTGTTCAGCTTGGCCAGCGAGGCGTGTTCAAGCCCGACGCGACCCTCAGCTTGGAGCTGGGCCATGCGAAGGCAGATCAGCTGCATGCCGGTGATGTCGGCCACCATATGTGAAAGTTTGTCTTGAATCAGCTGAAACCCCGCAATGGGCCGGCCGAATTGTTTGCGCTGTTTGGCGTAGGCTAATGCGCATTCGTAGGCGCCGATCGCGTGGCCCAGCGCCTCCCAGGCGACAGTCTGCCGACTTTTCGTCAGGCAGCGGTTGGTGTCGGCGAACGTCCGTGAGTTGGCCAGCCGGTTGTCGGCTGGGATGCGGACATTATCCAGCCGTATGTCGGCCTGCCACAGTGCCCGATTGCTGGTCTTGCCAGTGATGACCGACGGGTGGTAGCCGATCGGGTCATCCTCAGCGCGATCGATCACGAAGCCGCCGACGTCGCCGTGGCCGTCCTCGTCCCGCGCCCACACCAGTACCAGGTCCGCGATGCTGCCATTACCGATCCAGCGTTTGGCCCCGTTGAGCACCCAGTAGTCACCGTCGCGGCGGGCGCGGGTTTCCAACCGGACCACGTCGGAGCCGTGGTCGGGCTCGGTCAATGCAAATGCACCCAACTTGTCGCAGCGCGCCATGGTGGGCAGCCAACGCTGCTTCTGCTCCTCAGAGCCGAGCAGGTCGATCGAGGACATGGCTAGCCCGCTGTGCACCCCGTTGAACGTGCTAAAGCTCCCGTCGCCGCGGGCCAGCTCCAGCGCGACCAGGCCGTCTGCCAACGGGCTCATTCCGGGGCAGCCGTAATGACGGATAGTGCCGCCTGCTACAGCGAGTTCGGCATAGCGCGGCACCAGCGTGTGCGGGAACTCGCCGCGCTCCCAGTAGTCGTTGGCCACCGGGATCAGCTGCTCATCAGAGAAGGCGCGCACACGATCTCGGATCGACAATTCCTCGGTGGTGAGCAGGTCGTCCGTGGCGAAGAAATCTGTGCCTTGAGATCGCGCGAGCTCGTCGGTGTTTCGGCTCAGTGTGGCCACCTCTTCCGTTGCTCCCCGACATCCAGATTGCTGACCGAGCGGCTGGTTGGAGTCAGCACAATGAGAGTAAGGGCATCGCTTGACCGAATAGCGAGTTCCCCGCAGACCGCATAGTCGGACAAAGCTAGACGGCGCTGGTCCGTTCCTTCTCGCGGAGCTCAAACTTCTGCACTTTGCCCGTGGATGTCTTGGGTAGCTCGTCGATGACCTCGACAACCTTAGGTGCCTTGTAGCGTGCGATCTTGCTTTTGACGTGCTTGATGAGCTCGTTCTCCTCGGCCTGCTGGCCCGAACGCAGCACTACGAATGCCTTGGGGACCTCGCCCCACTTCTCGTCCGGGATTCCGATCACTGCCGCCTCGAGCACGGCGGGGTGAGACGACAGCGCCTGCTCGACTTCGATGGTGGAGATGTTTTCTCCCCCGGAGACGACGACATCCTTTGCTCGGTCCCGCACTTCGATGTAACCGTCGGAGTGCATCACTCCCAGGTCCCCGGAGTGGAACCATCCGCCCGCGAAGGCTTTTTCGGTGCCCTCCGGGTCCTTGAAATATCCCGCCATCACGTTGTTGCCGCGCATGACGATCTCACCCATCGTCTCGCCGTCCGCCGGCACATCGGCCATCTGCTCGTCGACCACCCGCAGCCAGTCGGCCTGCACCATGCCTACGCCCTGGCGGGCCTGGAACTTCGCCCGCTCCTCGGAGTCGAGCTCGGCCCAGGTCGGCTGCCACTGGCACACCGAATACGGGCCGTAGGTCTCGGTGAGGCCATACACGTGCACGATCCGGAATCCCATCTCTTCCATCTGCAGGATGGTGTGGGGACTGGGCGGTGCACCGGCGGTAGTGACCACGAGCTGGTAGTCCAGGCTCTCGGCCTGCTCGGCGTTCATGATCGTCGTCACCACAGTGGGCGCTCCGTTGAGGTGGGTGACACCCTCCTGCTTGATCAGCTTCCAGATGGCATCCCCGCGGACCTCACGCAGGCACACATGGGTACCGCCAATGGCGGTCACCGCCCACGGGGTGCACCAACCGTTGCAGTGGAACATGGGCAACGTCCACAGGTAGACGCTGGCAGGGGTATGCGCCGAATGGATAATTTCGCCGAGGGCGTTGAGGTAGGCGCCCCGGTGGGTGTACATCACCCCCTTGGGCTGGCCAGTGGTTCCTGAGGTGTAGTTGATCGAGATCGTGCTGTTCTCGTCCTCCACCGCCCAGGGCAGCGGTTCGTCTGACCCGCGGGCAAGGAAGTCCGCGTAGGACAGCTGGCTGCTCTCGGTGGTCTCCGGCCCGGCCGGATCGCTCACGGTGACGATCTCGGAGATGGTCTTCAGCTCACCGACCAGCGGCGCCACCGTCGGGTACAGCGCGGCGTCGACCACGAGCAATGTGGACCCGGAGTGGTCGACAATGTAGCGGACCTCCTCGCTGGACAGCCGCGTGTTAATCGCTACCAAAACCGCGCCGGCAAGCGGCACTGCGAAGTGCGCCACCAACATCTCCGGCAGATTGGGCAGAAGATAGGCCACCCGATCACCGGGCTGCACGCCCGAGGCGCGCAGGGCCCGGGCGACCCGGGTGGTCTGCGCGGCGAAGTCCGCGTAGCTCATCCGCCGCCCGGCGTAGACCACAGCGTCCTTGTTCGGATAGACCTCCGCCGATCGACGTAAGAATGCCAGCGGTGTCAGAGGGGTGTAGGCGACGACGCTCATGACAACGGGCCTCCCGGGGCTGCGACGCGCTCTGCCATGATTCTGACCCACTGTCCAGCGCGCTGCCATGGTCACCGCTTCCGGAGGCTGGCAAGCGTGAACGGTCCGAGGGTTACCGTGGGATTCTGGTAAGGCTGTTGGCCCGGCCTAGCTCCAGGTGGTACCGGCGGGTTCCCGGATGGTGACATTGATGCGGTTGAAAAAGTTGGTGGTGGCGATCATCAGGATGATGGCGGCCAACTCCTGCTCGTCGTAGTGGTCGGCGGCGTCATTCCAGATCTGGTCCGGCACCGCGTCCGGGCGGTCGGCCAGCCGGGTCGCGGCTTCGGTCAGCGCCAGCGCGGCCCGCTCGGCCTCGGTGTAATACGGCGCCTCTCGCCATGCCGGCAGTGCCCAGAGCCGCTCATCGGTCTCGCCGGCTTTTTTCAAGTTCCGCGTCCCGATGTCGATGCAGGCAGCGCAGCCGTTGATCTGACTGGCCCGCAGGTGGATCAGCTCCAACGTCTCCTGCGGTACCTCGCTGGCACGCATGGCTTCGTAAATTCCGCCGATCGCCTTCATCACACCGGGCAGGACCATGGCCGGGTTCTTCATTCGTGCACTCATGACCGCTCCTTTGGTGGTTACCTCGTCCGCTTCCAGGCCGTCATCGGTATGACGGATGGCCCAGCGGGGCGGTAACGGTGACTGACGACGAACTGCTGGCGAGGCGTTTTGAGGCGGATCGCGGGCATCTGCGCGCGGTTGCCTACCGGATGCTCGGGTCGCTCGGCGATGCAGAGGACGCAGTGCAGGAGGCGTGGCTGCGACTGCAGCGTTCGAATGTCGGCGGGGTGGACAACCTCACCGGGTGGCTGACGACGGTCGTTGGTCGCGTGTGTCTGGACATGCTGCGGACCCGCCGCACGCGGCGCGAGGAACTATGGGATGTACGCCTGCCGGATCCGGCGATCAACTGGGTCGACGAGGTTGACCCCGCACACGAGGCAGTGCTGGCCGATTCAGTGGGGCTGGCGCTGCTGGTGGTGTTGGAGACGCTCAAGCCGGCCGAGCGAGTGGCGTTCGTGCTGCACGACCTATTCGGCGTCCCCTTCGACGAGCTCGCGCCGGTGGTGGGCCGCTCACCGGATGCCACCAAGATGCTGGCCAGCCGGGCGCGGCGGCGGGTGCGGGGCGCGGTGACTGATCCTGAAGCCGACCCGAGCCGGCGGCGCGAGGTAGTGCAGGCGTTTCTGAAGGCCTCCCGGGAGGGGGACTTCGACGCGCTGGTCGGGCTGCTCGATCCCGATGTGCTATTGCGGGCCGACTGGGGCGCCGGGGCACTGGCCGGTGAGGCAGCGCTCGTGCGCGGCGGGGCAGTGGTGGCCAGACAGGCCATGAGGTTCGCCAAGCTGATCCAGAGTACCCGGCTCGTGCTGGTCAACGGCGACCTCGGGGTGCTCAGCATCCGCAATGGCCGACCCGCTGCCGTGCTGAGTTTTACCATCATCACAGACGTGATCGTCGCCATTGACGTGCTTGCTGACCCCGAACGGCTCGTCAGGCTCGGATAAGCAGGATCCCACTCAGCGAAGACCTCAGAACTACGGTTGACGGCGATAGAGCTTGGTGAGCTGAGGCACCGTTGATCGAGATCAATCCGGTGGACGGTGGGACAGCACACAGTAGGCGCCGTCAGACCGGACTTCCGCAGATGTTGGGCACACGACCGACCAAATCTGCTTGCTGATCAGCAGGAATACCGCGAGAGCTGGATCAGGTCGTGTTACTACAGCCGCGGATAGGGCTGTCAGCAGGAGGTGGCAAGCTCGAAGTGGCGAGTCAC
>JAFAWY010000109.1 GCA_019241525.1 Pseudonocardiales bacterium
GTCGAGGCGCTCCCGTCGATCACAGCCACGGGGTCATCGAGGGCAGCGCTGCCGTCGGTGAACTGTACGACACCGGCTGCCGTGGCGGGACTAACCGTAGCGGTGAGTGTCTCGGTGATGATCGGGTCAACCGGGGAGGCTGGGGTCACCTTCAGCGTGATCATGGTCGTGCTCGGCGCAGCGGCCTGCGCTGCGGTACTACCCAGCGGCTTCGGCAGCGGTGGCGTGCCGCGGGCCCTGGTGAGGAACAACGCTGTCCCTCCTGCCACGGCGAGCACCACGACCCCTACCATCAAGCACGTCAGGAATCTATTCTCACGCACGAGATCACTCACTCCCGGTAGGGCGATAAAGGCCAGATTACCCGCGGTGTGTGGATGCCGGATTGCCGGAGTGGGTCTTTGCGTATCGCAGTCAAAATTCAGTCCACGGGGCCTGACGCTCGTAGATGAACAACAGTCAAAAAGGAGATCATTGCAAACCTCGCAAGGGGAAACTATCTCTCGACAATCAGAGACCCTTTTCAGGTATCCCTCCGAAGCCCGGTGTCGTCCGCCGTCCACTCAATCCCCAGAAGACACATCACCAGGCATTCTGCGAGCGAATTCTCAGCCTACTCACAAGCCCCTCACAGGAAGACCCATAAACAGGGCCGCTGCCCCATGCGAACTCGCGAAAAGATCTACACCGAGGACCAGGCGGAAGCCGACGCAGCCCCCATAGACACGTACCCCCAGAGGTGTGTCTTAACGAAGACTCGTGGACTCCATCTGGTGCCGTCGCTGTTCGCGCAGGACACGCTCAGCGACGCGGGCACTGGAATGGCTACCGACGGTGTCTGCCGGACCCCACCGATTCGATCAAGTATAAATGCCACGCTGACCATGACGTATCCGAGCCACTCATGCCGGCGTTCATCACACACACAGCGGCATGAGCATGCGTCTCGCTCCATCGCCGTCTACCCACAAGCATCGGTGCGTTCCCTGTGGATGTGTGCGTCCGGCACGCATCAGCTCAGGTTTGAGGTTGTCCACTGGTATCGCTGCGAGTCCCGCGTCTTGATCTTCTAAGTTGCGTACGTGTATGTGCGGGCAGACCAGGCGCTGCGGCATGGAGGTCGACGGCCTCGGCCGCCACTCGGACGACGATCGGTGATCGAGCCAGGCACCGGCATGACATGGGCATCCGCTGATGCAACCGCGATCAAGGGCGGCCAAGAGGGCCAGTCTCGGGCGATCGTACGGTGCCGTCGGGTTGTCCTCTGCGGACTGGTGAGCTCGTGTACGTTCGGCGTTGCACAGGTCGTGGTTTGTTCTATAACTTATAGAGTATAGGCGGAGGTGGACTTCGTGATCCTCAACGTCGACCTGGCCAGCGAGGTGCCGATCTACCAGCAGCTTCGGGACCGGATCGTGGAGGCGATCGCCGACGGCGTGTTGACCGAGGGCAGCGCGTTGCCGGCTACCAGGGCGCTCGCCGCGGACTTCGGGATCAACTTCCACACCGTGAACAAAGCCTACGACCTGCTGCGCCAGCAGGGCCTGATCCGGCTCAACCGCAAGACCGGCGCGGTGGTGACCCCGACAGTCGCGGACTCGCCGTTTCGCGCGCAGTGGACCGCCAGGGCACGGACCCTGCTGGCCGAGGCCGTCGCCAAAGGATTATCGGCCGACGAGGTTGTCACGACCTGTCGGTCCGTGCTCGAGTCATTCGCTCCCCCGCAGCCACAGGACACGCCATGACCGTTGCCCTTGCCCTAAGCTCCGGGCTGTCCGCACTGATGCTCGTCCTGGCCCTGGTGCTGCCCTCGATCACCCCTCCGACCGTGCCATTCGGGGTTCGCATACCGGCCCAGCGCGCCCACGACCCGACCGTGGCCAGCCAAACCCGCATCTACCGATGGCGGGTAGGCGTCAGTGGAATCATCGCCGCCGGGGTCGGCGCCGTCCTCTACAACGTGACCGGCCAAACGTTGCTGCTGCCATTGTCGATGCTGGCGCTCCTCGGCGTCTGGTACGGCTGCTTCTTTGTGGCCAACCAGGAGATCCGGGCCGCCAAGGCCACCGGAGGCTGGTATGAGGGCCTCCACCAAGCCATCGCGGTAGACACCGAACTGCGGACCAATCCACCGCGGTTCCCCTGGCTCTGGCTGGCACCGGCGCTGATCGTCACACTCGCCACCGTGGTGATCGGCGTGATCAGCTACCCATCGATGCCCCAGATGCTCGCCGTGCATCACGGCGCAAACGGCGTGCCCACCCGGGTGGCCGCCAAGTCGGTCGCCACCGCGTTCTCGCTGGTGTTCGTGCAGATCGGGGTGACCACGCTGCTCGTGGGTATCGCCGCGGCCATCTTTTTCCGCAGCCGGCCCGACATCGACCCGGCGCACCCGGTCAGCTCCGCGCGCTGGCACCGCCAGTACATGTCACTGGCAGCCAAGGCACTGCTCGGGCTGGTCGCGATGATCGACGCCGGGATGCTGGGATCCTCGCTGCTGATGTGGACCGGGACGATCACTTCGTGGGCGCCGCTGGTGGTCGTGCTCCCGATCCTGGCCGCCGTCGTGGTGGCCGTCGTCATCCTGGCCAAAAACAACCGCGAGCGAGATGACGGCGAAAAGGACACCGGCCTGACCCACCTAGACGACGACAAGTATTGGCGAGGTGGCCTGTTCTACCTCAACCGCCAAGACCACGCGCTGCTGGTCCCGCGCCGGTTCGGACTGGGATGGACGCTCAACTTCGGCAATCCCCGCGCAACGATGCTCCTGGCCGGCGTGGTCGCGCTGATCAGCCTGCTGATCACCCTCCGTTTTGGCGGCTGACCCCCATCGGCAGCATCACCAGGGCCACGCACGCCGGACTTGGCCCCCAGCAGCGGCGCGATCGCTTGGTCACCGACAAGGGCTCGGGCCAGTCCTCCTCGCAATATTCCGTGGCCGGCCAACAACCCGGTGATCCGACATTGGGACAGAACGCACGCACATCGGCATGAGCGGAAACCGTCCCCTGCGAGCCGATGCGACGCGGCTCAACGTCCGTGCGAGAAGAGAGGGGACTCGCACACCGGAGAAGCATAAACGCCCAGCTCAGAGGCCCGAGGGCGTTCTCAGTGGAGGTACTTGCCGTTTACTCGCACTCAGTCCAAGCTGTTGACCTGCGGCTTTGCTGCACCGCGGCTCTCACCAATCCTGTGCGTGCCCCAAGCTCGAGCGCGAACCTCCATGGAGCCTGCGCGACCGCCTCCATGAGCGCGACATCGCCGAGCTGATCACCGCCTACCGCAACGGTGCCACCGCCGCTTCTCTCGCCACGACCCACGGCGTGAGCCTCCGCAGCGTCAAACGTCTCCTGCACACCGCCGGTGTCCGCCGGGCCTCACCCACTCGGCAAGCTACGAAGACAACACCGGCTGCGACGCATCCGTAGTCGTAGCCGCTACTGCCCGGCGTTCACCGCGTCGTCAGCGGCAAAACAATGCCTTCCGGGGCGTCTCTTAGCGCCGTGTCAGCATTGCCCTCGAGTGGGTGTGGCACCGCAGGCCGGGAGGTCGACTCGGGACAGGCGAACCGTCCCGGACCCGGATGCCTCTACTCATCGCGCATGTGGCATCCGGAGGGGGCCATGACTTGGAAGAAACCCGCCCCAAGCGTGGATCATCCTCGGAGGATCCCACGCCTCCGCCGTCCCGGGAGGATCCGGCATCCGGGACGGCGGGCGGGATCTCCCGCGATTACGGTCGAGGTATGGATTATCGCAGCCTTGGTCGTACCGGTATGCGGGTCAGCCCGCTGTGCTTGGGAGCGATGATGTTCGGTGCGTGGGGCGAACCGGACCATGGCACCTCGATCAAAATTATTCACCGCGCGCTGGATGCCGGAATCAACTTCATCGACATTGCCGATGTGTACTCCCAGGGCGAGTCGGAGGTCATTGTCGGCAAAGCGCTCGCGAACGGCCGGCGCGACGAGGTGATCCTGGCGACGAAGGTCCACTTCGCCATGGACGTGGTGATGGGCCAACCCGGCGGCGATCCGAACAAGCGCGGCAACTCGCGGCGCTGGATCATCCAGGAACTGGACAACAGCCTGCGCCGTCTCGATACGGACTGGATCGACCTGTACCAGGTGCACCGGCCGGACCCGGACACCGCGGTGGAGGAGACCCTCTCGGCGCTGACCGACCTGCAGCGCCAAGGCAAAATCCGCGCGTTTGGTTCCTCAACGTTCCCCGCCCCGGAGATCGTCGAGGCGCAGTGGACGGCGCGGGATCGGGCGTTGGGTCAGTTCGTCACCGAGCAGCCGCCATATTCGATGCTGGTGCGCGGCATCGAGTCGGACGTGCTGCCGGTGGCCCAACGCTACGGGATGGGTGTGCTGTCGTGAGCCCGCTGGCCGGTGGGTGGCTGACCGGTCGCTACCGCAAGGGGCGCCCGGCACCGACCTCCAGTCGCGCCGAGCGCCTGCCGGCCCGCTACGACCTGTCCGATCCGGACAATCAGCGCAAGCTGGAAGCTGCTGAGGCGCTGGCGGTGCTGGCTGAGAACGCTGGGCTGTCGCTGATCCACCTGGCATTGGCCTTCGTGCTGGCGCACCCCGCGGTGACCGCACCGATCATCGGACCGCGCACGATGGAACAGCTGGAATCCCAACTCGGCGCCCTCGACGTCACCCTGAGCACCGACGTGCTGGACGCCATCGACGACATCGTTGCACCCGGAGTCACCCTCGCCCGCGCCGACAACGGCTACCTGCCCCCAGCGCTCCAAGACCCCTTCCTGCGCAGACGCCGCACAAGCTGACGCATCCTCGAACCCGCGCCGAATATGCCCGGTCCACGCATTCCGAGCGCATTGGGGCCCATGGCTTTGGCGGAATGGCGACGGGTTCGCCGCCCCTGGCGGCAGGTGGTGTTCAACGTGCCGGCGCCGGACGGAATCACCTCTTCAGGTTGCTACGCCAAGTTGCGCCTTGAAGGCATCAAACTCGACGACCGGCGCTGAGGCATTATGCGAAGCCGAGGCAAGCGGTGTTTGACCTGGTTCGGTCAGATCGCCCGCCCGCACGGATCTTTCATCTCATGGGTGGCGGTATGCCGTCGGCGCTGGCGGCGAGGCCTGGATCCCACGCGCACACTGCGCAGGCGTGGCGAAACACCGAGCGGGCGAACTCCAGCGCGGTGCCGCGCGGATCCGGATTTGCCAGCACCTGGTCCCAGTCCAGGATGTACTCACGCAGGACGTCATCCCAGCGGGAACCGGCAGGGACATCGGTCATGCGCGAAGCCTTCCGGCGCGGGGTGTGCGTAGGCGGACGGGTGAGATCGTCCACGTTCGGCGTTGCACAGGTCGCAGTTTGTTCTATAACTTATAGAGTATAGGCGGGGGTGGACTTCATGATCCTCAACGTCGACCTGGCCAGCGAGGTGCCGATCTACCAGCAGCTTCGGGACCGGATCGTGGAGGCGATCGCCGACGGCGTGTTGACCGAGGGCAGCGCGTTGCCGGCCACCAGGGCACTCGCCGCGGACTTCGGGATCAACTTCCACACCGTGAACAAAGCCTACGACCTGCTGCGCCAGCAGGGCCTGATCCGGCTCAACCGCAAGACCGGCGCGGTGGTGACCCCGACGGTCGCGGACTCGCCGTTTCGCGCGGAGTGGACCGCGCGGGCACGGACCCTGCTGGCCGAGGCCGTCGCCAAAGGATTATCGGCCGAGGAGGTTCTCCAGACCTGTCGGTGGGTGCTCGATTCATTCGGTACCACGCAGCCAGAGGACACGCCATGACCGTTGCCCTTGCCCTGAGCTGCGGGTTGTCAGCACTGATGCTCGTCCTGGCCCTGGTGCTGCCCTCGATCACCAGTCCGACCGTGCCTTTTGGGGTTCGGGTACCGGCCCAGCGCGCCGACGACCCGACCGTGGCCCGCCAGATCCGCCTCTACCGATGGCGGGTAGGCGTCAGTGGAATCGCCGCCGCCGGGGTTGGCGTCGTCCTCTACCGCGTGACCGGCCAAACGTTGCTGCTGCCGTTGTCGGTGCTGGTGCTCCTCGGCGTCTGGTACGGCTGCTTCTTGCTGGCCAACCATGAGATCCGAGCTGCCAAGGTCGCCGGGAGCTGGTACGAGGGCCTCCGCCAAGGCATCGCGGTGGACACCGAACTGCGGACCGATCCACCGCGGTTTCCCTGGCTGTGGCTGGCACCGGCGCTGATCGTCACGGTCGCCACGGTGGTGATCGGCGTGATCAGCTATCCGTCGATGCCCGAGATGCTCGCCGTGCATTACGGCGCAAACGGCGTGCCCAACCGGTTGGCCGCCAAATCGGTCGCCACCGCGTTCTCCCTGGTGTTCGTGCAGATCGGGGTGACCGCGCTGCTCGTGGGTATCGCGGCGGCCATCTTCTTTCGCAGCCGGCCCGACATCGACCCCGCGCACCCGGTCAGCTCCGCGCGCTGGCACCGCCAATACATGTCACTGGGAGCCAAGGCGCTGCTCGGGCTGGTCGCGACGATCGACGTGGGGATGCTGGGATCATCGCTGCTGATGTGGACCGGGACGGTCACTTCGTGGGCGCCGCTAGTGGTCGTGCTCCCGATCCTGGCCGCCGTCGTGGTGGCCGTCGTGATCCTGGCCAAAAACAACCGCGAGCGAGATGACGGCGAGGAAGACACCGGCCTGACCCACCGGGACGACGACAAGTATTGGCGGGGTGGCCTGTTCTACATCAACCGCCAAGACCACGCGCTGCTGGTTCCGCGCCGGTTCGGACTGGGATGGACGCTCAACTTCGGCAATCCCAGCGCAGCGATACTTCTGGCCAGCGCGGTCGCACTGATCAGCCTGCTGATCACCCTCCGTTTTCGCGGCTGACCCCCACCGGAAGCGTCACGAGAGCCACGCAACCCAGGCTTGGCCCCCAGCAGCGGCGCGATTGCTTGGTCACCGACCACCCGGTCCACTCCAGACGCACACAACTAGATCCCCCCGACACCGGCT
>JAFAWY010000125.1 GCA_019241525.1 Pseudonocardiales bacterium
CCACCGGCTTGCACGTAGTCCACCCAGCGGTGCGCCCACTGGGTGAAGGCGGTGCCGACCGGCTCCAGTTCCACCGGGTGCCCGTCCCGAGCCTGGTGGTAGGCGGTTTCCAGGTCACCGAGCAGGATCCGCCACGACACCCCGTCGGTCACCAGGTGGTGGGCAGCGACGAACAACCACGGCCGCTGACCCGATCCGAAATCGAACAACAACACCCGCACCAGCGGACCGTTCACGATGTCCAGACTGGACGCAGCGGCCAGTGCCGCCCGCTGCACAACCGCCCGACGCTCATCCGGCGAAACATCCGGCAGCTCGCAGCGTTCCAACGCCACAGCGCTGGTGGGGGTGATGTCTTGGCGCCATTGACCGTCGTGTTGGGCAAAATGGGTCCGCAATGCCGGATGGTGTGCCGCCACCGCATCCACCGCGACGGCTAACGCGTCATAATCGAAATCTTCGGCCAACTCAATCGCAACGGACTGGTTGAAATGCGCTAACGGCCCGTAGGTTGCGAAGAACCAGTGCTGGATCGGGGTCAGCGGCGCCGGACCGGCAATCACCTCGTCATCAACGGCTGCCGCATCTGCTTTCACCCCAGCGGCCAATGCGGCCACCGTCTGGGCGAAAAACACCTCTTTGGTGGTCACCGGCACACCCGCCGCCCGCGCCCTCGACACCACCTGAATACTCAGGATCGAGTCCCCACCCAATTCGAAGAAATTATCCTCGACACCAACCCGGTCCACCCCGAGTACCTGCGCCCAGATCTCGGCCAGAATACGCTCGGTGTCAGTCCGTGGAGCGATATATGCAGCTTCTGGTGTAATGGATTGATCGGGGGCGGGCAGGGCTTTGCGGTCCAGCTTCCCCGTCGGGCCCAAAGGCAGCTCGTCGAGAGTGACAAACAGGGCCGGCACCATATAGTCGGGCAGGGTCTGGCCCAGATGCGCCCGCAACTCCGCAGTCGACGGCGCGTCTTGGCCGGTGGGGACCAGGTAGGCCACCAAACGCTTGGTCCCCGGCTGGTCCTCGCGGGCCACCACCACGGCCTCGCTAATGGCTGGATGAGTGGCCAGCGCGGCCTCGATCTCACCCAGTTCGATGCGGAAGCCCCGGATCTTGACCTGGTCATCGACCCGGCCCAGGTAGTCCAGCTCGCCGGCGGGGGTCCAGCGCACCAGATCCCCGGTGCGATACATCCGCTGCCCGGGCGCCCCAAACGGGTTGGGTACAAACCGGGACGCGGTCAACCCCGGCCGCCGCAGGTAGCCCCGCGCCAACCCAGCGCCGGCCAGGTACAGTTCCCCGACCGCTCCGACCGGCACCGGCCGTAGCCGGTCATCCAGCACATACACCTGGGTGTTGGTGATCGGCGCACCGATCGGCGGGGCCTGCTCGATCGGGGTGTCGCCGTCGTGATACCACGCGGTGGCATACACCGTGGCCTCGGTCGGGCCGTAAATGTTGCTGATGCGGCGGCATCCGGTGGCTTCCTGGATGTCGCGGGCCACCCGGGCCGGCAAAGCCTCGCCCGCCAGCACGACGGTGTCGGCGCGCACGGTGCCGTCACCGTGGGCCAGGCCCGATGCCAGCGCCGTGGGCACCCCGCTGACCAGGCTTGCCACCCGGTGTCCGGGCTCACCCAGGGCCAGCACGTCACCGACCAGCTCGATACTGCCGCCGGCCAGCAACGGGCAGACGATCTCGAACACCGACACATCGAAAGTCAGCGACGTCGAGGCCAGCACCCGGGACAATCCCGAGGCCCCGAACTCCTCCGCCGCCCAGGCGGCCAGGTCGGCCACACTGTGGTGGGAGACCACCACGGCTTTCGGGATACCGGTCGAGCCCGAGGTGTAAATCGCATACACCGCATGAGACGGCACCAGCGGCGCCACCCGATCGGCATCCATGATCTCAGCGCCGGACTGCGTAGCGATTTGTGCCACGGTCCCGGGATCATCGATCACCAGGCGCGTCACATCCGCCGGTAAACAACCAGAAGTCTCTGCGGCACACAACACCACGGCCGGATTGGCGTCAGCACAGATGAACCCGATCCGCGCCGCGGGATGCTTCGGGTCAATCGGCACATACGCCGCCCCCGCCTTGACCACCGCCCACAACGCCACCACCATGTCCACCGACCGCGGCAACGCCAACCCCACAAACTGCTCCGGACCAATCCCGCGCCCGATCAGCACCCGCGCCAACCGGTTTGCTCGCTCGTCCAACTCGGCATAAGACAGCTGGCCATCCCCCGCCACCACCGCCACCACATCCGGCGTCCGGGCAACCTGCGCGGCAAACAACACCGCCACAGTCGCCGCTGGAATCTCCCCGAATGTGTCGTTCCACTCGACCAGCAACTGCTCCCGCTCTGCGGCGGTCAACACCGGCAGCTGCGCAACCGGCTGACCAGGATCAGCGGTCATCCCACCCAACAACACCAACAGCTGCTGACCCATCCGCTCGACCGTGGCGCTGTCAAACAAATCCGGGTCATAAGCCAGACGCAACCCCAAATGCTCACCAAGGAAAGCCTGCAAAGTCAGCGGGAAATTAGTGGTTTCCCGGAGATGGGCCTCCTGGACACGCAGACCCGCGCCGGTGACTGCGGCCGAATCAACCGGGTAATTCTCGAATATCATCAAGCTGTCAAACAGCGTCTCGCCGGCTGGCAGCTCACCGTAGGACTGGATCTGTGCCAGGGACAGGTAATCAAACCGGCGCGACTCGATCTGCGCGGTTTGCAACTCGCGCAGCCACGACACCAGCGGCTGGTCATCCTGGATGAGCGCGCGGGTGGGCACGGTGTTGATGAACATGCCCACCATCGAGTCCACCCCGGCCAGCTCCGCCGGGCGCCCTGCCACCGTGGTTCCGAACACCACATCACGCACACCGCTGTACCGGGACAGCAGCAACGCCCACGCGCCCTGCACCATCGTGTTGACGGTCAGGCCATGGTGCTGGGCCACTCGCTGTAACCCAGCCGTGTCCCGCTCGCCGAGCTGGATGTCGATCGATTCCGAGGACTCTGCGTGGTGCGCCTGGCGGGGCGCACGGTCATAGGGCAGCGGGGTCCGGGAGTCAAATCCCGCGAGTACCGCACGCCAGTGCGCCTCGGCCTGGGCATGATCTTGCTCGGAGAGCCAGTGCACGTAGTCCCGGAATGGGCGCCGGGCCACCAGCTCGGGTGCCCGGCCGTAGGCCATCGCCGCGTACTGCTCGCATACTTCAGCGAACACCGCGGCCAAACTCCAGCCATCGAGGACCACATGATGGTGGGTCCACACGACCACCATCTCGTCCTCGCCCACGCGGGCGATCACCAACCGCAGCAACGGTGGCACGCCGAGATCTAGCTCCGTGCGCTCGGCGGCGCCGATCCGCATCAACTCGCGCTGCTGCTGCTGCGCGGGAAGCTGCCGCCAGTCGTGGTAAGCGATCGGCAACACGGCCCGCCGGTGCACGATCTGCACCGGCTCGTCGACACCAGTCCAGGTGATTGCGCTGCGCAGAATGGGAGTGCGATCCACCACCCGTTGCCAGGCCTCACCCCAAGCCTGCGGATCACTAATGCCTGAGATCCGCACCTGGGTTTGGTCGACATAGGCGGCTGCGGCGGGATCGAGCAGGCTGTGGAACACCAGCCCGGCCTGTAACGGGGTCAGCCGGTAGACATCCTCCACATACCGGCCGGTGCCCACCAAGGCATCGAGTTGAGCCTGCGACACTCGCGCTAGCGGGAAATCAGACGGCGTGCATCCACCCGCGTCCGGTTCCGCGCAATGCAACAGGATCTGGCGCAACGCCTCACACGTCTGCGTAGCCAGCCATTCGATGGTGGCCTCATCATGCACATTTTCTGAGTACGTCCAGCTCAGCTGCAGCTGACCATCAGAAACAAGCCCGATCACATCGAGCAGGTACGGACGAACACTTTCCGGCGCGTGATCCGGCACCAACCCACCAGCCAAACGCTGGTAAAGCCCAGCAGGCCCGTTCGCGGCACCCCATTGGCCGAGGTAGTTGACGCTGATCTGTGGAGAATTGTCTTCTTCCAGACCGCTACCGGAGGTGAGGTAGCGCAGTGCCCCGTAACTGAGCCCGCGATGGGGGATTGCTCGTAGCTGTTCTTTGACCGACTTGAGTACTTCGCCCCAGCTGGTGGGTTCAATGGTCAAGGCCACCGGGAACAGAGAGGTGAACCAGCCGACGGTGCGGGAAAGCTCCACCCTGGGAAGGACATCTTCCCGGCCATGGCCTTCCAGGGCGATGAGGACCCGATCTTGGCCGGTCCAGGATGCGAGCACCTGACCCACCGCGCTGAGCAGGACATCGTTGATCTGGGTGCGATACACCCCGGGCACCCGGTGCAACAGCGCATCGGTCTCGTCCCGGCTCAATCCCGCCACCACGGTCCGTGCCGAGCCGGCCGTATTGATGCCAGTTCGGCTGACTGGCAACTGAGCTGTCAGATCGTGGGCTACCGCGCTCTCGGACAGCGCCGACCAGTACTGCAGATCATCATTGAAGGCACCGGTTTGGGAATAGCGCGCCCATCGGTGTGCCCACTGGGTGAAGGCGGTCCCCACCGGCTCCAGCTCCACGGGGTGTCCATCGCGGGCCTGGTGGTAGGCGATTTCCAGGTCGTCGAGCAAGATGCGCCAGGACACCCCATCGACCACCAAATGGTGGATAGCGACGAACAACCCAGGCTGCTGACCTGGTCCGGCATCGAAAAGCACTACCCGCAACACCGGGCCATTGGTGATGTCCAGACCGGACGCGGCGGCCCCCGCCACCCGTTCCATCGCCGGCCGTCGCTCGTCGGGCGGAACATCCGAGAGCTCACAGCGCTCCAGCACCGCGCCGCTGGCAGGGGCGATGTCCTGCTGCCATGCCCCGTCGACCTGGGAGAAACGTGCTCGCAATGCCGGGTGGTGCGCGACCAGCGCATCCACCGCCGCTGATAAGGCGTCCTGATCGAGGTCCTCGGTCAGTTCAATGAAGAATGATTGGTTGAAATGCTGCAACGCCCCATGGGTGGTGAAGAACCAGTGCTGGATCGGGGTGAGCGGCGCCGGTCCGGCAATCACCTCGTCATCAGCCGGTGTTGGATCGGATTTGATCCCTGCGGCGAGTGCAGCCACCGATTGGGCGAAGAACACATCTCTGGTGGTGACTGCCAGACCGGCTGCTCGGGCCCGCGATACCACCTGAATGCTGAGGATCGAGTCCCCACCCAATTCAAAGAAATTGTCTTGCACCCCAACCCGGTCCACACCGAGTACCTGCGCCCAGATGTCCGCCAGAATGCGCTCAATCTCGGTCCGGGGGGCGATGTATGCGGCGACCGGCGCGGTGGGTGAATCGGGAGCAGGGAGTGCTTTTCGATCTAGTTTCCCAGTCGGGCCCAGGGGCAGTTCGTCGAGAGTGACAAACAATGCGGGCACCATATAGTCAGGCAAGGTGCGGGTGAGGTAATCCCGCAAATCCGCAGTCGACGGCGCGTCCTGGCCAGCCGGGACCAGGTAAGCGACGAGGCGTTTGGTTCCTGGCTGGTCTTCTCGGGCGATCACCACGACTTCGCTGATGCCGGGGTGGGTGGCCAGCGTAGCCTCGATCTCGCCCAGTTCGATGCGGAAGCCGCGGATTTTGACCTGGTCATCGACCCGGCCGAGGTACTCGAGCTGCCCCGCCGGGGCCCAGCGCACCAGGTCCCCCGTGCGATACATCCGCTGTCCCGGTGCACTGTAGGGGTTGGCGACAAATCGGGAAGCAGTCAGCCCCGGCCGCCCCAGATAGCCTCGGGCCAGCCCGGCTCCAGCGAGATAGAGTTCCCCGACGACCCCGACCGGTACCGGTCGCAACCGCCCATCCAGGACGAACACCTGGGTGTTGGTGATCGGGGCTCCAATTGGCGGCGCCTGGTCGACGGGGGTGTCGCCGTCGTGGTACCAGGCGGTGGCATACACCGTGGCCTCAGTCGGGCCGTAAATGTTGGCCAGCCGGCGGCATCCGGTGACTTCCTGGATCTCCCGGGCCACCCGGGTCGGCAGCGCCTCCCCGGCCAGCACGACCGTGTCCGCGCGCACGGTGCCCTGGCCGTGAGACAAGCCCTGCCCCAGCGCGGAGGGCACCCCGCTGACCAGACTCGCCACTCGCTGCCCGGATTCGCCTAGGGCCAGCACATCGCGGACCAGCTCGATACTGCCGCCGACCAGCAGCGGGCAGATGATCTCGAACACCGACACATCGAAGGTCAGCGACGTCGAGGCCAGCACGCGCGACAAGCCTGAATCCCCGAACTCTGCTGCCGCCCACGCCACCAGATCCACCACGCACTGGTGGGCGACCACCACCGCTTTCGGGATTCCGGTCGAGCCCGAGGTGTAAATCGCATACGCCGCATGAGAAGGCAACAGCGGTATGACTCGATCGGCATCAGAGATCTCGCCATCGGAGTGGGAGATAAGGTCCTGGATGAGCTCGGGATCATCGAGCACCAGCTGGGCGACATCCACAGGCAGGCACCCCGAGGTCTCGCGAGCGCACAGCACTACCGCAGGGTTAGCGTCGGTGCAGACGAATCCGATCCGCGCGGAGGGATGATTCGGGTCGATCGGGAGATAGGCGGCACCCGCTTTAGTGACGGCCAGCAACGCCACGATCATGTCCGCCGACCGTGGTAATGCCAGGCCGACGAATTGCTCCGGTCCTATCCCTCGGCCGATCAGCAGCCGCGCTAACCGGTTCGCCTTCTCGTTGAGCGCGGCGTAGGACAGCTGCTCGTTCCCGGCCACGACCGCCACCGCGTCGGGTGTACGAGCGACCTGTGCGGCGAACAACACCGGCACCGTCGCCGCCGGCACCTCCTGATGCGTGTCGTTCCACTGAACCAGCAACTGCTCTCGCTCCGCGGTGGTCAACACTGGCAGCTGGGCAAGCGGCTGGCTGGGATCGGCGGTGATCCCGTCAAGCACGACCAGCAGATGCGCGGCCATCCGCTCGACCGTTGACCTGTCAAACAGGTGCGGGTCATAAGCCAAACGCAAGCCCAACCGTTGGCTCAACGAGACTTGCACGCTCAATGGGAAATTGGTGGTCTCCCGGATTTGCACGTTGCGTAAGTGCACACCAGATCCGGCGACCGCAGCCGAATCAAAGGGGTAGTTTTCGAACACCATCATGGTGTCGAATAAGGCGTCACCAGGAAGGAGATTGCTGTAAGTTTGGATCTGCGGCAGGGAGAGGAAGTCAAATCGGCGGGACTCAATCTGCGCAGTTTGCAACTCGCGTAACCAGGAAACCGCGTCCTGGTCCTCGTCGATCTGCACCCGGGTGGGCACGGTATTGATGAACATGCCCACCATTGCTTCCACCCCGGCCAATTCCGCCGGGCGGCCTGAGACCGTGCTCCCGAACACCACATCGGATTGGCCGCTGTAGCGGGAAAGCAGCAAGGCCCACGCGCCCTGCGCGACGGTGTTTACCGTCAGACCGTGGCGCTTGGCAACCTGCTGCAACCGGGCCGTATCGAGCTCGCCGAGCTCGATATCGATCCATTCCGAGGACTCCGCCTGGTGCGCCTGCCGCGGCGGGCGGTCATAGGGCAGCGCAGTGCGGGCCTCGAACCCGGCCAGTACCGTGCGCCAATGTGTCTCGGCCTGGGCCGTGTCTTGCTCGGCCTGCCAGGCCAGATAGTCCCGGAACGGCCGCCGGGCCACCAGCTCGGGTGCCCGACCTTGGGTGATCGCCGCGTACTGCTCGCAGGCCTCCGCGAAGACCGCGGCCATGCTCCAACCGTCGAGGATCACGTGGTGATGCGTGCACACCACCACGACCTCGTGTTCAGACACACTCGCGATGACCAGCCGCACCAATGGCGCCGCACCGAGATCGATTCCGGTGCGCTCGGCGGCACTGATCCGGGCCAGTTCCTGGTGTTGTTGCTGCTCAGTGAGGCCCCGCCAGTCGTGGTAGGTGATCGGCAGGGTGCGCTGGCGGTACACGATCTGCACCGGCTCATCGATCCCCTCCCAGGCGATCGCGCTGCGCAGGATCGGCGTGCGATCCACCACCCGCTGCCAAGCCTCACCCCAGGCCAGCGAATCGTTGATTCCCGAGATCCACAGCTGGCTTTGATCGATATAGGCGGCCGCCGCAGGATCGAGCAGGCTGTGGAAAACCATGCCGGCCTGCAAGGGGGTCAACCGGTAGAGGTCTTCGACGTCCCGGCCAGTTCCGACCAACGCGTCGAGCTGACCCTGCGAAACCCGCGCCAGCGGGAAATCAGACGGGGTGCAGCCACCCGCGTCCGGATCCGCGCAATGCGCCAGAATCTCGCGCAACGCCGCGCACATCTCCCCGGCGAGGCGCGTGATAGTGGCCTCATCGTGCACGTTTTCTGAATATGTCCAGCTCAGCTGCAGCTGACCATCGGAAACGAGTCCGATCACATCCAGCAGGTGCGGGCGCACGCTATCCGGCGCAACATCGGGCGCCAAAGCAGTCACCCAATCGCGATATAGCCCGCCAGGCTCGCCCGCGCTCCACTGACCGAGATAATTCACGCTGATCTGTGGCGAAAGTTCATCGTTCAGGCCGCTGCCCTGGGTTAGGTAACGCAATGCCCCGTAACTGAGTCCCCGATGGGGGATGGCACGTAACTGCTCTTTTACCGACTTCAACAACTCGCCCCAGCCGGCGGCTTCGATACTCAGTGCCACCGGGAACAGGGACGTGAACCAGCCCACCGTGCGGGACAGATCCGCCGCGGATAGGACGTCCTCACGGCCGTGCCCTTCGAGGGCGATCAGCACTCGATCCTGGGCAGTCCAGGACGCCAGGACCCGCCCTACTGCGCTGAGCAGCACATCGTTGATCTGGGTGCGATACACCCCCGGTACCCGGTGCAGCAATGCATCGGTCTCATCCCGAGTCAATCCCACAACGACAGTCCGCGCGGAGCTCGCCGTGTTCGGGCCGGTTCGGCTGACCGGCAATTCGGCACAGGTGTTTTGGGATAGGGCAGACCAGTACTGCAGATCCTCATTGAGGCCACCGGCTTGCACGTAGTCCACCCAGCGGTGCGCCCACTGGGTGAAGGCGGTGCCGACCGGCTCCAGTTCCACCGGGTGCCCGTCCCGAGCCTGGTGGTAGGCGGTTTCCAGG
>JAFAWY010000011.1 GCA_019241525.1 Pseudonocardiales bacterium
CGAGCTCGACGAGCGCCGCGCTATAGGAAAGATCATCCTCCAGGTTCGCTAACCCCGTGGCATCGAATACATCGATGGGCTGCCACCGAGGGGCATTATGGCCAGGCCTGACGATCAAAAGTGCGCTAAAGCAGCGTGCTTCGAACGACAGCAAGCCACCGCATCGCACGCAGAGGCCGGCCGCTGGGTGTCCTCACATGCCGCTGAGCGCGCGCTCGCCAGGTCATCTGCCCACGCAGATGAGGAAGCATTCGCCCAGCGCTGGGACTCCACCAATCAGGGTCTGGTTGCGAGCCTGCCGGGAAGCGAGATCGAGTGTGTCTACCGGTTGGGGGGCTGGTGGTTGCCGACTGTATGGCGTGCGGGTGCGCGAGAGCGCGTTGTCAGTCGGACAAGTCGGCGATGACCGCGAAGTGGTCAGATGGCCACAGGCCGTTTACTGGTGCATTGCCGCCTAGCCGGACGGTCTCGATCCGGCCCCGGTCGTGCTGCGGCAGCCCCACCAACACATAGTCGATGCGGGAGTCGGGAATGAGACTGTGCTGCTGATATCCGTTGCGTCGGTCCCAGGTGAAGCCGGGATCATCCGGTGGGGCATAGCGCCATGCGTCCAGCAGCACCAGGTCGGGGACCGCAGGGGCGGTGAGCAGGCCGCCGAGCAGGCGCAACTCGTCAGAAGTCGGTTCGGCGTTGAGATCCCCGGTCACCACCGGCGGATACGCGCAGTCACCGGCCTGCTCGGCGACGAACCCGGCCAGGGCCCGGACCTGCTCAAGCCGAATCGCCGAACCACCGGGCCGGTACGCCAGGTGCGTGGTGACAAACGGCAGCACACCGGTAGGGGCCCCGACCCGGGCGCACACCGCAACCCGACGCTCGGCGAGACCCCCAGTGGGCAGCTCCAATTCCTCCACGGCCACGATCGGCCACCTGGTCAGTACCGCGTTGCCGATCGCTACCCCGTCTTCGGGACGCGGCGGATGCGCACACACCCAGCACCACCGCAAGTCCAGCCGCTCGGCCAAATCGGCGGCGAGGTTGCCGTCCGGGGCGTCCCACACCTCCTGCAGACCGCACACGTCCGGGGCGGACTCGGCGATCACCGCGACGATCGCGTCACGGCGCCGCCGCCAGTCGCCACCGCGACCCCACAGATTCCACGTCAGCACCCGCATCCGTCTACCACCTTCCACGCCCTCGACACCGTCACGGTACGCAGCGCACAGCAAGACAACCGATCAGCCGGAAAGCGGCAGCCGACGACACCCCAGCCCGCGCCACGCCGAATAGGCAGCCGCAGCCCCTCCTGAACACCTCTATGCGCCCCCAACCCGCAGCCGCACCTGCTCCGCCGCCCTCATCTGCAACAGCGGGCGCATTGCCGTGGATCGATGGCCCGCTAGCACCGCAGCCGCCGACTTCGTCATCGCCTACTTCGATGATCAGGTCGTCGCCCGCTTCAGCGGTGACGGTAATAGCACTGGCCCGAGCATGTTCAGATCGAAGATCGAGGTTCTGATGAGGACGTCAATCTGTACCAACTCACAAGCGCGCCAGCGTGCGAACTGCGACCGATAAGGTCGCCAGGTCCAGGGCACCTGCATGAGAAATCTCGGTAAGGATCGTCCTGGCGCGAGACAGCCGCAAAGAGTTTTGTTCCTCCCAGCGCGCGATCGTCGTCATGGGACTGGCTTTGCCGTCCGCAGCGTGTCCGGCATCAAGGGTGATCTTCCTGAGCACCGCGTACAGATCGTCGCGCAGTGCGAGGCGGGCAAGTGCATGCCAGCGATCTCCGCGGGGTAGCTCACTGATCAAGTCCAGCATCCGGTCGATGTCCAGGTGCGCTGACAGCGTGTAGTACAGCTGAGCGACCTGGTCGGCGTCTTGATCGATCAGCTTGGTGACCTCGACCACGTCGAGCAGCCCGAAGCTGGCCAACCCTGTGTTCACCCGCCGCGCCAGCGCATCAGGTATCCCGGACTCGGTGAGTTGCCCGGTGGCAGCCGCGACCTTGCCGGCCTCTTGGCCGATCAGCCAGTCCGGCAGCCGCGGGATGAGCGCCTGAACGATCGGGCGGAACCAGTTGATTTCGGCATCAACTACCAGTGGTTGCGGCCGGTTGAGCAGCAACCACCGGCTGGCCCGGTCCAGCAGCCTGCGTAGCGCCAGCCTCATCGCGTCAGCAACTCCGAACGGTATGTCGCTGCCGAGGTCGCTGATCGCTTGCCAGGTGCCATTCAGGTCAAACACGGCTGCAGCCACCAAGTAGGCGCGCACCGCATCAGAAGCGGAGACGGACAACTCTTCGTCCAACCGGTAGGCATAGGTCATCCCGCCGCGGTCGACAACTTCGTTGACCAGTGACCTGGTGATGATCTGCCTGCGTAGCGGATGATCCTGGATCGCTGCGGTGAACCTGCTGCGCAGCGTGGCCGGAAAGTACTCAGCCAGCCTCGTGCGGAACACTTCGGCATCAGGCAAGTCGCTGGCCAGCAGCTCGCTACTCAGGGCCAGCTTGACGTGTGCCATGAGTGTGGACAGCTCGGGGGAGGTCAAGCCCTCGCTTGCGGACTGCCGCGCCTGCCACTGCTCCCGGGTGGTGGGCAGACCTGCCAGCTCTGGATCCAGCCCGTGGCGCTGTTGCAGGTATGCCACCAGCCGGGCATGCACCGATGCCATCGACACGGCATGCGCCCGGCTGACGCCCAATTGGATGTTCTGGGCAGCGTTATGAGCCAACACTAGGCCGGCGACCTCGTCGGTCATCTCGACCAGCAAAGCGCGGCGTCCGGCGGGACTGAGCATCCCGTTGGTCACTTGCCGGTCCAGCAAGATTTTGAGGTTGACTTCGTGGTCGGAACAGTCCACGCCCGCCGAATTGTCGATGGCGTCTGTGTTGACCAAGCCCCCGGCCCGCGCGAATTCGATGCGGCCGCGCTGGGTAAGGCCAAGGTTGCCACCTTCAGCGATCACGCGTACCCGTAGTTGTGCGCCGTTCACCCGGATTGCATCGTTGGCTTTGTCGGCCACCTCGGCATGGGTTTCCGTGGATGCCTTGACGAAAGTGCCGATGCCTCCGTTGAACAGCAGCTGCGCTGGGCTGAGCAGGATGGCACGGATCAGTTCCTGCGGGGATAGCTCAGTGATGGCGTCGGCGGTGCCCAGCGCCTGGCGCATCTGCTCGCTGACTGCAATTCGTTTGGCGCTGCGGGGCCACACCCCGCCACCAGTGCTGATCAGCGAGCGGTCATAGTCGTCCCAGGAGGAACGCGGCAGCTCGAACAGCCGGCGCCGTTCAAGGTAAGAGATGCCTGGATCCGGATCGGGATCAACGAAGATATGCCGGTGATCGAATGCCGCGAGCAGCTTGATGTGCTGCGAGCACAGCATTCCGTTGCCGAACACGTCACCGGACATATCCCCGATCCCGACAACGGTGAAATCCTCGACCTGCGTGGCGATCCCAAGCTCATGGAAGTGATGCTTGACGCTTTCCCACGCACCACGTGCGGTGATGCCCATAGCCTTGTGGTCGTAGCCCGCCGAGCCGCCGGAGGCGAACGCATCACCGAGCCAGAACCCGTATGCTTCGGCGATCTCGTTAGCGATGTCGGAAAACGTGGCAGTGCCCTTGTCTGCTGCAACGACGAGGTAATTGTCGTCGCCGTCG
Source organism: Pseudonocardiales bacterium (assembly GCA_019241525.1). GTDB lineage: Bacteria > Actinomycetota > Actinomycetes > Mycobacteriales > Pseudonocardiaceae. Next base: position 3,671 of record JAFAWY010000011.1, read on the forward strand.
TGGCACACCACCTGATCGGGATGCTGATTCTTTCCGCGAACGAGGTTGTCGGTGAGATCTAAAAGCCCGGATACGAACATCCGGTAGCAGGCGACACCTTCCGCTTGGAGGGCTTCCCGGTCACACCCAGGGTCACCGCTCGGCGTAGGTGGGCGTTTCACCACGAAAGCACCCTTGGCCCCGGCGGGCACAATCACGGCGTTCTTCACCTCTTGCGCCTTGGCCAAGCCGAGCGCTTCGGTGCGGAAATCCTCGCGGCGGTCCGACCAGCGCAGGCCGCCACGGGCGATCAGTCCAAAGCGCAGGTGCACGGCTTCCAACCGTGGCGAGCAAATAAAAATCTCGAATGCCGGTCGCGGCTCGGGCAGCTGCGGTATTGCCACCGAATTCAGTTTCAACGCCAGGTACGGCCGAAAGTCAACGGCGCTGCTTTCGTCGCCGCGGTCGCGCACATAATAGTTGGTGCGCGATGTGGCGCATACCAGGGCCAGCAGGTTCCGCAGGACGCGATCGGCATCCAGACTGGGCACATTGTCAATCATGATGGTGAGTTGAGCGGCGAGGTCTTGCTGCCTGCTGTCTCGGATAGCCGCGTCTACCGCTGGATCAAAGCGGGCTTCGAAAAGAATGACCAGGGCAGCAGCGATCTCGCTGTGCGCGACCAGTATTTCCGCGATGTAGTGCTGGCTATAAGGGCTGCGCAGCTGAAGCAGGTAGTGGATGTAGCTGCGCAGCACCGCCACCTGTCGCCAGTCCAGGCTGGCGCGCAGCACCAGGGCGTTGAGCTGGTCGAGCTCGCAAGCGCCACGCCAGGTAGCCGCGAACGCGTCGCAGAACCTGCGCTGCACATCTTCGACATTCCGATCGGCCCACTGTGACAGCAGCCGCGCATCCAACCGTAAACCGATGTCGTAGATCCAGCACGCAACCCCGTCGCTGCGCACTACTTCGTGGGGCCGCTCGTCGACAACTTCGACGCCCATCTGTTGTAGTACCGGCAGCACCTGAGACAGGGTGATCCGCTGCCCTGCCAGGTACAGCTTGAACCGCCATTCGCCCGGCTCGGTGCTCGTGGGGAGCCCGAAGCACATATCCAGCCCATCTTGCGTGGCCAGCTCCTCCAACCGGCTGATGTCGGCCAGCGCGGTCGCCGCGTCGAAGTCCTCTTTGTAGGCCTGCGGGAAGGTCACCGTGTAGCGGCGCGCGAGATCGGTGATCGCCGCGCTGCCATCCGGACTGGCGGCGTAAGCAGCGTCGAGCAGCCGGTCATCCCAGGTGCATACGGCTTGCTCGAGGCGTGCGGTGATCGACGGGATATCTGGTGCGGTGGGTACTGCAGGATCGCTCGGGTCGGTGTGCACGGTGAAGTGCACCCGAGCGTGGACGGATTCACCGACCTGCGCACTGTAATCGATGGTGGTGCCGTGCAAGCTGCCCAGCAGCGCGTCTTGCATGGCCAGGCGGGCAGCGGTGGTATACCGATCACGCGGCAGGTAGACCAGGCAGGAAAAGAAACGGCCGTATGGATCACGTCGGCAAAACAGCCGAAGCTCCCGGCGCTGCGCCAGCGACAGCACCCCGGTCACGGTCTGGTAGAGAAAGTCGGAATCCGTGCAGAACAGCTCGGCCCGCGGATAGGTCTGCAACACCTCCAACATCTGCTGCCCTGAGTAGGAATCGGTAGAGACACCGGCACGATGAATGACCTCACGGACCCGGCGATCGATCACGGGGATACGCAGCACATCCTCGTGCAGTGCCGAGATCGACAGCACGCCCAAGAAGCGGTGCTCACCAATGACCCTGCCCTGGTCGTCAAAGATCTTGACCCCAACGTAATGGGGGTAGACCGGCCGGTACACCGTGGCGGGCGCACTGGCCTGGCTGAGCACGAGCAGTTCCCGGGCCAGCGGATCCACCAGCGCCGACCCGGTACGCAGGACTTTGGCGGCCACGCTGTCCCGGCGCAGCACTCCAAGCCCGGACCCGAGCATCCCGCGCAACGCAGGCGTCGTGTCACCGGCGGCATCATTGGTCGATTCCCGTACCAACTCGTAGCGGCGGTAGCCGAGAAAGATGAAATGCCCGTCGGCCAGCCAGCGCAACAGTGCCACGCCCTCAGCGACTTCGCCCGCCGGTAGCGGGAGTGGTGCAGCCTCCAATTGGTCAGCGAGGGCCGTGGCGGTATTGACCATCCGCGGGGTGTCCTCGTCGACCTCCCGGACATCGGTGAGCACGGCAAGCAGCCATTGCTCGACGTGCCGAGCTTGGTCGGGGTCGGTGATGCGACGAACGTTCACATACATCCAGGACTCGACCAAGGCATCATCAGGCAGGTCGTCCACGCTGGCTTGGGTCAGTACCTGCTTCAGTGCTCCGGTGAGATCGCGGCGTACAACGACCAGCGGATGCACCAGTCGCTGCACCGAGACATCGATCCGCGCAAGCTCGGCAACCACCGACTCCACCAAATAGGGCATGTCATCGGTGACGATCTGAACGACCGTGTCCGGAGATCGCCAGCCATGCTCAGCGACTGTTGGGTTGATCAGCCGGACAAGCGGGCGTCCCGGTACCCGGGTGTTGGCCAGCGCCAGGTGCGACCGAACCGCCGCGGCCAGCTCAGCCGAATCAGCGGTGACCAACTCATCAGCAGGCACATGCCGGTAGTACAGGGCAATCAGCTCGGCGGGATCGGCAGGCAAATCCCCGCCGGCCCTGTTCCCCGACGAGTCAACTTCGGCCTCGGGAGCAGGCATGTGAACTCTGGTAGTCATCAGTTCTAGCCTTATTTTACCCGCTGCCGCGTGCATATCCGATCAGTATGCGGTGATCGGGCGGGCGACGAGGACTGGGCAGCGCGCGTGGTGGATCACAGCGCTGCTGGTGGGGCCAGGAGCATGCCGGCGATCCCTCCGCGGCTCCGGCTGCCGACGACTAGCAGCTGGGCGTGCTGGCTGTGTTCCAGAAAGGCGATGCGGGCTGATCACGCGTCACCACCCTTTCACTCGCACGCTCGGATATTTCTCCTGCCAACCGGCCAGCCGTTCGGCAAGCAATTCACATCCTCTTCCTCGATCCGTCTTATTCAGGACGAAACGGCACAGCCGCCCGTTTAACAAACATGCACGCATTTCGGCTGCGGCAAACTTCCACATAGGATTTTGTTGATGAGTACAGCACTCGGCGATATCCCTTTAGCCAACTCAGGACAAATCCTTTCACCTCGCGCGATCAACTCCTCGGCAGGATAACTTGACAGTATTCCATCGGCGCGAATTAAATCGCTGAAGCCACTCCGCTCCCTGGATTACTGCAGAATAGCTCACACCAGAGTTGGAAATTGTCATTCGTAGGCCGGGTGCCGGCTTGAACGATTCGCGTATACGTAGTCCGGCGTGTTCCTCCCTATACCGACGCCCTTCTTGAACGCAGTCGATCAACTAGGGGAAGGGCCAACCGGATCCTCCCGGGTGGAGTCGCCATCGGAGCTCGCACCGTTATTCTCCGCATCACAACCCACTCCTGAGCCCGGAGCATGGTCGCTACCCCGGAGAACCTCGATGACATATGTGCAGGGCCGGCGGCATCCGCTCAGTCATCCACGTGGCGTTGCGGTAGGTGGTGAACTGCGTTGACCCCGACGGCGACCAGGGCGCATCGCAGATTCTGCTGTCAAGATCGTCGACCAGTGATCAGCTCTGACAACCGCCGCAGCAGATCTGCCTGGACTCCGCCGCTCACCGGTGACCAGTCCCTCATGAGTCCACGTGACGCGCCTAGCAGGTTTCGGACTTGCCTGAAGCCCCTATAGCGTAGATCATTCCAAAGTCACCGGCCTCCTGGATGGAGTCCTGCTCGGCGTGCACCCGGAAACCCTTTGACTCGAAGATCTCCCTTATAAGAGGGTAGGTCTTCTTCCAACCATCCACCTCAACGGCCGCCTGCCGGATCATGGGCCAATGACGCTGATCGATGCCACTCAGGACGTCGATCTCAGCTCCCTCAACATCGATCTTGAGAAGATCAATCGTCTCGATACCCAGCTCATCAATCACAGCCGACAACGGGCGGACGCGCACGCGATACGTCTGCATCTTCTTCAACCGCCGGAGCGCACTTTTAGCGATGCGTCTTATGACGAACGTGGGTAGTCGCCTAAGCACTGGCCCCGCGCCGCCCTGTCCGACCCACTGTGCAAACCATCGCGCCATGCGCTCACGTTCTGACGCGAGGTTCTCGTCAGTGCGCCGCGAGGAAGACAAAAGCGTGGCTGCTGAAAAGTAGGTGAACTCGACTTCATCTTCTCGCGAAGATAGCCCGTATGGCAAAGCAGTCACCCGCCCACCGAATCGCTCTCTCGCGTTCCGCTCAAGCATCGCGAAAATCGGCGGCAATGGTTCGAATGCAAAAATCGACGCCGCACCACCGAGGAGCTCATGAACGTAGGCAGAGAAGACTCCAACGTTCGCCCCGACATCAACGACGGTGGCGCCATCCTCCAGCTGTATGCCATGTGCGACATAGAGCTTGACATCTTTGCGAAGGAACGCGACCTCCCATGGGTTAATGCAGTGTAGGTCCATCCCACTGGTCGCTGCTGCGCCGGTCGTGTCCATGGACAATGCTTATCACTCTGCGAGGACCGAGCAGCGATGGGGTCGAGAAGATCCACACAGGACCCTCGCCAACCTGCCCGTGGGTAGTACCAGATACGCTGCCAACTGCGCCTTGATGTAGGGACCATATGAAAGGTTGATGGCAGCCGAACTCACGGCCTCTCGCTCTCAAAGCGGTGTCCGACGGTCCGCCAGGGTCCGTGACCTGGTGGGCTCTGTGCGTGAGGATCTGAAGGAGTGGGTGTGTCGCCCGTCGTTGCTGTCAGATTCTGCTGTCAAGATCGTCCAACGGCGGTCAGCCGTAGTACGACTTCAGACAACTCGCAACAGTCCGCAGGATGCGACCGCGACTGATGACACGTCTCACCGCCTCAATTATCCTTCGTCACAGGAGCCGGGAGAATGATTGGGAGAAAATACCATGGCATTCGACATCAACGATCGCACGACCTGGGCGTGGAAGCCGTTTAACACCACTGGCATGAAGCCGGGCGACTACCTCCCGAATCCGGACGACAGCCATTCGTTCTACCAGCTCGCGGATGCCGGCGACGGATCGTTGCGACCGGCGCTGCACCGGTGCGCGATGGAGACTAAGAGCATGTCTCATTTGGCCTTGGCGAGTTTCTTGTAGCAGGTGAGCACAGCGGCGAGAGTGAGGAAGGCGCAGAACAGGTGGGCGTGGCGTTCGTAACGGATGGTCAGACGGCGGTAGCCGAACAACCAGGCGATGCTGCGTTCGATCACCCATCGGTGCTTGCCGAGTTTGTCGCTGGATTCAATGCCTTTGCGTGCGATGCGGGGCGCGATTCCTCGCTGGCGCAGCCATCCGCGCAACTCGGTGGCGTCGTAGGCCTTATCGGCGTGGAGCTTGGTGGGTCGGGTGCGTCGGGGACCGCGCCGGGAGCGCACGGCTGGTATGGCCTTGACCAGGGGTTTGAGCGCGTGATGGTCGTGGGTGTTGGCCGCCGAGACCCCGACGGCCAAGGGCAGTCCGGCGCGGTCGGACAACGCGTGAATCTTGGAGCCGGGCTTACCGCGATCCACGGGATTCGGGCCGGTCAGTGGGCCCCTTTTTCGCGCGGACACTCGCTGCGTCCACGACGGCTCGCGACCAGTCGATCAGCCCTCGACTGCCCAGTTCGTCTAGCACCGCTTGGTGTAGCCGCCGCCACAAACCGGCCTGGGTCCATTCGGTAAACCGCCGGTGCGCAGTGGGCACCGTGACCCCGAAGCTGGGCGGGAGATGCCGCCACGCACAGCCACTGGTCAGCACGAAGACGATCGCGGTAAACACCACCCGATCGTCGACCCGGGACATCCCGCCACCTTGGGGCCGGGTCTTCGCCGGCGGGATCAACGGTTCAACCAGCGCCCACAATTCGTCGGGCACCAGTCGACGTGACAACTCGTCCACCACGAGCGGCGATCATGCAGGAAAGCACTCCATAATCCAAGTGAGACACGCTCTAAGGACACCCAGCTGGTATTCAATCCCGAACTCAATGTCTGCGACTGGAGTTATAACCTTGACACCGACGCGAGCGTCTATGAGTACTGCCTCCAGCAAGGATGGCTTGAAAGGGACGAGCGGTAGAACACCCGGTGCCCCGAAGACAGCTAAACCACAACAAGGGGCAATGCAATGCGATAGAGGTGCATGGTTACGCTCGGACATCAAGCGCATGCCCGGGACGCGACGAGGCGCCGCGTTCCCCGTTTACGCAATCAGTCCTCCACGCAGACCATCTGACTCCAATTGACGGGTAACTCCGAAGTGCCCGCACCTGCCTGACTCCCGCGATGCCGGCTGTCTCAATGTCGGGGTGACCACGACACGTCGCGTTCGCGGTCGCATCGATCCGGCGCTGGTGCCACGCGCGGGGGCGGTGGACTATCCGCACTCGACTACTCGACTGCTGATCACCGCCGAGGCCGGCGGTTCCAACAGCTACCGCTACGAGGCATGGAAGGCCGCGCTGGCCAGTCTGGCCAGCCAGTCCGGTCTGGCGATCACGGCGTGCCCACACCTCGCAATGAACAAACCACGCCCCAAGCCGGCGTTCCTATCTGCACCCGCACGACTTGGGGACACACCGGCAACACGCTCCGACGGAGACCGGAGCCATCCTGCGCGAGCTCATAGGCCGATTGGGACACGGTCAACCCCATGCTGCCCTGATCTACCTCCCACGCCCGCGATCAACGCGACCGCGTCATTGCTGATGACCTCGGCATTCTCGTCGGGACAGCCTCCTCGCCAGCCCACCTGTGGAGTGCTGTTGACGCACCTCTTGGTCGGGCGGGTAAGTGCGATCAGCTTGGATGGCCGATTGCTTAATGCACCAGTGCCCCCGGTTTTAGCCCTCGGTGCGACCGGAAGGTAACTGGCTGCGGATGGCAACACCGAGTGCAACGGTCGCAGCTGGTGGCAGCGGAAGTGTTCCGCTGCGCTCGAGTTTGGCCAGTTCCATGCGAGCTTTGGCGTATGCCGCAGCGCGCTCGGCGTCGTGGTTGGACTCTCGAGCCATGGTGAGCAGCTTGATTGCTCGTCGCACGATGACGCGCTCGTTGGCTGGGATGTTGGACAACCGGATGCGTTCGGCCGCGTCGCGGGCAGCGTGCCAACAGCGCCAAGCTTGATCGACCGCGCCGGCAAAGCGAGCGCAGTGCACCCCCGGTGGTTCGGTCTCGGTGTCTAGCGCCTGGGCTTCGGCGAAGGCGTCGACGAACCGGCCGGTAGATGCCACAGAGACGTCAGTCAGCGCAGGCAATCGCAATACTGCCAGCGGGTCGCATTCGAACTGGGCGTACTCGGTGCGCAGTTGGGCAAACCGGGCCCGGGCGGCGTGCCAGTCCAGGTTGGGCAGGCTGTGATGGTCTTGTCGGGATGCCAGCTGCGGGCGCTGCCCTTCCCGGGCTGGGAATCGGTTCTGGTCCCGCATGAGCGTGTTCGGGTACGGCTCGCCCCGGCGACGGTTGTCCGATCGGTGTTGCAGGACATGCACAGCCGAACACAGCCAGGCACACCAGACCACCACAATGACCACACCACCGACGTAGGGAAGGGCGACGATCGCCCCACTGAACAGCACCCCTAGCAGCCCCAACAGCGGCAGAAGCACCCGGAACAAACGCCCCCATGCCCCCTGCGGATTGCGCCACGGACTGCCCATCGTGGTGTCCTTTCTGATGCCACTCCTTGATACCCCTCGGTGTGGCCGGACGCGAGCATTCGCACGGCTGCGGCGGCGTTGAAGTGCCCAGATCCCGTGAACGCCGTCGACCATGTTGGCGGCCCCATGGCCCGTGATCCGGACACGGCGGCGACCACATTGGTCCCGGTACGCCGCTTAGGCCGCTTCTTGGCGAATGCTTCGTACATCGTGCTCGTTGAGGCGGAGAATCTCCTGCTTATCCGCATCCTCAAAGATGATCCACAAGCCATCGGCACGGTAACGCCTAGCAGTAATGATCTCTTGACGCCCGTTGTTGTGGGTGATCGTCATGCGGTGCACAGATCCTGCCATCATTCCCCCTCAGCACAGTTCTTAGTCAGACCGCGGGACTGTAGCGTGGCTCCCGTTTGTTTCAAGCAACCTCTACAACAAGTAGCGTCGAGGTTACAAAGATCGAAACTTACAACCGACTGGTCGATCAGGGCAGAGCTAAGTAGTCGCAGATCATCCAGCAATGCCCATGGCGCTTTGCTCCGAACTACGGTCACGCACCGCGATGCCGTGTAATCAGTAGTATAGTGGCAGCTCAGCGCGCATGTGCTGCGATACTCACTGGTTCACACGCACACAGTTGACGCGCCGGGGCGGCAGTGGGCCGCACGGTGCCGACCAGGGCGAACATGCCTCTACAATGTAGTTGGCAGCGACCACCACAGGTGATACAGCCACGTTGCTTCCACTGTGCGCGCTGCCGGTCCAGCGCAGCTGGCATCGGGATGACGCCCAACGGCTCCCAACGCGGTCAGACGGTATATATGCACTTCAGCAACAGCGGCAGCAACCATCAACCTAGGTCTGCAATCCGTGCACCAGTATCCGGTTTATAAGCCAGCTTGATGAAGGCAGCGCGGCATTCTTAGCTAACCTGTAAGGCTAGCAGGTGTATTACTCCGAGGCAACCTCGAGCCAGTAGTTTTGCCCGTAACGACTGTCCCAAGCGGTACATCCAGTTTGGTCTGTGTTGTTGAACCATAGCTCGATCTTTTTGGCATCATTCGGCACAGTGACTTCCCATGGCTCCGACACGGGCGCCACACGTCCGGATTGCTCCTGGCCACTGGGATGAAAACAAAGGTAGGCGGCGATACTCCAGGAAGGCTGGCCATAGCGGTACGACCGGCAGTGCGGCAGCCGGTCGGGATCGTATTCAATGCGCAACGGTTCACCAGCTCGAATATCACCGTCCTGCCGTTGTGACCAATCCGATGAAAAATGAACCGTCGCCACCATTAGCACTCCCCCAATACTAACTTCTTAACAATTCTCCCGCACTTGCGGATGCATGCCACCCTCAGGATGTCCGGGCCTGAGCTTCTCAGATCCGGGCAGCCTCCATCCACCACCCCGCCCCAGTCGTGTCGGTACCGAGCGCTACTGCTGAGCACTGCTTGCCGCGGTGATGGCTCACAACGGGCTTTAGGCCCGGCTCTACACCGACCAGTTCGCCGGTGGCAAGGTCGAGGCCCGCTGCGCCGACGGTGTCCGATTCCGCGACGGACACGTCCTGCTCGCCAACACCGTCCCCACCGCTTGAGGTGCCGATAGCCCGGATACCACCGCACCTGACGACTGTCGCAAATCTGGGGCCGTGCCGCGGTCCGCTGCGCCGCGACGTGCGATCACTTAATCCTTACGGTCAGCTCTCACGCCCACTGGTCGTGCCCTGGCAGAGGTGTTATGCGCAGGCGTTGTCGTCATGCCAGTAGACCGCGCTCGATCAGGGGCCCATACCGAGACGAACAGGCACAGTTGCGTCCACCGATGGCAGGCTGTATTGATGCGTCGTCGCTGCTGTCGGTAGACGAACAGGCACTGTTGCGTCCACCGATGGCAGGCTGTATTGATGCGTCGTCGCTGCTGTCGGCACCGGCGCCGCGGTCCAGCTTCATCGGGTTCCAGGGCCGTTCCGCAGGTGATAGTTGGAAAGTTTGCTTTTTTCCGGGTTGATTCGTGGTTCCAGCCGCCAGGTGATGCGTATTGGAGGTGTGTTTTCCCCGTCGCGCTACGCCGGAGGGCGTGCCTGACGAGATGTTGCTGGCCGGGTTGGGAGCGGGTGATCCGCATGCGGCATTGGAGTTTGTCCGGCGGTTTCAGCGCACAGTGTTCGGGGTGGCGCTGGCCGTTGTCGGTGGAACCCGATGACGCTGGCGCTATCAGGCTTGTCAGCGGCGATGGACGCACCCTGGCCACGGCAGGTTCCACTGCACCCGCATCAGTACCGGCCGGGACGTGCTGCCTGTGCCGACGGCGCCAGCGCCGCAACTCGCCATGGAGGCCAGCCCACGCGACCTTCGACTCCCAGCGCGCACTCGGCGGCTCATCAAGACGGCCAAGTCCAGGACCACCAGACCCGGCATGACCATCAACGGAGCCAGAGTGATCATCAGCACCAGGATCGCCAGCACCGCGCCGGACATAACAGCTAACTTTCGCGTTAGCCCGTCGTCGAGTTCGGGTGATTGCGTGTCGGCGACGTGGTGGAGTTCGCGGCGGCAT
>JAFAWY010000124.1 GCA_019241525.1 Pseudonocardiales bacterium
ACCATGATTGCAGTCCACGATGATTCCCATGCGCTGAGCCCTACGCCAAACAGGCAAATTGGGGTCAACTGTCACATGCCTGTTGCGAGCCGCTTGCACGAGACGCACAAAACCGTCATAATCATCATCTTCGATTGCCTGTAAGTCTCGCAAAACGGCCACCCTGTCGATTTTCTTACCCTTCACCAGTCGCTACTCCTGCCGTTTGAAATTTATTGTTATGGCGTACCATTTCGACACATCAAGTAATCGTGATCGTGCACCATCACCAGATCCAACATGCGCCGACCCCAACAAGCACGACAAGATGGCCCAGCATAGCCCCGGCGTGCCCAGTGTTGGCGGACGACGGGCCCCGCTGAACAGGATCGCCGAGGCGCCTGCCCGATCATCGCCGGGCTATCCAATGGTCACCGTATGCATACACCCCGCATGAACGCGATCTCACAGTCGCGGTTCTCGAACCCAGTTCAGGTCATTGATCCAGACAAGCCACGGGGAGACCGACCTTCCCGCTGCCAGCACGATATGCCCGGGTCAGCAATGGCATCGAGCACGTCCCCGGTGCCGAGGTCCGAGTCGCACCCTGCGCGCCACTCCGCACCGAGCTGCTCCACCAGGATCTCGCCGAGTTCGGGACGGCGCCCACGGAGTGCTGATCCGAGGCACACGAGGGGACTATCTTTCAGACAGCCTCTACGGCCGCGTTCGGCAGAAAGCACGACCAATGCGCGCTTACCCCCGGAAGAGGTGGCCTCACCACTGGCGTGGCGACCACACGACCTCCGACACACGGTGGTCTCTAACTGGCGCAACGGTGGACTAGCCCCACCCAGGTCGCAAAGCGGTGATCAAGCCTCTTGAGAAGCGCCCCTTGCTGCCGTATGAGAAACAGCGGCCGCTGCGGACAAGGTCGTCGCTCGAACAGTGGGGGCCTACGGAGATGGGATGGCTTACCGGGCGCGGCTTAGCCGGGCCAGTACTGCCTGACTGCTTACTCGACGAGAGTCGATCTAAGGCGTCCACGATCGGATCGGCATGCGCTATCGCCTTGCGGTGGCGAGCTTTGTCTGGCTCTGGCCGATCCTCACCGGTGCCTCGATCACTCCAGAGCACTCGAACACCGAACTGTGGCTACCGTCCTGGCGCTGAGCGTAGTCATCCCTGCAGTGACCGAACACCATGATCCGGAGTTCTGCTAGACCCGGTCGCCGCGGCGCAACCGGCGGGCTGCCTCCCGTGCCCGGACATCCGCGCCGGCGGCTCCATAGCGGGACAGCATTGCGTCGGATGACCAACCGGCTAGCCTCATCAGGTCCCGTTCCCCACCCCCGTTGATCAAAAAATCGTGGGCGAAGGTGTGTCTGAACCGGTGCGGGTGCATCCGGTCGCGGAGTCCGGCCTGCTCGGCCCTGGCTTTGATTCGTTCCCGCGCGCCGTCGGTGGATAACGCGCCGCGCTGGGTCAGCCAAAGCGCCTCTAGGTGGGCCCAACGGTGTCGGCGGCGCTCCCGCAGGTAGCGGTCCAAAGCGCGGATCGTGCGGGTGGAAAAGTAGATTGGCCGAATTTTATTAGCCTTGCCAGTGATCAGAGCCATTTCCCGGTCCAGGTCCACATCAGCGACCTTGAGCCCGCAGAGTTCCGAGACCCGCACTCCGCAATCGAGCAACACCCGGATCAGCGCCTCGTCTCGACGATCCACGAAGTCCTTACCCGCGCAGGCTTTGATCAAAGCTACGAGTTCGCCATCGTCGAGTACAGGCACTGGCCGCTCCGCGGCCGTCGGCGCGGTCAACCCTTTCATGGGGTGCGCGGGGATTTCTCCTTCGGCGAGCAACCATCCGCAAAACCGCCGCAGACCGGCGAACCGGGTGCGTACGGTGGACGCTTCCCGTGTCTCGGCGAGTTCAGCCAGCCATTCCCGGATCGCGGAGCGGGTCAGCTCCTCTAGGGTGGCCGGCCGGCCCCGGTCGGTGAGCCAGTCGGCGAACATGCTGATGCTCATCGCGTACAGCCTTCGGGTGCGCTCCGCTTTGCCCTCTGCGCGCAGGTGCCGCACGAAGCTCGCGCGAAGATCATCCAGGCGTTCGGCCACGAGAGTAGGTTATCGGGCCAGTAACCGCTGTGGTAAACGTGCCCCGCCGTTATCGAGTGAGGTTCTAGCTGGTAGGCCGCTTAGCGCGGGAGGGTTGGACGCGGAGCGGCTCGCCCGGCATCTTGGGGTACTCAGGAGGATAGGGAAGATCACCAAGATCGTGGTCGCGCTCGTCGCGCAAAGCCCAGTCGAGCAACATCTCCACACCGAAGGATTCGTCGTCCACGCCAGCGTGGGGATCGCCTCGCTGCACGAGCAACGCCGGCGCGGTGAATACGTCGAAGTCGTCCGGGTGCACATCTACCAGATCATTCCAAGTCAACGGCATCGACACGGTAGCCCTCGGAGTGCCGCGCACCGACCACGCCGAGGCAATCGTGCGGTCCCGGGCTGCCTGGTTGAAATCCAGGAATACCCGATCGCCGCGTTCTTCTTTCCACCACGACGCGGTGGCCCGATCCGGGATTCGCCGTGTCACTTCCCGAGCAAGCGCAATCACTGCGCGGCGTACCTGCACGAACGTCCACTCTGGGCGGATCCGGACGGCAACATGAATCCCCCGACCGCCGGACGTTTTGGGATACCCGACCAGCCCCGCCTCGGCCAGCACCTCACGCAACACTGCCGCGACGGCGACCGCGTCGGCGAAGCCAGTCCCGGGTTGCGGATCGAGGTCAACCCGCAACTCGTCGGGATGATCGAGGTGGGGGCGGCGCACCGGCCACGGATGGAAGTCAAAGGTGCCCAGATTCGCCGCCCAGGCAAGCACAGCAGGCTCGGTAGGGCAGATCTGCCGAGCGGTGCGTCCGGATGGGAAGGTGATCTCCACTGAATCCACCCAATCCGGGGCGCCCCGCGGCACGCGCTTGGCGTAGAACGCCTCGCCGGTCACGCCATCCACGTAACGCTTCAACGTCACCGGGCGTTGGGCAAGGACGCGCAACAACGGCTCGGACACCGCGAGGTAGTACTCCACGATCTGCCGCTTGGTGATTCCCCGTTCCGGGAAATACACCTTGTCCGGATTTGATACCCGCACGGCACGCTCACCGGCCGGTCCGGGCACCTTGAGTTCCAGCGCGTCACCGCGACCCACGACCGGCAAGCTACCGTGAAACAGTGGTGCGCAGCGAACGTGGGCGACCAGACGAGCCGGAACTGCGGCGGCTGGATGACGAGCTGATCGGGCTGGATCGCGACGACCCAGAGGTGCAGGCCTTTTCCGAGCACCTGGCCCGCGTGCACGTGCGGCGGCCCAGCTTCACCGTCGAGGGCTACCTATCGGGCATCAGTGACTTCGCGGACTCAGCCAACCGGACCGAGGGTTTACGGCGGATGACAGCTGTCCTGGTGGTCCTGCTGATCCTGCTGGGCGTGGCGATCACGATATGGGGTGCCGCCACGTTCACCATCAGCACCCTGCTGGGATGATGCCGCGGCAACCGCTCGCGTAGCGTGTCCGGTATGGAACCGGTCAAGGGCGCGGCCCCGAAGGTCGTGAAGTCCGACGCCGAGTGGCGCGAGCGGCTCACTCCGCAGGAATATGCGGTGTTGCGCCAGGCGGGCACCGAGCCGCCCGGAACCGGCGAGTACGAGCACACCAAGACCAAGGGTGTTTATGAGTGCCGGGCCTGTGGCGCCGAGCTATTCCGCAGCGAGCACAAGTTTGAATCGCATTGCGGCTGGCCTTCGTTCTTCACCCCCCTGGCAGGTGACGCGGTGCTGCTTCGGGAGGACCGCAGCATGTTCATGAGGCGGGTCGAGGTGCTCTGCGCGACTTGCCACAGCCACCTCGGGCACGTCTTCGATGGTGAGGGCTACGACACCCCCACCGATCAGCGCTACTGCATTAACGCGATCTCGCTGCGGCTAGTCCCTGACGAATCCGACGAAAAGGCCACGCCTAGCTAGGGCAACGCAGCAACCAGTTCTGCTACGGCCACCCGTGGGCCGGTGAAAAAGGGCACCTCCACACGGACATGGCGGCGTGCCCGGCTGGCGCGCAGAGCGCGCATCAAGTCAACGATGCGGTGCAGCTCATCGGCTTCGAACGCGAGGATCCACTCGTAGTCGCTCAATGCGAAAGAGGCCACCGTATTGGCTCGCACATCGGGATACTCGCGGGCCTGCATACCGTGCTCGGCGAGCAATTCGCGGCGTTCCGTCTCGGGCAACAGGTACCACTCGTAGGACCGGACAAACGGGTACACGCAGACATACCGCTTGGGCTCCTCGCCCGCCAGAAAGGCAGGGATATGGCTCTTGTTGAACTCCGCTGGCCGGTGTAGCGCGACTGTGGACCACACTGGCGTGCTGGCCCTGCCGAGCGCGGTGATGCGGCGCAGATCGGCGTATCCAGCCTGGAGTACCTCGATCTCCTCGGCGTGCCACCAGACCATCCAGTCGGCATCGGCGCGCAAGCCGGCGAGATCGTAAACCCCCCGCACGGCGACGCCTTTACCCTCCAGTGCTTCGAAGTATTGCTGCGCCTCGCCAGCAGTCTCGGCACGGTCGGCCGGGAGCCGTCCGGGGTCAACCCGAAAGACCGACCACATGGTGTAGCGGATGGTGGAGTTCAGCGCGGCATAGTCAAGGCGTGCCATGAGGTCATCCTCCCACCGCTGGTACTGCCGCACCCAAATGCGCGGCGATGCGCACCGCGGCGGCATCGCCGGTGCCGATGCACGCGGGGATCCCCACACCGCGCAGCATTGCCCCCGCCACGGCGAGTCCGGGCACCGCGGCCACCGCGTGCTCCAAAGCCGCGACGGCGTCGAGGTGTCCTGGCGAGTACTGCGGCAGTCCGCCGCCCCAACGCGCCACCACGGTGTCCACCGGGCGCTCGGTGATACCAGTGAGTGCCGCCAGATCGGCCCGGACCAGCTCTACCAGCTCGCCGTCATCGCGCTGCAACAGCCGGGCTTCACCATGGCGTCCCAGGGATGCACGCAGGAGCACCACTTCGTGAGACGAAGCATGTGCCCACTTGCGCCCGGAGAAGGTGAACGCCTTGGCCGACAGTGACTCGTCTCGGGCCTCGGAGGCGGCCACCAGCACGCCCGAGGACGGGGGTAGAGCCTGCGCAGCACCTACCGGGAGGGCGATCCCGACCACCGCGCAAGAAGCGACTTCGACCCGGCTTGCGGCCGCGGAGGCGGCCGGCAGCGGATCGGCCAGCAGGCGCCGTAACGCGGGCGCCGGCAGGGCCAGCACCACCGCACTGGCATCGATGTGTTCGGGACGGTGCGCGCCGCCGAGTTCCAGGCGCCAACCCTGCGTGATCCGACTGAGCCCGCGCACCGGCTGACCCAGTCGCGGCCGGACTGCTGCGGCAGCCACCAGCGCATCGACCAGACCAGCGAGTCCACCACGCAGGGTGCCGAACACCGGCGACGTCACGCTGCGCGGTGCCGAAGCGCTAGAAGCGAGCACAGTGCTGGCCGCGGCCAGCAGCGATCCGGAGCCGCGGTCTAAGGCACCAGCCACTGCGGGCAGGGTCGCGCGCAGCCCAAGGGCATCCGCGCGCCCGGCGTATACCCCGCCGAGCAACGGGTCGACCAGCCGGTCGACCAGCTCATCACCGGCCCGCTCGCGCAGCAACTGCCCGACCGCGGCATCCTGGCCAGGCTCCCAGCGCAGCGGCACGGTGGGCTCCGCGGCCACCCGTGCGACCCCGCGTTCGGACAGCAGGCCCGCAACGTCAGTCGCAGCACCGGGCAGACCCAGCACGGTGCGGAGAGGCAAAGCCACGGTCCGCCCTCCGGCCCGCACGGTGGGTGCCGCAGGCGTCGGATGCGTCAGCTGCCCGCACAGGCCGAGCTCATCGACCAGCCGAACCGCCTCCGGCCGGCGCATCAGGAAGGCCTCGGCTCCTACGTCGAGGGCGAGACCACCTACCTCCACAGTGCGTAGCGCACCACCAAGCCGCCGGGAACCCTCAATGACCAGGATCTCGGCAGTCGGGCCGAGTAGCCTGCGCAGCCGGTATGCCGCAGCCAACCCGGAGATTCCACCACCGACCACAGCGACCCGAGTAGTGCTCACAGCGAGTGCGCCAGCTCCACGATTCGAGTCAAGATCTGCGGATCGGTTTCCGGCAGAACACCATGGCCTAAGTTGAGCACGTGGGCGTCGGCCGCCTGACCCTCGGCGATCACCCGGCGCACCTCACGCTCGACGACTGGCCATCCGGCCAGCAACACGGCTGGGTCCAGGTTGCCCTGCAACACGGTCGGCCCGTGCGGGCGGGCCGCGCGCACACGCTGCGCAGCGACATCCAACCCGACGCGCCAATCCACGCCCATCACGTCCGCGCCGACCTCAGTCATTGCACCGAGCAGCTCGCCGGTGCCCACCCCGAAGTGGATCCGCGGCACGCCCGCTTCCGCAAGCCTGTTCAGGACCCGCGCCGAGTAGGGGGCGATGAACTGGCGGTACTCCCGTTCAGAGACAGCCCCGGCCCACGAATCGAACAACTGGACGGCGTCTACCCCGGCAGCCACCTGCACCTGCAAGAAGGTGAGGGTCAGCTCGGCGAGCCGGTCCAGCAGCGCGTGCCAGGTTTCCGGCTCGCCATGCATGAGCGCCTTGGCGTGTTCGTGGTGCCGGCTCGGACCGCCTTCGATGAGGTAGGACGCGAGCGTGAACGGGGCCCCCGCGAATCCGATCAGTGGTGTCTGGCCCAGCTCGGCGACCAGCATCCGGACCGCGGTGGCCACCTGCGCGACGGCGGCGGGATCCAGCACCGGCAACGCCTTGACCTCTGACGAGCTGCGCACCGGGGTGTGCACCACCGGGCCCGTACCCGGCACGATGTCCAGCCCGACACCCGCGGCGTGCAACGGCACCATGATGTCGCTAAACAAAATTGCGGCATCGACCCCGTGTCTGCGCACGGGTTGCAGCGTGATCTCGCAGACCAGCTCAGGCGTCATGCACGCAGCCAGCATGGGCTGGTCGGCCCGAAGAGCACGATATTCAGGCAGGGAACGCCCAGCCTGCCTCATGAACCACACCGGTGGATGGTCTGGGCGCTCACCCCGCGCGGCGACCAGAAATGGTGCGTCAAGTAGCAGCCGGCGAGCGGTGGCCGGTGCAGTCGTCTTGGACATCTCGTAGACCATCGTTGCACGGCCTAACTCACGCAGCGTGGGCCTCCCCCAGTTTCCCCGCATGCTGGATGCAGACCGCGGTATCTGGAGGGGTATTGGGGCCGGATAAACAGCACCCTGCATCCAGAACGCGCCAAAGGTCGTTCGCGCCCGAACACTGGTGCCGCTAGACAGCGGCGTTTCGGCGAGACTGCTCGCGGCAGTCCTCCTACAGTGGATGATTGTGGTCGATCTGGCGGACGCTCCGGAAGTTTTCCGTAAGGCAGTAGCCTCGCTCAGTGCCGTAGAGCCTCGGCCAGAACTGCGTTTTGAACCGATCCCGGCCCCCCGGCGGCTAGCGCCGTGGGCCTATGCCTGGGAACTGGAACTTCCTGGTGACGACCACGCGCCGACCACCGGCCGCCTGGTGCTTCTGTACGACCCCCAGGGCCAAGACGGGTGGAACGGCACCATGCGGTTGGTCGGTTTTGTCCGCGCTGAACTCGACGGTGAGCTGGCCGGCGATCCGCTGCTGGCTGCGGTCAGCTGGTCGTGGTTCGCCGACGCTCTGATCAATGCAAGCGCCGACCATACCGCGCTGGGCGGCACCGTCACCCAGACCAGCTCAACCCGGTTCGGCGCTATCGCCGGGCCTGAGCGGACCAACGACATCGAGCTACGCGCATCGTGGACGCCTTGTAGCGACCATCTGACGCCCCATGCCAGCGCTTTCTGCGAACTTATGGCGGCGGCTGCGGGGCTACCGCCGGTGGGCGTGGTGACCCTCGGCAAGCGGATCGGTTGATCAACACCGTTGATCAACACCAAGTAATTCAACCCTCCAGGCGGCGACCGGATGGGGTTAAAGGGGTAAATCGCCCAGCATTGCATCACTGTTACGTCCGCGTGGACACTCTCCCCTGATTGAGGGACCGCCGATGGCGGCTTTACGGGCAGATCGGCAAGAAGGTTCACGCAGGGCCCCCCGCTACGCCGCTCGGGGGGCTAGTCTGCCCCGTACGACACCATCCTCGCTCAAGCGGCGGCGCGGTCGCTGGAACGAGGTCCCGGTGCGGTCGGGGGCACGACCGACTCCAGGGAGGTAGCTACGTGGCTGCTGTCGGATACGGCGCGACCGTCAGGTCAGCCCCATCCGGCGCTGTGCCGGCGTCATTGGTCCCGCACCCGCGGGAAGAACTGTTTACGGTATTGGTGGTCGACGACCATCCGTTACTGCGTGAAGCGATCGCTTCACGCTTAGTAACGATGGGTGCCGTCACCGTACACGAGGCCGCTTCGGTCGCTGAAGCCAGGACACGCGCTCTGGCATCCGGTCCTTGCGACCTGGCGATACTCGATCTCACGCTGCCCGACGGCAGCGGGCTGGATCTGATCGGCGAACTGCGCGGCCAAGGCTGGACCCGCATCGTGGTACTCGCCTCGTCCGATGATCCGCATGCTGTGCGCACGGCATTCCAGAGCGGTGCGCAGGCTTACCTGCTCAAGTCAGCGTCGGCTTCGGTGGTCACCGACGGCGTGCGCCGCGTGCTTGAAGGTGGGGTCTATGCAGACCCGACCGTCGCGCCGATTCTGGCGTCAGGTACGCGGGTGGCGGGTACCGATAACACACCACGCGAGTTGTCGGGGCGTGAGGTGGAAGTGCTGCAACTGGTCGCTGACGGGCAGTCCAACAAGGAGATCGGGGAGGCACTGAACCTGTCCGCGCTGACCGTCAAAAGCCACCTATCCCGGATCGGGCGCAAGCTCGGCACCGGCGATCGGGCGCAGATGGTCGCCCTGGCGATGCGCGCGGGGGTCATCCGCTGACCGAGACCACTCCGGTTCCCTTGCTGGTGCCGGCTGCCGGGGTGCCCCCGGTCGTCGATTCGGCAAGGGCTTTGGATGCCGCTGTCGCGCTCCTGGGCGAGGGCATCGGTCCGGTAGCCGTGGACACCGAACGTGCCTCGGGCTACCGCTACTGGCAGCGTGCCTACCTGGTACAACTTCGCCGGGAAGGTGCTGGCACGGTACTCATCGACCCAATCGCCCTCGATTGCCTGGCCGGGCTCGCTGAAGTACTCAATCCGCTGGAATGGGTGCTCCACGCTGCATCGCAAGACCTGCCGTGCCTGGTGGAACTAGGGTTGATGCCCGCTGCGATATTCGATACCGAACTGGCCGCCCGGCTTGCCGGGCTGGAACGTGTGGGTTTGGCGGCGCTGGTTGAACAGCTACTCGGCTACCAGCTGTTGAAGGGACACGGCGCTGCCGACTGGTCGCGCCGGCCGCTGCCCGACGAATGGCTGACCTACGCGGCTCTTGATGTGGAACTGCTGCTGCCGCTACGAGCGGTGATCGCTGCCGAGCTAGACGCTCAGGGCAAGTTGGGCTGGGCCACAGAAGAGTTCGAAGCGGTGCGGACCGCCGGGCCGCCGGCGCCACGGGTCGACCCGTGGCGCCGGACCTCGGGGATGCATCGCCTCCACCGGCCGCGGGAACTGGCTGCGGTGCGCGCGCTGTGGTACGCCCGCGACGAGCTGGCCCGGCAGCGCGACATCGCGCCCGGCCGGGTGCTGCCCGATACCGCGATCATCGACGCAGCGATGGCTGACCCGAAGGATGAGGCTGCGCTGCTATCCCGTCCAGTGTTCAGTGGCCGAGCGCAGCGCCGCCACGCCCAAACCTGGCTGCGCGCACTGGCGGCTGCCCGTGCGCTGCCAGCGGACGGGCTGCCGCTGCTGCGCGCACCCAACGGCAGCCCGCCGCCGGTGAACAGGTGGTCGGACCGGGATCCGGCCGCAGCAGTCCGGCTGGTCGCCGCCCGCGCGACGCTCGCTGAGATCGCCGAGCAGCACCGGTTACCGGTGCAGAACCTGCTGGCCCCTGAGCTCGTGCGCCGGCTGTGCTGGGAGCCGCCCGAACTTCTCGACACGGCCGCGGTCGAGCGGCACCTAGTCGCCGGCGGGGCACGCCGCTGGCAGTGCGAGCTCACCGCGCACCCGCTCGCCACCGCCCTCAAGTCTGCCGGTGGGTAGCCTTTCAAGTACCGCCAACCCCGGTCGCAGGTGCTGTCAACAACTACCAACTTGCCGGTAAGGCACAATGTCGGCGCAGACCTCATCGGCGTCGGCACCTAAATCACCTTTGGCCCGTCGGTTCAGCGGCAGTCGTTAAGCGTTCACAACCCGGGTTGGCGGTACTTGATGGGCCACCTACGCAGCAGGGAGGTGGACAGTGACGGCGAGACCGCCGCCGGGGACTGGTTCGGCGTGCACCGTGCCACCATGCGCGCTAACTACAGCACGCACGATGGACAGGCCCAAGCCAGCGCCATCGTGGGACGTGCGGGCCACCCCGCCGCGGTGGAAGGGTTCGAAAAGCGCGGTCACCGCCTCCGGAGCGACCACCTCCCCAGAGTTGCGCACCAGCAACCGCACCTGACCCCCCGCCCGATCGGTGCAGACCTCCAGCCAGCCACCGGCACTGTTGTGCCGTACCGCGTTCTCCACCAAGTTGCCTACCACCCGCTCCAGCACCACCGGGTCACCCATCGTCAGCGCCGGTGTGATCCGGGTGCTCACCCGCAGGCCCCGGTCACGGATCTCCGGCCCCACGATGCGCAGCGCCGCATCCGCGAGGCCGGCCAGATCCGCCGGCTCCCGGGCGCGCAGCGCGCCACCCTCGGTCCGCGCCAGCACCAGCAGGCCATCCACCAGCTGCTGAGCGCGCAAGGTCGCGTCACGGATCACTGCCGCCATCCGGCGCAGCTCAGCCTGGTCTGCTGCGGGATCCGCCAGTGTGACATCCACCTCAGTGCGCACCACGGCCAGCGGGGTGCGCAGCTCGTGGCTGGCATTGGCGACAAACCGACGTTGGGACTCGAAGGCCGCCTGCAGCCGGTCGAGCATCGCATCGAAGGTATCGGCGAGCTCAGCGACTTCATCCCGCGGCCCAGGCAGCCGCAGCCGCTGGTCCAGCGACTCAGCGGACAGCCGGCGGGCAGTGGCGGTCACCTCGTGCAACGGCCGCAGCACCTGGCCGGTGATCACCCACGCCAGCAGCACGGTGGCGATCACCGCAAGCAGGAAGGCCACCGAGCCAGCCTGCAGCACGCGGTGCCGGGCAGCCTCCTGCAGCGCTGCCCCGAGGCGATCGGCTGCTACCGGGACCCCGTCGACCTTGACGGTGCTGCCCGGCGGCAGATCGGGAACGGCAGCCACCACTCCGCCGACCAGCAACCAACCCAGCCAGAGCAACAGCGCGCTCACTGCTGCCGACAATCCGGTGGCGAGCAGGGTGAGCCGGGCGCGCAGCCCGGGCCCGCGTCGGGGCCTCACCAACCGCTCAGCCGGAAGCGAGGCCGGCGCTGGGTACCCGGTAGCCGGACCCCACCACGGTCTCGATGATGCCCGGCTCACCGAGTTTCTTCCGTAAGGTCATCACGGTCACGCGCACCGTGGTCGTGAAGGGGTCGGCGTTTTCGTCCCATACCCGCTCCAGCAGCTCCTCGCTGCTCACCACTGCACCACCGGCGGCGAGCAGCACTTCCAGTACCCCAAACTCTTTACGGGTGAGATCCACCGGCGTGCCAGACCGGCTGACGGTCCGCCGGGAAGGATCGAGCACCACATTGCCGGCACTGAGCACCGGAGGTACCGCCGGCGTGGCACGGCGGCCCAGCGCCCGCAGCCGGGCGACCAGTTCAACGAAGGCAAACGGCTTGGACAGATAGTCATCGGCACCCAATGACAGCCCGGTGACCCGATCGGACACGGTGCCGCTGGCCGTGAGCATCAGCACGCGCGTCACCGCACCGGATTGCACGATCTCCGCACACAGCCGGTCGCCTGACATGCCAGGCAGATCGCGATCCAGCACCACCACGTCATAACGGGTCACCGCAGCTTTCTCGTGGCCGCTGTCACCGTCGTAGGCCACATCGACGGCCATACCCTCACGGCGCAGGCCACGAGCAACGGCATCGGCCAGCGCCCGCTCATCCTCAACGATCAGAATGCGCACCCCTCAACGGTGCCACACCCCCACCCCGGCGATGCTAGGGCGTGGCGCCGGGGGTGTGGATTGCCGGACTCTCGCCCGTCGACCGGATCAGCTCCGCTGCCCAGCCGGTCACGGCCCGAGCAACATCCTGAGCGGTCAGTCCCAACTCTGCGAGCACCTCATCACGCTGGCCATGATCGAGGAACCGCTGCGGGATACCGAGATCCCGGAACGGCACGTCGATCTCGGCATCGCGCAAAGCAGCCGCCAGCGACCAGCCAAAGCCACCATGCCGGCCGCCATCCTCAACGCTGACCACCAACCGGTGCCGGGCGGCCATCCGCACCAGCACCTCCGGCACCGGCAGCACCCATCGAGGGTCGACGACGGTAACTCCGATGCCCTGATCGGCAAGCCGCCCGGCCGCCACCACGGCGAGCGCGGCGAACGCCCCGACTCCGACCAACAGCACGTCGTGCCCATCCCCCGCGGCGGGCTCGGCCAGCACGTCGACCCCTTCGATGCGGGCTATCGCCGGTACGTCCTCGATTACCGGGCCCTTGGGGAACCGCAGCGCGGTCGGTCCGTCGTTCACCGCGATGGCTTCGGCCAGCTGCTCGCGGAGGCTGCCGGCGTCCCGGGGTGCTGCCACCCGGATCCCCGGCACGATACCCAGTACCGACAGGTCCCACATGCCGTTATGGCTGGCGCCGTCATCGCCGGTGATGCCAGCCCGATCCAGGGTGATGGTGACAGGGGCATTCAGCAGCGCCACGTCCATCAGCAGTTGATCGAACGCGCGGTTGAGAAACGTCGAGTACAGCGCCACCACTGGGTGCAACCCGCCCAGTGCCAGCCCCGCTGCGGAAGTGACGGCATGCTGCTCGGCGATCCCGACGTCGAAGCACCGATCCGGGAAATGCTTGGCGAAGGCGGCCAGGCCGGTCGGGCCGGGCATGGCCGCGGTGATCGCTACCAGGTCCGGACGCTCACCAGCCAGTCTGATCAACTCTTCGGTGAAGACGCTGGTCCAGGAAATGCCGGCGGGCGCGACCGGCGTACCGGTCTCCGGATCCATCACCTTGACCTGGTGCATCAATTCTGCAGCGTCGTTTTCCGCTGGGGGGTAGCCATTGCCCTTGCGGGTCACCGCGTGCACGATCACCGGGCCCCCGAAGTCTTTGGCCCGGCGCAACGCGGCCTCCAGGGCACGCACATCATGCCCATCAACCGGGCCCAGATACTTCAACCCGAGGTCCTCGAAGAGAACCTGCGGCGCCAGCGCATCCTTCAACCCGCGCTTGGCGGCGTGCAGGCCGGCATAGATCGCTCGACCCACCACCGGGGTCCGTTGCAAGGCATGCTTGCCGGTTTGCAGCACGAACTCATAACCCGGCTGCAGCCGCAGCGAGGAAAGGTGGTCGGCGAAGCCGCCGATGGTCGGCGAATAGGAGCGGCCGTTGTCGTTCACCACGATGACCACGGGACGGTTCTTGCCTGCGGCAATGTTGTTCAGCGCCTCCCAGCACATCCCACCGGTCAGCGCACCATCGCCCACCACCACCACGACATGCCGGCGCCGCCCGCTGTAGGCGAACGCTTTGGCCATTCCATCGGCGTAGGACAGTGCGGCCGAGGCGTGGCTGGATTCCACCCAGTCGTGCTCGCTCTCGGCGCGGCACGGGTAGCCGGACAGGCCGCCTCGCTTGCGCAACCGGTCAAATCCGGCAGCGCGCCCGGTGACGATCTTATGCACGTACGCTTGGTGCCCGGTGTCGAACAGCACCGGGTCGCGGGGCGAGTCGAAAACCCGATGCACCGCCAGGGTGAGCTCCACCGCGCCGAGATTGGGCCCGAGGTGACCCCCGGTGCGCGACACCTGCTGGACCAGGAATGTGCGGATCTCCGTGGCCAGCCTGGTCACCGATGCCGCATCCAGACGCTTGAGGTCGGCGGGGCTGCGTACCGACTCCAACAGGGTCACCGGATCTCCCCCACGCTCGACAGCGGCTCACGGATGGGCCGGGCGCCCAGTCTACGGCGGCATCATCGGGCGAGGGCAGCCACGCATTCGACGTGATGGGTCATCGG
The DNA here is from genome assembly GCA_019241525.1 of Pseudonocardiales bacterium. Lineage (GTDB taxonomy): Bacteria > Actinomycetota > Actinomycetes > Mycobacteriales > Pseudonocardiaceae. The sequence continues at coordinate 14,278 of JAFAWY010000124.1, forward strand.
GAATGCATCGAGTGCATGCAGCGCCAGGAGTCGGTAACCGCCCTCGAGATAGCCGCCGATGTCCCGCGCCAGCGCCGCTGGATCGCAGGCCAGGTGGACTAGACGAGCAGGTCGGCGGGCAGTCACTGCGGCGGCCACCTGGTGGCCGGCCCCACTCCGCGGAGGGTCGAGCACCACGACGTCTGGCTGGCCGGGCAACCCGGCCAGGACCCGCTCCACCCGGCCTGTAACAAAGCTCACTTGTGGGAGGTCGGCCAGCGCGGCTGCGCCGTCAGCGGCAGCTGGCCCAGAGCTTTCCACGACGGTCACCGAGCCGGTCGGGCCCACCTGACCGGCCAGCACGGAGGCAAATAGCCCCACGCCACCGTAGAGGTCCCAGGCCGTGCCCCCACGCGGCGCGGCCGCCCACTGCCCTACCAGATGGGCGAGTGCATCAGCAGCGGCCGGATGCACCTGCCAGAAACTGCGCGCCGACAGCTCCCAGCGCCGGCCAGCGGCGTAGCGCACGGTGGGCCCACTACCGCGCACCTGGGTGGGCGGCCGTCCTGGACGCAGCTGCGTGACATGAACCTGACCGCTGTCATCGGCGACCACCTCCAACTCCGTGCCCGGGCGCCACCGCCTGGCCAGTACCTGCTCCATCGAGCCGGGCGTGGCCAGCGGGCACACCGGGACCGGCACCACCGTGTGGCTGCGGTGGGCCCGGAAACCAGCGTGACCCGTGGCATCCACCGCCAGCCGCGTCCGGGTCCGCCAGCCCAGCGGGCCACCGGGCAGTTCCTGGACCGTCACCGCAACATCGAGCCCGGCGATCCGGCGTAGCTGCTCGGCCACCACCTGGGCCTTGAGCTGCCGCTGCACAGCTGGGTCGACGTGCTGGAAGTCACAGCCGCCACAGCCACCAGGACCAGACAACGGGCACGGCGGCGACACCCGTGCCGCGGCGCCATCCAGTACCGCCACCGCATCGGCCCGGCAGTAGGACCCCCCTCGGTCTTCGGTCACCACAGCGCGGACCCGCTCGCCGGGCAGAGCGTGCCGGACAAACACCACCCGACCCTCGTGCCGGGCGACACAGAACCCACCGTGGCCCACTGGCCCGACCGCCAGTTCCACCTCGCTGCCAGCACCTGTCATGACCGATCCACCGACCGCTGCTGGGAGGTGACCGCCGGGGCACCGCTGGTTGGCGCACCTTCGGCCGGGCTGCGTCCCCCGGCCGTGCCGGCAGGACCGGTGCGCATGCCCCAGCGCACCGTGCCCGGGGCCAGTTGCTCACGCTGCGCCAGCCGGGCCGAGGAGCGCAGCTGCCAGGGCACGCTGGTCACCATCACTCCCGGCTCGAACAGCAGGCGGGCTTTGATCCGCAGCGCACTCTGGTTGTGTAGGACCTGTTCCCACCAGTGGCCCACGACATATTCCGGGATGAAGACCGTGACGACACTGCGCGGGTTATCGGAGCGGGCTCGCTTGACGTAGTCAACCACCGGCTTGGTGATCTCCCGGTACGGTGACTCGACCACTTTGAGCGGGACAGGGATCTCGTGCGCCTCCCACTGGGCGACCAAGTCCCGGGTGCTTGCCTCGTCGACATTGACGGTCACCGCCTCAAGCACGTCCGGACGGGTCGCGCGGGCGTAGGCCAGTGCTCGCAAAGTCGGCAGGTGCACGGTGGACACCAGCACGATCGCGTGATTACGCGATGGCAGTACTGCGTCGGTGTCCTGAGGCACCAGCTCGGCGGAGACCCGGTCGTAGTGTTGGCGGATCGCCCGCATCAGCGCGAAAATCGCGACCATCGCGGTGATCGCAATCCAGGCACCCTCGGTGAATTTGGTGATCAATACCACCACCAGTACGGAGCCGGTCATGACCAATCCCAGCACGTTGATCGCCTGGGAGCGACGCATCCGGAGGCGCTCTGCCCGGTCGGGCTTCTGAGCCAGCAGCCGGTTCCAGTGCCGCACCATGCCGGTCTGACTCAAGGTGAATGAGACGAACACTCCGACGATGTAGAGCTGGATGAGCCGGTTCACCTCGGCGCCAAAGGCGATCACCAGGACGGTCGCCGCGCCGGCCAGGAAGATGATGCCGTTGGAAAAGGCCAACCGGTCGCCACGGGTATGCAGCTGGCGGGGCAAGTACCGGTCTTGTGCCAGGATCGAACCCAATACCGGGAAACCGTTGAAGGCGGTATTCGCTGCCAGCACCAAGATCAGTGCGGTCACCGCGGTGATGAAGTAGAACGCTGCCGGAAAACCATCGAAGACCGCCTTGGCGAGCTGCGCGATCAACGTCTTCTGCTCGTAGCGATACGGTGCGCCGATCAGCTGACGCGGGACATCCTCGGCCATCTTCACCCCGGTGAGCCGGGCCAGCGTGATCAGACCCATCAGCATGGTGACCGAGATGGTCCCTAGCAGTAGCAGCGTCGTCGCCGCATTACGCGATTTCGGCTTGCGGAATGCCGGCACCCCATTGCTGATCGCCTCCACACCGGTGAGCGCGGCACAACCGGATGAGAACGCCCGCAGGACGAGAAATAGCAGCGCGAGACCGACGAGCTGGTTACCTTCCGCGCGCAATTCGAACCCGGCGGACTCAGCGCGCAGTTCGTGCCCGAGCAGCAATACGCGGATAAACCCCCAGCCGAGCATCACGACGATCCCCACCATGAACGCGTAGGTTGGAATGGCGAAGGCTGTCCCGGATTCCCGGATGCCACGCAAGTTGGTCGCCGTCAGCACCAGGATCGCGGCCACCGCGAAGGCCACCTTGTGCGTGGCGACAAATGGCAGCGCAGAACCAATATTCGACGCTGCTGAGGAAATCGACACTGCAACCGTGAGGACATAGTCGACCAGCAAGGCGCTGGCCACCACCAGTCCCGCGGTGCGTCCCAGGTTGACCGTGGCAACCTCGTAGTCCCCACCACCGGAGGGATAGGCCCTGACATTTTGCCGGTAGCTGGTGACCACAACCAGCATGACCACGGACACGGCCAGGCCGACCCACGGCGCCAACGCGTAGGCCGAAATTCCGGCCACCGAAAGGATGAGGAATAGCTGCTCGGGGGCGTAGGCGACTGATGACAGCGCGTCCGAGGCGAAGACCGGCAGCGCGATCCGCTTGGGCAACAAGGTGTGACTGAGCCGTTCGCTGCGAAACGGCCTGCCTACGAGGATCCGTTTCACCGCAGTCGCGAGCTTCGACACTCAGAAAGCGTACGGCCGGGTGGCAGCCCGGCGAGCACAGCGCCTGCATCGGCGCTACGGTTTGCAGGCGAATCCCCCGGCAGCCCCTGACAACCCGACCAGGAGTGACCACGTGCATGTCGTGATCATGGGTTGTGGCCGGGTCGGTGCCGGTCTCGCGCTGGCGCTGGAACGCATTGGCCATGACGTGGCGGTGATCGACCAGAATCCGCAGGCTTTCCGCAGACTCGGCGCCGAGTTCCATGGCCAGCAGGTTCGCGGCAGCGGCTTTGATCGCCAGGTGCTCGTCGAAGCCGGCGTCGAGCGCGCTGAGGCGTTCGCCGCCGTCTCCAACGGTGACAACTCGAACATCATCTCTGCCCGGGTCGCCCGGGAGACATTCGGCGTCGCACATGTCGTTGCCAGGATCTACGACCCCAAACGGGCCGCGGTATACGAACGGCTTGGCATCCCCACCGTGGCCACGGTGCCCTGGACCACGGACCGCTTCCTACGGATGCTGCTGCCCGACGGGGTGGCCTCAGCATGGCGTGACCCGTCCGGCACGGTCGCAGTGCTGCAACTGCCGCTGCACGAGGGATGGGCCGGGCGCACCGTCGGCGAGCTGGAGGAACACAGCGGCGCGCGGATCGCGTTCATTGTCCGGTTCGGTAACGGGATCCTGCCTGATCACAACACCGTGGTGCAGGCTGACGACCAGGTGTACGCCGCGGCGGTATCCGGCACGGTCACCGATGTCACCACCGCGGTGTCCACTGCACCGCCCCACGAATGAGTCACTTGCCTTATCGACCCGGGAGCCGCCATGCGCGTAACCATCGCCGGAGCCGGCGCAGTGGGCCGATCCATCGCAGCCGAGCTGCTCGACTTCGGACACCAGGTCATGCTCATCGAGCGGGATCCCAACCAGCTTGACCCGCACGTCGTCGAGGGCGCCGAATGGGTCCTCGCTGACGCCTGCGAGTTGGCGTCGCTCGAAGAGGCCGGCCTGGAGCACTCCGACGTGGTGATCGCGGCCACCGGGGACGACAAGGTCAACCTCGTGGTCTCGCTGCTGGCGAAAACGGAATTCGCGGTGCGTCGGGTAGTGGCCCGAGTCAACGACCCACGAAACGAGTGGCTGTTCACCGAAGCATGGGGCGTGGACGTGGCGGTATCGACACCGCGCATGCTCGCCGCAATGGTTGAAGAGGCCGCCTTCGTCGGCGACCTGGTGCGGCTGATGACCCTGCGACAGGGGCAGGCCAATCTCGTTGAGGTCACGCTGCCCGCGGACACCCCGCTGGCTGGGCGTCCGGTACGGCAGCTGAGGTTACCCACCGACGCCGCGTTGGTCACCATCCTCAGAGGTGGCCGGGTGATCGTTCCACAGGGCGATGATTCCCTCGAAGGTGGCGACGAGCTGCTGTTCGTCGCCTCGGCAGAAGTTGAACCAGACGTACGGGCAGCGCTAGACGCTCGGCAGTCCTAGCCGGCCACCCGCACGGCGCGCCGGATCGCCCAGATGGTGACCAGAGCGGCCAGCGCCGTCAATGGCAATCCCATCGCGAGCCGCGCCACGCCAAGCCATTCCGTCTGCTGCAGGTCGTACAGGTAGCGCTGCACGACAAAACGCGCCAGCAGGAACACCGCCCAGACCGCCGTAGCCACGTCGAAGCCGAATCTGGCCCGACGGTTGGTGCGCCAGGCGAAACCGGAGCCGTTGAGCACCGACCACAGCACACCTACCAGGGGTCGGCGCACCACCACCGACACCAGCAGCGCAAGACCGGCGATAAGGCTGTACCAGATGCCGTAGAGGAAAAACCCCCGTGCCTCACCAGTGCGGTAGGCGATGAAGGCGCACAGCCCCACCCCGAAAATCCCTGATATGGCTGGCTGCACAGGCTCTCGCCGGATCAGCCGCCACACTCCGAGCGCGATCGCGACGCCCAGCGCAGCCCAGATCGCCGGTACCAGCCCGGCGAACGGGTTCACCGCGACGAACACCACCACCGGAATCACAGACGCGACTAAGCCGCCGATGCCACCGAGTTGTTCCAGCAGGGTGGGCGTGCGCTGCGGGGAGCGCGGGGAATCCGCCGTAGTCACCTGCTCCGGAGAGGGGTCAGTCATGAACTCCGCTGCAGCTCGTAGTAGGGGTTGTACAGCACCTTGCGGCCGTCCCGGACGGCGATCCGACCCGATGCCTTGATTGTGCGACCGGGTTCGATGCCCGGGATCCGCCGCCGTCCAAGCCACACCAGGGTAATCGCCTCGGAGCCGTCGAACAGTTCGGCCTCCAAAGTTGCCACGGCCACCCGGGGACAATGCTCCACGCTGCGCAGGCGACCCAAAACAGTCACAGCTTGACCGCAACGGCAGTCGCTGGCTCGCCGCGCACCCGACTGCTCAACCCTACGGGACAGGTCTTCAGCGTCCAGTTCGGACGTGTCGCTGGTGAGATGGCGGACCAGTCTCCGCCAGTAGCCGGGAGCCGCACCGCTCATGTCAAACACCGCCAGGCGCGATCGCGGGTTCCGACAGACCCGCCTTAACGTCAGGGTAACCCGATACGCGCCGATTCCCGCGCAGGCAACGCCCGATGTCGCCCAACGGTGGGGTCAGGTCCCCACAGCGGGGCCCTCAGCCACTAGTGCTGCCGCCCTCCGCGGCAGCATTGACCAGTTCGGCGGTGGCCTGCCGCAGTTGCTCACCGAGCGCACCGGGCAGCTCTAGCGGCAATGGGCTGCGCACGGGAAGTGGTTCACCGCCGCGCACCACGACGGTCTGCCGGACGACATCACGCAGTAGCTCGGTCCGAGCCTGAGCCCGATCGGCAGGTCCTGCGGCGACTCCGCGCAGCATCCACCGTGGCCCGTCCACGGCAAGAAACCGCATCACGCCATGCTCGGTCACGGCCTCGACCTCGTCGCCCCACTCGCCGGCTGATTTTCCGACCTGTGCACCATCGGCTCGTAGCTTGGTGACCAGTTCCGGGACCACTTCACGCCACAGCCCACCGCTGCGCGGGGCGGCGAACGCACTCAGCGTGATCTGGCCGAGTTCGGTGGTGAGATGCACCGCCCGGATCGGGCCGGAGGGCTCCACCTCGATCTGCAGCTGCGCACCCTCCGGCACGGGCAGGCGCAGCGAGCCAAGGTCGAGCCTGGCCAACCTGTCATCGGGCTGCGCGTCAGCGTCGTAGGGCCCGAACGTGCTGGCGCCCGGGAGACCATCGGGCTCCTGGTCGACAACATTCTCGGTTGGCTCAGTCTCCTCGTCGCGGCGCAGTGGCTGGGCCCCTGATTGGGCCCTTGACTGGGCCCGATGTCGACGTCCGAACACTGCTCAACATCCTTCCTGCGATGTGGTCGCGCCCCGCTGGGTGCTCACCGCGAATCTGTGGTCTGCACGCCCGGTGACGCCCGTAGAGCCGTAGCCCCGCGCTGCGCGTGGCGCCGCCGGTAACACCATCATTTCGCGGAACGCGACACGTTCGACCCGTTGCACGACCAGTTGCGCGATCCGATCCAGCCGCTGCAGCACCACGGGTTCACGATGATCGTGGTTGATCAGGCATACGCGTATTTCGCCGCGGTAGCCGGCGTCGATCGTGCCCGGCGCGTTGACGATGCCCAGCCCGGACCGCGCAGCTAAGCCAGAGCGGGGATGCACCAACGCCGCATACCCCACAGGCAGCGCAATGGCGATGCCGGTCCCTACCACGGCGCGCTCCCCCGGCTGGAGTACCAGATCCTGGGTGGTGACCAGATCAGCTCCGGCGTCGTCTGGGTAGGCGTAGCCGGGTACCGGCACCTCGGGATCGAGCCGGGTCAGCAGGACCTCAACAGTTCCTGCGTCGACCCCTGCTGGGTCAATTCGCTCAGGGCACACGGGCGGCGAGACTACCCTCGGTCGGGTGGTCGATCGTCAACCCCCAGACGGCCGGCAAGCTGACGCTCAGCCGGCGTTCGAGGAGCGCTTGGCTGTACCGTGGTGGTGGTGGCCGTTGGGTTTCGGGGTAGCGGTCTTGCTGGCCGCCGAGGTGCACATGGGCTATCCAGGAGTCCGTGCTTGGCTGCCGTACCTGCTGATCGTGCCGCTAGTCGGTGTGGTGCTCGCGTTTATGGGACGGCATCGTGTCGCGCTGCATGGTGACGAGCTGCGCGTGGGCCCGGCCCGTATCGCGGTGCGCGAGCTGGGACAGCCCGAAGTGATCTATTCAGACGCCAAGCGCCGCGCGCTGGGTCCGGACCTGGACCCAGCAGCATTCGTGCTCCATACCGGATGGGTCGGATCGGTGGTACGGATCCCTGTCACCGATCCAGCAGATCCGACCCCCTACTGGATCTTCAGCGTCCGTCAGGCCGACAAGCTGGTCGCGCTCCTGCCAGCCGACCCGGATGGACTTCACCGGAACAGCTCCGGGGAGAGCTCCGGGCCACGTTCCTCCAGCCGTAAACCTTCGGCTGGATCAAGTTAGCGGCTCAAGCCGCGCAGTCCCGGCACACCATCCGTCCATTGCGTTGTTCGGCCAACCGGCTGCGGTGATGGACCAAAAAACAGCTTGAACAGGTGAACTCGTCGGCCTGCTTGGGTAGTACGCGGACAATCAGCTCCTCGCCGGACAAGTCGGCGCCTGGCAACTCGAAGTTCTCTGCGGACTCCGACTCGTCGACGTCGACTGAACCCGACTGCGCCTCGTTTCGCCTCGCTTTCAGCTCATCCAGCGAGTCCTCAACAAGCTCATCCGCCTCGCTCCGCCGGGGAGCGTCGTAGTCGGTCGCCATCATTCCCACCCCTGAGTCGTACGGGTCGTGCCGCAGCACAAACGCATAGACGCCGCAATTTGTGCCCGAGACGTCGGTCACATTTCGACGCTGCGGGTACGGCCGGCGCGCACCCCTCCTCTAAGCCCCTCGGCCGCGCCAGAAGGGCGATGATAGCCCCGCGGCCAGCGCTGGTCGCAGATTTCGCCGGCGTGTCACACTCGTCACACTCCCGTGTCGGGTCGCCATGGGCCGCCAAGTGGGCGAACCTGCCCCGGATTCGCCGTCGCCCGCTGCGCTGCTCACCTGCCGCGCCTACCCTCACCAGCAGGGCTGGCCGCGTGCGGGGCCAGGAAGGGCGGGGGCGTGGCTGCGGTGGGCTCGACGGGCACGCGGGCGGAAGGGTACCGCAAGCGCCGCTCTATGCCTGCCCTCTTACTGGTGGTCGTGCTCAGCGCTGCTGTCGTGCTGGTGTGGACCAGCGTGCTGAACCAGGCTGCCAGCGGCTGTCAGGATACTGCTGCATCCTCCAGCACGCTTGGCTCAAACCAGCGCCTTGCGGGTAACAGCCTGGATGGCGTGATACCTGCGCCGCCTCAGTTCACCCGAGTGCAGGTACTCAACGCCAACGGGGTGCGCGGCGAGGCCACCATGGTCGATGACACGTTGGCGCAACTGGGATTCGCCCCGACCACCAAGCCGGCGAACGATCCGCAGTTCCCCGGCTTCGATCTGCACTGCTACGGGCAGATCCGCTTCGGCGCCGCCGGGCAGGCCGCGGCCCGGACGTTGAGTCTGGCGGTACCCTGCGCCGAACTGGTCCGCGACGATCGCCCGGACACAACCATCGATCTGGCGCTGGGTACCAAGTTCCTTGCGGTCAGTCCCAACAGCGCCGCGCGCCGCGCCTTGCTCGACCTGGCCGGGCTCGGCAGCCCGGCGACGGCTGAGTCGTCGGTTCGCGGTGGTCTGGCCGCCCAACCAGACCTGTCCTCGGGATCCGGAGCGCTGCCACCGCCGGCCATACCCGTCGTGAACCCGGACCTGATCCGGCAGGCGCGTCAGGTGAAGTGCTGAGCCCGTCAGACCTGCTATCACACCGCGTCAGCGCCACACTCCGCCAGCAGCTCGGCTAGCGAGTCCATGATGCCCGGTGCGGCGGCAAGCAACAGATCGGATCCATCCTTCGGTAACCGGACTACCGCCCCAGCCTCCGCCGCGATCAACGAACCAGCTGCCCAGTCCCAGCTGTGCAATCCGTGTTCGACGTAACCGTCCAACCAACCCGAGGCCACCGAGCACAGATCTAGGGCAGCCGACCCGGCCCGGCGCACGTCCCTGATTCGCGGCAGCATGCAGGCGACCATGGCAGCCTGCCGGGCTCGCCGCTCCGACCGGTAGGAAAATCCCGTGCCGATCAGCGATAGCTCCAAGTGGGTAGCCCCACTGACGCGCAGGGCGACCCCGTCGCAATCAGCACCGCAGCCGCGTGCTGCGCTCCACAGCCGTCCAGCGGCAGGCTGACCCACCGCTGCGGCCAGCGACTGGCCGTCTCGTTGCACCGCTACCGACACGGCGTACCAGGGAAGCCCGTACAGATAATTCACGGTGCCGTCGATGGGATCAACGACCCAGCACAACCCGTGTGCCGGCGAGCCGGCACCGCCTTCTTCCTCACCAAGCACGTGTTCGCCTGGTCGCCACTGGCCCAGCAGGCGCCGGGCCAGCCGTTCTGCTGCGGTGTCCGCAGCAGTGACCACATCGGTGTCACTGGTTTTGGTCTGCACCTGCCAGGCGCCCTGCGCCCGCATCCGCAGGACGAAATCACCCACCTGCTGTGCTACCGCCACGGCCGTGGCCCGCAACTGTTCGACGTCCTGGATGTCGCTGCCATATCCGCTCGGCATCGACCAATCCGACCACAGCCTGGCAAGCCAATCCGGGTTAGGGTCTCATCCAAACGGTCGCCTGGCGGCGGCTGGTCAGGTTAAACCCTGACTGACCCTGAGCAGCACCCAGGAGAGGACACGGATGGCCAGGACACCCGGATTCGGGGTGGACGTCGGCGGGTCCGGCATCAAAGGCTGCACGGTCGACCTACGCAGCGGGTCCTTAGACGACGAACGCGTCCGCATCCTCACCCCGCAGCCGGCTACCCCGATCGCGGTAGCGGAGGTGGTCGCCACCATCACCGGCGAGTTCGGGTGGCACGGTCCAATGGGTGTCACCCTACCCAGCGTTATCAAGCGCGGCATCACCTACACCGCGGCACATCTGGATCCGTCGTGGAAGGGCCTCAACGCCAAAAGCTTGCTCTCCGAGTATTGCCAGGTACCCGTAGTCGTACTCAACGACGCCGATGCAGCCGGGTTGGCAGAGATGCGCTTCGGTGCCGGCCGCGATTCCGATGGCGTGGTTTTGCTGCTCACCTTCGGAACCGGCATCGGCAGCGCACTGTTCGTCGATGGGGAGTTGGTGCCCAACACCGAGCTGGGCCACCTGCAAATCGACGGCATCGAGGCGGAGGTGCGGGCAGCCGCCTCAGCCCGCGAGGATGAAAAACTGTCTTGGGCGGACTGGGCCGTCCGCGTATCCCGTTACCTGCAAGTTCTAGAAAACTTGCTGTGGCCGGATCTGATCATTGCAGGCGGGGGGGTGAGCAAGAAGGCCGATAAGTGGGTGCATCTTCTGGAGTGCCGGACCCCGGTGGTGGCGGCTGCATTGCGCAACGATGCCGGCATCGTCGGTGCCGCGGCGGCCGCCGCGGAGGGACGCGTGCGGTAGTTGCCGCGATACTGCGCCCTCGCGCACGATAGGCGTCGTTACAATGCTGAGTCGTACACTGGAACGTGGCACCGTCCTCGAGCATCCTGGATCGCATCGTCGTGATTGTCGGCACTGGCTCCAGCTGCATGTTCGCCGACGGGGGCCCGATTTCCGCACCGCGCCCGAACACCGACTGTTCCGAAAGGCCGTCCGTGGCAGCCGCAGAACCCGCATCCCGTCGCGCCGCGAATTCCGGGACCGAAAAGAACTCCTCCCGCAATGGCGTAATCAGTGAAGACAACCTGACCGTCGCCTCCGGTCCTACCGCGAAAGACAGCGCCACCGCGACGACGACTCGCCCGCGTAGCGCTCGCAGCGCCGGTGCGAAAACCCGCACCAAAGCTCCTGCCCGCGCGAAGGGAGGCGCCAAAACCGCCGCCACCGCCAAGCCAGCAGATGAATCTGCACTCGAGCCGGGGCTCGACCCGGGAGTCGAGCCGGAGGTCGATCTAGAACTTGATGGACCTCCCGACATCGAAGGTGGTCCAGGCGCTGAGGATCTCGCCGACGTCGAGGTTGAGGTCGATGAGATCACCGTCGAGGCGGACGAACCTGAGGCAGCTGAAGGCCCCGGCGCGGAAGACTTCGTCTGGGACGAGGAGGAATCCGAGGCGCTGCGCCAAGCCCGCAAGGATGCCGAACTCACCGCGTCGGCCGATTCGGTACGCGCCTATCTCAAGCAGATCGGCAAGGTTGCGCTGCTCAACGCGGAGGAGGAGGTAGAACTCGCCAAGCGTATCGAGGCGGGACTCTATGCCGCCGAGCGAGTGCGCCGGGCTGAGGAATCGACGGAAAAACTTTCCCCTCAACTGCGCCGGGATCTGCGCTGGATTGTGCGAGATGGCGAGCGCGCCAAAAACCACTTGCTCGAAGCCAACCTTCGCCTCGTTGTCTCGCTGGCCAAGCGCTACACCGGCCGCGGCATGGCTTTTCTGGACTTAATCCAGGAAGGCAATCTGGGTTTGATCCGTGCGGTGGAGAAGTTCGACTACACCAAAGGGTACAAGTTCTCCACCTATGCCACCTGGTGGATCCGGCAAGCCATCACCCGGGCAATGGCCGACCAGGCCCGCACCATCCGGATTCCGGTGCATATGGTCGAGGTGATCAACAAGCTGGGTCGAATCCAGCGGGAGTTGCTCCAGGATCTGGGTCGCGAACCGACCCCGGAGGAGCTGGCCAAGGAAATGGACATCACCCCGGAGAAGGTGCTGGAGATACAGCAATACGCCCGGGAACCCATCTCGCTGGACCAGACCATCGGTGACGAGGGCGACTCCCAGCTCGGCGACTTCATCGAGGACTCCGAGGCAGTGGTCGCGGTGGACGCGGTGTCGTTCACCCTGCTGCAAGACCAGCTGCAGTCCGTCCTGGCCACGCTGTCTGAACGGGAAGCGGGAGTAGTGCGGCTACGGTTTGGCCTTACCGACGGCCAGCCACGCACTCTCGATGAGATCGGTCAGGTCTACGGGGTCACCCGGGAACGCATCCGGCAAATCGAGTCCAAGACAATGTCCAAGCTGCGCCACCCCTCCCGTTCCCAGGTCCTGCGCGACTACCTGGACTGAGGCAAACTACGCTCTAGATGCTTGACCAGGGATTTTGTCCCCCTTAGGGGGTCGTTCCAGTCAAGCATGCCGTGGTAAGTCAAGATATCGGCCATGCTCAGTCCTCCTGCGACACCAGACCTCGCCGTGTTACTGGAGTCCTGGACGGTGCATCTGCGCGCCGAGCGCAAGAGCGCTGAGACGGTCAAGAGCTACATCGCTGGGGTGCGGCAGTTCCTAGATTGGTGTGCCGCACAGGGCGTCCCTGCGGTACTGGACCGGGCGACTGTTAACGCCTTCGTAGCTGCCATGCTGGAGTCCGGCGCCGAGCCGGCCACAGCGCGGTCCCGGCAGCTAGCAGTGCGCCGGTTCTCGGCGTGGTGCGCCGACGAAGGCGAGACCATCCGAGACGAACTGCTCGGACTCAAACCGCCGAAACTCGACGTCAAGGTGGTGCCCCGGCTGACTGACGACCAGTGCCGCGCGCTGGTCAAGGCCTGCGCCGGTCGGGAGTTCCGGGACCGCCGAGACGAGGCCATCGTCCGGTTCATGCTGGAGGCCATCGTGCGGGCCGGGGAGGTGGTGGCGATGCGCACCACCGACGTGGACATTACCCGCGGCATCGCCGTGGTGCAGCGCGGCAAAGGCGGCAAGGGCCGTCCGGTGCCCTTCGGCGCGCAGACCGGCCGCGCGATCGATCGCTACTTGCGGATGCGCCGTGCCCACCGCCTCGCAGACACTCCCCCACTCTGGCTCGGTGACCGGGGAAAGGGCCTCTCCTATGACGGTTTGTACGTCGCGCTACGTCACCGCGCCGAGCTGGCCGGAATACCCAACTTCCATCCCCACATCACCCGGCACACCGCTGCGCAGCGCTGGCTTTCGGCGGAGGGCTCCGAGGGTGGGCTGATGGCAGTGGCCGGCTGGACCCGCCGAGACATGATCGACCGCTACACCCGGGCCACCGCGTCGGAGCGCGCCGCCGAAGAGGCCCGCCGGCTCGGGCTCGGCGAGTTCTAGCCGCGCATCCCTACCGTTAGCACGATGACCCGGTCACGCTTCGTTTTTTCGGCTGCTTTCGCGGCGAATGCTGCGCCGAGCTTCCCTGCGGTGACTGGGTAGTCGGCGCCACATCGGCACCGGAAGTGCGCCACGCAGCTCCCCGTACCGAACGCCCTAAAATGTCTCACCGCCTCGTAAAAAGCAGTGATTGAGTAGGGTCGGGTCCGGGACGCCTCGTCGAGCCACTCCACTGCGCCGGACGCACCACTCCAGCACGCCGACAGCGTCGTCGAGTTGGCCCCGTAGCACTCGCCGATGATTTTACCTTTCTTGCAGCGTCCGCAGCGGACTTGCACTACCACCTCGTACTGATCACGAAGGTCTTTGTGGGGACGGAGACTGACCGCGTGCATGAGCGGTATGCTACCCTCTGATCGCAGAACGTGAACATTTTCGGCGCCCGAGCACGGGACGAGCCCGACTTAGTCGCGGGACCCGCGGGAGCCGACGGGAGTGGTAGAGGCTATTCCGCGGAAACCTCTCCGTGCGCTCCCCCCTCAAGGGGGATGCGCCGGAAGGGCACGCCCCGATGGCACTTACCAGCGCTCAGCGCAAGCTCCGCGCCCAAATCGCTGCCAACACCCGCTGGTCCAAAGAGGACCCCGCACCCACGGGCCTGCGCGGCCAGGCCGGGCTGCTGGCCCGCTTCGAGCGGGAAGTTGATCCCCAGGGCATCTTGACGCCCGCCGAGCGGATCCGTCGTGCCCAGGCCGCTCGCCGGGCGCACATGCAGCGCCTGGCCTTAGCCAGCTCAAAGGCCCGTCAGGCCCGCTCCGCAGCCGGGAAGGTGACCCCGGCATGAGTGACCCCCGCCCACCGGCTGGTGGCGCGGGGGTCGGTGGGTCAGTCGACATCCGAGGACGACAGGCCCAGACTACCGCTGACACCATCCCCTCCACAGCTGAGCGGCTGCGCCCTCGCCCGGGCGCCTTGCACGCGTGCTGGTGCCGAGCCGCTGATGACGACTTTCCGTCCAGTACACCAACCCGACACGAGTGGCTGTTCGCCGAAGTTGCCCGCATCACTGAACGAGCCATCCGAGCTGCCCTCGCCCAACACGAGCGCTTACCAGCGATCGACACCCCAGCTTGGTGGGAAGCACCTGACCCCCTACGCATCCCCGGGTTGCTCATCCACGCCATGGCCTGGCTCGCGCACGACTGCGACCGAGAGATCGATCGCCGCTTCAAGGCGATGTCCTGCGACCTGAGCGCGGCGCACAACTGGACAAAAGCTAGCCAGCGCCCGTCGTTCACCGAGCTGCAACGGCGCCGCGGGTTGGAGTTC
>JAFAWY010000060.1 GCA_019241525.1 Pseudonocardiales bacterium
CCCGGGAACACCCGGAATACAAAGACTCCAGCGTCAATCTAATCAACGGTCTCAACCGAACCATGGAGCGTCGACGTCGACAGGCGACACGCACGCCCAGTCTCATCCCCCGCCAGCGGCCCGCCAAGGGCCATCAAGATCTAATCTGTACTAGCACTGCGCTCATCTTCTTTTTGTCCTTGGCGCGGGACGTCGCGCGGCGCGTTGACGGTCATCGCGGCGTCAGTCCGAGCTAATCGACGCAGGCGCGGTAAATCAAGAGATGCCGTGCAACTCACGGAACTGATCGAGGCCAATGAGATTCTCATGGGCAGGTGGCAAGGTGCAGCCCCTGTTTGCGAAACTCGGGCAGCAGGGAGTCGAGCCTAGGGCAGGCGTCGTCGTGCTCAGCCCCACGATCGCGACAGAGTCCGCAGGACCGAACTATGCTGCGCTCGAAGGGCCCAAGTAGCCAACAGTTGGAGCTTAAGCGGCGTTGGAAGATTTTGGATCGCGCTCGGCGAAACAGGGAGTAGTCTTCCTAGTGTGTCGTCATTGCTGCGACGGATGCTCGTCAGAAGTCCGTTGGTGCACCGGCAGTTGCGGCATGCGCACTTCGCGCTCAGCTACGCCCGGCACAGAGTCCACGAACAAGAATTTCTCTATTTCAAACGTTTCGCAGGTAGCTCCGGCTTGTTCGTGGATGTCGGTGGCAATACCGGGCAATCCGCTCTCTCGTTCGGAACTCTTTGTCCGCGGCATCGGATAATCTCATTCGAGCCCAATCCTGCTCTCGCCGCTGACCTTCGGTTTGCCCGAAGGCTTCTTGGTCAGCGGTTCGAATTTCATCTAGTCGGACTCTCCGATACATCGACTGATGAAGTGCTAATGGTCCCAAGGTTAGGCGGCGAAGCAATCACTGGCGAAGCGTCGATGTTAGGCATTCGGGGCACTGAATTCGATCGAAAGCATGGGTCAGCTTTCACGATAGACAACATTTCCGTGCGGACAATCACGCTCGATAGTCTAGATCTCAGTCCCGACTTCATTAAAATTGATATTCAGGGCTTCGAGATGCGGGCCTTACGCGGGATGCGGAAGACGCTTGTCAAACACCGCCCGCTTGTTCTTATCGAAAGAACCAGCGACCGCGTCGAGATAACGGAGTTCTTAGGTTCGATGGGCTATACTGCATACCGGTACAACCGCGAGGAGAATGCTCTGGAACTGATCGAGGACATTGCAACCTTCAGGGAGCTCAACTACTTTGCGGTTTCGGCGCTGTTCTAGCGACGGGCGATCAGCCGTGCACGCAAAGTGTAGTGTCTTTTCCAGCCGTCGGCAGTGCAGGACCCGGATGGTCTAGTTAGCTGGAGATGCAAGGCCAGCCGTCCAGGCGCGGACCATGATAAGTGATCCACTGCAGTGTCAATCATACCTTTAAGTCGAAACCAGAAGATTATAAAACGCTTTACTGCTTTGCTGCCAGTTATAAGTCGCGCGAATTTTTTTCGCCAGTTGGTCCAAAAAGTCGCGACCTGGCGGATTGGTGAGCATGGTTTCGATTTTGCGGGTAAGTTCTTCACCGTTTGCCGGGTTAAATAAACCGGTTTCGAAAAAGTCGAAATCTTGCATAGCCGTCGCTGATGAGCAAAGTACTGGGGCGCCATGTATCGCAGCTTCAAGGGGTGGCATACCAAAACCCTCGGCTATAGACGGATACACAAAAATTCGACATGTGCTGTAAAATGCGCTTAAATCTTCGTTTGCAACCTGGTCTATCCAATGGATATATTTTTTTTGATTCGCACTCAAATTCTCGACGAGTGCACGTAGACTTTTTACTGCAATGGACTTTTTCCCGATAAATACCAAGGATATCTGACGCTTGTATAAGCCCAGCTCTAAGTAGGATTTTAGTAGCAGTTCATGGTTTTTTCGCGGCTCCACCCTGCTAACGCAAAGTATAAAATTATTAATCCCGTATTTGGTATAAATAAGCTGCGACAAGTCATTTTGTTTACCGTTCAAATTGACCGGAGTATCGACCCCAATCGGCAACACATGGATATTCTGCGGATCGATGTTATAGTGTTCGGCAATCCGTCCACGTGAGTAATCAGATATGGTCGTCTTTATATCAGCACTTTTGACGCTTTCTCCAAATAGGATGTGCCTGCTCTTGCGGTATAGCAATGGAAAATATTTCGCATAATCATTGAAAACAACATCGTACAGTGTTACAATGCACCTGCAGCCATGTCGCCTAGGTGGAATGATATAATGAAAGTGGGCGAAATCGAACCGGTATTTGTCCATGAGCTGCGGTATTTCTGTGAGGTATCTCAAGACCGCGGGTTGCACTTTCCGGTACTGCAAAATGTGGTCTGACTTTACCTGGGGAAATATCCGCTGTAATTTCTCGGGGTAGGTTGTGCCAAAATAAATGTCGAGCTGTGGATAGTCTTGCAATAAAGCACTGTACAAACCTTTAATAAACGTATAAACGCCCTGGTACTCGTTATCCATTGGGTGGGCATCTACAAACAGCTTTAACGTTTTTGTCTGCATAAACTCGCATGCCTCCTTCGCTCCGCATCCATAAGTTTACAAGATGCGGCACGGTAAGTTTCTCGTTGGTCTCGTAGACCTTTCCTTCATTTCAGAAACTGTCGCAGCCTATTATAACACCATCTACGAATGGTGTCCTCGATGGCAATCCGGCGATTGCGGGCTAGTTCATGTCTTTTGCGGGTGCGCGTTGCGGTTGGAGTAGACGTCGTGCCAAGAATTAGGAACCAATAGTGACGATTTTGTCAAATGAAGGCTTACGGCCTGCGGATTATGGTATTGCCTCTATTTTGATACCGTACCGCATGGCGGGCAAAGGCTATGGCAAACCTAACCCATGTTATCGGCTCGTCGAGCCTAAGTGGGCGCTGTCGGTTCCTCGCGGACAATCGGCGTGTTTGTCGGGTCAGTTCAACCGTACTCGGCGGTGGTAGTTGTCTCGGTTTCGAAACCCGCGGGAGGCGCTTCGACTTGAGTGCTTCAGGCGTTGATGAGATCGGTGGTCAGAAACATATCGATCGTAAGCCAACCAGGTTCGGATGGTCTCCGCCAGGGTGGCTCGGGATCGCGGCGTCGGCGCACCAGCTGAGAACGTTCACAGCCGCTGTCTGATCTGGTCGCGCTGCCCCGCCCCGAGCTCTGATCGCATACAACGCGCGCAGTTGCTCTATGGCACTCCAGGCGATCAAGTTGACCGGTGGTTCGTGGTCGAAGCAGCCGTTGCACATCAGCGCCCATGCCCGCTGTGACTGGCGTTCACGGCCGCGTAGCAGCAGACGGCGGTGGCCCCCCGCCGGGTGAGTGCGTGGCCGCCGCGGAACAGTCATGGGTGATGCACTGACGGATGGCGGTGACCGCCCGGTTGGCGAGCATGATCAGGCGGAAGTGGTCCACTGCGATCCGGGCGTGGGCAGCGCGGCGCGGCATGGCGGTGGCGTAGCCGGCGTGTGCATCGATCACGATGACCTCGATCGCATTGTTGAACGTGGCACTGCGCTTCAACAGCCATGTCCGGGCCGTATCGCTGGTCCGGCCGTCGCCCTGTCCCAACAGCGCCTGGTCGCCGACAGGATCGATGAACCCGGTCTCCCACGGATCACTGTGCTGCCACCGGATTGGGCCCGCAGTACTACCGCCCTCGGGCAACCACCGTGATGGGATGGACCGGGTTTCTGCACTGTCTCCGGTCGGGCCCCATCAACCCACAGCTACCCCGCACTTTTGTGAATTGTGATCAACCTCGGAGCACGTCTGTAACAGTAAGCAGCCAATTATCGATGCATGGACCGATGAGATCTGTACAGATGATCTGCATTTGAGTGCTAAAACAGAGTTCGGGGAAGCAGGTGGCTCTTGAACGCTACGCTCAGTTCCTACAGCGCTACCTTACGCTATTGTGGGCATGCCTTGTCGTTGTTGTGGTCATGGCGGCGGCATTTCGTGTGAGACTGCCGTCGTACACGGCGAAATCTACAATTTACATCGGTGGACGACGCGAAAACCCGGTGGCCCCGGCATACGGCGGCTCGCGAACCGCGTTGCTCCCGGCGCACTCATATCTTCAGCTCGTCAGCAACGTCCAGGTGTCTAGCAAGGTCGTGGCCTGTCTTGGCCCAGGCGAGTTTCCCGAGCTGGTCGAAAAGCGGATCACAGCCCAAAACATGCTGGACTCGATCGTGCTCAACGCGGCGGTAACCGAGTCGTCACCCACGGAAGCAGCCAGGATCGCTAACACGGTCCACGACACCTTCAAGAGCCTCGTCGAGCAGCTTAAGACGATGAGGAACACGGGCGTTGATGTCGGCGAAGAGTTGATGGTACAGCGAGCCACTGCTTCGGCGAAGCCGTCGTTGTTTAGTTTGCCGAAGACGCTCGCGCTGGGACTCGCGGCCGGGCTTCTGGGCACCGGAGCGGCAACCGCCAGACAGGAAAAGATTCGCGTGCAGGCTTCTCGAACATCCGCCAACGATATCCCTGCGAACCCTCTGGAGAATTGCGCCAAGGGTACTAGCATCACCCGACGGGCCAGCATTGATTAACGGAGCGACTAGACGCGTGATGGACTCTGCTCTTGTGTTGAGTGCAACCGACCCTTATGCAGTCAGGCATGGTGGTAATCTTCGCACGTGCGCCATTGCGGAAATTCTCGATTCAGTGGCGACCTCGGTCGAAATTTTATTTCCTGGGCGGACGCTGGGAACGGTGGAACTGCAAGGAGTGCACGGAGTGCTGGGTCGCATTCCCTCGCTCGTCCGTGCGGTCAAGAGGCATTATATTCCGATGCCCACGGCCGCCGGAGCCAGAAACTCTGCGCTTCGGCGAGAAGTTCTAGCCCGCCCAGCTGATCTCGTCGTGATTTGTGCGTTGTATCATGCCCAGTACGCGCGCCGTAGCCGCGCTCGCCTGTGGCTGGACTATATGGACGTGGGGAGCGAGGTAGGGGCGAGAGAAGCCGTTCAGCGACACGGCATCGCATCACTCACTGCAAAATTGCAATCTCGTCAACTGAAGTGGAGCGAGAGGCGGGTATCCGCACGGGCGGGGCTGGTCACTGCGGCCGGGTGGGCCGACCATCTCTGCTTACGCGAACGGGGCATCAACGCCCACTGGCTCCCCACTCCTCTTCCTGACAACGATTTCAGGATCGTGCGGTCAAGCGATCCGCGAACGCGGACCACGGCTGGGTTCCTGGCCAGCTTCGACTACTGGCCCAATCAGGACGCCTACCGGATCCTGTGCGAAGAGTGGCTCCCCCGGTTGCAGCGAAACGGCTATGAGGTTGTGGTGGCCGGGAGGGGCTCCGAAGCGTTAGTAACCCGTCCCTCCGGGATCCAGATCATGGGCACGGTCGATGACGTCGATGAATTTTATCAGCGAGTGGCCTTTACGCTAGCTCCCATCAGAAAGGGCGGGGGCATGAAGGTCAAGGTTCTTGAGTCCCTCGCACGTGGCATTCCGGTGGTTGGTACGGCTTTTTCTTTTGAAGGCTTTCCGGATTCGATGCTAAAACTCGTGAGAGTGTGCGCAGAAGACGGGTCGGATCTCGATTCGATCCTCATCGAACCGATGCCGCTGGTCGACCCGAAATCGGCGGAGCTTAGAAACTACCGTATGAGCAGTGCCCGTCAACGGGTCCTTGATCTGCTGGACGAAATTCGTGCGTAGCGAAGCTGTTCGTTGGTCTCGCGCTGGCGTGCGGACGCGCACTCCGGGATGCCACGCGTTTGGTAATGATGATACGAGGGATATTTGATGTCGCTGGGCGCAGTCGTGGTTCATTACTATCGGGAGTCGTCGTTGTCGCGATTGCTGACGAATATCGTCACGGTTCAAGCAATTCGACCGGGAAACATCGTCGTCGTAGACAACGGTTCCGACGAGGAGGCGATCAAAGGTGTTCGCCTCGAGCATGACGGAGTCCGGTGGATACAGCTGAATAACCCCGGGTACGGTTCGGCCATGAACGCAGGGGTTGCGGCACTGCCTGAAGAAGTCGATGTGCTGGCGCTGTTAACCCATGATGTTGTTCTCGAAGGCAAGTGCCTCCATAATCTACGGACCTCGTTGCTCAGCTCCACGTTGAATGGTCTGGTTGGCCCCCTGCTACTCGATCTGTCGAGCCCCGGTACCGTGTGGTCGGCCGGTGGTGCGGTGTCACCTGTGAGAAAGCTTCCATACCATCTGGACCGTGGGACGACGGAGCGTCCCAATAGTTCCTTGCGAAGAGTTGAATGGATCGACGGCTCCGTGTGTGTATTGCGGCGTCAAGATTATGCTCGCGTCGGTGGCATGGCTGAGCACTATTTTCTCTACTTCGAAGACGTCGACTTTGGGTGGAAATTCGGGTCGCGGCTCGGTAAGTACGTTCTCTGCGACACCGGCGCCGTCGCGGGCCAGTCGCCGAGTGGCGCACTAACCCAGTACCTCGCGACTCGTAACCTACTGTGGCTTTTCAAGGAACATCGTATGACCATCGCCTGGCTGCTGTTTCTCCTGGAAACCATGTTTCGGCTTATCATTGCACCGGTTGCCCGGCCAAGAGGGGCGTTGTCAAGATGGCGGCTCCGGGCTATGGGATTGGCCGCTGGCCTCCGGTCGCCGTGCGCGAGAGCGACAGCTGTAGAGGAAGTACCGAGCGTCGCTACCATCTCTTTCGGAACCGACGATCACTGAAATGAGCGGATAGCGCCATTGTCACCCACTGACAAGATTTTTGCGCAGCCGAACTCCGGACGCTTGCGCATGATCGATGGAGGTGAGATGTGGAAAAGCGTGATCTCGAGCGTTTGTGTACGTATGATCGTCTTGGGTGCCACCAGTATCGTCGGCTTACTTACCACAAGAGAGGTCATCACTGCTTTCGGCGCAGAAGCTTACGCCCAGTATGGCCTTCTGGTGACAATTCCCGCTCTCCTGCCGTTTATTGATTTAGGCATTAGCGCGGCAGTGATTAACATCGTCGCACAAGCGCAAGACGGTGAGGATTGCGAGTCGCTTAAACTCGCCTTGCTGTCGTCCAGCCGAATACTCCTCACCTCGAGTGCCGTCACGATCGTCGCGGTGGTCTGCATCGGATCGTCCGTAGGATGGCCCGCGTTGCTCGGCGGGGGCTTATCCGGCCAGGGCAGTAATCTGATAGCAACGATCTGCCTAGTTGTTTTCGCCGCTACGGTCCCGCTCGGACTCGGTGAACGAATCCTTGTCGGACTGCAGAAGAACCAGCTAGTGATCGTGATTTTGGGTATGCGGGCGCCACTTCTGCTGGCTCTCGTTCTACTGACGAGTCAAGTCTATCCGGGAATCGGGTCGCTCGTACCCCTCTGCTTCTTCATCGCTGAGTTCACGGTTCACCTTGCGAGCCTTATCGTCGCTTTGCGTATCCTGGGAGGTCGCATCGCCGGTTTCCGGCGCTTGCTTTTCAACTTGAAGGTAAAAGGAAGTCGAATCATGGATTCCGGGCTTCCTATGATGATCAATATGGTTGCCGGTTCGATCGGGCTCAACTCGGATCGATTAGTTCTGAGTCATATAGCTGGCGTTAATGATTTAGCGGACTACACTCTCGCTGCTCAAGTTTTCCTAGCAATTCTGGCCCTTATACATGCAGCAGGGATGACGCTTTGGCCGCTTTTCGCGCGTGCGCGATCGACAGGCGACATGGTAAATCCTCTTCGCATCTCTATGCTGCTCGGGCTCGCAGCGTCGTTTTGTTGTCTCCTCGTAGCATCGTTGAGCTCATGGATATTTGGGATACTGTCCGACGGTAGAATCTTGGTCGGCGCGAGCTTAATCTTGGCCTTTAGCGTTTTTGTGATCATGTATTCGGTTAACGTTCCCTTGGGTATGTATCTTACGGATCCGCGGGGTTTGCGATTTCAGGCTTATTGTGTGATTACGGCAATGTGTGTGAATCTGCCGATCAGCATCTGGCTGGCTGGTGAGTGGGGCGCTGCAGGCCCGATTGCGAGCTCTGCGGCGGTCGTTGGGCTGTTTCAGGTGCTTCCTTACGCCTTTAAAGTGTCGCGCCGAACAGGAGCAGTCATCAAGCACGTGCCACGAGAAGATCCTGCTTGAAAGGCCCATTGATGTTCACGGGTCGTATGCCCTCACGCGGGCTGGCTGATGCCTTTGCGTCCACCAGTCTGGTGCGCGAAAGGATGGAGGGCAGGGATGACGCACCAAGAATCGATCGTGCGCCCTGGTCGAAATCTCACTGAAGGGTGGTGGACCGCGGGGGAGTTGTCCGTCTACTTAGCGCTCATCCTCAGCTGTACGGCGTTGCCCGTGACTATCCCGACTTCCTTCACGGTCGGTGGGCTGATATTCCAACTGTACGAGCCCTTTCTGGCTGTCGCGGCACTGTACGTGCTTGCGATGCGTCGTCCGTCAAAGTACGTGTTCAGACGATTCTTGTTAGTCGCTGCCAGCCTTGGCGTAGGCCTGACAGTCGGCATCCTGAACGAAAACTCGCTACAAAAAATCTATCAAGACGTGAGGCTTCCGATTATCCTGGCGGTTGGAATTTTGGTTGCGGGTGGAATCGCCAGCACTGAGGTTGCGTCGCGCTGCCTGCGTCTGCTGCCTTGGATATTGTGGATCTCCGCGGCAGTAATTGTCCTTGCCTCGACAACTGGACTGGAGATCGGTGGGCGTGCGGAGTCCGTGATGTCGAGTGAGGGGGGTGACGCGACCAGGCTGCTGTCGCCTACAACGTTTCTGGCGGTAGCCGTGCTGTGCGGATTTGTAGGCATCGTTGTGGCACGAAAATTGACACTGAGATCGGCGCTAAAGTACGCGCTACCCGCCCTCGTGATCATTGGGCTGAGCTTTTCGCGGAACCATCTTCTTGCGCTGGGGGTGTCCCTGGTGTTCACAATCGTGGCGTTGCGGAGCGTAGATGCAATAATTGGGCTGCTCGGACTTCTGGTGACCGTAATTCTTTTCGTCTGTGTGTGTGTTCTCTTGTTGAGTGCTCTTCCGTCGGACACCTGGCTGAGCGAGCAGGTGACGGCTTACTCGGCGCGTGTCCTAGAGGGGTCGACAGGCAGTTCTCTCTCGAGCGACGCGTCAGTTGGATACAGGGTGGAAGAGACCTCGCGCATCGTTCCGGTCATCGAGCAGTCGCCCATCGTCGGCCAGGGGATGGGTGCTGCCTATCAACCCCCGGAAGGACAATCGGGCCAGTTTCTGTACGACCGGGGACCGTATTACGCACACAATTTCTACCTGTGGCTCTTGCTCAAGGCGGGTGTGGTCGGGCTTACGCTTTTCCTGCTTGCCGTGCTTGGGCCGATATGGCGGGCGCTTCGCACACCGAACAAGGGTCAATTAGTGGCCGGCGCCGGCACCGCTGCCTTCCTGGCAGTCAACTTTGTTGCTCCGCTTCCACTTGGTACCCCAGAGTCGTTGATCTTAGGCGCCTTGATCGGTCTGTTGGCGGGGTACAGCCGCGACCGCGCTTTAGGCGAAGAGAGATTGAACAATTGACGAGCATCGTCCGACGAGCGGGTTTGAACAGGTGAGGGTTGCGAGCTCTAGCTAGCGAGGGAGGATTTTGTATGACTCCGTAAACCACCGTGGCTTGAACGGTTGAAGCAGCCGAAATTTTACGGCGTGCGAGGCGGAAGCAACGTATTTATAACGTCGATGCATAGTGATCAACTTTGCGTCAAGGCGCAGCAGGCTGCGGGAGAGGACGAGAAACCTCAGAGATAGATACCGGATCTATAGTCACCACCCGGCGGCGGACGGGGAGGATTTTTAGAACGGACGGAGAAGCATGCGTATTCATATTATCGGGACCCGAGGCTATCCGAGTACCTATGGAGGATTTGAGACGCTTGTACGCCACCTCGCTCCGTACTTGGTCGGCCATGGTCATACGGTCACCGTTTTCGACCGCGACCATGGTCGCCGCGCCAGCGGCCATCGTGCCCGGTCGATTGATGGCGTCCGGGTGTACTCCAGTCGAGGTTTCGAGGGGGTCCGGTCGTCGACGCTGAGCCATGGTTTGACGAGCAGCGTGGTGGCAGCGAAGGAACGGCCCGACGTCGTCTTGGCAATGAACGTGGCGAATGGGTTTTTCCTACCCATTTTACGGGCCAGACGTGTGCCGGTGGTGTTTAACGTGGACGGCATCGAGTGGGAGCGTGATAAATGGAGCCCGTTGGGTAAATTCGTCTTTTTCACCGCTGCTCGCGCCACGGCGCGCTGGGCCGATGCGCTAATCGCCGACTCGCTTGCCATCGCCGAGCGGTGGCGGCAGGATTTTGGCCGCACAAGTACGTTTGTGCCCTACGGTGGCGACCCTCGGACGGAGCGGCCGAACTCTGACCGAGTCGTCGAGCTAGGCTTGAAGCCCGGGCAGTACGTGTTGATTGTGGCGCGGCTCGTGCCTGAAAACAACGTCACAACCATGTTGGACGCGGCCAAGGCGTCCGGCGCGCCCACGGTCGTTGTGGGCTCGGGTGGCGGCACGGCGCTGGAGAAATCGGTCTTTGCTCAGCATGATCCGCCACGCGTGCTAACGCTCGGCCATGTCGCGGATCAGGGCCTACTAGCCGCCCTCTGGGCGCATTGTGGTGTGTACCTGCATGGACATTCGGTAGGTGGAACTAACCCGGCACTGGTCCAGGCTTTAGGTCTTGGCGCGCCAGTCCTTGCCTACGGCACGGTTTTCAATCGCGAGGTACTCGTTCGGGAGGAAATGCTCGTATCACTCGATATTGAGTCGATCGTTAGCCGGATCCACGAGTTGCTCAGCTCAGATGCGCTGCGCACGTCATTCGCCGAGTGGGGACGGTCGCGTGTTGCGGAGATGTATAACTGGGAGGCGGTATGCGCCCGATATGAGGCGGTCCTGCGCGGCATAGCACGGTTGGAATGATTCTAGATATAATGCCCGGCTGCACGTGGATCGCCGTCGTCGGCAACGCCCCAACCGACAGTCCGCGAGGATACCGCAGTATCAAGCACGGAACCCAAGCATGGCATTTCGGGTCACCGAGCCGCTCCTGGCTTGGTAACTTGCCCATGGGGGTCGTCCAACCCATCCGCTTCGGCTCGGACCGACGACATCAGGATCTCCATGCGCGGCTTTGGCGTCCGCACATAGGGCAGGCGTTTGTGCAGCTGCCTTGTGATGGGCCGCTCCACGAAGCGGTAGATGAAGGAGGCGACGACTGCCACCGCGACAACGCAGAGGACCACCGAGACGGTTGCGTTGGTCAGTCCGAGGACAGCCAGTGCGGTCGGAACTATGGGCGCGCACAACGGGTGGAACAGGTACAGCGAATACGAGGCGTCTCCTCCGAAGGTGAGGACCCTCGGCAGGTGGCCAGACAAGAGCGGCTCAGCGACAACGACCGCCAGCACGAGTGCCACAACGGCGGGGTGTCGCAGCAGGTCAAGCCAGACACTGAAGGTCCCATGTCTGACAGCGTTCACGATGTGAATGAAGGCGGCCAGTCCGGCTACGTAGGCAAGTCCTACGAGGTATCGGGCCTGGTGGCCGCGCATGACGTAGGCGGCGATCATCATTCCGGCAAGGAAGTACAGCACCTGAGCGTCGAGGTAGACCAGGGCCGGCGGCCATGAGTTGCCTCGGAAGATGTTGCCTACAGCTAGAGCGGAGAGAACGATGCCGCAGAACGTCAGCGTATTCGCACGCACAAGCAAGCTGATCGCGAAGATGGTGTAGAACGCCATCTCGAAGAGGAGGGTCCACCCGACACCCAGCAGCGGCTCGACGTTACCGTCCACGTTCCGGGTCGGGAGGAAGAAGTACGACATCAGCACTTTTGAGCTGAGGGTCGCATGTAGCACCGCCGCCGGGATAGCCAGCAGTGTGAGAAGTTTGACTGTCGTCGCAATCCAGTAGATCGGCACGATTCGCGTGATGCGCCGCATGGCGAAGTACTTCCAGCCGTTCGGCATCCCAACGAGGCTGCGGGTGGAGGCCATCATCACGAAGCCGCTGATGACGAAGAAGATGTCTACGCCAATGGCGCCGAACCGCCACACGCCCAGGCCCGGGTTTAGACGCTCGGTCGTGTAGAGGGTGGCGTGCGTGACGACGACGAGCAGAGCAGCTACCAGTCGAAGCACTTGAATGCCGTCGTATCTGTTGGTGCTGCTTGTCCGCATGAGGTCCTTCGTCCTGAGTGTCCACCTTCTCGCAAACACTCAGGTCTCGCGCGGGCAAGGCGCAGAGTTACACCGGCAACGGTGACCGTCATTTCTGATGACCACTCCCGCTCAGAGGCGACTGCTCTAAGATCCACGGAGATGGGCTTATGTCTCTGCTCGTACGGACACATCAGGCAGCGATCGTCAGGACGGCGACCAGCCACCGCTGACTCCGCAGGCTGCCTGTCGCAGTGATCAGGCGGTTCGCAGAATATGTCGCTCCGATCTTCCCCGCAGTTGACGCAGTACGCCCAGCCGAAGATCATGTCGGTGTGCACGCATCCGTGGTAAGCGAGAGGTGTGGGCTCCACGGGAAGCCTTGGTCGTGTCTCGCGAAGGCAGGCGCACCGGACAGTTGCAGGACTGCTACAGGAGTGCCTTGGAGTGGAGACCGTCGCGCCATCCCGTAGACAGTGAGATGGCATATGGGCGGCACCGCGCGCTAGGGGTGTGACCCTCCGTCGACTGACGCGATGTCCTCGTCTTGGCCAGGATGGGTCGACCTCGGCGCGGGCGGTGTCGTCTGCGTGGGCGGCCGGTCGGCGAGGCACCCTATCAGCGAGCCAACCCATGGCGCGGCAAGGAAGCACTGCGAACCTGTGCCGACCAATCCCTAGACGCTACGAGACTGCAGACCTCGCACGTCTTCGGTGATCTAACAACTCAGGAGCCTGTGCGATAGGCGCATTACTGTCTTGTCCGTTGCGCCCGATCGCAACGCGCTGACCCATCCGGTGTGAGCAGAATAAGGTGCAGCGATGTCCAGCATGACCGATGAGCGGGGTTGTCGTTGGTGGCGTCGATACGCATAGCCAGACCTATCACGCCGCGGTGATTGACCATCTGGGGTGGGAGATCAGTGACTGCGAGTCCCGGCGACCGTGGCGGGCTATGCGGCCCCAGCTGGGTGGCTGCGGGGGTTCGGTGAGTCGTCCTGGTCGGAGTGGAAGGACCCGCTCCTACGGCGCCGGGCTGGCCGGGCATCTGCGTCAGGGGGTCGGTGGTGGAGGTCGACCGCCCGGTCGGCGGGCGGGTTCGCCACGTAAGGCAAATCCAACCCGATTGGCGCTTATGCCGCTGCGAGGACTGCATTTGTTTGACGGTGTTCCGACCGGGAGGTCATACGCTGCTTGGTCACAGTTTGACCACATTACGATGAACATCTACGCCCACGTGCTTGATGAGTCCACGCGTCGGTTGGCAGCGCGATAGACAGCACTGTTCAGCGAGAACTGATGTCAACTGTGGATGTCAGAGCTGGGGCAGTGATCTCTGCACCATCCTGAGTTGCTGCTCCGCCGCCAGGATTCGAACCTGGACTATCGGAACCAAAATCCGAGGTGCTGCCTTTACACTACGGCGGAAAGCGGGCACAGGACCACGCACATGGTGGCATGCGCACTGGATTGGGGTCAGCGCGGGCCTCCCTAGAAGGCATGCCGGCGCGGCCTGACGACACGCGGACACCCGCCACTAGCCTGGCGTGTCGTGACTGGCGACGGGTCAATAACCTACGGTTGCTCTAGTTAGCCCACGAGCGCCCCCTGTGGTTCTGCTGCGGGGTGTGAGCATGATGGCACCGCTGCGGCGTGGCAGCCGGCCGCGTCTGCCGACCTGAGGAGCACCGGCCGATGACGCGTAGCGTGCAAACCGACTCGCAGCGTGCGCAGCCCGAGCCGGTTGTGTCGGGTCGACGCGCATTAGGCCCGCACATTCTTGTGTATGCCTTCGTCATCGCCCCCATGCTGGCTTTGCTCGTCGCGGTGCCCATCGCCTGGGGGTGGGGGCTGAGCTGGGTCGACGTCGTCTTGTTCGTGATCACATATACCGTCAGCCTGCTCGGGGTGACGGTCGGTTATCACCGTCATTTCACGCACGGTTCGTTCAAGGCCAAGCGATGGTTGCGAGTCAGCTTGGCGGTGTTGGGTAGCACCGCGATGCAGGGCCCGCTGCTGCACTGGGTAGCCGATCACCGGCGGCATCACGCATTCTCCGACAAGGAGGGTGACCCGCATTCCCCATGGCTCTTCGGCACCTCCCCGGTTGCAGTGGCCAGGGGTTTCTGGCATGCCCATATGGGCTGGTTGTTCAACCGCGACCTGACCAACCCGCGCCGGTTCGTCCCCGACCTGCTGGCGGACAAGACAATGGTTCGGGTCAGCAAGTTGTTCTGGCTGTGGACGGCAATCTGGCTGGTGTTGCCTGGGATCGTCGGCGGGTTGGTGACCTGGTCCTGGTGGGCCGTGCTGACCGGACTGTTCTGGGCCGGGTTCGTGCGGGTGTCATTCCTGCATCACGTCACCTGGGCGGTAAACTCCATCTGCCACATGATCGGTGACCGACCGTTCAAGTCGCGTGACAAAGCTGCGAACTTCTGGCCGATGGCGATCTTGTCCGGAGGAGAATCCTGGCACAACTTGCACCACGCCGATCCGACGTCGGCGCGACACGGCGTCCTCCCGGGGCAGATCGACATCTCTGCCCGAGTGATCTGGGTGTTCGAGAAGCTTGGCTGGGTATGGAACGTCCGCTGGCCGACCCCGCAGCGGCTCGCAAAAATAACTGCGCCGCTCTAACGCCATTGCGCAGGTATCGATGAGAGTCCCAGCGTTGAGGCCCCGGCAGCGGCTAACACAACTCCGCGGGACCAGTCAGTAGCCGGGCGCGCAATTGGGTGCTCGCCTGGGTGCGCGTCCTGCCGTGCTGCGGCGGGTCACCCGCAATGCCCGGATCGCCTCAATCCGTCCGTCGATATTTTCGGGATGGCGGCGACGTGGCCTGACAGCGTCGCCAGTGCCGTGGCATAAGCATCGATCGGATCGCCCGGCTTAAGTGGACCGTCGCCGGCAAGGAGCTGGAGATCGATGCGCTGCGGGAGATCGCGAAGGGAAACTGGTGAGCCCTTGGCGGCGCCGCCGCCGGGTTGTGACCATCCTGCAACAACGGCGCGGTCTTTCGCAGCGACGGACGTGCCAGATCACCGGCCAGCACCGCTTTACCCAGCGTCATCCGCTAGCCGAGCCGGATGCTGACCGGGATTTGCGCACGCGGCTGCGCCAGTTTGCCGGTAACCATCCGCGGTGGGGCTACCGGCGGGCGCACGCCGTGCTCGGGCGAGGGGGGCTTTGCGGTCAACCGGAAGAAGATCCAACGGCTCTGGTGGGACGAGGGCCTGCACGTGCGCGCCAAACGGCGCCAGCGCCAGCGCCTGGGCGCGTCTGTCCGGAGCGCCGAGCGCACGGATCAAGTGTGTGCGCTGTGGATACCCCTTACTGCGCAGGTACCGGCTCAGCGCTGCGCCGTAGGCGCCGGTGCTCTCCACTCCACCCGCATCAACATCTCGAAGCTGGCCAGCCAGAGCAGCAGAGCGCGATGGCCGCGCGGCGTGGTGGAGAACTCCCGATCCGCCAGCTGCCGACTGATCTCATCAACTACCGCAAGATGGTGCGTGTTGCTGTGCGTATCCACATTACGGTGATCTTCCGAGCATCTGTTGCCGTCCTGGCACGCCGTCTTTTCCCTGCGCCGAGAGAATCGGCAGCACCGGTCGGTGGGCAGACAAGACAGTGACAGGGCGTCCGACACAGGCTTGTATTAGGCACAACCCTCTACGGCCGCGTGCGCCAAGCATCGAGTCAGCCCCACCCCAATGCGCCGACGCACGGCAGGTCAAGCCACCAAGCACGATCACGCCAGGAAGGCCGCCTACCATCATCAAACCGGCCCGGAATTCATGAAGTTCATCTTCCTGGCGGTGCGAACTGAAATGCATAGAACGGTAAGCGTGTTGGGGGAATCTTCATGCTCCCGCAAGCCAGTCCCTGTCTTGGTGTAACACGCGTCAGGCTACGTACGATGAGCGGTAGAGGGGGCGCGAACCAAGGGTAGGCGTCCGATGCGGTTGACGAACTGCCGCCAGATGCGCCAGTGAGGCGAATGGTATTGTGGTGAGGTCGGCGTTGGCCCGGCGCTGCGTGTGGCGTAGAAGATTCAGCGCGTGGTCCAGTTTCCTGCTCAGCCAGTGTTCATCGGGGGCGGGAGGTGACCGGATTGACTGTTACGCGGCTATGCGCTTGTCGAGGACTCCCATCAATTACGTGCACTGCTGCTAGTAGTTGCTGTCGCCGCGCATTGCCGATCGCGACAAGGATGACAAACATGACCAGCCCGTTGCGCCGAGCGCTCGCGATATTGAATCTGCGTGCATCAAAGAAGTGGCCGTTTATTACGCGGCGTTTTCCCTATCGTTCAGTTGGCCGGATGCAGAGAGCTATAGGTCCAAGCCTAAGCGCTTCAGCAAGTTTGACCATGACCGAGACGGCCTTACCGGATGGCGACCTCTACGACATTTTTAAATCGACAACCGGGGTCCACAAGTGGTTACACTATTTACCCATCTACGAAACGACATTAGGCCCGCTTCGGTGCCGTCCAATACGCATGCTCGAGATTGGTGTCTCCTGCGGAGGCTCCCTGGAGATGTGGCGACGTTACCTACATCCTGGCAGCGTTGTAGTTGGTATCGACATAGACCCTAGTTGTAGCCGCTTTGACGACCCCTCGCGAGATATTCACGTACGCATTGGAGCGCAGCAGGATCTTACCTTTCTGCGAGACATTGCGAATGAACTGGGACCGTTCGACGTGATCCTGGACGACGGCAGTCATGTTGCCTCACACATGGCAGAAAGCTTTCGATTCCTATTTCTTGTTTCGCTCGCGCCTGGTGGCATTTATATGGCGGAGGACCTCCATGCCAACTATTGGACAGATTACCGCGACAGCAAAATGTCCTTTGTGGATCTCGTCAAGTGGCTCATCGACGCCATGCATGCTCACTACTTGCAAATCTCCTCTGCTTGCGAGTTGGAGGTGGACGCAGAAAACGGCCGCACCGACGTCGCAGTCCCTGTGGCGACTCTTCTGCTTGAAAAATTAGAGGTCTACGATTCGATGGTGGTAATTCACCGAGCGCGGCAACATAAAGAGTTGCCGCGGAGCGTGCGACGCTGAAGCGATCGTCGCAGGCGCGCGCGGCGCCAGACACGCTGGGCTTGACAAAGTCCTATCGGCGTAGGACTCTTCCCGGACTTCTAGCCTGCTATCGCGGAGAGCTCACGAACGATTTTATCCCGTATGACGTAACAATCAGTAACGTCTTGGTCGTAGGTAGATTACCTCCGGGGTCATTCCGCCGGCGTGTTCACCGGTTCTCTGTCGCAATTGGCGACTGGATCTGCGCAAACGCTAACGCTGGCCTGCGCACCGCGATATCATGAGAGCATTACACGCATGCTGTGCCGATCCAGGCATCTGGTGAGCACCTGGGGAGACGCGCATGAGCTTATGAATACGGTTCCCGCGTCGAGCGAGTCTAGAATTAGCTTGTTCTGACGGCCCTAGAAATGGTTGAAAATGGACATACGTAGTTATAAGCCTCCGATCTGCCGGCTTTTTCCCATCGACGCCTGCCGTGAGGTTAGCAAATGAGGGCAATGTTGCGACGGATCAAATCGGCTTATACGGTTTTGCGCTACCCGCTCTGGGTGCCTCCTGGACACTATTATTCGCCCCTGGCCGATAAGGCAGACGTGTCACGCGCGATAAGTCAAATTGATACCAATGAAGAGCCAATTGCTATCGAGCTTAACGGTACGGATCAGCGCGGGCTGGCGGAGCTGCTTGCGCAACACTGGTCAGAGGTGCCTACCGTACCTGATCCTCAATGGCGGTACAACCCTCATAATCTGTGGTTTGGCTTGGCGGATGCCGCTGTGTATTATTCTATTCTATGTCACTTCCGACCGAGCCGCGTGGTGGAGGTTGGCTCAGGTTTCTCATCGGCCATTGCCTTGGACGCTGCCGAACGTTGCTTGCCTGATCTTAAATTAACTTTTATCGAGCCGGATCCCCGGCGCCTACTTGGCGTGTTAAAAAAATCGGACGAGCCTCGCTGCCAGTTGTTGAAAAGCCCTGTTCAAGATGTTCCGCTTGGCGTGTACGACGAACTTTCATCGGGTGATATTGTTTTTATCGATTCCACGCATGTATCGAAGCCCGGCAGTGACGTCAATTGGCTACTGTTCGAAGTATTGCCTCGCTTGCGACCAGGGGTGCATGTACATTTTCATGATCTATTTTGGCCATTCGAATATCCCAAAGAATGGATACTTGAGCGTAGAGGCTGGACCGAGGCTTACATGGTGCGCGCCTTCCTTTCTTACAATAAAACCTTTAAGATCGAACTGTTCACGTCTTGGCTTTGGGGTGTTGCGCCTGAGCTTGTGAAAAAGGCACTTCCGGCTGCGGTTGATGCGCAACCGGGCAGTCTATGGATAAGAAAATGTTGAATTTCCCTGCCGCCGGCTCGCTTGTGTCAAATTAATGAGCTTGTCCAACAAGGGCGTGGAAGGGTATTTCGGCTCCAATGTTGGCTTAGCAGTAGATGCGTTCCGGGAGGTAGTGGACCCATATCACCTGCCCGGTAACGAGACCAGCTGAGATGTAGTTTGTCATGGCACGTGACCCCGATTTGGCCATGATGGAGCCACTCGGCGTGGTGTTCCGGTTTCTGGTTGAACGGTGGTTTTGGTCGCTGCATGGCTTACTGGCAGATGTCTGTAATTGAAGTGAAAGAGATCCAGCGGCTTCGCTCGCCGTGTGAGGTAACTGGCCGGAGCGCGTCACAAGACGCTGCGCGCGCTGACGAAGTCGCCCGCCGCAATCGCCAAGCCATCTGAGCTGCGCGCCGGCGCGGCGCCCCCAGGCAGGATTACGCGCTGCTGTGTGGTTACCCCTAACTGTTGCCCAAGGCGGTGTCGCGGCGCCGGACGACGTCACTGCGGTGAGCGGGACAACGAGCTTGGCTGCCCAGTGGCGTAATACGCCTAGGAGCTACGCTCGCAGCGTGGCAAGGACGTCTGATCGACTAAGCCGCTTCGCGTACTCACCACGTGCGGGGTTGGCGCTTGACCAGACGTTACCTCATACTGTAGCGGAATGAAGACGTTCTGTTGCTGCATGCACCCTGAGCTATATGCTTACACCATATGGGTGAAAGACTCCGGTGTTACAGTTGCCGAGTAACGACAGGCAGTGGGCAATAGATATACGCACTGTGGGGAGGGGCGAACCCACTGTTCGAGAGGGTGAGTACGGCTCGCAGTTGGCCGTCTAGGTTAGCTGGAGGTGCTCACTCTCTGTGTGTGTTTCGCTACAGTCCGTTGTCGTAAGACATCTCGAGTGACGGCAGGGGGCCCGTCTCGATGAAGTTCGTTGCAACTACCACCCAACCAGCAGCCAACTCCGCGCGCCGTGAATCCGGGAACATCACAACCTTCGATCCCGACGTCCGCGTGGCGGTAGTGGGCTACGGCTACTGGGGCTCGAAGCACATGCGCGTACTCAGCAGCATGCCTGGTGTCCAGGTCACCATTGTCGACCAAGATGCCGAGCGGATCGCAGAGGCTCAGAGAGCCTATCCAGCAGCAGAGGCAGCACGCCATCTCGATGAGGTGATCGGGCGAGTCGACGCTGTTGTGGTCGCGACCCCGCCATCTGCGCATGCCCTGGTCGCGCTACAAGCACTACGAAACGGGCGGCACGCGCTGGTGGAAAAGCCACTGGCCACGACCGTCGAAGATGCCCAATCGATGGTGGATGCGGCGGCAGCCAATGGTGTGCACCTGATGGCCGGTCACACCTTCGAATACAACGCCGCGGTCTGGAAGCTCAAGGAACTCATCGACGCCGGTGAGCTCGGCCGCATCCTCTACATCGATGCAGCCCGGCTGAGCCTGGGTAAGTACCAGCGTGACTGCAACGTCATCTGGGACCTCGCTCCGCACGACATCTCGATTGCCTCGTTCCTGCTCGACGAGGTTCCCCGGACGACCTGGGTATGGGCCAAACGGCATGTCGGAAACCGTCACGCCGACGTGGCTTACCTTCGCTTGGATTTCGAGAAAGCTGCCACGCACGCGTTTGTGCATGTGAGCTGGCTGGATCCGTGCAAGGTCCGGCGGGTCACGGTTGTGGGCGACCGCAAGATGGCCGTCTACGACGATATGTCTGACAATGAGCGTATCCGTGTATATGATATCGGCGTCGACCCGGCTGATCCCGATGACCACGGCGAATCGCACGCCATGCCGGTTTCCTACCGCACTGGCGATATTGTTTCGCCATTCATCCAGTTCAATGAGCCGCTGCTGGTGCAAGACAGCCACTTCATCGAATGCATCCGTACCGGGGCCAAGCCGAACACTTCGGGCGAGCGTGGCCTCGACATCGTTCGAGTCTTGGCCGCTACCGACGTTGCGGAAGCCACCGGCCGCCCCGCTTTCGTCGGCAGCATCCACCCTGCTGGTGCAGAGCGCAGGCGCGAGGTGGCGTCATGACGACCACCCGTGACAGCGTCACTGTCCCGATCCCTTTCTTGGACCTCCACGGCGTCAACAACGGGCTGCGCGAGGAGTACGACCTGGCTTGGAAGACCGTGCTAGACCACGGTCATTTTGTCGGCGGCCCCGAAGTCGAGCGCTTTGAGCGCGAATTCGCGGCCTACTGCGGAACGAAGGCCTGCATCGGGGTGGCCAACGGAACCGACGCCCTGGAACTGATCCTGCGCGGTCTGGGAATCGGGGCCGGCGACGAGGTGATCATCCCGACGAACACCTTTATCGCGACGGCTGAAGCGGTGTGCGCCACCGGTGCTCGCCCCAGGTTCGTCGATGTCTGTGCCGACACCCTGCTGATCGATCCCGCGGCCGTGCAAGCCGCGATTAACAGCTCGACGGCAGCGATCATCCCCGTGCACCTGTACGGCCAGATGGTGGATCCGGAGCCGATCTCGGCTATCGCCGCAGCGCATGGGCTGGCTCTCATCGAAGACGCCGCGCAAGCCCACGGTGCCCGGTACAACGGCATCACTGCCGGCAGTATGGGTATCGCGGCCGGGTTTAGCTTCTATCCCGGCAAGAACCTCGGCGCACTGGGGGACGGGGGCGCGGTGGTCACCAGCGACCTCGCTCTGGCCGAGACCATCCGCAGCATGGCCAATCACGGACGCTGTGCCGCGGACCGTTACCGCCACGACCTATCAGGGCGCAACAGCCGGCTGGACACGCTGCAAGCCGCGCTGCTGTCGGCCAAACTGCCCGGGCTGGACGCCGGCAACGCGCGACGTGCTACGGCGATGGCGGCCTACCGCGAGATGTTGCCGGCGAACTGCCGGCCGGTGTCAGTGCAAGCCAACGCCCAACCCGTGTACCACCTGGCGGTCATCGAGGTCGACGATCGCGCTGCTGTCGGTGATGCGCTCAGCGCGGCCGGCATCGGGTGGGGCGTGCATTACCCGATCCCGTGCCACCAGCAACCTGCCCTGGCGGCATTCCATGAGTCGCTGGGGGCCAGCGAAAAACTACCGGTCGCCGAACGCGCGGCCAGTCGGATTGTGTCCCTTCCCATGTCCCCGACCCTGAGCGTTGAGCAGGTTGCGCGGGTCTGTGATGTGCTCGGAGGTGTGCTGTGACGGACATGTCCAAGGTCTTCCAGTACGGGGGTGGCGACTCGAACGGACGTTCGGTGGGCCCCAAAGAGCAACTGCCGAAGACGCCGGAGATCGGTGACGTGCCACCGCAGCGTTCGGGGAGCCAGTTCGACATCCCCGCCGAGGAGTCAAGTGCGGGCCCAATAACGACGCGACTGGTCCTGCTGGCGTTGACGATCATCCTGCTGGGTACCGCTGCCGGGCTTGCCGCGGCCCTGGTCTTGCCGAAGACCTACGGCGCCCGCGCGGAGGTGCTCTACGCCGTCGGGCAGGAGCAGCAAAGCGGGGATCCGCTCAAGCAGGGTCGCGACCTGTCCACCCAGCTGGTCTACCTGAAGAGCCGTGCCGTGCTCGGGCCGGTGGCGACGAAGGAAGGCCGGCAGTTCAAGGACCTGGACAAGACTGTCACCGTGCAGGTCCTGGACAACAGCAACGTCATCGAAGTCGAAGCCGACGGTCCGACGAAGCTGGCCGCGTTGCAGACGCTGCAATCGGTGATGGACGGCTACATGACGTTGATCGGCCAGCCCACGGGAGTATCCCGCAACCTTGACACCCAGCTTGCCGACGCTAAGCAGAACACCGCGCAGCTCCAAACACGGCTGCAGCAGCTGACCACTGCGGTGACGGCGGGAACCGCCACCCAAGCTGCGCTCAACGATGCGCGAGTGCAACTGACTGCATCCTTGGACCGCGAGAAGGCGATTCAGGCCCGCATCGATGAGCTGAACCTCACCGGTCAAAACGGGCCCGACGCGCAGCTGCTGACACCTCCGTACTCGTTGCCGGATCCCGTGTTCCCGCAGCCGCTGATCGCGGCTGGCACCGGCGCACTGGTCGGCGTGATTGTGGCCGGCGTGCTGGTGGCAATGAGTGTCCGGCGCCGGACGAGGCCGTGAGGCCCGGGTTGTGGCTGCCCCAACGGTGACAGCGCTCGACGACCTCAGAGCTCCGACCACCACGGTTCGGAACTCAGCCACTGTTGCCGGCTGGACGCTGGTCAGCAGGCTCACGGGGTTGCTGCGCGTCGTGGTGATCGGGGCGGTACTCGGGCCGACCTTCTTCGCCAACGCCTTCCAGACCGGCTATGTCGTACCGAACATGGTGTTCACGATGATCGCCGGGCCGGTGCTGGGAATGGTGGTGGTCCCCGGACTGGTCCACGCCGTCGGTGCCGGCGGCGTGGTACGGGGCCGGGAGGTGCTGGGCCGGGTGACGGGATGGCTGCTGGCCGTCTCGGCTGCGGTGGTCGGGTTGTTGCTGATCCTGTCGCCAGCAGTTGCCTGGACGCTCACGTTCGGGATCTCGGACCCGGCTATGCAGGATCGAGGCCTGTGGATCACCACTTCGTTGATCCTGCTTGTCGCGCCGCAGGTTCCGTTGTACATCCTGCTGCACCTGGGCATGGCCGCTCAGCAGGCCCGCGGTCGCTTTGCGCTGGCGGCGGGCGCGCAAGTGGTGGAGAACGGCGTCCTGATCCTGACGGTGCTCTTCGCTGGTTGGTACTACGGGACCGGCCTGGAGTTCGCCCAGGTATCGGTCGGGCTGGTCCTGACGCTAGGCCTCGGCAGCACCGTGGCCGTCGCACTGCATGCGGCGCTGCAACTGTTCGGCACCGCGCGGGTGGGATTGCTGAGCTGGCCATCGATGCGCTGGCGGCATGACCCGGAGACCCGCGAGATGACCCGCAGGTTGATGCGCTCGGTGGGGGTAGCGGCCTGGCCGACCGCGGCGATGTACGTGCTGCTCGCGCTGGCCGGCACGGTGCCGGGCGGCACCTTCGTGGTGCAGCTGTCCTACTCCGTGTTCTTCGCGCTGTCCTATGTCAGTGCCCGGGCGGTGTCGATGGCGGCCCTGCCCGGGCTAGCCGACGCCGCGCATCGCGAGGACGGCGTCACCTTTGCTTCGGGGTGGCGGGAGGGCCTGTCCTACGCGGTGATCGCCAGCCTGCCGCTGCTCGTGTTGCTCGCCGTGCTGTCGGGACCAACGGCGAATCTGCTGGCCAACGGTGAGCTCAGGCATGCGAATCTGATCGGGCCTCTCGCCGCCTGCCTCGCGGTGGTGGCGGTGGCCCAACTGGTTGGTGGGGTGCATGACATCGGCCGCCGGGCCCTGTTTGCCAGGCTCGACGACCTCATCCCGAGGCGCGCCAGCGAGGTGGCGTTCGGCGTGATCGTCGTGGCCGCGGGAGTGGCACTGTTGTTTCCCACCGACTCCACCCGCCTGGTGTGGCTGGTCGCGGCCATCCTGGCCGGTGAGCTGGCTGCTGCGGGCACGGTGTTGACCCGGGTGCGGCGCGCGATCTATCCGGAACGATTTGTGGATGTCCGCGGGCTGATTGCTGCGCTGGTCGCCACGGTCGCACTGCTTCCGGTGGCTGCAGCAATGTGGTGGATTCAACAAGGTGATCACGGAGATCAGCTCGTCGATCTCGCAATTCTCGGCCTGGGCGGTGTGGTTGCGCTCGGGGTCTATGTCCTGGTGCTGCGTGTCGCGGTGCGACGGATAGGTGGTGGGTCATGACACAAACCCTCCCGCCGGGTTCTAGTTCGTCTCCCGCCCCTGGGGGGGCTGGCTCGGCTCCCGCTGTCGGCGGGTATCCACCTACCCCGGTGGTGAGCCGCTGGTTGGGGCTGGGAGCCGCCGGTTGCGCGGTGGTCGGTGGCATCCTCGCGGTCGCCGCTGGCCCGCTCATCGCGCTGGCCGCAATAGGGGTGCTGGTGCTGGTGGGGGTATTCGCTGCGGCCGTCTACCGGCCGATCTTTGCGACATACGCCTACCTCGGCACCCTGCCGCTCATCGCGGGAATCGACCGCGGGCATCTGATTCCCCTGGTGCGGCCCAACGAAGCGCTCCTGGTGGTGCTGCTTGCCGGAGCACTGACCGGTGCTTACTTACAGTGGTGCCGGGGTGAACGGATACCGCTCCATCTCCATCAGCTCGATATTCCACTCGGCATCTTTCTGCTGGCCTCGACGGCCTGGCCACTGCTATCGATGTTGTTGCGTGGCCAGACGCTGACGAGTACC
Organism: Pseudonocardiales bacterium; assembly: GCA_019241525.1. Taxonomy (GTDB): domain Bacteria; phylum Actinomycetota; class Actinomycetes; order Mycobacteriales; family Pseudonocardiaceae. The sequence goes on from JAFAWY010000060.1 coordinate 24,817, forward strand.
GATCTCGCTGCGGTGCTGCCGGTCTGCAAGCTCGTCGCCATCTACCTGCTGGTGCGTTTCACCGTCAGTACCGACACCCAGCTGGTGCGCTGCTTCCGGCTGATTATCTGGCCGGGCGCAGTCGTCGCAGTGATCGCAATTCTGCAAACTCTGCACTTCGGTCCGGTTGTCTCGATGCTGCAGGCGGTGTGGGTGCCGGACAGCAACTCGGCCGCACTCGCTGAGCGGGGAACAACTACCCTGGCCTCGCCGATCGCCACCGGCGACTACATCATCATCTGCCTGACTTTGATCGTTTGCTGCGGAATCCGGGGCTTGCTGGAGCGCTGGGAACGGTTGGGGTTGGGACTGGTGCTAGGTGCGGGTGTGCTCGCCACCGGACAGTTCTCCACCTGGATCTCGGCTGTGGTGGCGGCTGCGCTGATCCTGTGGCGGTTCAGTGGGGTGCGCCACAGTTCGCTGCGGTTTGCGTGGTTGGTACCGGTGGCGCTCGCGATCGGTGCGCCGGCGTTGATCGGCCGGTTGCAGGGGTTCAGTGAATTCGGCGTGCCGCGCAGTTGGATCGGACGCTGGAGCAATCTGTCGAACTTCTACCTGCCGCGGTTTGGGTTCATCAATGTCCTGATGGGCGTCTCGCCCGACTCGGTGCTGGAGGCACCCGAGAGATGGCGCGACGTCATCTACCTGGAAAGCGGCTACCTGGAACTGCTGTGGGTTGGCGGGATTCCGCTGCTGGCCGCATTCGTCTGGCTGTCGGTCGTGGTGCTGCGCCGCGCGCGCGAGCTCATGGACGCGCCAGATAACCAACGGAGCGCCCTTGGCGCTGCTGCTTCGGCGTTGTGGGTGTGCTGGTGGTTTGTGCTCATTCTGACCGTCCTCGATCCGCATCTCACGCTGCGGGGCACCGGGGACCTTCTGTTCATGCTCATCGGAATCACCGCGGGGAGGCTAAGTGTCCAGCGGCGTTGAACAGACACGGTTACCCGCTCGATGGGAACCGATTGCCCGGCGAGCCGTTGATCTGACGGTTGTGGTGACCGCATTGCTGGTGCTTGCGATCCCCATGCTGCTGATCGCGATGGCCGTCCGATGGAACAGTCCTGGCCCGGCGTTTTACCGCCAGCAGCGGATAGGCCGGGGTGGCAGACCGTTCACGATGTACAAGTTCCGCACCATGCGAGTGGGAGGCTCCGATGCGAAGCACCGCGAGCTCATTGCCCGCGAGCTGCGGGGCGAAGACACATCAGTGAACGGTAGCTGGAAGATCGATTGTGATCCGCGAGTCACCCGGGTTGGCAGCTTTTTGCGTCGCACCAGCCTCGACGAGCTGCCTCAGCTGATCAATGTATTGCGGGGGCAGATGTCATTGGTGGGTCCCCGGCCTTGCTTGGATTGGGAAGCGGAGATGTTCCCGGCCCGGTTCGCCGAGCGCTTCGACGTCCCGCCGGGACTCACCGGGCTTTGGCAGGTTAGTGGCCGCAGCACGATGGGTACTTTGGAGATGCTCGAACTCGATCTCGCTTACGTGCGTGGATGGAGTTTTTGGAGCGATCTGGGGATTTTGCTGCGTACCGTCCCGGCAGTGTTAAAGGGGCACGGCGCGCGCTAACGATTGGGTTGAAAGCTGGGGGGCAGCCATGACCGCAGTCGCTACGGCAAATTTCGCGATTCCGCGACTTACCCGTCGGGCCCGGGGCGCCCTGCTGACGGCGCATGTCGCGGTGTCGGTGGGGTGGCTTGGTCTCGACGGTGCGCTCGTCGCGCTGGAAGTGACTGGCCTGAGCACCGGTGACGCCGGCGAGCGGGCCGGGATAGCCGCGGCAATGGCGGCGCTTGTGGTCTGGGTGCTGATTCCCGTGGTGTCCGCTTCGCTGATCAGCGGGCTGGTGCTGGCGCTGTCCACCCCCTGGGGCTTGGTGCGGTACTGGTGGGTCATCTTCAAGTGCGGTATCGCCGCGGTGTTGACTGCCACTGGGTTGGGGTTGATGTTGCCTCACCTGCATCAGATCATCCTGGGGGAGGCAGAGCCGGTCGGCGTCCAGTTGCTGATCGGCAGGGCGATCGCGCTGGCGCTGTTGTTGGCCGCGACCGGGGTATCGGTGGTCAAGCCGTGGGGTAAGACCCCGCACGGGCGGTCGGTGCGCGAGCATCGGCATCCGGTCAGCAGAAGTAGCGGTACAGCAGCGCGCCAGCCTGCTTCGTCACGTCATCCGGAACCGATTCACCGGTGAGCAGATCGGTCAGCCCACCAAGCATCGCGCCCGCCTGCGGGTTGTTGCGGGCCTGCTCCCCGCCGGCCCGCAGGGTCACGATCCGCCGCTGCTCGGTGGCCCACTTGTCCTTGTAGGCGATCAACCCTGGCTGGTCGAGGTCGGACAACCCCCAATCGACCAGCGCGGCGTTGTGCGTTACTCCCCAGCGGATCCCGGCCCAGAAGATCGCGTCGTTCGGTCGCTTACCGAGGAATTCCTGGCGGGAGGCACCGAACTTGTAATACAGCGTGTTCGCCCAGGCGAGAAACACTGCACCGGCGATCAGTTCGTCTCCGGCGTAGGCGAGCATGGTGACGATCGCGTCGTTGGCCGCAAAGGCGTCCCAGATACGGTCAAACAGCTCGACGGGCTGGGCCAGTAGCTTGTATTTGCGTTTACGGAGCAGAACGTGCAAGTCATGGAAGTGGTACACGGCGTCTCGGTCGGTGCGCGCCTCGACCCGGACGCCTTCGCGCTCGGAGATGGTGATGTTTCGGCGGGCGTGCTGAGACAGCCGCTGCCGGATCTCATCGATACCGGCGTCCAGCGGGGTACCGTGCCATGCCGCCGCATTGACCTGGCTAAAGCGGGAATCGGTGACCGGCACTGCGGTGTCGAAGCAGCGCAGCGTCAACGGTGCGGCCCTGGTGAGAACGCCATCGGCGAGGGCTTTGAAGTCAGCGGGATCATCGGTCAGCGGCTCCGCCCGGTCGGAGAACGGCAGGCTCGACAACCGGTCGCCGCGGATGTCGCTGATCGGCACCCACGCCAGACCGGCGCGCGGTTGCCCGTCCCAATCAAGGCGGATACTGGCAGCAGGAGTGAACCCATACGTGCCACATACCGCGTCGATCCACGGGGGCGAGGTGAACACACTGCCATGCGTGCCCAATGCCAGTTCACGCCACCGCGGATCATGGCGCGGATCGACACTGACACTGTCCGCCTGCACCCCATTCACGCCGCTGACGGTACCTCGCCCCTCCATTCCCGTGTGTCGTGCTCTCATGCCCGGCGTGTCGTGCTGCTGTGCACATTCAGGCTCAAGTTGAGGTCGGATATGTCCGGCGAGATAGCCCAGCGTAGGGTAAATGTGACGCAGAGGATCCGGTTCGTCGCACTCAGTGCCCGAAGGTGAACAGGGGTAATCCACGATGACCACGCTGTTTGTCGCCACGACAGGTGGGCACCTGACGCAGCTCGACAGCTTGGCGAGCCGCATCCCGACCAACGGCGCTGCGGTGTGGATCACCCATGCCAACGAGCAGAGCCGCTCACTGCTGGTGGATCGGGACGTGGAGTTCGTGCCCTACGTGGGGGTGCGCAGCGTGCCGGATGTGCTGCGATGCATTCCCAACGCACGCCGGTTGCTGGCCAGCCGAAAGGTGACCAGAGCGGTGTCGACAGGGTCGGGGATCGCGTTGGGGTACCTGCCCTACCTGGCCGCCCACGGCGTGGAGTGCCATTACATCGAAAGCGCGACGCGCGTCAGCGGGCCATCGGTGACCGGACGGGTCCTGCAGTGGATCCCTAAAGTCCGTACTTACACCCAGTACCAGAGCTGGGCAGATGAGCGCTGGCGGTATGCCGGCAGCGTGTTTGACGGCTATGAATCCGCTGCCGTAGCGCGGGAACCTGACGCCGTGGTCCGGGTCGTGGTGACGGTGGGCGCGGCGACTGAGTACCCGTTCCGCCGGTTGATCGAGCACCTGGTGCCGCTGCTGGCCCCGGAAGGCGAATTGGCGCGGACAATTGGGCTTCCGGTAGAGGTGCTGTGGCAGACCGCGGACACCCCGGTAGATGATCTGCCCATTGAGGCGATGCCAGCGCTCCCGGCAGCTGAGTTGGGTGCTGCACAGGCCAAGGCAGACATCGTCATCAGCCACGCCGGCACCGGTTCGGCGCTGGCCGCGCTCAACGCTGGGCGCTACCCGATCCTGGCTGTCCGGGATCCGGCCCGAGGTGAGCAGGTGGACGACCACCAGCACCAGCTGGCTACGGAGCTGGCCCGACGAGGCCTGGCCATGCACCGCGACGCCCAAGCCATCACCGTCGAGGACATGCTGGAGGTCCTGGGTATGTCGGTGCAACGCGCGGAATCACCTCCGCCGTTTGCGTTGCATTCCTAGTGCCGAGCCGTGCGCGTACCGCCATGCTGAGGCAAAGCCACTGTGCAGGTCGCAAGCGTTGCCATTCATAGGTGATCTTTTCGAACGAGCAATCTGTCACGGTGTGGCAGGATCCTAATAGGGCGCTGACAATGTACAAAGACGGCCTTGCAAGCAATTCTGGGAATCGCCGCGTCAGCCAGTCTAGATCTTACCGTCCGGCGCTATCTGCTTACTGACTGTCCCAGACACGCTCTTCGATGGCGATCGGCTCCCTAACCTTGTAAAGCTAATTGTTCCAATGAATGTCACTATATGAATTGATTCTGCTCCGTATTGTGACAGTCGCGAATTTCGTAACATTCTTGTTAGGGCCACCGATTCTCCGATAGGACCACTCCATGGGTGGCCAACCAGAGGTCAATGGCGTCACTTTGGGTCACCTTTGTATGGCGGTGTGAAGGTGGGGCAGTAGATCGTGATCTTGGCGCGGTCACCAGGGAGACAAGGCGCACTTCGGTCAGTCGGACAGGCAACGAGGTCGGGGCGGTGACACGCTAGTGCGCGCCCTGCGGCAGTGCGCTGACCTCGCTGCGGCTGCCGGGAACGCCAGTCCGATCAGCAAGGTCGCTGACCTCGCCGTCATTTGGCAAGACGGTGCCCCGTTCGATGCGCTAGGCGCGATAGACAAGGATGTCACTAGCTTTCCAGCGGCCTCGAACGTGTCAGCTGAGCAGCATGTTGAGCTGATGCTGATCTTGGGGGTGAACCCCGGGCCCTTCCGGGACGTGGCTCCCGCAATGATCTGGACTTTGGACTGCCTGCGGTTGGCCGACGATGTGTACCCGGTCCGACCCGACCGTGAGTGGCTGCGCGGTCATACAGCTCCAAACCGCAGGAAAGAGTTCGAGAACCGCTCCCGCCAGGCTTCCACCGACTCAGCACCTGCCAACCCAGCGGGATGGACCACGCAGAGGATCCAGCCTGAACAACCGGCGAAATATGCCGATCCTCAAGTTGACCAAAGAATGGAGCTTGGCCGATGAGGGGAACTAACGCGGTCAGTAACGGCATAGCTACCAGCGCCGAACCGGAGTTTCCCGATTACCGCCGCGCCTCGCCTCCGGAAGCTGGCGGCATGGCACCTGGGGAACTCGCCGAGGCAATGCAATCGCGGCTGTCCAGTCGGGACGAGGCAGAAGCGACACTAAACCATCTCGTGGCACAAGCCACTCGCGGCGACCAGCGAGCCACCCACGAATTACTGGCGACGGTGCGCGCCATGGTTTTGCCCTATTGCCGGTCTCGGTTGGGCCGTCAACAGAGCATCGTCGGCTCAGCGGAGGATGTGGCGCAAGACGTATGTTTGGCCGTGCTCACCGCGTTGGATCGATACCAGGTCAGAGGGCTGTCGTTTAGAGCGTTTGTCTACGGCATTGCTGCACATAAGGTGATCGATTCGTTCCGAGCGGCAGTGCGGGACAGGTCTCAGCTGATGGCCGACGTCGATGACACTGTGGCCGACCACGACGGCCCTGAAGAGCGGGTGCTGCAAGCCGAGCAATCAGAGCGGTTGGGTCGGCTGCTCGATGTGCTCTCGGATCGACAGCGCGAGACTCTCGTGCTTCGCGTAGGGATGGGGCTGAGCGCGGTGGAAACCGCCGCGGTAGTCCAATCCACCCCAGGCGCGGTCCGAGTGCTCCAGCACCGCGCACTGGTCCGTTTGCGTCACGCGCTGATGAACAACGAATTGGGTGGGGCCGACAGTGCGGCAGCAGCGGGGTGAACCGCCTACCTCGCAGACAGCACGGTCTCCGTCTATAGACAATGGTTACAACCCTCCTGATGAGGTCCTGAACCTCGAAGTCAGAGCATGTCGGCACCGACGAATTACCTCTTGGAGTTGCTGCAGCAGATGCGTGGACGGTCGTAGATGCACGCGAGGAGGCAGGGAGCCCCGTATCGCTGTGCACGCGTGGCCCGCCGGGTTACGAGCGCATCCAAGGCGTTACAGCACTAGGTGCGTAGGGCGGGACATCGATACTGGTTATCGGCGGGATCACCGACAGTGATGCGGACCAAATCGGCTTCCGGCAGTCCAGGTGGGCAACCCAGGCCTCTATGGAGAAAGCTAAACCCGGAGGTGACAGTGCGAGCGGCGATTCTCGGTGCCGGCGGTCAGCTCGGCCGCGCGTTATCGCTTTGCCTCCCTGGAGCAGTTTTGCTGCATCTCTCAGACGTCGACATCGCTGATGTGGCGGCTACCTCCCGGTTCAACTGGTCGCAATTCGATCTAGTCATCAACACGGCTGCCTACACGGCGGTTGACAAGGCGGAGACACCGGAGGGACGCATAGCCGCTTGGCAGGTCAATGCTGTTGGTGTGGCAAATCTGGTGCGAGCGGTGCGTGACCGTAACCTCACCTTCGTGCACATCTCCAGTGAGTATGTCTTCGACGGTCGTGCTCTAGGACCCATTCCTGAGGATGCGCCCTTTTCTCCACTAAGCGCCTACGGAGCGTCGAAAGCAGCTGGTGACGTCGCCGCCACGCTCTGCGCGTCCTACTACATCGTCCGGACCACCTGGGTGATCGGTGAGGGAGCCAACTTCGTTCGCACCATGCTCGACCTTGCGGCAGGAGGAGCTACTCCTACTGTGGTTGCCGACCAGGTCGGCCGCCCGACTTTCGCTGAAGATTTAGCCTCGGGGATCATCGCCCTCACGACTTCACATCCGGAATTCGGCACATACAACATTACGAACACCGGCGATCCGGCATCGTGGGCAGACGTCGCGCGGGCCACCTTCGAGTTGGCGGGTCGATCACCAGACGATGTCGCCGACACCACAACCGCCGCCTACTTTGCGGCCCGACCGGATGCCGCGCGCAGGCCGCTCAACAGTCTCCTCGACCTCCGCAAGGCCGCCGAGGCTGGGGTGCATCTTCCGCCATGGCGAGAAAGCTTGGCCGCCTACGTCAGAAAGAAGCGTTCGGCAGGGGATGCAGGATGATCAGTGCCTCGCATCACCTCGGGGGTCAAGCGGATCTCGAAATGATCTACTTGCCTAAGCGACAGCGATGAGAGCCAGGCCAGGTCGCGAAAATGGTCTATTTGCCAAATGTGGGCATGCGCTACGGGGACATCGAAACTGTACCTAGGGCTTTGCTCATGATTGGGTCATCGATGTGATTCGTAGTCTTGTTCAGGGTCGTAGTGTCGCTCGGCATCTGCGTGTAGGTATATCCAAATACGGGCGGCCGCTAGAGTATAAGCCTGCCCATCGCAAGGCCGTCGAAGCTGAGACTGTCTCGTAAAGGGCGAGTCTTAGTCCGGTGCTTCTTGCCGGCGACGACGAAGCAAGCGCATGCGAGAGGAAAGCCAACTGCGAGATTTTGGACGTTAAATGCGCTTTGTCCGTTTACTGCACACGTTTGGTGCGCTTAGCGTGTCTGTTTGGGCATGCATGCGTAATACATCACGGACAAAATGGTCTCTGATGTCCAGAGAGTTAACGATTACGACGGAAGAACCGATACATGAACGACGCTGACCGTGTCAGACCGCAGATGTAGAGATCTCATTGGCTGTAGAGATCTCAACGGATTTCAGCACCGAGAGGACTGCGTATCGTGTATGCGACCGTGGATGCTGCTTACCGGTTTCTGTACGCCAACGCTGAACTCGGAAAGCTTTGCACTCAAGCAGTAAGTGCGCTATCCGCAGATGAGGCCGTGCGCGCGGCCCTGCTTTGCCACCTTGCGGCGCCGAGCACCCCCGCACAGCAGCTTGCCAGCGCCAGCGGGACCGATCTGGATGCCGTGCGAGCCACCTACCACCACTGCCGAACGAGTCAGCTCGTTTCGCAGCTCATCGGATCGTCGTTTTATCCACACCGGCTCCGCTGCGCCTTTGCTGCTGCAACCGTACAGGAATGGCAGCGAGTCCCAGACCGGCCCATGCGGATACAAGCCCGCGAACCCGTGCTCTCCGAAACGGTCGAGATCCACCCAACCCGCGGCACTTGCAACTACCGCTGCGCAATGTGCCTCTGGTCGGACCAGAAAATCCTGACGTATGCGACCAAGCAGTTGGACAGCGCGGGGTTGATGACGGGTTCGGAGTGGTGCCGGGTGCTGGCTGAGCTGCACGATCAAGGTGTGCGGCGCCTCGTCGTCTCAGGCGGTGGAGAGGCATTGCTCAACCCGCAGTTGCCGGCGATCATCACCTTGGCAGCTGATCTGGGTCTCCAGATCCATATCTACACCACCGGGTTTAACATCCGGCCTGGCACGGCATTATTCTCGGCGCTCCTGCGCACGAATCGTATTCGGTTGAGCATCCACTCGCCCGAACCCGCCACCTACGACTGCATCGCAGGCACCCGACCACGACAGCAAGCGCTCATGCGCGTCAGACGCAACCTTGCGGCGATCCTTGCCGAACGTGGCGAATCACTTAAGGTCGGAATCGGTTTCGTCATCCAGTCGTGCAACTATCAACAGCTTGAGATGATGGTCGACTTTGCTGAAGATGCTGGCGCGGACTGGCTTGACCTTCGCAAGGATGAAGTTGAGGTCACCGAGGGGCTCAGCGGCGACCAGGTCGCGACGGTGCGCGATCAGTTGCACCGCATCCGACTGAGGCCACCGGCACGTACACGCATAGACATCGGCGACGAACTCGTGGCTATCGCCAATGGCCAGACACTCGACCGCACCCGCTCCACAGAATGCCTCGCCCGATACTTCCGGCCTACCATCGGCGCCTACGGGCACCTCACGCCGTGCGACCTAAAGGCTGAACCCCGATTCTCTGATACCGGGTTCAATCTAGGCTCGGTGAAGAAATCCAAAATTATAGACGTGGTCTCGGCATCATCCGGGCGACGCATCCCCGACGAGTGCGCGCAATGCATGCCCAGCTCGCGCACTGGCAACTTGATTGTCCACAAACTTCTCACCGACCTGCAAACCGGTGTGGGCCTTGATGAACAACCGTTTGTCTAATGCTCCTGTGCTGCACCGACCACCATCCAAAAGAGCGAGGCCGTAGCCTATCAGCTTCTGATGCTGCTGCCTCCAACTGACCCGCTTCGGGCTGACCGGGCCATCTCAGACTAATTCCGGCGCCGCATTACGGTCCCAGGACGGCACTCGCCGAGGTAGACAGGCGCTCAACCTAATCAAGTTCGTCTCTTACAGCGGCACATCACCCCGAGACATGAAGCTGGTAATTGGCAACGGCGGAGATCGTGGTCGGTCGCTTTTCGCGTGCTCAGCTACCGAGGCGCCAACATGTTAGCCCCTCAGCGGGGCAGAATCCTATGTTCCCCGCTTCAGCGCAATTTGCTGCGCTCAAGCTCCAGGTCCGCGTCGACCATCATCTCAATTAGCTCACGGAAGCCGACTTTTGGTTTCCAGCCAAGCTCTTTCCAGGCGCGAGATGCATCCCCGACCAGCACATCGACCTCCGCGGGCCGAAAGAAACGCGGGTCTTGACGTACATAGGCTTGCCAATTCTCAATATTGATGCGACTAAAAGCAATGTCAAGCAGCTCCCAAATCGAGTGGGTCTCTCCGGTGGCAATAACGTAGTCGTGTAGCTCTTCTTGTTGGAGCATAAGCCACATCGCCTCGACGTAGTCACCTGCAAAACCCCAGTCGCGGCGGACATCGAGGTTGCCGAGCGCAACGTGGTCTTGTAACCCGAGGGCGATACGGGCCACGGCGTTACTCACTTTACGGGTGACGAACTCAAAGCCTCGTCGCGGACTCTCGTGGTTGAACAGAATTCCAGAACATGCCAAAGCGCCATATGATTCACGGTAATTGATTGTAATGTAATGCCCGAATGTCTTGGCCACGCCGTACGGTGAACGAGGATGGAAGGCGGTCGTTTCGCTCTGTGGGGTCTCACGGACCTTGCCGAACATCTCGGAGCTTGACGCCTGGTAGAAGCGCACTTTAGACATGTCACCCTGGGTATGAATCCGAGCTGCCTCCAGCATGCGCAGCACGCCCATCGCTGTGATCTCTCCGGTGAGCTCCGCCTGTTTCCAAGACAGGCCTACGAAACTGATTGCACCAAGGTTGTAGATCTCGTTCGGCTGGGCGATCTCCATTGCCCCGATGAGACTGGATAAGTCACGAAGGTCGCCCTCAAGGAGCTGGATGGAAGGGATGATTTGTTCTACCATGGCGATCTTAGGATTACTCTGTCCTCGCACGAGGCCGAAGATTTCGTAACCCTTAGTGGCGAGTAACTGGCCAAGGTACAGACCGTCCTGGCCGGTGATGCCCGTGATCAAAGCCCGCTTGGCGGGGATGCATTGCTCAGACTGCGAATACATAGCTCATAGCATACTGCTTGCGTTGACCCGAGAGTGTTTCAAATCTTTGGCACTTTTGCATACTTGCGATATTGTCCACGTGCATGTAAGGGGACAAGTGATCATAGAAGCCATGTCGATTCGCGGAGGCTCCGGTCGGCGGTGTCCGGGAGGTACGATCTGCTTACAGACGGTCCTGATCGCGTTACGCGCACTGCCCCTGCTACGTCGTAATGGTCACGGCGCGAACAGATCCTGCTGTATATCATGACAGTTGTCAACTTCATAACATCGTCCACATCCGCTCCGATCCGCCAGTAGGATGACTCAGCTGAATGACTGGTCGACGGCAATGACGTCGCTTTGGGTCACCTTTTTATAGCGGCGTGATATGATGCGATGAATCGTGGATCTTGGGTGCGGTCATATGAACGCGCTACCAGTGTCACTGCCGCGATTAACAATATGTTTACACGGCTCCTCGACGGCACCCGCGCCATGCTCTGGGGCGAGGACTATCGATGCTATGCTGAGCGCGTAAACGTATACCGATCCGAGGTTACGGTGAATCGGCTCAGTCAGGATGTGGCGCAAGACGTTTGTTTGGCCGTGCTGACCGCGCTGGACCGTTACCAGCTCTCAAGGGCCTGTCGTTCACAGCGTTCGTTTGTGGCATTGGCTGCGCGGGAACGTGTAGTGGACGAACTGTGCCGGCATAAGGTAATGAAATCTTTCCGGTCTGCGGTGCGCGATCGGTCCTGCCAGTGGTGCGGCGAGCTGAGCAATCCGAACGGATGGGCAGGCTGCTGGCCGTATTGTCTGATCGGCAGCGCGAGACTCTGGTGCTCCGTGGAGATAGGATTGAGCGCTGCGGAAAACGCCGAGGTTGTCCAATCCGTCTCGGTGCGGTACTAGTTCTCTAACGCCGCGTACTCGCTCGTCTGCGCGATGCGCTAATGAGTGACGAGTTAAGTGACCGCGATTTCGTTCGTACCAGGCTGGGCTCGGTCGCGGGCGGAGCTACTTCCTCCTGTGGTTGCTGACCAGATCGGCCGAGCGACTTCCGCTAAAGATTTGGCTTCGGGAATCATCGTCCTTACCACCACAGGAGCTGAATTCGGCACTCACAACATCACCAACAGTGATGATCCGGCATCGTGGGTGGATGTCGCGACTACCTTTGAGTTGGCGGCTCGGTCGCAACACGATGTCGCCGACACCACAACCGCCGCGTACTTCGCGGCCCGATCGGATGCCGCGCGCAGGCCGCTGAACAGTGTCCTCCGCCTCCGCAAGGCCGACGCTGGGGTGTACCTACCGCCATGACGCGAGAGCTTGGCCGCCTACGTCAGAAGGGAACTTTCTGCTGATCTCCCAGCGCTTAGGTCTTGCTGCGTTTGCGCCACCTGCGTGCTCTTGGTAGCGGTTTGGAGCAGTCATGTGGCCCAGTTTCCGCCGGTGGCTTGGGTTCCAACCGCCTCGGGTGCTGGTGGTTACGCAGCCTGATCACCCGGGCCACGATCAGGGCCATCACGACCGACAGCAGGATCCAGGTGAGGATCACGATCCCGACCACCGCGGTAGTGCCCATCCCAGCTCCCAGCGGAATAACGTGCCGACGATCGCTGCACGTCTGGGCAGCTGCGACCCTAGGTTATTGTACGCTCTACGTAGGCTCGGTATCACGCTGGGTGCAGTGCACTAAGTCAATTTCTTTCGGACTATTTGGGTCGTGCTTATGCGCCGACTGAGCTTGTACCCGTAACGGAGCCAGCTTTCACTGCGACTTCACCTAGGACCACTCATGGGTGTCACTGAATCGACCGAGGGCGTTGCGTAGGGTCACCCACTCGGATGGCTGAGCGAATGCGAGCGAAACTCATGGGCTTTGCGCCTGACAGTCAGGGCAAAAACCTCGATCTTGTTCAATCTAGCCAGAATGGTCATCATGCATCGGCGGCGAGAGCAGTGAATTGTCCGCCCGAGAATGTCAGGCGTACCGCCAACGGCCGCGCGCGGCTATCACAGATCGCAGTCGGGCGCTCACGCTGGGAGATACGGTATGCCCAATTGGCGGCTGTCTCGGACCTCCTGGGAATGGCTGCCTCACTCGGATTGCACAAATGGTGGGGCACCGCACTGGGGTATGACCACGCACGTGTGGTATTCGGCTTGGCTGTCATGGCGCTCACGGTGGTCTCCCTGAGCCTATCGGGGACGTGGGATCCTTCTATTCAGGGTCAAGGATCACAAGAGTTCAGCCGGCTAGGGCGAGCCCTGATTACCCTTGCGGTGGTTACCGGACTGATTGGCCTTGCGCTGAAATTGCCCCAGGTGCGCCCCTATGTATTCGGTGTCATACCGGTGGCGCTCGCGTTGGCGGTAGTGAGTCGATTTATCCTGCGCAAGTTCTTACATCGGGGCCGCCGCAACGGTGCGTATATGCACGCGGTGCTTGCGGTTGGCACCGAGGAGGCAGTGGCCAAGCTTATCGTGCGAACCCGGCAGGCGCCCCATCACGGATGGACTGTGGCCGGCGCCTGCACACCGTCGGGAACCGGCGCCAACGGGTCCCCGGAAATCCTCGGCGTACCGGTGGTTGGCGACTTGGATTCAGTGCCAGAGGTAATAGGCAATGGCGGCTACCGTGTGGTTTCCGTTGCCCAGATACCCGGATGGAGTTCGAAGCGGCTACATCATCTCGCCTGGGATCTGGAGGGCACCGGCACTGAGTTAGTGGTTGATCCTGGCTTGATGGAGATCGCCGGGCCGCGCTTGCATGTCGCTGCGATCGACGGCCTACCGCTGCTACGGCTCACCGAGCCGACATTCACAGGAGTGCCCCGCGCCGTTAAGGGAATGATCGACCGGCTAGCAGCCGCCCTGTTGCTCGTGGTGATAGCCCCTATGATGATCGCATTGGCAATCGTGGTTTGTAGCGACGGAGGACCGCCTTTCTACCGCCAGAACCGGATCGGTAAGGCCGGCGCACCTTTTCGAATGATCAAATTTAGATCCATGGTAGTGGGTGCAGATCAACTCCAGTCCGAACTAGTGGACAGTAACCAGGGCGCAGGTCCACTTTTCAAGCTGCATCAGGACCCACGGGTGACCCGAGTGGGCAGATTCCTGCGAAGGCACTCACTCGACGAGCTTCCCCAGCTCTTCAACGTTCTTTCTGGGTCGATGTCGCTGGTGGGCCCACGGCCGCCACTACCTCATGAAGTAGCCTGCTACTCCAGAGACGCGCAGCGCAAATTACTGGTGAAACCGGGCATTACCGGGCTGTGGCAGATCAGCGGCCGTAGTGACCTGTCATGGGAAGAATCAGTCCGACTGGATCTGCGCTACGTGGAAAATTGGTCCTTAGCGCTGGACGCTTTGATCATTTGGAAGACTATCGGTGCGGTCATGCACGGCAACGGAGCTTACTGATCGACGATTCTTCAGTAAGCCATCCCCAGCGGGGTTGTCTTTTGCTGGTCCTGTAAGCGAAACTAGGCACCGCTCCGCAATTTCGTGTGCAGGTGCCAGGTTTCCACGTGGCCGGGCAGGTCATCATTAGTGATGAGTGGGCTAGCGTGACTTGCTCAAGCACATTCTCGAAGGCTGGTACGAACGGCCATCCAGACCGTGATCAGCGAGGGGGCAGCGCCGTGATAGCGGAGGTCCCGGAAGCTGCTCTGTCACCCGGTTGGTGCGACTCTCAGGACCTGATCGTTGTCGCCATTGCTGGTGGTGACATACAGCGCGCCGTCGCCCCCCACGCGCACGGCACGCAGCCGGCCGTAGTTGCCGTCAAGCTGCGGCAGCTGGCCTACTTCCGTCACCGCACCGATCGGGTCAACCCTCATCAGCAGCAACTTGGTGCCCTTGAGCGCGGCGACCGCGAGCAGACCCTGCATGCTGCCCCACTGGGCTCCAGTGATGAACGCGGCCCCGCAGATCGCTTCAGTGTCCCGGCCGGAGCTCCATACCGCGGGCACCGCGTCGGGAAAGCGCTGCTGGTCGGTCATCGGCACGCTCTCGTCGTAGCTGGTTTGCGTGCCACCTCGAGATGGGTCCCAGCCGTAGTTGGCTCCAGCACGCAGCAAGTTGATCTCGTCGTTGACGTCCGGGCCGTGCTCCGTACCGAGCAGCCGGCCCGTTCCGGGCTCCACCGTCACGCCCTGCACGTTGCGGTTGCCGTAGGTGAACACCAGCCGTTCGGCAGCGTTAGGTGAACCGGCGAAAGGGTTGCCGGGCGCGGGACCCCCGGTGCCCAGGTCGATGCGCAGCACCTTGCCACCGAGCTGAGTGCGGTCCTGAGACACCGCGGCCATCGCGGAATCTCCGGTACCGACGTAGAGGTAGCCGTCCGGGCCCAGGGTCGGGCGACACCCGGAGTGCCGGCCAGAGGGATTCAGGGTGAGGCCGGCGACCAACGGGTCAGCCACCCGGCGGGCGCGCGCACCGTCCGCTGACAGCTCCCACGTCACCAGCCGGACGTCCACCGGCTGGCCCCGATGCTGATAGGTCTGGCAGGTGGTGAACCGGCGACTGTCCGTGAAATCAGGATGCACCACCAGCCCCATCAGGCCGCCTTCTCCTCTGACGTACACATCATCGAGGTCAGCCGCGACTTCGGTAATCCGCGCACCGGGCCTGGTGGACGACAGCAGCTTGATCCGCGCCGGACGCTCAGTGACCAGTGCCGCACCGCTGGGCAGGAACCCGATATCCCACGCGTGCTCCAGCCCGGCAGCCACCACGCCCACCCGGATGTCCGGGGCCGCCGGGTTCGGCGACGGCCCAGCGCGACCACCGGTCGGCACTCCGGAACCGACGGGGGCGCTCGGACCGCCGTTCGAGCAGCCAACGATCAGCCCGAACAGCACTAGCAATGCCGGCAAGCGAGGCATCAGCTGGAATCAGCTACCGGTCGCAAACCCGCGGCGCGGGCGACGCTGACCGCCTCCAAGCGGCTGCGCACGCCCAGTTTGGTGAGGATGCTGCGCACGTGCGTGCGGACCGTACTCATCGACACCACTGACTCCACAGCGATCTGGCTGACCGGCTTGCCGTCCACCATACGCAGCAGTACCTCGCGCTCACGGTGGCTGAGGACATCGAGCCGGGCGCTGCAGTCGCGGGCGCGCTGTACGTCGTCGCGCAGCTCCCGCAACACCACGCCGAGCTGTTCCGGCGGGTAGAAGGCGTGACCGAGCGGCACCCCACGCAACACTTCCAGCAGATGCTCCAGGGAGCTCTCCTTGGACACCCACGCCGACGCGCCGGCCCGGGCCGCGGCCACGGCGTGGTCGCTGTGGTGGCTTGCGGTCAGCACCACCAGCCGGGCCGGGGGCCAGGCAGCCTGTAGTTTGCGCAGCAACCCCCCCGTGGCAACCGCCGCGGATCCGATTTCGGTGGTGATCACATCCGGGCGCTGGGTGCGGACGACGTCCATCAGGCGCGGATCGTCCGGACTGGTGCTCCCGACCACCCACAGATCGTCCACACTCGACAACCGGACAGTCAGCGCATCGGTCAACATCGCGTGACTGTCGATGAGGAGAATCCGCAGGAACGGCACGGGATCTACTGTGCCCGGCGCTATTTCGCCGCGGCAACACCCGATCTTTGTAACATTGTTACCCGATCCGGCTGTCACTCCACCCACTCCACCGACTTCGGGGCCGGGGCGGTCACCGCCGCCGATACGGCCACCCGTCCAGCAAGCGCCGGGCGTTCCAGGACGGTCCGCCGGGCCGGGCTGGTCCACCTGCCTGTCGAGCTCAGCCAAGCCTTCGGGAACACGTACAGCGCCACTGCAGCATCGAGCACCCGCAGGAACGGGAAGAAAATCCACAACGCCACGAAGCGCAGCTTGCGTTCGATCACCGCGACCAGGCAGGTCAGCGCGAGATCGGCACCGGTCACCGCCAGCAACAGCACCCGCAGGTTCATGTGCTCGGCCACATCGGTGTGCACCGTCGCCAGTCCAGGCCAGCTGAGTGCCTCGGGATAGACCGCGGGCACGGCCAGCATGACGACCAGCAATGGCAGCAGCACGAAGAACATGCTGCTGGTCAGCAGTTCCAGCAGCAGCACCGTGAGCATCGCACTGAACAGGGTCAACCGTGGCGGATGGCGGCGCACCGTCTGCCACAGCCCCAATCCCCAGCGCTTGATCTGGCGGATGTAGTCGCGCAGATTGTCGGGATCCTGGGTCACCGCGACGGCACCCAGCGTGAACGCCACCTTTCCCAGCCGCTTGGCATAGACCTCGAACGTCATATTGAAGTCCTCGATCACCAACCCGGGCGGGTTCATCTCGATATACGGCAGCACCGATGTGCGGTACATGCTGGCGAACCCTGGCACGATATGCGTCGCATTGGTGAACCGCCAGGTCTGGCCGTATTTCAGCAAGCGCTGGCTGATCGCATAAATGCGCTGCCGGTGGCATACCAGCACCTTGCCGATCAACGACAGACCACGCTCGTGCCGGGTGCGTACCGCGCCGGCCACCGCGACCACTTTGGGGTCGTCAAAAAACGGCAGGGCAGCGTCGAAATATCCCGGCTGGATCGCGGTGTCGGCATCGAGCAGCAGCACCGCGCGGAACCGATCGACCAGGTCGAAACGGTCGATCGCCTCCTCCAGAGCACCCGCTTTGCCGACATTGGTACGGGTGGAGATGACGTTGACCCCGGCTTGCTGCGCCAGTTCCACGGTCCGGTCGGTAGAGCCGTCCGAAACGACGTGGATGTTACAGCGGGGAACCAGCGCCGCGATTGCCTCGATACTGTCTTTGATCACCAGCTCTTCGTTATGGGCCGGAATCAGTACCGCCACATCCTGTACGGTGATCGAGGGCTCAACGCCATACCCGCGTTGTTGCAGCTTTTTCCGCAGGCTCCTTTTTCGCCAGGTCTCTTCGATCAGCCGCGCCAGGCCAATCGCTGCCCACACGGTGAAATTGACCCCGAATACGATGAGCGCAATAGGCCACCAGGACATCACCGGGACGTCCCTTCACCACTTGACGTTGGGTGCAACGGGATGATCTTGCGCACGGTCGCCCAGGTCCGGTCGTCCTCAGAGCTGATCATCCACAGGTAAACCCCGCGGATGCCGGCGGCCTTGGCGGCCTGGAGCTTGAGCGCGGTGCTGTCGGCGTTTTCGAACCAGACTTCGTGCTGCCGCCCTTGCTCGTCGGTGTACTTGAACGACGGTGACTCGCTGAGGCGGTCGTACTGCACGGTGGCGTGATATTTACTGGTGCGTCCATAGGATTGGATCCAGGTGACCACCTCGCCTTTGCCGTCTACCCAGTCGTAGCCGGACAGCGGCACACCGAGCACGATCTTGTCCGCGGGCATCTGGCTTTTGGCGTAGGTCAGCACGTCGCGGACCCAGGGCATCGGCGCGACCGGTCCCGGTGGTGACTCCGACCAGTGGTAGTCGTAGGCCATCAGCCGGACCTCGTCGGCCGCCGCACCGATGGCCGCGTAGTCCTGCCCGGCGTTGCGCTGGTCCTCACCGGCGTCGCTGGTCTTGGCGAACAAGGCAACCGTCAGGACCTTGCCCTTGTCGTGCAAGGCGCTGGCCAGGTCGGTGATGAACGAGGTGAACACTTGCCGGTCAGTGGCCGGGAGGTCTTCGTAGTCGATGTCGATCCCGGCGTAGTTCTCCCGCTGTACCAGCGCGACGATGTCGTTGATGTGCCGGCTCATCGCGGCGGGATCGTGCAGGATGTCCGCGAGTGGTTCGTAGGCCCACTGGCCGTTGGTCCGGTTCGCGATCGACGGGACCACCGGGATGCCCAGCTTGCGTAGCCGGTCCATACCGTCCCGGGTCTGGGCGGTCACCTCGGGTGCTTGCGCAACGATCCGGCCGTTACGGGCCAGCCCGTAGATCCACGGGGATACCTCATTGAACGTCCCTGGATTGGTCGCCAGGATGTTCGGGCCTTCGGTCAGGTTCCAGAACGGCAGGGAGGCCACCACCAGGGTGGCGGGTTTGTCTCCGGAACCCAGCATCCGCGGCACTGTGACCAGCAACGCCACCGCGCCGAGGAACAGCACGATGAGGAACGCCGATCCGCCCAGCAAGCGCAACCTCAGGGAGCGCCGCCCTCCCGGGCTGGGGACGTCCGGGCGGCGTGGCTCGATGCTGGTCTTGGTCATCAGCCCACCACTGCGGGGCTCAGTCCAGGCCGGCTACGTTCCGCGATCACCGACCGCAAGATGTCATCGAGTGTGCGGGTCGGCCGGAAACCGATCAGCTCGCGAGCCCGGGAACAATCCGGCACCCGGCGTTGCAGGTCCTCGTATCCCGGACCGATGCCTTCCTCGTAGGACATCTGCACGATGCCGCTGGCCGAACCGGTCAGCGCCAGTACGCGGTGGGCCAGCTCGCGGATGGACACCTGCTCGGAGCTGCCGACGTTGACCGCGGTGCCATACGCCTCGGGGTGTTCCACGAGCGCGACCAGCGCGGGGACGACGTCCAGCACGTGGCAGAAGCAGCGCACTTGCTCGCCGGTCCCGAACACCGTCAGCGGCTCGCCGGCCAAGGCCTGGGTCACGAACCGGGGGATCACCATGCCGTAGCGCCCACTTTGGCGGGGCCCCACCGTGTTGAACAGCCGCACGATCACCGCGCGCAGGCCGAGCTCGGTGACATAGGCGCGGGTGAGGCTCTCGTCGACAGCCTTCGCCTCGGAGTACGACCAGCGGTGCAGCAGCGGCGAACCGATCACCCGGTCGTCGTCTTCGCGCAACCCGATCTTGGTGTTCTTCCCGTAGATCTCGCTGCTGGACGCGATGAGCACCCGGGCTTCGTGCCGGTGCGCCGCGGCCAGGACGTGCTCGGTGCCGTGGATGTTGGTGCGCAGGCTGGCCAGCGTGCGATCCCGGATGACGAACGAACCCACGGCCGCGGCGAGGTGGAAGATCGTGTCGACCTGGCCGGCGAGCGTGTCGACCAGTTCCTCGTCGAGCACCGAACCGGAGACGTAGCGCAGCCGGGGATGGTCGCTGACTGCAGACAGGTTGTCCAGCGAGCCGGTGGCCAGGTTGTCCAGCGCGACGACCTCATGGCCGCCGGCCAGCAGGTGTTCCGCCAGGTGCGAGCCGATGAAGCCGGCCCCGCCGGTGATCAGTGCTTTCATCAGTTTCCTCCTACCGGGTTGGCCAGCACGCGGCCGTTGTGCCGGGCGCGGCTGCGGGCAGCCATCAGCCGCTCGTAGAGGTCGTCGATGCGGCGGGTGACCGCCTCGATGCCGTACTGCTCGCGGATAGCCGGAACGCCCTGGCGCGGCCGGCGACCTTGAGCGATCTCCGCCGCGATCTCCCGGCGCATCTCCTCGACCTCACCGGGGATCTGGCGGGCGCGGTCGGTCTCGATGCCCTCCAGCGCCGGGCAGGTCGTGTACAGCGCTGGTATCCCGTTGGCCAGCGCCTCCAGCACCGACAGCCCGAAGGTCTCCTGCTCCGAGGCCGCGATGAACAGATCCAGCGACGAGAGCATGGCGGCCACGTCGTGCCGCTCCCCGGCGAAGGTGACCAGCTCCGCGACGCCCTGGCGAGCCGCCTCGGCCTCCAGATCAGGCCGGATCTGCCCGTCACCGACGATCAACAGCCGGTGCTGGTCGTCGAGCAACGGTGCTGCGGCCCTGATCACCAGGTCAAAGCGCTTGATCGGGTCGAGCCGGCCCAGCACGCCGACGACGAAGGCGTCGCGAGGCAAGTCGAACTCGGCGCGGATGGTGTCCCGCGCGGTGGCGTCGAAGGCCACCCGGTCGAAGTCCAGACCATTGGGGATGGTCTCGATCTTGCGGGCCGGTACGCCCCATTTGGTCAACCGGTGCGCCACCGCGTCGGAGACCGCGATGGTGGCGTCCGAGCACAGGTCTGTGCCCAGGTATAGGGCGCGCACCCCGAGGGTCATCCGGCGCCGTTCCAGGTGTGTCTCGCCGATGGAGTGCTCGGTGGTCACCACCACTGGTGTGCCGGCCAGCCGGGCCGCGATCCGCCCGTAGACGCAGGAGCGATACAGGTGGGTGTGCACCACGTCGTACCGGCCGGCTCGGATCAGCCTGGTCAGCCGTCCTAATGCGGGCAGCTCGGTGTTGCTGGTCATGCCCAGGTCGCGCACCCGCCCGCCGTCTCCGACGATCATGTCGGCGACCGGGCCGGGGTTGTACAGCGTCACGACGTCGGACTGATGGCGGGTGTGTTGCAGGATCGAGCGCAGCTGCAGCTCGGCTCCTCCCACGCCCAACCCGGTGATCACGTGAAGAACTCTCACTTTCTTCCCCCCAGAAAAGGCGTAGTTGTCGTGCCCAGGGTGCGGACCAAGATCACCGCATCCATCCACGGTGACCAGTGCTCGATGTAGAAGTTGTCCAGCCGGCTGCGCTGGGCGATGCAGGTGTCGCCGTGCAGCCCGTTGACCTGGGCCCAGCCGGTGAGTCCGGACCGCATTCGATGCCGGTCGGCATACCGTGGGATCTGCTGCGCGAAGCGCGCCGCGAAATACGGCCGCTCGGGCCGTGGTCCCACCAGGGACATGTCACCGCGCAGCACGTTGAACAATTGAGGAAGCTCGTCGAGATGCGTGGTGCGCAACCACCGACCCAACCGGGTGGTCTGCTCAGGCAGCACCACCCAGCGGGTGTCCGGATCCGGGTGGTCGACCATCGAGCGCAGCTTGAGCAGCTCCATTGTCTTGCCGCCCTGGGTCACCCGGGTTTGTCGGAACAGCGCGGGCCCGCGGCCGTCCAGGCGGACCGCAAGCGCCAGCGTGAGCAGCACCGGGGCCAGGGCGACCAGCAACGCTGCTGCACCGACGACGTCGAAGGTGGCCTTGGCGGCCATGCCGAGCCGGCTGTGTCCCAGCCGGCGCAGCGGGATGAGCGGGATGTCTCCCAACTCGTCGAGGTAACCGCGGGGGAGTGCGGCACCGAGCTCGAAAAGCCGCGGCACCACGCACACGTCCACCGGCAGCTCCCGGCAGGCCCGCAGCAGCGGCACCAGGTCAACGTCCCGACCGGCCGGGAAGCACACGATGATCCGCTGGATGCCGTGCTGCGCGATCACCCCGGGCAGCTCGGCCGGCTCGCCGAGCACTGGTAGGTCCGCTGGTTCCGACGGGGGCCGGCTGTCCACGAATCCCTGTGGGGTCAGCCCGAGTTCCGGGTGGTCGCGCAGCAGCTGCGCGACCCGGACCGCGGTGGCGCCGGTGCCGACGACGAGCGTGGGTTCGTGCCACCGTCCCCGCCGGTGAGCGACTCTCAGCGCGGTGCACACGCCCATGCGCACCGCGACCAGCACCACCACGCAGCTCAGCACCAGCGCCAGCCCAGGACCAGCGCCCACCCACGGCAGCAGCCCAACCAGCGGCAGCGCCGCAACCGCCACGGTGCGCGGCAGCTGGTCAGCCACCCGCCGGCAAATCCGCAGCCGGTGTTGCCCGTCGGCGACCAGCAATACCAGTACCGCGCAGGCGTACGCGCTCGCTCCCCACCTCAACCCGGTGGTCATCAGACACGCGGCGGTGAGACCAGCGACATCCGCCAGCGGCAGGATGGCCGGCAGCAGCGCTGCGGGCGCAAGCCGGCGGAGCCGCCAGCCGAGGCAGGGGGCGAGCAGCGAGGTCGTCACCCGCGGGCTCCGACGGCGGCACGCGGCTTCGGCATGGTGGTGGTCAGTGCCCGGGTGACCGTCCGTGCGGCGTAGTCGGAACCGCAGACAAATCGCATGACTGGGCCGAAGGTGGGTGCTACCGCGGGACCGATGAAGTACAGGCCCGGCACCGTGGATTGGAAGTCTGGTCCGACGTCGGGAGTGCTGGCCAGGGTTCGCACCTTGGCCCGCAGGCCGTCGTCCAGGAAGGTCAGCCGTTCCAGGTTGGCGCGGTAACCGGTGGCGGACAGCACATGATCAACGGTGATCTCCCTGGTGGTCGCGTCGGCGGCGCGCAAGCCGAGCCGTACGGCGCCATCCTCGGCTGCCGCCCACCGCACCGTGTGGCCGAGCAGCGTGCGGAACTTGCCCTCCACCCGAGGGCGCAGCCACGGCGCACCGGCCGGCCCGAGCGCGGTCCGGGCGGTGTGGATCCGCCGGGCGGCCGGCAGATGCCGGTACAGGTGCGGCTGGGTGGAGTAGAACCAGGTGCCCCATCCGGAACCGAGGGTGGCCTCGGGCTCGCGCAGCTTCCGCAGCAGTGACCGCTGCGCGGGCAGCGGTTCGCCGTTCCACATCAGCTTCGAGGTGCGGGCGATCACGGTGACGCGGGCGCCGGATTCGTGCAGCAGCGCGGCGGATTCCAGGGCGGACTGCCCGGCGCCGACGACGGCGACCTCGCGGCCGGCGAACACGCCAAGGTTGTCGTGCGCGCTGGGATGGGTGCACACCCGCGCCGGCAGCTCAGCCAGGGTGGCGGGCATGTACGGGAAATGCTGCACCCCGGTGGCCACGACGACCGTGCGGGCCCGGGCCACGGTGCCGTCGGACAGGCTCAACACATATTGCTCGCCTGCCGGGGTCAGATCCCTGGTGACGTCGAGGACCATCAGCTCTTCCAGGTTCGGTACCTCGGCGCGGCGGAACCACTCCCCGTAGGCCACGAACGTCTCCAGCGACACCGGTAGCCCGTAGTCGGCATACTCCCGGCCGGTGGACGCGCAGAACGCGCGCAAGGTGTGCCGGCCGGCAGGATCGGACAGGTTGGACGCGAATCCCTGCGACTTGAGGTACATGCCGGCCGGCATCGCCTCTCGCCACAACTGCATCGGCAGCCCGAACTGGCGGAATGGCACGCCCGCGGCGCCCAGGTGCGCGCCGAGCGACAGGCCGTACGGGCCGGCGCCCACGATCGCAACGTCAACTGGATCTTCAATGCCGTGTGTCATGCCAGGGTCCTCCGTGCCGGTAGTGGTGTGGTGATGGGTCGGCGAGTGCCACGCCGGGCCAGTGGGCGGGTGAGGGCCCGCCATCCCATGCGCAGGCACATCAACCCAAACGGTGCAAGATCGTCTCGAGCGAACCAGGCCAGCTCGTCAGCCCGGCGCAGTGAGGCCACCCAGGACTTCAGATCCAGACCGAGGCGCCGGTAGGCCAGCGCCGCAATCGGGTCGTAGTTCTCCACCAGGAAGCTGCGGCCCAGGTGGGGGGACCCGAGCGGGATCTGCCGGCCGGTCAGGTCCAGATGCGCCGCGACCACCACGTCGACGCCCGCGCTGTCAGAAAACAGCCGGAACTGCGCACCCAGCCGGGGGTTGAAGTCCAGCAGCTTGTAGGTGCCCGTGCGGGGGTCGAACCGGTAATCGAGGTCGACGATGCCCCGGAAGCCCACGCACGCGAGCAGCTCGCTGGCCTGCTCGTGCAGGGCAGGGTTGTCCACCCAGCGACCGAGGCTGGTCAGCCCGGCCTGTGCCGGATAGGAGCGCTCCTTGCTCCCGACAAAACCGGGCCGGCAGCGTGACTGGGTGTCGCAGTAGGCGTGAAAGAAGTAATCCCACCCCTTGACGTACTCCTGCAGCATCAACGCACCGCTGCCGGACTCCTCGCACGCCCGCCAGATCTGGGTGAGGTCGTCGTGGGTGCGGATGACCGTGGTGCTGCGCAGTTTCTTGGCACCTTTGGACTGCCACGGCGTGGCCAGCTTGGCCACCAGCGGGAAGCCGCTCTGCTCGGCGAAACGCCGGGCGTCGCGCAGAGTGCCGGGTAGTGCGGCGGCCGCACAGGGCACGCCCAGCTCGCGGCACCGCTGGTACAGCGTGTACTTGCCAGCCAGCTGGCGCGGCAGGCCGGCGGGAGGATCGGAGAACAGAAAATATTGACGTAGGTCGCTGCCATGCTCGGCGAGGAAGATGGCGCCGGCGTCGTCGGTGGGGATGAGCACCGACCGGCGGCCGATCCGCTTGGCGAGCGTGACCAGCCCGGTGCGCACCCGGTGGACATCGTCAGGTTCCGGCCGCCAGATCCACCGCCCCCGCAGGTAGCGCGACCGCGCCGCGGGTGCCAGCGGGTCCTCGTGCACGCCATATACCGGCACGCCCAGGCGTCCCAGGCTGCGGATCGCGCCGAGCCCGCCATGGTGCATGACGTTGTGGTCGAGCTTGAGAATGACTGCCGGTGTGTTGGTGTCCAGCGTTGGACGCGGGTGATGAGGCATCGACGTTTCCGTCCTCAGACCACGCTGCGATGGGGGACGGCGTCGAACAGGTAGGTCGCGTCGAGTACCTGGGGACAGTCCTCGACCCAGCGGTAATCCGTGGCCGGGTGCACCACCTGGATGATCGCCAGGTCCCAGGCGGCGCCGCTGGGCACGGGGGTGTTACTCAGCACGCGGCCCTGGCGCGTCGTCATGGTCGGCACCAGCGGGTCGTAATAGGCGACCTCGGCGCCACGCTCGATCAGCCAGTCGATCAGCAGCAGCGCCGGAGCTTCCCGCACATCGCTGACGCCGGCCTTGTAGCTGACCCCGACCACGATCACCTTGGCGCCGTCCAGCGAACGGCCTGCAGCGGTGAGCACCTCGGCGGCGCGCTCAACGACGCGGGCTGGTCGCGCGTGGATGGACTGCATCGCCTGCTTGAGCAGTGGGGTAGGCGCCATGGCATCGCGTAGCTGCCACAGCAGGTAGTGCGGGTCGCACGGGATGCAGTGCCCACCGACTCCCGGGCCGGGGAACGCGGCGAGGAAACCGTAGGGCTTGGTCCCGGCCGCCAGGGTCACCTCGATCGGGTCCAGCCCCAGGGTGGCGCACACATCACCGAACTCGTTGGCCAGCGCCAGGGTGACCGCGCGGAAGATGTTCTCGTACAGCTTGGTCAGCTCGGCCGCCTCCGGGGAACTCACCAGGTAGACCGTGTCGGTCATCGCGCCGATCACCCGCGCGGCCTGCAGGCTGCAGTTTCTCGACACCCCGCCCACCACCCGGGGTGTCTCGCGCTGGACATGGTCGGGATTGCCGGGATCGATGCGCTCCGGGCTGAATGCGACGTAGACGTCGGTGCCCACGGTTAGGCCGCGCTGGTGCAGCGGTTCGACCAGCAGCTGGCGGGTGGTGCCCACGAAACTGGTCGACGTGAGGATGATCGTCTGTCCCGGATGGGCGTGCGCCACGACGGTCTGGCACGCGCTGCGCAGGGCGACGAGATCCGGGACATGGTCCTCGTCCACCGGGGTGGGCACGCAGATGATCACCGCGTTGGCCGTGGACAGTGCACTGGCGTCAGTGGTCAGCTGGAAGCTGGTGTCGTTGCGTGCCTTGTCCAGCAGCGCTCGGTCCGACTCACAGAGATCAACCTCTCCGGACTTGATATCGCGCAGGCGGTCCTCGCTGATGTCGTAGCCGGTGATCTCAGCGGCCCCGCCGAGCAGAGCCAACGCCGTGGGCAGTCCGACGTATCCGAGGCCCACGATCGCGACTGCTCCCAGCTTTGGTCGCCCGGTTCCGGTGCCCGGCTGTGCCTCCGGTGGGCTAAAAGGAACGAGACGTCGCTCGTAGAGCCGCTCACGTCCATTGATTGCAAGCGAAAGCCGCTGCTGCGCCACTGTGTCCCCCGACCTGTGCTCTGTCCGCTACCGACAGTCGCATCAGGCCGCCATGCGAGCCTCCGTCATAGGCGGTAGGTCACCTACGTCGTTCGACGGATCACGGTGTGTCGTGCGGGAAGTCGCCGGAACCGGGTGCGGTCACCAGCGCGCGCAGTCTGGATGCAGACTGCTGTTTTTTGGGCCTCAGAAACAGCAGTCTGCATCCAGACTGCTGAAGGCTCGGCTGCGCGTGGGCAGTTCAGCGGTGACGGCGGCAAGTTGGTCGTGGGTGCGCCGGACATCGAATGCGCACGCGGCCTGGGCTGCGGCATGTCCTTCAGCGGCCCGCAGCTGTGGCTCGGCCAGGCGCCGAGCCACAGCACTGGCCAGGGCATTGGCGTCGCCAGCCGGGACCCGGACACCAACCCCGGTGCTGACCGCTTCGGCCAGGCCGGGGATGTCCGCGACCACCACGCAACACCCGCTGGCCAGCGCCTCCAGCAGGGTCAGTGACAAGCCTTCCCAGCGCGAAGGCAGCACCACCACGTCGGCTGCCGCATACCAGGGCCGCGGATCGGTGACCGGCGCAAGGAAATGCACGCCGGGCAGCGCACGGGCGCGCAACCTGGGCAGCGCCTCACCGTCGCCCACGATGCACAGCTGCGCTGCCGGGCATCGGGACCGCACCTGAGGCCACGCGGCGAGCAGCAGGTCCTGGCCCTTCTGCCGGGTGACCCGGCCCAGGCACACTGCCAGCGGCGCGTCCCGATCGACGCCCAGTCGCTGCCGGGCAGCGACCCGGGCCTGCGCGTCGCACGGCTTGAAGGCGGCCAGGTCCACCCCGTTGCGGATGACCAGGTGGCGGTTACCCACGCCCCGGTGGCGGGCATGAGCGGCCTCTCCCTCACCGACACAGACGAGCAGGTCCGTCCATCGGGCGGCGAGACGTTCCCAGGCCAGCGCGCCGCGCGCGGTGACACCCCGGGCGGCCAGCCAGGACCAGCCGTGAGGTTGGAACACCGTGGGACGGCGCCCGCGTACGGCGAGCCGTCCCGCCAAACCCGCCTTTGCCGAATGCAGGTGCACCACGTCGGGCCACACCGTGCTGATCAGTTGGCGTAGCTGGCGGGTCTCAGGCACCGTGCCGAGGCTGGGCGCGCGGGTCGCAGGCCAGTGCAACCTCGGTATGCCGCGCGCGGCCAAGGCAGCGGCGAGCTGACCCCCGGGTGGGCACGCCACGGCAACCCGCCATCCCCGGGCGAGCTGATCAGCGGCCACCCCGACGACATAGGTGGCGACCCCGGCCTCGGTGGGCTGGGCCGCGTGCAACACGCTGAGTCCCGTCATCAGTGCGAATAGCGCAAACATTCTCGGTAGCGCCGCCGGTACCACTTGGCGCGCAACCGAAGCGGGCCGTCTCGATCACCCACGTAGATGCGCGGCAGTGCATGCACGCTGGTCAGCGGCGAGCGCCAGATGGCGCAACCGTACTGGTAGCCGGCAGCGCGTACAGCAGCCACAGCCAGCGCGTTGAGGTGCCCGTACGGGTAGCAGAAACCGACGATCCGCTCTCCGGTCAGATCCTCCAAGATGGTTCGGCTCTCCGAAACCTCACCAATGAGATCGCAGGGTGAAGTCAGGGACGTCAGGGAAACATGCCTTCTGGAATGCGAACCGATCTCCATCCCGAGCTGCGCCACGTGACGGATCTGGTCAACGGTCATCAGGGGTTTGCGCGGTCCGGCTGCATCCCACTTGTTCGATTCGCCCAGCAGGTCGGCGATCACGAACACCGTCGCGGTGAAACCAAAGCGGGCCAGCGCGGGCAACACGTGCTCGATGAAGTCGGCGTAGCCGTCGTCGAAGGTGAGCCCGACCAGACCCCGGTCGACGCCGGCACGCCGGGCCGCTAGCAGCTCCCGCATCGAGGTGCCCCGCAATCCGCGCCGATGCAGCCAACGCAGCTGCTGGGTAAACCGGGCGGGGTGCACGGTGACCAGGTACGGATCATGTTCGTACGGGGCCACCGAGTGATACATCAACACCGGCGGCAGCGGACCGTCCCCGTACTGGTTCGGGAACTTGTCCGGGCGGATGTGCGGGATCGCTTCGCTCATGGCGTGAGCCGACGCTACGGTCCGGCCCGTAAGAGGGGCTCCTGCGCCGGGATGGCGATCGGTACGTTCGTTGCAGGAGGCAGGAACTGGCGTTCCTGGCGCAGCGCCTCGCGTGCCATCGCCACGGCCTCGAGCCGGCTGTGCACGCCCAGCTTCGCGAAGATCTTGTTCGCGTGGGTTCGCACGGTGTGTGCCGATACCCCGAGCTCGGCGGCGATCTCGGCCGCGCCGCGGCCCCGCGCGAGGCACACCAGGACGTCGCGCTCCCGAGGGGTGAGCACCTCCAGCGGTCCGTCACGGCGCTGCGCGCGCCCGACATCGGCCCGCAATTCTTCGAGCACGCGGCCTAGCTGTTCGGGAGGGAAGCAGGCCTGTCCTTGGCTGGCGCAGCGCAGCGCCTGGGTGAGAACGTCGATGGAGGACTCTTTCGAGACCCAGCCATCAGCCCCCGCCCGCGCTGCCTCGACCGCCTGGTCAGGATCCCGGCTGGCGGTGAGTACCACAAATCGGGCCGGGGGCCAGGCGGCGCGGAACGTGGCGAGCAGCGCGGTGGCAGCGCGGGCTTGGGCGACCTCGATGGTGATGACATCTGGGCGCAGCGCGGCGGCGAGCCCTCCGGGGTCGGGATCGCGCATCGTGCAGTGCCCGACTACCACGATGTCGGGTTCCGTCGAGAGCTTGGCCGCGAGCGCCTCGATGAGCATCTGCTGGTCGTCGACCAGCAATACTCGCACCGGGATCACACCGCGCACCGTGCTTAGCGGCTTGGTCCCTACCACGGCTACCCCGTTCTCGTGCGGCTCTCCGCGCCATGCTGGTCGTGGTCGACGAGGTCGTAGCGCACTGCGAAGGTGGCAGCCTCGAGCCGGGAGTGCACCCCGAGTTTGGTCAGCAGTGCCTGCACGTGACTTCGTACGGTCGTGGTCGATACGCCGAGCCGCAGTGTCATGGCGGGGGTGTCGAGCCCTTCAACGAGCAGTGCCAGGCATTCTCGCTCCCGAGCGGTGAGGTGAGCGGCCAGCCGGCGAGCCTCGGAGACGTCGGATCGTGCCGAACTTGCGCGGGGTGCGTCCAGGACCACCGCGCCGTCCATAATCCGCTCCAGCGTGTGCACCAATTTGCGGACACCACAAGTCTTGTGCAGGTAACCAGCAGCGCCCAATCGCACGGCCTGGCGCATCGCTTCGGCATCGCGGTCTTCGGCAAGGATGAGTGCCCGGGTCGCCGGACTCACCGCACTAATACGGCTGATCGCGCTGACGCCGTCACCATCGGAAAATCGTCGGGCTAGTAAGCACACAGTGGGCTGGTGATGACGCGTCGCCTCGATTGTTCCGGCCAGGCTTCGGGCCACCGCCGGTACCCGGAATCCGTGGCTGGTCAGTACCGGTACCAGCGACTCCACAAACACCGTGTGATCGTCGCCGAGTACAATACTTTTTGTGTCGGGTCGACCGGATTGTCCGGATCCGCACGTCCCCCCGGCGGCCGTCAATATCCCCACCCCACAATTAACCTATTTCTGGTCGGATAATCTAGCGTCACGAATCAAGCGGCAAATAAAACGATTGCCGAATTGAGCATACAACGCTACGTTGCTGCACGATTACCGATATCGCCCGGCGCCAGCACGTAATATGCTCTTCAAGAACTACCAACCCGGCGTGTCGCTGCCGCAAACCGCTACCAACCCTGCGTGATCGGACGACGAGGCCGGTCGGTATCGTGGTAGGCAGGACTCCGCCAGTTATCGCGTCGACGTACCGGTAGGAGTCGTTCTGCGTCAAGGACGTTCGTGCTCGAAAGGTCCACCACGGTGCCTGTAGCGACCGCGCTACCAACCACATCTGCTCACCTGTCCGGCTTGCTCGAAGCGGTATTGCCGGAGCCCTCACTCCGAGAACTGCTCGATCGGGCCAGCGCACCCGAGCTGGAGCTGCAAGGCCCCACCGCCACCCGCCCGCTGGTGGTCGCTGCGCTGGCCCACGCCGGGCATCCCGTGCTGGCCGTCACCGCCACTGACCGGGAAGCCGGTGAGCTCAGCACCGAGCTGGCCGACATCCTGGGCCCGGCAGTGGTCGCGGAGCTGCCCTCGTGGGAGACGTTGCCGCACGAGCGGCTGTCTCCCCGGCCTGACACGGTGGGCCGCCGGCTGGCGATACTGCGGCGGCTGGCCCACCCCGAAGAGGACGCTGCCGACGCCGCTCCCCTGCAGGTAGTGGTCACCAGCGTGCGCTCATTGATCCAGCCCATGATTGCCGGCCTGGGCGAGATCGCGCCGGTGCGCCTTCGCGTCGGTCAGGAGCATGACTTCGACGGCGTGCTGGCCCGGCTGGCCGATCTCGCCTACAGCAGGGTGGACATGGTCGATCGGCGCGGCGAGTTCGCCGTCCGCGGTGGCATCATCGACATCTTCCCACCCACCGCTGACCACCCGCTGCGGGTGGAATTCTGGGGCGACGAGGTCTCCGAGATCCGCTCGTTCGCCGTCGCCGATCAGCGCACGCTGGCATCCGCCGACGAGCTGATCGCCCCACCGTGCCGGGAACTGCTGCTGACCGACGAGGTCAGGGCCGCCGCAGCAGATCTCATCGCGCAGGCCCCATCCGGGACGGTCAAGCAGCTGCTGGAGAAGGTGTCCTCCGGCATTCCGGCTGAAGGGATGGAATCGCTCATCCCGGTGCTGGCCGGGCAGCAGCTGTCCTTGCTGACCGACGCGATGCCACCCGGGACCCACGTGCTGCTTGCGGACCCGGAGCGGATCCGCACCCGCGCCGCCGACCTCGTGCGCACCGGGCAGGAGTTCCTGGAGGCGTCCTGGATGGTGGCCGCCGGCGGGGGAGCTGCCCCGGTCGACGTAGCTGCGCTGGATCTGTCCGCCTCGGCTTACCGTGACCTGGGTGAGGTCGCCGAGCACGCCCGCAGGACCGGGCTGGCCTGGTGGACCCTGACCCCGCTGACCACCGAGGCGCGCGGCGCGCTGCGGCTGCAGATCATTCCCGCCCAGGCCTACCACGGCGACGTGACGCGGGCCTTCACCGACCTGCGCGCACATACTGCCGCCGGTGGCGCCGCGGTCCTGGTGGTGCCCGGCACCGGCACCGCCCAGCGCGCCTGCGAGCAGTTACGTGACGCCGACGTCCCCGCGGTGCACGCCGCTGCCGGGCTGGCCGAGCCTCCGTCAGCGGGCACCGTCACCGTGCTGCGAGGCACGCTGGAGGATGGCTTCGCCGTTCCTGCGCTGGGCCTGGCGGTGCTCACCGAAAGTGACATCACCGGGGTGCGGGGTGGCACCGCCAGCCGGGACATGTCGAAGATGCCGGTGCGCCGACGCAACGCGGTGGACCCACTGGCGCTACGCAGTGGCGATTACGTAGTGCACGAGCAGCACGGCATCGGCCGGTTCCTGGAGATGGTCAAGCGCACCGTCCACGGCTCCACCCGCGAATACCTGCTGGTGGAGTACGCGCCCAGCAAGCGCGGCCAACCGGGAGACCGCCTGTACATCCCGACCGACCAGCTCGACCAGGTCACCCGTTACGTCGGTGGTGAGCTGCCCACGCTGAACAAGCTCGGCGGCTCGGACTGGGCTAAGACCAAGGGCCGGGCCCGCAAGGCTGTCAAGGAGATCGCGGCTGAGCTGGTGCAGCTGTATGCAGCCCGGCAGGCTTCTCCCGGGCACGCGTTCGGTCCGGACACCCCGTGGCAGGCTGAGCTGGAAGACGCCTTTCCTTACACCGAAACCCCTGATCAGCTCGCCGCGATCGACGAGGTCAAGGCCGATATGCAGCGCGGCGTGCCGATGGACCGGGTGGTCTGCGGTGACGTCGGCTACGGCAAGACCGAGATCGCCGTGCGGGCCGCCTTCAAGGCGGTGCAGGACGGCAAGCAGGTAGCTGTGCTGGTGCCCACCACCTTGCTCGCCCAGCAGCACCTGCAGACCTTCGCCGACCGGATGCACTCCTACCCGGTCACTGTTCGCGGGCTGTCTCGATTCACCAACCCGGCCGACGCGGCCGAGGTGCTACGTGGGCTGGCCGACGGCGCGGTGGACATCGTCATCGGCACGCATCGCCTGCTGCAGCCCGGGGTGCGCTGGAAAGACCTCGGCTTGGTGGTGGTCGATGAGGAGCAGCGGTTCGGCGTCGAGCACAAGGAACACATCAAGGCGCTGCGCACCGCCGTCGACGTGCTGACCATGTCGGCGACCCCGATCCCGCGGACTCTGGAGATGTCACTGGCCGGCATCCGGGAGATGTCCACCATCCTCACCCCCCCTGAGGACCGCCACCCGGTGTTGACCTACGTAGGGGTCTACGACGACAAGCAGGTCGCCGCCGCGATCCGCCGCGAGTTGCTGCGCGACGGGCAGGTGTTCTACGTACACAACCGGGTGTCGTCGATCGAGAAGGCGGCCCGGCGGCTCCGCGAGCTGGTGCCCGAGGCGCGGATCGCGGTGGCGCACGGGCAGATGAACGAAGACCAGCTCGAGCGCACCGTCGCCGGGTTCTGGCAACGCCAGTACGACGTGCTGGTGTGCACCACCATCGTCGAGACCGGGCTGGACATTTCCAACGCCAACACGTTGATCGTGGAGCGTGGTGATCTGCTCGGGTTGGCTCAGCTGCACCAGTTGCGCGGGCGAGTCGGGCGCGGCCGGGAACGCGGGTATGCCTATTTCCTGTACCAGCCCGAGACGCCGTTGACGGAGACGGCACATGACCGGTTGTCCACCATCGCGCAACACGCTGAGCTGGGTGCCGGCATGGCAGTGGCAATGAAGGACCTGGAGATCCGCGGCGCGGGCAACATCCTGGGCGGCGAGCAGTCCGGGCACATCGCCGGGGTGGGTTTTGACCTCTACATCCGGCTGGTCGGGGAGGCCGTGGAGGCGTTTCGCACCGCGGCCGGGGCAGCACCGTCCGATGGTGCCGCTGAGCTCACTCCGGTGCGGGTCGAGCTACCAGTGGACGCGCACCTGCCGCACGACTACATCCCGGGTGAGCGGCTGCGCCTGGAGGCCTACCGCAAGATCGCAGAGGCGGTCGACGGTGCCGCATTGACTGCGATCACCGACGAGTTACGAGATCGCTACGGCGCCCTGCCACCGCCGGTGGTCACCTTGCTCGACGTTGCGCGGTTCCGCCAAGTGTGTCGCGCGCACGGGGTATCGGAAGTCACCGTCCAGGGCTCCCGGTTGCGCTTCGCGCCTGTCACGCTGCGTGACTCCCAGCTCGTGCGGCTGGGGCGGCTTTATCCCCAGGCCACGTACAAGTCAACGGTCACCACGCTGTCCGTGCCGCTACCCAGCAGTGCCAGCGGTATCGGCGCGCCGCCGTTGCGGGACCGCGAACTGCTCGACTGGTGCACCTCGCTGGTCACCAGCGTGCTTGCCCCAGTCGGCTGAGTTCACACTGCTTGAAGTACGGCTGCGGCCCGACCACAACGTTCGCCGACGTCTGACCGTTAGCGGCTACCTGGTCTAGTCGATGGCGCAGGAAAAGGGCCCCGGGGTCTGCGCCGCGACTTTTCATCTGAATTTCATTCCAAGTTTCATTTAGCTTGTCATTGTGCGATGCTAACTCGTACGGAAGGTATGTGTTTTGTCGCGCACCGATGAACAGGTTGCTCCATCAGGGTAGACCGTTTTCCTCGCGGTTACTTTTGTTGGTGAGGCACGATTTCAGGGAAGGCGCCCGCCTGGTTCACGCAGTCATGGTGTTATGGTTTTCCGCTGCGAGCGGAGGATGGTGGATGACAGACAGTGCAGATCGAAGGAATCTTTACGATGTCGCGTAACAAAATGCGGGAGCTTAAACGCCGGTCGCCAACAACAAAAATCATCACAGTGTTTGCTGCGGTCGTGGCTGCTGTGACCGTGTCTGCGGGCTGCCAAGGTGAATCCGTCTCTCCGGCCAACCAGCAACAAGATCCACCGAGCCAAACCGGTGAGCCTGGCCAACCCGGTGCGCCTGGCCAACCCGGTGCGCCTGGCCAACCCGGTCAGCCTGGAAGCCCAGGCCAACCCGGTCAGCCTGGAAGCCCTGGCCAACCTGGCCAACCGGGAGGTGACGGGGGCGCAGGCGGCAACGGCGGCGCTGGTGGTGACGGGGGCGCAGGCGGCGCCGGAGGCGCTGGTGGCAACGGCGGCGCTGGTGGTGACGGGGGCGCAGGCGGCAACGGGGGCGCAGGCGGCAACGGGGGCACAGGCGGCAACGGTTCTTGATCATCAAATTGGCGGCGACTTTCATCGACCCCAGCCATCGCCCTTGAAGGAATGATCATCATGACACGCGCTGTCGCTCGTACGCTGCTGACCAGCCTCACGGGTGGGTTGCTTGCTCTGTCGGCGCTGCCCGCCAACGCTGCCACCAACGGCAACGGAGGCTCCCCGGGTCAAGGCGGCCAGCACGGCTTTTGCTGCCGTACAGGCAGCTGGCGCTACGACAGCAATTTCCTCAACAACATGGGCGTCCTTCGTCTAATTGGCGGTAGCGGTGGCACTGGAGGTGCCGGCGGCAACGGGGCTCGAGGCGGATTTCCCCACGGTAATGGAGGTAGTGGCGGAAACGGTGGCAACGGTGGGCGGGGAGGGACTGGCCTGATCATCGGCGGCGCCGGCGGAGCCGGTGGCAATGGTGGGATCGGTGGATTTCCGGGAGGTACTAGCAGCTTGCCGGGCCTCGGAGGAAATGGTGGGAATGGTGGCAACGGCGGGTTCGGGGAAATCATTGGTGGCACCGGAGGAAATGGTGGTGCCGGCGGTGGCCCCAACGGCAACGGTGGCAATGGTGGAAACGGCGGCAACGGCGGGATCATCGGCGGCGCCGGAGGCAATGGTGGCGCCGCTGGCGGACCAGGCGGCATGGCTGGCAACGGTGGCAACGGCGGTGACGGCGGTCTTATCGGTGGGATCGGAGGTTTACCCGGTGGCCCTACCGGTACCGGCGGCAACGGCGGAAACGGTGGCCTGGTGGGAGGGCCGGGCCTGTGCGGCGGCACCGGCGGCCAAGGTGGCCTGATCAATGGGCCAACCGTGCCGTGCGGACCGGGTCGCTGAGAACTAAAACCTACTCGAACGTCTCGATTTACCGGCCTCGCTCAGTGGATGACGATGTCGAGCAGGGAGTACGGTCGTCCGGCTTGAACAAGTAGCGGTTTCGAGCCTAAGGGGACGGCTGGTTGTCGTGCGGCGGAGTGCAGCGCTCGTGCTGGGATTGCTCGCGGCCGGCTGCGGCGCCGGATCTACCCCCGCGGTGAGCGATTCCCGTCAGATCGATATGTGCACGCTTTTGTCCGATGCCGAGCTAAGCCAGCTCGGCATCACGCCAAGCACCCGCACGCCGGTGGACCGTGCTGGTTCGGTTGGCTGCGAGTGGACGGGCACACCGTTCGCCCTGAGCCTCGAACGGGATTCGCAGCCCCTGGCCTCCTACCGGGCTCGCCCACGTCCGGCCTTCATCAACTACACGGACAACATGGTGAACGGCCGTCGCGGAGCACGGTTCAGGGTCGATCGCGGCGGCACGGATTGCGAGCAGCTGATGGATGGCGGACCAGTGTCGCTGGTCGTGAGTGTGGCTCCCGCGACCATGGGCAATGCGCGGCCGGTCGATTCGTGCGCCGAGGCACTGCGGATCGCTGAAATCATCGAGCCTCGACTACCGAAGGCGGGTGGCTGAGCCATCCCCAGATGTCGATGGCCACGAGGGTGACTTAGCCGGCGGACCGAGGAAGTGCACGGGAGATAGCCGACGCCTGGGTGTGCTGCTCGGCGGCCAGGGCGCCTTGAAGCATCTGGAAAACCTCACCGAGGTGGCCGACCAACGGCAGCAGGGCGCAGATCGTCTTGTGCAGCTTGAGAAGCAGCTGCGCGATCTCAGCGGCCTGCTTGGCGATCGCCACCGTGGCCTGCTCGGCCACCACCGGCGTCGCGACACCCACGGTGGCCGCCGCTTCAGTGAGCCACGCGATCAGGTTGCCGACGAGTTGGGCGATCCATTCCCGGATTTTGTCCCGAACCGCAGTGACGACCTGGCCGCTCAGCGTGATGGCTGCTCTGATGGCGTCGGCCGCGATCGCCATAGCTTCAAACAAATAGCCGGTGTCAGTGGCACGGCGCCGGTAGGCGTCGGCGGCCGCGCCCTGCCAGCTGGGCAGATCGCCGGACACCGCCAGCGCATAGTCGCGCCGTGTGGCGGCCACCGCACCAGCAATGTTGCCCCAAGTCTGGGCATGCGCAGTGATCGCATCAGAGTTACCGGCCAGCCAGTCCAGCGGCTTGGACAGCGCATCGACATGCTCGAAGAGCCAGTCCACCCCCTAGCCCAGCAACGCACCTGCCGGGTTGTCTAGGTAGTTGACGTAATCCACGCCCGCCGACAACGCATCGATCCCGGCGTCGACCCACTCACCGCTGCTGAGCGCCTTGCCGCACTCGTGGGCCGATTCGAGTATCCCGATCCCGGGGTAGGGCGTGTTGTCGTGTTCTTCTTCGGCGATGAGTGAATTGCCTGACATCTACCGCACCTCTGTGCCATGGCTGGCGCGCTGCAATGCCAGATCGTTAGCTTCATCGACGGCTGCGTAGTCCCGCGCGGTTGCCCGGATCCCACCCGCGGCGGTGTTCAGCCGCTTCGCGCACGCCGCCAGTGCCAGCGCACCCAGCTCTTGCAGCGGATTGAGCATCGCCGGCAGGTCCACGCAGAGCAGCCCGTAGGCGTCCGAAGGCAGACCCATCTGGTGACCTGCAGCGGCCGCTTGCGCCACCTGATCGGCGATGCGGTCGACCGTCCCAGCGTGCTTGGCGAGCGACTCGGTGAGTACTTCATAGCAATCGGCCATCGGTGCTCCTCAGCTCAGGTAACCGCGGTCGGCGAAGTACTCCTCGTCCACCTGCTGGTCTGTTGCCCGGCGGGGTGCGCGGCGTGCGACAGTGCGAGGTAGCAGGTTGTCGTCTTCGATGGCGCCCAATCCCAGCACCCCGGGATCTGACGTGCCGCTGGACTGGCTCAGATCCTCACCAAAGCGATCCCGGTAACTGGCCACCACCTCATCGACGAGTCGCGGCTCATCCCCCACGGTGGTCTGCATGGCGTGGTGGACCTTCACGGCCAACTGTTGCTGGGCTCGGCGCAGGCAGGTCATCACCTGCGCGGCGAGTTCCGGCGGTCTGATCTCGCGGATCTTGTCGGTGAAGGACAGGTCGGTGAGCACCCCGCGGGAGTCCACTGCGACGCGTACGGCACCATCCGGCGAGGACGCCCACGCCTCGATTTGATCGACCTGCGCTCGCATGACCGCGACTTGAGCAGCCTTGTCGGCGAATCCCTGCGCCCAGTCCGACATGCTGCGCTGCATGTGGTGGGGATCGGGGTCAAACATTGGGCCCTCCTGGAGGCTGGGCGCAAGAGGCCGGTCTGCCCCGGCCGGACGAGGAGGGTAGGCGATAGCGTGTAGCGTCGGGCATGCCGGGGCGCGGCTGGGCCTGACACGCGCGGGCAATGTGCCGGGTATCTGAAGCGCGCCGCACGCAGCATGAGAAAGTAGCGTCCGTGCAAAGCGTCCTGCGTACCATTTGCGCGTCCCGCCCCGCTGCCCTGGGAATTGTCGGGGCGGTCGCCGCAGGATTGCTGGTCAGCGGCTGCGGCTCCAGCCGGATCGGCGTCGCGGCGTTCGTCGACGGTACCGAGATCTCGCAGGATCAGGTGCACCAACAGCTCGTCAATGTGCTTGACAAGGAGGGTCCACAGGCACGCGCCGAGCTCGTGGCTGCTCATCAGCTCGACGACGTGACCCGAAAGATCGTCACCCTACGAATCCGGCACCAGCTGCTGGACATCGCCGTGCGGCGGGCGGGTGTGACCGTCGACCAGGCTCAGGTCAACCGTCTGATCAAAGAGGTCGGCGGGGCCCAAGCCGCATCCAAGGGCACTATCTACGACGCCAACACCTACCGGGAGCGCGCTACGGACAAGTTGCTCATGGTCGCCCTCGGCCGGTCCGCGTTGCGCAACAGTGCGGTCACCGTCGACTACACCACCGCCGACACCCGCACCGCGGCCAAAAGGCGCGTGGACGAGCTGTCGCAGGCGGGGTCCAAGCGAGCCCGCCAGTTGATCGACGCTGACGTGCGCGCCGGGAGGGACGCCGAGCTGGAAAAGCGGATCGTCGCCGCGGATGACCCGGTCTTTGCCACCACTCCGGCGTTCGGTGTCGCTGAAAACACCGTGGTCGCTTTCCAGCTCGAGGACACCAAACCTTGGGTGATCATGGTGGTCAAGAACCGCGCTGACCGAGGCGTCCAGCCATCCGATCATGCGCCGCCGATGGACCAGATCGATCCTGCGATCCTGGAAGCAATCGGCTTGCGGCAGCTGGCTCGAGTGGCCGATGAGGTGGGAGTACGGCTCAACCCCCGCTACGGCATGTGGGATCCGGTGACCCTCCAGGTTGTCTCTGACGAGAACGAGACCGGCGGCTTCGAGGCCCCGCTGCGTGCCGTCCCGCTCACGTGATCGGCCCTGCCGTCGTCACGCTGTCGCATCGGCTCGGTGCGGTGCTGCCGGCGGCGGCCGCATGCCGCTTACGGGAGGGGGCGCCCGTTTACGCCGATACCGACATGCCCGCCGAACTGGCGAAGCTGTGCGGAGCGCTTGCTGTTGGAGAGGCGGTGCAGGGGCTGCTGCTCACCATGGACGCCGGCACCGGGGCGGCGGCGCGCTGGGTCGCTGCTGGCGCCACGGTGTTGGTGACCCCAGAGCCGGCTGGTGCGGCGTTGCTGGACGCGGTGGCGGTGATGGACCGCCTGCGTTCGCCGGGAGGCTGCCCGTGGGACGCCGAGCAAACCCACCAGTCGCTGATGCCTTACCTCATCGAGGAGGCCTACGAGCTTTACCAGGCACTGGAAGACGGTGACTTGCAGGCACTCCGCGAAGAGCTCGGTGACGTTTTGCTCCAAGTGCTCTTCCACGCCCGGGTCGCACAGGAGCAACCCGGCGGCTTCGACATCGACGCGGTGGCCGCAGACCTGGTCGCCAAGCTCGTCGCCCGACATCCGCACGTCTTTGCGGGCAGTGAACAGGTGCACACCGCCGCGGAGCAGCAAGACCGGTGGGAACAACTCAAGCGAACCGAAAAGCGCCGCGAATCGAGCGTCGACGGGGTAGCGCTAACCCAGCCGGCGGCAGCACTGGCAGCCAAGCTGGTGTCCCGCGCCACGCGGGCCGGATTGCCGCGCGACCTGCTGCCTGGTGCTGCGAGTTGGCCCAGCTCACCCGGGGCCGATTCGTCTGGCCTCGATTCGTCTGCCCTCGATTCGTCTGGGGCTGAGGGAAGTACTGGAGCATCGCTGTTCGCGCTGGCGGCCGCAGCCAAACTGGCCGGCGAGGATCCTGAAGCGGCACTGCGCTGCGTCGCCCGGCGCTTTGCCGACGACGTACGCACCGCTGAGCGCTCCGCTCGAGCCGCTGGGTTGGACACCGCCCGGCTCACTGACCGTCAATGGCGGGCACACTGGCCGGAGGCGGGCCGCCCGGCACGGCCGCCTGGGCCACGTAACGCCACACCGTAACCGTCGTTGATCTGTGATGTGAGCGGCGATGAGGGGACTTCTGCGCAAAACGGACCCATTCAGCAAGTCGACGGTGCGGTGCGCCGGGGAATGCCCCGGGCGTCGCACTACTTGCTCCGTGGAGTGTTGTCCGGCGGCGCGTTGACCTGTGCCGGTTTGGTGATGGTCGCTTTAGGGTCGGTGGCCGGGCCGCTGCCGGATCGTGGGCTCGCCGCCCCTGCTCCGGCAGCGCTGGCCGCACCCGCCGCCTTGCCTGACGTCGCGGAGCCCGTCGCGCAGCCTGTTTCCACGACCGGGCCAGCTCAGCAACCCAGCTCGCCCGCTCAACCAGCTCAACCAGCTCAACCTGGTCACCAGACCGTCGCCATCCCGCTGCAAATTCCCGCTGCGCCCAACAAGCCTGTTGGTGGGCCCCAGCTGGCCTTCGCCGATTGGGCGACCAGAATCTCGCGCGTCACCACCATCCCGCAACGAGCACTGGAGTCCTACGCCAATGCGCATGCGATGATGGCTGCTGCGCATCCGAACTGCCGCATTACCTGGGTAACCTTGGCCGCGATCGCCGCGGTGGAGTCCAAGCACGGCCGCTTCGAGGGCCGTACCCTGCTCCCCGACGGCCGGCCATCGGGTCCGATCATCGGACCAACCCTCGATGGGTCACCCGGAGTCAAGGCCATTGGCGATACCGATAGCGGTTTGCTGGATGGTGACAAGGTTTGGGATCACGCCGTCGGACCGTTTCAATTCATTCCCTCTACGTGGGCCAAATGGCGGGCCGACGGGAATCAGGATGGGATCACCGATCCGCAGAGTATTGACGACGCGGCGTTAGCGGCAGCACAGTACCTGTGCGCCGACGACCGTAACCTCAGTTCAGGCGATGGCTGGCTCCGCGCAATCTTGTCGTACAACGATTCTCTGCAGTACGCCCAGGAGGTATACGGCTTCGCTCAAGCTTACGCCCGCAGCGCCAAAGGAGTTACCTGAGTCCAATTAGCGGCTGGCTATCCGCATTCGCACTTCATTGAATGCTTCCAGGTAGTCCGGAGTGGGATTCATTGCTACCGCCATCGCCAGCTGCGCCCGGGCCTCCTCCAACCGGCTCAGCCGCTGCAACGTGCGGCCCAGAGCGAACCTCGCGTAATGGTCGGAAGGGTTCTGATCGAGGACCCGGAGAAAGGCTTCTTCGGCGCGGCGTAGTTGGGCCGACTGGAGGTACGCTCTGCCGGCCAGTAACTGCACACTCGGTGCGTCGGGCTCAGCGTCGAGAACCGGGGCCAACTCCCGCAGGGCTTCCAGCGGGCGCCGTTGTAAGACCAGGGACTCGGCAAGCCGGAACTGCTCGACGACATCGCGGGGTCGGTCAGCGCCTGTCATGGTCACACTAACGGTACGCGGACACGCCCTGTTATACGAGAGTTGACACACGATCACCGCATTCGATCACTGGCGCGCGCCTCCGACCGAGCGTGCGCAAGCCTGGTTACCCTGTTGCTGCCCACAGTTGACGAGGAGTGTTTGTGGCCGTCATCGAGGAGGTTGGAGCCCGCGAGATCTTGGACTCGCGGGGAAACCCGACTGTCGAGGTTGAGATCGCTCTTGATGACGGCACGTTGGCGCGTGCCGCCGTCCCGTCCGGCGCCTCCACCGGCCAGCACGAGGCGGTCGAGCTGCGCGATGGTGATCCCGAGCGCTTCGGTGGCAAGGGAGTGGAGCGTGCGGTCGCGGCTGTGCTGGATGAGATCGGACCCGAGCTGATCGGCATCGAGGCGGTCGAGCAGCGCGTCGTAGATCAGAAGCTGGTTGATTTAGACGGCACACCGGACAAGTCGCGGTTGGGGGTTAACGCGATCCTCGGGGTATCGCTGGCGGTGGCCAAAGCAGCGGCCGACTCCAGCGGATTGGAGCTGTTCCGCTACCTGGGTGGCGTGAACGCGCACGTGTTACCGGTGCCGATGCTCAACATCCTCAACGGTGGCGCGCATGCCGACACTAGAGTTGATGTCCAGGAATTCATGATCGCACCTATCGGCGCGGACTCGTTTCGCGAGGCCCTGCGCTGGGGTGCGGAAATTTATCACGCGCTCAAATCGGTGCTCAAAGCTGCCGGACTGCCGACCGGGCTGGGCGACGAGGGAGGTTTCGCCCCCGATCTGCCCTCGGCTACCGATGCGTTGGACCTCATCGCGCGCGCAGTGGACAAGGCCGGTTACGCGTTGGGCCGGGATGTTGCGCTCGCGCTGGACGTAGCTGCCACCGAGTTCTTCAACAACGGCGTCTACCAGTTTGAGCGCAACAACCGCAACGCCGAGCAAATGATCGACTACTACGCGCAACTACTCAGCTCGTACCCGCTGGTATCCATCGAGGACCCGCTGGCTGAGGATGACTGGGATGGCTGGGCGCGGTTGACCGCAGAGCTTGGCGATCGGGTGCAGATTGTCGGTGACGACTTGTTCGTCACCAACCCGGAGCGGCTGGAGGAGGGCATCAACCGCCGGGTGGCCAATGCCCTGCTGGTGAAGGTCAACCAGATCGGCACATTGTCGGAG
This sequence comes from Pseudonocardiales bacterium, assembly GCA_019241525.1. Classification (GTDB taxonomy): domain Bacteria; phylum Actinomycetota; class Actinomycetes; order Mycobacteriales; family Pseudonocardiaceae. Next base: position 67,282 of record JAFAWY010000060.1, read on the forward strand.
ACCCTGGATGCGGTAGCGCTCGCCCAGTCCAACGGCTACCGCTGCATGATCAGCCACCGCTCTGGTGAGACCGAGGACACCACGATCGCCGACCTGGCGGTGGCCACCGGTTCTGGCCAGATCAAGACGGGTGCCCCAGCGAGGTCAGAGCGGGTGGCGAAGTACAACCAGCTGCTGCGCATCGAGGAGGCTCTTGGCGACGCCGCTCGATACGCCGGGGACCTGGCGTTCGCCCGGTTCGCGCCGGAGGGATAGACCCGATGGGCGGCGCCGGCCCTACCAAGCACCATGGTGCGCCTGGTCACCGGGCGCCGATCCGTCCGCTGGGGGTACGGATCGGCCACGCGGTAGGCGTCACTTCAGGGCGCCGGGCGGCGTTGCTCGCTGCGGTGGTCTGTGTGCTGATCCTCAGCGTGGCGGTGCCGCTGCGCAACTATGTGGACCAGCGCGCTGAGTTGTCTGCGGTATACGAGCAGCAGCACATCCTGGCGGACAAGATTGCAGAGCTCGAGCGGCGCCGCGTGCTACTGGCCGATCCCGAGCACATCGAAACGCAGGCCCGGGAACGGTTGCGTTATGTCCGCCCAGGGGAAGCTCCGTACCTGGTCCAGCTGCCGCCCGGCAGCACCGTTGCCGATACCGGTGGTGTCGCGCCAGGTGGGTCATCGTGGTACACCGAACTGTGGAAGTCGATCAATAGTGAGTGAGCCGGTAAACTGCGCCGACCGGGAGGCCGTCGCGGCGCAACTGGGTCGCCCGCCCCGGGCGTTACGGTCAGTGGCGTACCGCTGCCCCTGCGGCCTGCCCAGCGTGGTGCAGACTTCTCCACGGCTGGCCGATGGAACCCCCTTCCCCACGCTCTACTACCTCACCTGCCGGCGGCTGGCCGGGCTGGTGGGGCGGATCGAGGCCAGCGGAGCGATGCGGGAAATGACTGATCGGTTGGCCACCGATCCGCAGCTCGCGCGCGCCTACCAGGCCGCTCACGAGTCCTACCTGGCCGAGCGCGACGCTCTGGAACCGCTGGGGACGCAGGTCAGTGCCGGTGGCATGCCCGGCCGGGTCAAATGCCTGCACGTCCACGTCGCCCACGCGCTGGCCCGCGGCCCCGGCGTCAATCCCTTCGGCGACGAAGTCCTCGCCCAGATCGGCCCCTGGTGGACCCCCGGCCCGTGCGCCTAACCCATCCGGTCCCCTCACCGCGCGTGTCGCGCCCTCGTGCCCCGCGTGTCGGGCCTTCCCGCCCCGCGTGTCGCGCCCCCGTGCCCACTGTGTCGGCCCGTGGTGCTCACCACTGAGCGCTGTGCCGGGCTTAGGGGTGTCATCCCAGGGATGGCGTTACTCGATTGACCAGCAGGCGGGTATCGGTTCTCGCTGGTAGCAGTCCCATGGTCCATCCGGTGGGGTCGCCGCCGAACCGCGAGCCGAGGAACGCCTCAGCGACCACTGCGGGGGAGCGCTGCAGCAGCAATGACGCTTGCAGGCACAGCACGATGAGTACGGCCAACCGGCGCGACCGCTCCGGCGCCGGATCGGACAGCTCAGCTCGCAGTAAGGAAACCGCCCGGTCCAGGCCGGGGTATGCCTGTGTGACGGGGTCCAGCTCGGCCAGCAACGCCTCCGCAGTAGCCGCGTCACGCGATAGTGCGCGTAGTACGTCCAGTGCGGTGATGTTGCCCGCGCCTTCCCAGATCGAGTTCAACGGAGCTTCCCGGTACAGCCGGGGCAGCCCAGAATCCTCGACGTAGCCGTTGCCACCCAGACACTCCAATGCCTCAGCCACCACCGCGGGCGCACGCTTGCAGACGTAGTACTTGCTCGCCGGCAGCGCGATCCGCAACAGGGCCCGCTCACCGGCGTCGATGGCGGCAGCCAGCCGCATCGCCAGCGCGGTGGCGGCTTCGCTTTCCAGCGCGAGGTCGGCGATCACCGCTGCCATCAACGGGGCGTCGGCCAACCGAATACCAAACGCCCGGCGATGTGCCACATGGTGCGCCGCCTCTGATAGCGCTGCCCGGATGGTGGCAGCCGAGCCGAGCACGCAGTCCAGCCGGGTCATGGCGACCATCTCGATGATGGTCGGTATTCCGCGGCCCTCCGTGCCGACCGCCCAACCCAGCGTGCCGTCATACTCGATCTCGGCAGAAGCATTGGCGCGGTTGCCCAGCTTATTTTTCAACCGCTGCAGCCGGATGCCATTATGCGTGCCGTCAGGTAATACGCGGGGGACCGCGAAGCAGGTGAGCCCGGCTGGAGCGTAAGCCAGTGTGAGAAAAACATCGTTCATCGGTGCTGAGGTGAACCACTTGTGCCCGGCTAGCCGGTATGCGCCCCCATCGACCCGCGCCGCGGTCGTCGTGTTGGCGCGCACGTCGGATCCACCCTGCTTTTCCGTCATCGACATCCCGGCGAGCAGACCCAGTTTGCTCGCCGGCGCTTGTAAGACCGGGTCGTACACCCGCGAGCACAGTCCCGGCTCCCACTGTGCAGACAGCTCAGGGCAGTGGCGCAACGCCGGTACCGCCGCATAGGTCATCGACAAGGGACAACCGTGGCCGGCTTCCACCTGGGTCCAGAGATAGAAGCCCGCAGCGCGGATGAAGTGGGCTGCGGGCGTCGCGTCAGATCCCCACGGAGCGGCGTGTAGCCCGTGTGCCACCGCGCGATGCATGAGCCAGTGCCAGGACGGGTGAAACTCGACCTCGTCGATACGATCGCCGTAGCGATTATGAGTATGCAGTACTGGCTGGTGGAGATCGGCCAGCCGCCCATGCTCGCGCGCCACACCTGACCCGGCTTCGAGCGCAAGTTCGTCGAGCGCAGGCACTCGACCGCAGTACCGGCCGATCGCCGCGCCCAGTGCGGGATCACATGCCAGCGGGTTGAAGTCAACCAGCGGCGGTGGCTGGTTCATCACGTTACTAATCTTCCACCCAGCACCGGTTATAGGGTGACTGCTCAAACCCCGCTGCGCCCGCTCAATGCGCGCGGGAAACGGTGGAGGGTGTAGATGGTCAGGGTGGCCGCGATCGACTGCGGGACCAACTCCATTCGGTTGCTTGTGGCTGATCTGGCTGATAGCAAGCTTGTCGATGTGCATCGGGAAATCCGGATCGTCCGGCTCGGTCAGAACGTCGATGCCACTGGGCGCCTCGGCCCTGAGGCCATAGAACGCACCCGGTTGGCGCTGGCCGACTACGCCGCCACCATCCGGCACACCGATGCCCAGCAGGTCCGCATGGTGGCGACCTCGGCTACCCGGGACGCGGACAACCGGGACGACTTCTTCCGGATGGTTCGCCAGACTCTCAATGCCGACGCTGAGGTGATCACGGGTGATGAAGAGGCGCGGCTGTCGTTCACTGGCGCGGTCGGTGATCTTGACCCGGATGACGGGCCGTTTGTCGTCGTTGATGTGGGTGGCGGATCAACCGAGGTAGTGCTCGGAGACTGGGATGGGACCAGCGCGCGGGTCACGGCTGCCCACTCGGTGAACGTTGGGTGTGTCCGGATCACCGAACGCCACCTGCACTCGGATCCTCCGACGCTGGGCGAAATCAGCGCGGCGCGGCAGTTCGCTGCCGAAATCCTGCAGGAAGCATTCACTGAGGTACCAGTGGACCGGGCCCGCACCTGGGTCGGGGTGGCGGGCACCGTCACGACGCTGTCCGCAGTGTCCCAGCGGTTGCCCGACTACAACGCAGCATGCACCCACCTGTCGCGCTTGTCACTGCAGCAGGTGCGGGACACCGCGGAAAACCTGCTCGCGTCGACGCATCAGCAGCGGGCGGCCAATCCCGTCATCCATCCCGGCAGGGTTGACGTGATCGCCGGCGGTGCGCTCATCGTTGCGGTGCTCGCTGAGCAGCTTCAGGCCCGTGCCGGTATCGCTGAGCTGGTGGTCAGCGAGCACGACATCCTCGACGGCATCGCGCTGGGCCTGGCTGACGCGGGGCGTGCATGACACCACAACACACCGGGCAGGAGAGCACGGCACGCGAGGGCTGTGAGGGATTGGAGGCACTGGATAAGGCGGTGACGCGCTGCCGCGAGTGCCCGCGGCTGGTCGCGTGGCGGGAGAAGGTGGCGGCGGACAAGCGAGCCGCCTACCGGGACGAGACCTACTGGGGGCGTCCGGTGCCGGGATTCGGCCCGCCTGACGCGGCGCTGGCCATTGTGGGGCTTGCGCCTGCCGCGCACGGTGGCAACCGCACCGGCCGGATCTTCACCGGCGACCGCTCGGGTGACGTGCTGTTCGCTGCATTGCACGCTGTCGGGCTGGCCAACCAGCCGCTTTCCACCCACCGCGGTGATGGGTTGATGTTGTACCGCACCCGGATCACCGCCCCGGTGCACTGCGCGCCGCCGGCCAACAAGCCCACCCCGAGCGAACGCGACGCGTGCCGGCCCTGGCTGACCCGCGAGCTGCAACTGCTGCGCCCGACGCTGCGCGCTGTGGTAGTGCTCGGTGCGTTCGGCTGGCAAGCGTTGCTGCCCGCGTTAAGCGCTGCGGGGTGGCCGGTGCCGATCCCGCGGCCTCGCTTCGGGCACGGCACCGAAGTCGCCTTGGACGGGCTGTATCTACTCGGCTGCTACCACGTCAGCCAGCAGAACACGTTCACCGGCCGACTCACCCCGGCGATGCTGACCGACGTGCTGCGCCGGGCCGCAGAACTGGCCGGGATCACAACGTAATCACCAGCACGCCCGAGCTGGCACCAGGGATACTGCTGCTATGGGTGTTGCGCCTAGGGAATTGCCCCACATCCTCGTCGTCGGCGGTGGCTACGTGGGTATGTACACCGCGCTCGGGCTGCAATCCAAGCTGAGTCAGGGCGACGCATCGATCACCGTGGTCGATCCCCAACCGCAGATGACTTACCAACCCTTCCTGCCAGAGGCTGCGGCGGGATCGATCGAGCCCCGGCACGTGGTGGTGCCGTTGCGGCGGGTGCTCAAGCGCTGCCGCGTCGTCTGTGGCCGGGTCACCAAGGTGGAGCATGCAGACCACGTCGCCACGATCGAAAACTGTGGCGGGAACGTCGAGCAGATTGGCTACGACGTGCTGGTGATGGCGCCGGGCTCCATCGCGCGGACCTTGCCCATTCCCGGTCTCGCCGAGTGCGGTATTTCCTTCAAGACCATCGGTGAGGCCATCTACCTGCGCAACCACGTACTGTCCCGACTGGAAGCCGCCGACGCCTCGATCGATGTGCAGCTGCGCCGCAGGCTGTTGAGTTTCGTGGTGATCGGTGGCGGATACGCGGGAATCGAGGTGCTCGCCGAGCTGGAGGATATGGCCCGCTACGCCTGCCGCTATTACCAGACCGTCGAGCCGGCGGATATGCGCTGGGTTCTCGTCGAGGCCGCCGGACGGATCATGCCGGAGGTGAGCCTGGCGCTGGGCCGCTACACCGTCAAGCGCCTGGCCCAACGTGGCATCGAGATCTTTTTAAACACCAGGGTCAACACCATGGAGAACGGCCATGTGGTGTTGGACAACGGCACCGAGTTTGACGCCGACACCATCGTCTGGACCGCCGGCGTCAAGGCCAACCCAGTGCTCCGGCAAACCGACCTGCCACTGGATGACCGCCAACGGTTGCGTTGCCAGCCGACCTTGCAGGTGGTGAGCTGCCCCGATGCCTTTTCGGCTGGCGACTGTGCCGCCGTGCCGGATTTGACCCCATTGGATCCGGACGCCACCACCAGCCCGTCAGCCCAGCACGCCGTCCGCCAGGCCGAGGTGCTCGCCGACAATGTCATCGCCTACCTGCGGGGCCAGCCTTTGCGGCACTATCAGCATCGTGACGCTGGATCCGTGGCCAGCTTAGGCCTGTACCGCGGGGTGGCAGAGATTTACGGGATCAGGTTCACCGGTCCCCTTGCCTGGTTGATGCACCGCACCTACCACCTGAGCCGGATGCCGACGTTCAACCGCAAGGTGCGCATCTTGACCGACTGGACCGCTGCCTTGCTGTTTCGCCGTGAGGTGGTGGCGCTGGGGCAGATCAATGACCCGAAAGCCGAGTTCGTCCGCGCCACCACCGTCTCGTGATCGGGTACATGTCGATCCCGCCAGCCCTGGCGCAGCTACCCTGTACGGGCGCGCCCCCGTAGCCCAAAGGCAGAGGCAGGCCCCTTAAAAGGGCTGCAGTGTGGGTTCGACTCCCACCGGGGGCACCCCTGGGTACTACCCACAACAGCCCCTTGACCTGCACCAATAAGGTCGAAGCGCCGTCGTGGGTTGTCCGGTGGTCTCCGGCAAAGTCCAGCGCTCAACGGTTGTCTGTGCCGAATACGTGCCGAAGCGCGGCACCCGCTACGCCTCACGCAACCTGGCCTCGATTCGCTTACGAGCCAGTTCCTCCTGCCCCGAGAGGCACTTCGCGTAGATCTGCAGCAGGACAGCGACACTGTGGCCTGCCACTCCGCGACCTGCGTGGCCGGCACGCCTGCGTTGAGCCATGTCGACACCGCCGCGTGGCGGAGGTCGTAAGGCCGCCGCGCGAGCGGCGAAGCGTATTCCTCGGCGGTCAGCGCTGCCTGGCGGCCCTTACGCCACACACGGTGATAGGTGCTCTCCTCTAGCTCCCGCCCGCTGCGGACCCCTCGAAATAGTCGGCCCTCGGCATCGGTTCCGTGCATAGCTAGGTGAGCGTGAAGTAGCTGAGTAAGTTCTGGGGGAGAGGGAGCCGAGCGAGTGTCGCCCTTGGCCCGGTTCCTCAGTTCCAGAAGTCCGTGAGTGACGTGATCTGGCGTGCGTAGCAGCATCTCATCCCCGCCGACCCAGTGAGCTTGTGTGGTCGGTGACGGATTGTCCCAACACGAGGTGGTAGTGCGCGGTCTCGATCAAGGATGTCAATCGGGATCTCTCACGTCCGGTCTACGTCGTCATGACGTCCGCGCGGCGCCACCGTTGATCATTTGGGCACTTTATGGTCACAAAACACATCCAGATAATTGAAGATAAGCGCAGGCAACGAGCGTTTGCACTTCCGAAAGCCGCAGGCGATCGGGGCTATCCACGAACAACCGCTACCACGGTCCGAGAATCAGCGGGTTCGTGGGGTCACCGCTCCCTAGACTGGCGATCATCCACACCGTGTTGCCGGAGTCAATAGTACCCGACGGCGCCTCGCCGCGGTGGCGCCCTGGCAGGATTGGAGTACCCGGGCAACCGTGTCCAAAGGATGTATCTTATCTGTGCGATTTGCTGATCAATCTATCACTGCCTGCGAGATTTCGGCCGTTGCTAGCTGGTCACCAGTACACGTGTTGGCCTGGCGTTCTTAGGTCAATTGTCTCTCTGGATCACCCTGATTGCTTCCTCGCTGTGAACGATTGTGTCGCCTGCGTGGCCGACTTACTCTATGAATGCAATCACTCGCTCCATGCATATACGTTAAATCGCTCGTAAATTATCATGAACGAGGTCTTGACAGTCAGCGTCGCCGGTTGACTAGTATCTCTTGCGGTTGGCCATCCCCTGAGGCCACTCACTATCGGGCGCATCGACGAAAGGATCGACTCGACATGCCTACCTTCATAAGCCTACCCTTCGCCGACGTGGTGAACATTTTCAGCAGCATCGTTAGCAGCCTTTTTTAGTCCGACCGCGGCGTGATCTTGATTGATCCCGATAACTCATCACGTCGGCGGTTGACGAAAGGACCGACCCGGCATGATCTCTACGTTATTGAGCGGAATCTTCACCGACGTCAACAATATCATCGGCAGTGTCGCCAGCTTCCTTGCTGGTCTCTAGCTCGAGGCGGCATCATCTTAACCCGATGACTTGCCACGGTGAGTCGTAGGGCTATCCAGGCCGCCAACTTTGACAGATCCGATGGGTCCCGGACCGATCAGCACTGGATGGATCGACATTTTAGCGTTACGGCACGAGGCTAACAATTGCATGTAGCGGATTGATACCTCGACTGTTGCTAGTTTGTCATCTCTGTGGCTATGGCCACCTTTGAGAGGGAACGTAAATTCTATGCAGCGTCGTGTCCGTGGCGCGCGACACCGCGCAGCTGGCTTTCTGGTGGCGGCTCGGTTCCGTACCCATCGGGACCGAGTCGCCACTGTAGATTAAAAGCGGCCGCGTCCGGCTTTCACGGGGCGTTCGGTGGTGCGCGTTTGTGCCACCCGTAGGAGTCATAATCATGACCGATCAGGCGGCTGGTTATCAATTGCCGGTTGCGACTTATGTTGGTGGCCCGCTCGCTGGTCAAACAGTGGCCCGCCTGGGCAGCCACCACCCGATTTACCGTAGCGATGAAGGTAGGCCGTTGAGTCCATCACAAGGCGAGTTGATAACGTGGTCGCCTTCCGGAAAAACAATGCGTCTACAGGTACTCTATTATGCACACCGTGAAGTAATTGTTGGCCATATTGTGCGACATTTCTATGTACATGCCACCCTGATCGAGCAATGGGAGACTCAACGCCGGGCAACACCTCGCGGCTCACTCAAGACACCAGCAGCGACAATGCACCAGCGGCGATGAGAGCGGTACCCAAGCGGAGTCAACTCCCTAGGCTGAGGTGCCCACTGCAGCGTGCAACCTCCTGCGCCACGGCCCGGCGCACATCGATCAACACCAGGACAGAATCCACCGTCCAATGCAGCCTCAGACGGAATCAGCAGTGATCATCGTCAGCGCGTTGTCAGCGGACGCTGCGTAACAAGCTGGTACCAGTTCGTCCGTACCGACATATCGCCGCGGTTCAGCGGTGTAAGTGACACTCCGCCGATGCGCGGATAGATGGCCGATCAGCGTTGGCAACGGGCAGCTGTTTCCCAGCCCAGGATCGCCCACCATTATCGCAGATTCCCCGCGATTGCTGGTGTGGCTGCAGCCATTCGTGTCAGGCAGTCACGCACCGGTGCCCGCCATCCCAGCCCAGCGAACAAGACCACCGTGGTGCCGTGGGTGATACGTACCACGTGGGTACGGGTCGTCACCGCGCGCATCACGGTCAGGCCGCGGCCGCGATAGCCCACCTCCTGGGCGGGTGAACACCAGCGACCGTAGTCAGTGATGGTGATCCGCAGCAAAGGGAGGACACATCTGGGCGTGGAGTCGCATCACCGGATGCAGGTGATCGGGCGGGTAGGCGTGTTCGACTACGTTAGCCAGCGCTTCATAGGCCGCCCACGTCAAGTCATCGGCGAGCAAGGCAGCCACTCCAGCGGTGTGCAGCCACTGCCGAAAGACCATCCGCAATTGTCGGGCGTAGTAGATGTCAGCGTGTGCGGTGATATCCAGTGGCGCCACCCGGGCATTGCACAGGCGAGCGCGGGCCGCTCGCGAAGAAGAAACTATGGTTGCATCAGGGGAAGGCATGTCTTGTGCCCTCTCTGTTCACGCTCCCTTACTGTCGCGGTGCATGATGCATACCCCGCTGCATCGCATCTCACACATTCCCGCCGCTTGTCTGGTCACCCACCCACTCGATGCTCAAGCCGATAGCAGCCGCCATTCAGCTTTTATGACGGCGGCGTTAGTAAGCTCGGTGGTGGCGGAATCAGTGCTAGGAGTCCCTGCCCCCCACCGGGCCGTTGCGGGACATTTGGGATGCAGAGACGGATGCTCTTTGGCAGCGCCTGCTTCCGGATGGTGTTTGACAACCGGCGCCTGACGGCCGCCATTGTGACCGCAGCGAGCGGCAGGCCGGGCGGGCAGATGACGCAGCATGACCCGGCAACCGGCGAACCGTTCTCCTCTTGTTCTTGTTGTGCTTATCGGCCGCATTTTTTGCAGATGAGCCCACCCCACCGGCCCTCGACGAAAACATGCCCGTCGCACTCATAGCGACGGTCATGATCGTGGACCTCTCGCTGCATCCACCCCGGTAATTCATCTTCTTTATAGGCGTGGTCAACCTTGATGACATATTCGGTCATGGTACCTAGCTCCATTTCTTGCGGGGCCGAATGGTGCGCCCTGTGACGATACGGTTGCGGTTTGCTCCGGTTTCGACAATGCCGGACTGTCGAGGAGTGTTCGTCGTCTGTATAGATCAGTTTTTGCATACCGCAGATCGCGCAGTGTCGCTACACCATGTGATGTAGTGCGAGCGGTTTGCTGCATCTGCAGTATGACGATTGTTGCTATCCCGGCAGGGAGTTCTTTGATGCTGGTCGCCCCGTACGGCTGGGCACAGCAGGTGCGAGCCCCAAGAGTGTTATGGGCGATTTATCGTTTATGATGAAACCTGCATGAGATAAGTTGATCTGTCCGATGAGATCAGCGGCAACCCACGGGACGGCTCCAGCCATCGCCTCACCTAGCGCCACGGCGGGAAGTCCAGATACCGCCTGCCAGTGTTGGACCATCCCGGTGGCTAGCGAACTCAACCATGGCCAATCCCCACAGGGCCTGGGACACACTCACCATGGAGCACTGCAGTTGGTAGGGAATCGGCGAAGACTTGGAGTCAGTTTGGATTTCTGCGGGCCGGCGCCGGAGGTGACGTCCTAGCGTTCCTGGAAAAGGAGGTGGCCTGCTCCTAGATCATGTCGGGTGTCTTGGAACCGACGAGAGGAGCAGGCCGATGCGCAGAGTAGCGCCGTCACAGGTTGCTCGGGAGCAGCTGCAGGAGTTGTTGTCCGGTGGGGCCGATCGTGGGTCGAATATCGTGTCCGCGCTGGTGGACACGGTGACCCGGTTGGTCGTGCAGGAGCTGGTGGAGGCTGAGCAGGCCGACTTTTTGGGTGGGCGGGGTCGCTATGAGCGCCGTGGGCAGGGCCAGGCGGGCTCGCGTAATGGGTATGAGCCCGCTCGGGTGCGCACCGCTGAGGGCGCCTTCGACGTGGCGCTGCCGCAGGTCCGTGATGCCGAGACGCCGTTTCGGTCATCGCTGATGGGCTTTCTTAACGGCAACAGCGAGGTGCTCGAGCGACTAGTCAACGAAATGTATGCGCGGGGATTGTCCACCCGCGATGTGGAAGACGCCTTCCGTGACGCCACCGGACAGACGTTGATCTCCAAGTCGGCCGTCTCCGAGATCACCGATCGGCTCTGGGCCGACTACCAGGACTTCATCAGCCGAGATCTGTCCGCCATCGCCGTGGAGTACCTGTTCGTCGACGCCATCTTTGAATCGCTGCGCCGACACGGAGCCAAAGAGGCCGTGCTGGTGGCCTGGTGCATCGCGTCCGACGGGCGCAAACACCTGTTGCACCTGGCGGTGGGCAACAAGCAATCCCAGTCGTGCTGGACGGAGTTTTTCCGCAGCCTGCTAGCCCGGGGCATGCGCGCCCCCACGACCATCACCAGCGACGGTGCACCCGGGCTGATCAATGCCATCACGGTCTGCTTCCCGGCCAGCATCCGGATCCGGTGCTGGTTTCACCGACTGGGCAACATCCGCGCCAAACTCCCCGATGAGGCCGCCGGCGAGGTCATGGCGCACCTGTATGCCGTGCGCGATGCACCCACGCTGGATGCGGCCCGGGTCGCAGCCGACCGGTTGGTCAATACCTACCGGCGAGACTATCCCGCGGCCGTCGCCTGCTTTGCCGATGACCTGGATGCGTTGCTGGCTATCCACCGGGTGCCGGTGCGCCATCGCATCCGTGTCCGGACCACCAACCTGGCCGAGCGCAGCTTTGTCGAAGAACGCCGGCGCACCAAGGTCATCCCGCGGTTCCCGGACGAAAAAGCCGCCATGAAGCTGGTACTCGCCACCATGATCCGCGCCGCCGACCGCTGGTGCCGGGTCTCGATCAGCGACATCGAACGCCACCAACTCACCCTGCTACGCACCGAACTGGGCCTTGACCCGCCCCCAGCCAACCCCAGTCACCGCAAAACCAACCAACACAAAGACATCACCGCATGATCAGCAGGCCACCGAATTTACAGGGCGCTCAGGACTTGACCAGCGCCGGAGATGTCAGAGGCCACCGCTGCGTAGTAGAAACGGTAGTAAGGACGTTGGGGGAAGCGTTTGTCAACGGCACGCCAAAACTGACCCCCTGACGCCTTGTCACAACCGCCCGGCGTGTCGCGAAGTGGGTCCACCTACCTCCGTCACGGTGGGGCCAGCCAACGCTGTCACAGCCAACACGGTGAAGCTCCCCGACTCAAGCCACAATTGCGTTGGTCTACCGCTGCGGGAAGCAGCCGCGGCTGTTGTGGCCCTGATCTAACAGAGTCGCCGCCGGGCTGCGGGCCTGCAACGCTGAGGCTTAATGAGGCAGAGCCTCAGAA
>JAFAWY010000024.1 GCA_019241525.1 Pseudonocardiales bacterium
GGAGGTTGTCCCGGTCCTCGTGGATTTTCAGGCGGCGGTCCCTCGCCTGAGTCCTGCCGTGCGGTAGGTACTCGGGTGATCGGCCAAGAACACCACGAGGAAAAGGGACCGCCGTGCGGAAGATCTACCAGAACGAGGACATTGACACGAATCAGGCCACGGTGCCGGAAGCGGTGAGCGTGGCGCTGACCGAGTTGGCCGGTGAGGTGCAAGAAGGGCTGTTGGCGTTGGCGGTGGGCACCGGGTTACAGGTGTTGACCGCGTTGATGGAAGCGGATGTGACCGCCCGGTGTGGGGAGAAGGGCCGTCACGACGCGACACGGATGGCGACTCGGCATGGTCATGGTGCCGGGTCGGTGACCCTGGGCGGGCGTCGGATACCGGTGGTCCGGCCGCGGATGCGGGCCAGCGATGGCTCGGGTGAGTTGCCGGTGGCGGCCTATGAGCTGTTTAGCCAGACCGAGGTTCTGGGTCGGATGGCGATGGAGCGGATGCTGGCGGGGTTATCGACGCGACGCTATCGGGTCGGACTAGAGCCGGTGGGGACGCGCGTTGACGGCAGCGCCACGGCAACGTCGAAGTCTGCCGTGTCGCGCCGGTTTGTCACGGCGACCGAGACTGCGTTGGCCGAGCTGTTGGCTGCGGATCTGTCCGGCCTGGATCTGGTGGCGCTGATGGTCGATGGGGTGCACTTCGCTGAGCACTGCTGCGTGGTGGCGTTGGGCATCGATATCGACGGTGTCAAACACCCGCTGTCGCTGGTCGAAGGCTCGACCGAGAATGCCACCCTGGTCACCGAGTTGCGGGTGGGCTTGCGGGAACGCGGCCTGAATGTCACCCGCCCGATCCTGGTGGTCATCGACGGGTCCAAGGCGCTGCGCCGTGCGGTGGTGGATGTTTTCGACCATCCGGTGATCCAACGATGCCAACTGCATTATGCCGATCTCCGGATTATGCCGAGGTGGATGATGTGCAGTGTATTGACCAGCTGTTTTGAGCTGGGGAGGTCGCCATAATCCGGTGAGTTGATCGACGCTTGGTTCTCCGTCATGGAGAGGGGGAGCGTCATGGTCAAGGTGTTGCAGTCGTTGGTGTGTGGTCCGTTGGAGGCGTATGTAAGCGGGTTCGCTGAGCATCTGTTGAGGCGCGGTTACACGCGGGCGGGTGCTGAGCAGCACGTGTGTTTCATCGCGCATTTGGATCGTTGGATGCGCGCCGAGGGTATTGGGCTTGGCGGGCTGAGCGGTTCGGTGATCGAGCAGTACCTGGCGCAGCGGCGGGCGGCGGGGTATGTGGAGTACCGCTCGGTGCGGGCGCTGCGGCCGTTGCTGGACTACTTGATGCCGTTGGGGGTGCTGCCGGTCCCGGTGCCAGTTCTCCTGGCTCCGGTGGAGGAGTTGCTGGGTCGCTACCGGGATTACCTGCTCGTCGAGCGGGGGGTGACGCCGGGAACGGCACGCGGCTATGTCGATTGCGTGCGGGGGTTCGTCGCCGGCCGGATGAGCGGCGAGGCGCTGGAGTTGGCCTGTTTGACTGCGGCTGATGTCAGCGCGTTCGTGCTGGCCAGTTGCCCGGGCCGGGCTGGCGGGTCGGCGAAGTTGATCGTCTGTGCGTTGCGGTCGCTGCTGGGTTGGCTGCATTTGACCGGGCAGGTGCCGGTATCTCTGGTCATGGCGGTCCCGTCGGTCGCGGGCTGGCGGCTGTCCGGTTTACCGAAGGGCTTGGAGCCTGATCAGCTGCGCAGGCTGCTGGCCAGTTGTGACCGCCGCACGCCCACTGGTCGGCGGGACTACGCGATCATGCTGCTGTTGTCCCGGCTGGGGTTGCGTGCTGGCGAGGTGGCCAGGTTGGGGTTGGCCGACATCGACTGGCGCCGCGGCGAGATCACGATTATGGGCAAGGGCAACCGTGCCGAACGGCTGCCGTTGCCGGCGGATGTGGGCGCGGCGATCGCGGCGTATCTGCGCTATGGCCGACCAGTCACTGCCGAGGGACGCTCGGTGTTCGTCCGGGTCCACGCCCCGCATCGGGCGTTGACCTCCGGCGGGGTGACGATGGTGGTCTTTGATGCTGCCCAACGCGCGGGTCTGGGCAAGGTCTATGCCCACCGGCTGCGCCATACGGCTGCCACCGCGATGCTGCGTGCCGGTGCCCCGCTTGGTGAGGTCGGTCAGGTGCTGCGACACCGTTCACCGTTGACCACCGCGATCTACGCCAAGCTCGACCGCGATGCGTTGGTCGTGCTGGCTCGGCCCTGGCCGGTCGACACCACTGGCGGTGTGTCGTGACTGGCCCGCTGCGGGCGGAATTGGCCGACTACCTGGCCCTGCGCCGGGCGCTGGGTTATCGGCTGGCGCGTCCGGAAAAGCTGCTGGGCCAGTTCCTCGAGCACCTTGAACGGCTCGGCGAGTCGAGGATCACCGTGGTGGCGGCACTCGACTGGGCGCGGCTGCCCGCTGGTGGTAGCTGCCACTGGTGGGCCTACCGCCTATCAGCGGTGCGCGGCTTCGCCACTTACCTGCACGCCCTGGACCCGGCGCACGAAGTGCCCGCTACGCAGCTGTTGCCCCAGCGACCACGCCGAGCCTGCCCGTATTTGTACTCCGACGACGACATCGCCGCGTTGATCACTGCCACCAACTCGCTGCGCACTGCGTTACGGCGGACCACGTTGGCCACAGTGATCGGAGTGCTGGCGGTGACCGGAATCCGAGTGGGCGAAGCCATCGCGCTGGATCGAGGCGACGTCGACCTGGCCTCGGGGCTGCTGGTGGTGCGCCACGGCAAGTTCGGCAAGGCCCGCGAACTGGTCTTGCACCCCACAACGGTCGAAGCGTTGCGTCACTATCAGCGGGTACGGGACCGGCTCGCCCCCGTAACCGCCACGTCGGCGTTTTTCGTGTCCACGGCCGGGACCCGACTGCGCTACTGCAACGTCCACAACGCATTTCACCGGCTCGTGCGCTTGGCCGGGCTTACGCCGCGCTCTGCATCGTGTCGACCACGCATTCACGACCTGAGACACTCCTTCGCCGTCCGAGCGATGCTCGATGCCTACGCCGCCGGCCAGGACGGACAGGCACGCCTGACGCTGTTGTCCACCTGGCTGGGCCACGTGCACCCAGCCAGCACCTACTGGTATTTGTCGGCCTCACCGGAGTTGATGGCGCTGGCCGGGCAGCGACTCGAAGCGCACCTGGCAGGCCAACCGGCAGGTCGGCCGTGAGCGCGCTCGCCCCGACCCTGCAGGCGTTTTTCACCGAGCGGCTGATCCGCCAGCGCCACGCCAGTGACCACACCATCTCCGCCTACCGTGACACACTGCGGTTACTGCTCGGCTACGCCACCCAACGCACCGGCCTCGCACCGTCTGCGCTGGATATCGCCGATCTCGACGCCACGCTGATCGGCGGCTTCCTCGATCACCTCGAGACCGAGCGCGGTAACAGCGTGCGCACCCGCAATGCTCGGCTGGCCGCGATCCACTCGTTGTTCCGGTTCGCTGCGCTAGCCCATCCTGAACATGCCGCGAGCATCTCGCGCGTCCTGGCGATCCCGCCCAAACGCTTCGACCGAGCGTTGATCACCTACTTGACCGAGCCCGAGGTCCACGCGCTACTCGGCTCCTGCGACCAAACCAGCTGGATCGGACGACGAGACCATGCTCTGTTGCTACTTGCCGTGCAGACCGGACTGCGAATCTCCGAACTCATCGGTCTCACCCGCGCCGACGTGTACCTTGGCGCCGGCGCGCACGTCACCTGCCACGGCAAGGGCCGCAAAGACCGGATCACCCCGCTGACCAGCGGCACGATCACCACGCTGCGAAACTGGCTCAACGAACACCAGGGCGGCCCGTACTCGCCGCTGTTCCCGACCCGCCACGGCCTCAAGCTCAGCCGCGACGCGGTCGAACACCGCATCACTCACTACGCCCAACG
Source organism: Pseudonocardiales bacterium (assembly GCA_019241525.1). GTDB lineage: Bacteria > Actinomycetota > Actinomycetes > Mycobacteriales > Pseudonocardiaceae. The sequence goes on from JAFAWY010000024.1 coordinate 3,942, forward strand.
GGCCGCCGATAGCTGCCCGTCACTGCGCGGCAAGACGATCACTGCGCACGTCCTGCGGCACACCACCGCGATGCGGCTGCTGCACGCCGGCATCGACACCAGCGTGATCGCTCTCTGGCTCGGACACGTCAGCGTCGAGACCACCCACATCTACCTACACGCCGACCTCGAACTGAAAGAAAAAGCACTCGCCAAAACCCAACCAACCAACGCTCAGCCAGGCCGCTACCAACCACCAGACAGCCTTCTTACCTGGCTCGAAACCCTCTGATTATGCCGACCTC
>JAFAWY010000112.1 GCA_019241525.1 Pseudonocardiales bacterium
CCGGCGGCCTTGAGCCGGGAACCCCACCCACCGCGGCCCGCACACGGAATACGCGCTTGACATCGCAGCAAGTGACGGTGTTGTGACCTGCGGTAATGGGGCTGTTCTCACGCGCATCTCACCCGGGTTGGTGCGGTTAGTGAATCCCAGTGACCCAGGTGCTGGGGAGGCAGACCCGGGCCACCGGGAAGATTGGGGCTAGAACGGCGGCTCGTCGTCGAACTGGCCACCATCGGTGGGGTTACCGGTGTTGGAGCTGACGCTGGTGTCGACGCTGGAACGCGCGGCCTTGCTGATCGCGACGGTGGCGAACTTGAGACTGGCGCCGATGTCGTCGACTTCGAGCTCCAGGCTGATGCGTTTGTCGCCGTCGCGGGTTTCCCACTGCCGGGACCGTAACCGGCCGGTCACGATGACCCGGGAGCCGCGCTTGAGGGACTCCGCGGCGTTCTCTGCGGGCGCCCGCCACAGGTTGCACCGGATCGAGATCGGCTCCCCATCGGACCACTGGCCGGTCGTGCGGTCGTAGCGGCGGGGGGTGCTGATGACGGTGAAGTTCGCTACCGCGGCACCGCTTTGGGTGAACCGGAGCTCAGGATCGGCGGCGAGGTTTCCGGTGATGGTCAGGGTCGTCTCGTTCATCGGAGGGCCTTTCTCCTGGTCGGGGTGTCTCGGTGACGGGGCTTTGTCTCAGCGGGGGGCGCGAAGGGGCCGCAGGACGGCGGGGGTTCCGACTGGTCAACCCGGGTGTGATCCCGCAGGGACCCCGCAAGGGGCTTGTCTCACCTGGGCGGATCGGTCGGGTTCATCGGCGCTTGCCCGCAGCGCGCTGTGCTGACCTTCGGCCGGCATCGTGACTGCTTTGGCCAGGGAAAGGTCTCCCGAACGTTTGTCAGACTTGACCGGCACACTCAGCCCATGGACACACCACCCACCACGCCTCCCCCTGGTGAGGAAAAAGAAGCCCAGTTCGACACTTACGCCCAAGAATTCGGGCCGATCTTCGGCGACGGGTTCAGTGACCGATACCGGGTGACGGTCACGTTCTCGGACTGCACTGACGTCAGCTGCCGGGACTGCTACGAACCGATCATGCTGTCGATTGATCGTGTGGACGCGGAGCCGCGTGAACCGGTGCAGCTGGACATCACCAACGGTTGGGGCGAGGTCGATAAGCTCATCGAAGCGTTGACCGCGGCATGTGCCGCGCACCGTTCGACCACGTAGCGCGCCTGGGGCGTTCTTAACCGCACCGCGTTGTCGGCACGTCATGCGAGACTCGCAACATGTCGGGGACTGAATTCGAGTACTGGACAGCGCGGGTGCCCAGCTGGGTGGTGCCAGCGCCGATGGCCGTGCGGGACATGACCCTGCTGGCCGCTCACCTCTACCGCGACAAGCCCAACGATGCGATCCACGGCGTGACCGCGGCGCTGGCCTGGATCCTCGGCGATGCATACGGGCCGATTACCGGCCGCACCGAGCAACCGGTCACGCGCAACCTCGCCCAGGCTGAGGAAACAGCTAGCGCCATCGCATTCGGCCCCATCTTCGATCTCGGGTCCGACTACGCGCGTCTCGGCGTCGCCAACGTGCCTGCACGCCCGCATTCCACTAGCTACTGTCGAACCGTCAGCCGCACGTTGTGGTGGCTGCGGGGCAAAGAGGACATCAAGCCGCCCATGACCGTGCCGGTCCGCGACGACCACGGGCGACCCCTGACCGCTCGTGAGCTGTATGACCGCAGAGTGGCCGCCGATCCGCTTGCACGGTTGCGCGTGGCTGAGGAGAACGAGGCGCTGTACATCCGATGCGAGCAGGACGCCTCCCGCTATCGGGCGCTGGCGCAGCTCATCGACGCATCCGACCGGCACTGACACCACCAGTCACCACCCAGCCACCAGGTCATCGTCACGCTGAGCCGCCTCCGCCTCTTGCGCGGCACGGTCGTCCGCTGCCCACCGCGCCAGCTCCTCACTGCGCCGCGCCTCGGCTGCCTGACCCTGCGACTGCTCCCACTCCCGTCGTGTTGCCTGCTCTGCGAGGGCTTCACGGGCTCGGTCGACCGCGGCCGCGGTCTCGTCGACGGTCAGCACCCGCCGTTTTTGCGCTGGTTGCTCGGCGTCGAACGCATCCGGGACCGCGGTTTCCCGGATGTCCGCCACAGCGGTCTCGGGGGTGTCTGCGATGGTGGGGGTTTCCTCACCGGCATCGTCGACTAGTTCGTATTCGGCGTGGATCTCGCGGTACTCATCCTCAGCCGCTTGCTCGGCGCGGTACGCCGCTAGCAGCTCAGCCGCGGTTGTCTGGTCCTCGGGATCGTCCAGCGCCACGCCACGACTCTCCAGCATTGCCTTGGCTCGGTAGGCGGCCTCGCGCGTGACAGCGGAATCGACGAACCACTGCCCGCGCACGTCGGCAGCCTCGGTGAGCTGTTCGACCTGCACAGCGAGCGCCGCAGCCTGGGCGTGCGCCGCAGCGGCTTGTGCAGCCAGGTCGGTCTTGTCCTCGATAGCTGTTGCAGCCTCGGCGCGGGCAGTTGCCAGCGAGGCGGCGGTACGCGCATCAGCTAGTGCTTGCGACGTGGCTGCCAGCGGGCTATCAACGTTGGCCGGCGCCCACGCCTTCTCCCGTTCGTACGCCCGAACTCGCATGCGCAGCAGACCGTTCGACGCCTCGCGCTCGTCCGGTCCGCAGTCCGGCAGCCGCACTGCTTCCGCGGCGGTGTCCCAGACAGCGCGCTTATCGACCAGGCCCGGGCGCGGTGCTGTTCCCAGTGCGTCCAGGTCGTCGGTGTGGCCGAGCAGCTCACGAGATAGCCCTGCCCAACCTGCGCGGTGTTCCCACTGTGCGCGGGCGATCGGGTCATCAGGGGCGTGGCCGATCAGTTCGGTCAACCATGGTGGGGCATCCTCGGCCAGCCGCTCGGCCAGCTCCCGACGCCGGTCATCCACTGCTTCCGCTTCCCGCGTGAACCAGTCCCGCCACTCGTCATTGATCCCGTTGCGAGGGATCAAGTCCTCGGCGCTGGTGATCTGCGAAGTCGGCCGGCCACCGAATGAGTGCTCAATGCGCCCGTAGAGCGCCTGTGCGGGGTGGTGCGCCGTAGTGAAATCGGCGCCGGTGACGGCGTCGGCGAGGACCTGTTCGAGGTCGTGTCCGGCCAGCTCGGCGCCCCGCAGAAGGTGTTCGAGTGACCACATCGAATCGTCAGCAGCCAGAGCCAGCCGGTCGCGCTCAGACAGCTGCCCGGTGGCAGCCAGGGTGTCCAGCGTGGCGGCGACCCGTGACGCGGTGAACCTCTGCGCGTAGTCGATGAGCAGTTCACCGTGGTTGGTGACGGCACGGTCCTGCTCCAGTAGCTGTTCCTTCTCCGCACTGGCCGACAGATCAGGCGCGGCAGCCTCCAAGCGGTCAGCCAGTACCGCCCTGGCAGATCGTGGTTCGCTGACTGGTGCTGCATCAGGGCCGGCCTCGGAGGCTTGCTGGTCGGTCACTGTCCACGCCGTGTTCTCCTGCTGGCCGCGAGTCAGTGCAACGTAGAGACTCTTGGCGTCCATGCCCGGCCCAGCGACCGCATGCGCCGTGTCCACCGTGCGACCGAGGGCGCTGTGCACGGTCGCCGCGTAACCCAACCGGACGTCCTTGGCCACGTACTCGGGTGGCAACTCCAGAGCCGTACCTGTCTTGATATCCGTGACAGATAGACCGCCATCAGCGCGTAGACCGGTCACCCGGTATGTCTGCCAGTTGATCGGGGCGGCGGTGTTGCCCTGCCAGCCTTTGAGGTCCCAGGCGTTGTGGCGTCCCTGGATCAGGTCACCTACGCCGGCGGTTGTTCCCTGGCGGCCTAGCCAGACACCGGCCTCCTCGACCTTGCCCAGCTTCACCAGCTCGGCCCGCAGCTCCGCCGCTGCCTTGTCAGCTTCGGCGTTGGCGCCGACCAGTAGCAGTGATTCTTTGCCGGCCAACGTGTCTGCCAACCAGGCCTGCGTGGCCTTCTGCCGGGCCTGCTCAACCGTCCCGCCGTCCCGCAGCCGGCCGTGGCGGTCGTACTCAGCTAAAGCGTCCTTATCTCCAGCGCGTAAGCCCAGCGACGCCTGCACCTCCCACGGTTGCTCGAACCGGCGCACCTCAGTCAGCTGGTAGTTCACACCGTGCTGGGCAATGTCAGCGAACATGCCCCCGGCACCCACCGCGGCCAACTGGTTGGGGTCACCGACGCACAGCGGCTTGGCACCTGCCTGCTCACAAAGCTTGTGTACTGCGGCCAGCTGCGGGGTGGCCAGCGTTTCGGCCTCGTCGACCACCACGAGGTCACCGGGGCGCAGCCGGAAGTCGGCGTCGCTGTCCAGGCCGCGTCCGGCCGCGAGCCGTTCCTGAGTGGCCAGCCACGCCGCGACGTTGCGGGCAGTCAATCCCTCATCGCGTAGGACCCCGGTGGCGACCTCGTAGGGGCTCAGCCCATACACGCGTCCGAGGCCGGCCTCCTGCCACGCCTGCGCGATCGCGCCCGTCAGGAACGACTTGCCGGCGCCCGCTGCCGCGCTGATGGTCTCCAGACCGGCGCCGGAGGTCAGGACACCGATCAGGGCTGCCCGCTGGTCAGCGCCTAACTCGTGCCCTGACTCGGCGAACCGATCCGCGATACGGGCAGCCTCAGCCGTACTTAGCGCCACACCCGTACGGCCGGCGGTTGCCTTGCGCAACGCAGCCTCAGCGACCAGCAAGCCCTCGCTGGCGTACCGCGTAGGCGACGGCCGTTTCATGTTGCTCATGCCATTGGCCAGCTGAGCATCTTTCGGCACTCGTGACGCCTCCGGTGTCAGCCGTTGGGCCGCCGCATCGAGGGTGGCTGCGGTTAAACCCTCTAGCAGCTCCCGTATGTCCTCTGGCCGAACGCCGAGGTGACCGGGAAGCTCATTGCTCACTGCCAGCATCGCGTCTGACTCCGTCCACGACTGCTGCGACTGGCTCAGGCGCGCCACGGCCCGCTCGATGACGTCGCGCACCTCCCAGCGTGCAGCCGGCGCAGTGGTCTTGCCAGCAGCCAGAGCCTCGCCCGCTACCGCTTCCAGACCGCCGTCCCGACGTCGCTGCGCTTGTTCAGCCCACCGGGCGGCCCGCGCCACGTGGTCCTCGCCGTGGTGGGACTTCGCCGCCCGCGTTTCCAGCGTAGCCTGCTGTGCTAAGTCACACTGGGTTATTGCATTCGGCTCTCGGCCGTGCTTGTCACGGTATTCCTGGATTAATTCCTGGGTCCGGGGACCAATGTCGTGGGATCGGCTGGAGAACTCGTCGCACAGTTCCGGTGGGACGCCCCGGATCTCTCGTGCGAAACCGTCCGGCCGGGTCTCGAAACGGACACCGACCGTTCCCTCAAGGTACGCCTCCATCGTCCGCTCACCGATAGCAGCGGCGGCCGCTTTCCATTCCCACAACAAGTTGTTATCGATAGACCGCCATTGCCCGTCTGGGCACAACACTTTGTTGAGAATGGCTTGGTGTACATGCAGCTGCGGGTCTCGGTCGCGGCTGTCATGCTGGAGGAATTGCGCGACGACGAATTGATGAGCGTCCACCCACTCTTTCCCATTACGGCCAACCCGGCTATACCCCGCCTTTTCCTGCAAATAGTCCATACTTGCCCGGGCACCAGCCATAACAGCGTCCTCGACGGCCTTGTGCATCGTCGCCCAGTGCTGGGCAGCCTCGACGTTGCCGGCTTGACGCGCCAAGTCAGCTTGCCGCTCGAACGCGACGCCCAGCACCGAGACCGACTTAGCCGGCGAGAAGGTGGCGTCATAGAACGCCTTGGCGTGGTGAGTGCCCTGCTGCGCCTTAACCCACAACTGCTCCCGTTCCTCAGCGGACGCATCCGGCGCGGCTTTCAGTGACTCCGCGTAGCGTTGCTCGGCGCTGCGGTACTGCCGCCACGGCTTGCCGAGGGTGCCGTTGCCGGTCGGATCACGCGGGTCGAGCACCTGCGCGTAGATCGCCTTCATGACCTCGGCATCGACCTCACCGGTCAGCCCGAGGGTCTCTGCCCCACGGCCGTACCAGAGGCCAGGAGGCTCACCAGCCGCCGCGGCGTCGGTGTAGTAGCCCTCCCGGCCGCCACCGACGGCGTCGGTGAGGTAGGACACGCTGTAGCCATCCTGCATGCCGAGCATTACCGCCTCCGCGGGGTTTGATCTTGATCGAGGACGTGCGCAGCGCGGCCAAGATCGCCATCGGATAGTGATGCTTATGGTGTGGTCTTAGTAGTTGATGTTGGTGTTGTGTTTGGGTTGGATCTTGTGGTGTTCTTGGTTGTGCTTTCGGTGTGATCGTGAGTGGTGTGTTCTTGATCGTTAGTGGTGATGTCGTGGTGAGTGGCTCGGTTAGTGATCTAGTTGTGGTTGAGGTGAGTGATCGTTAGTGGCGTCTGGCTGAGTTGTGAGTTGCTGGTCTGGTGAGCTGTTCTTGGGTTGGCTCTGGCGGTGTGTCTGGGTTGGTGGTCCAGGCGTCGGCGGTGTGATCAAGGTCCGGTGAAGTGGCCACCGGGACGGCGCGACCCGGGCTGGCTCGGTCCCCGTCCGGGGCGTGGCGCGATAACTCACAGTCACCGGCGAGGGACTTGAGACGCTTGACGACGCCGGGGCGGTGCCGGTCGTGCCAGTCGGCCACGCGCTGCCAGGAGCCCTCGTCGGCGTCGTAGGCCGCCCGGTGGCAGCCGTGTAGCCAGACCAGTTCCTCGACCACGTCGGGGTGCCACAGCCAGCACGAGGGCAGCTGCGCGTCGCTGTAGCGCAGGTACACGTCACCTAGCCAGGTCGCCAGGTCACGCAGGACCGCCCGGGCAGCCTCGGTCGTCCCTCCGGCCAGGGCGAGCCAGGAGATCGGTACCTCGTCCTCGCGGGCTTTCTGGCGGGCTGCCAGCGTGGTCACGTCGGCCGCCAGGGAGCGCACCAGCTCGTCCAACTCACCGAGCCGGGTGCCAGTGCGCTCCACCTGCCGCCCAAGCGCCGCCCACCGCGGGTCATCAGTGGGCGACATCGGGTGTCCCCTGGGCGGCCGGGTGGGCGCCGTTGGGTGACTGGGTGACACCCTGGGCGTCGGTCACCCATTGCTGGGCGGGAATGGGTGAGCCGGTGCTGGCGCGCTCGGCTGCCTGGGCGGCGAGCTGCTCCGCGGCGGTGGTGACAGCGGTGGTGGCTTGGCGGCGAAGCCGGTCAGCTCGGCGCACGTCACGGCGCTTACGGGCCTGTTCCGCCCAGCCCATCACCGGCGGCATCCCCCGCACGAACGCCACGACCCGCCCGGGTGGGAGCTGGGTGAACTGGCTGGGTGAAATCACCGGCACCCGGCGGGTTGAGTGGGAGACCACCACCCGGGCGGCGTCGTGGTTGGGTGACAACTCATCCCGTTCGCCCGCCAGCTTCGCCCAGTGGGTGAGGTCGTCGGTGTCGACGCCCAACGCGAACAGCAGCGTGGCGCCCGCGTTGTTGAGGATCACCCGGGCGGCGGCGTCGCCCCACTTGTCGACGAGCTGGGCGCGGGACTGGAATGCCGCGATGATGTGGGTGCCGTTGCCGCCCATGTCACTGGTCCAGTCGTGCAGCGGGACGCTGGCGACCTTGGCGCACTCATCCAGGACCAGCGTCAGCGGCGGGTCTAGCCGGCTACCCGGTTGCCGGGCGGCGATGCGCCGGGCTTCTCGGGCGATGAGGCCGGTTAATGCACAGACCAGCGGCGCTACTTGCGCTGCCTCTTTGTCGCAGAGCAGATAAACGGTGCCCCGGCGCTCGACCAGCTCCGCTACATCAAAGGACTGGCCGCCATTCACGGCAGCGCAGGCAGTGGGGCTGGCCAGCCACCCCAATATCGGCATAATGGTGGACGTGATGGAGCTGCGAGTGCGGTCATTCGTGCCGAGGAATTGCTCAGCGTCGGGCACGTACGCTTTCGCGCTGGGACTGCGCCGCAAGAGGGACAGCACCTCGCCGCGGTATTTTTCGGGATTGGCCACCCATTCCGCGACAGTGTGCATCGACAATTGACCGAGTGCCGCGGCGTGCAAGAGCGCGGTCAACACCCGCCGGGCTTGTTCGGCCCAGGGTGCGTGATCTGCGCCACCGCGGGGACCGGCGGATAACAAATCCGTGGCACGTTCAAAAGCGGCGCTGGGATCGGTGCATCCAGTGAGAGGATCGAAGTGCAACGTGGTCGGTAGATCACCCAGGCCGGTGGGGTTGAACACGTACACCGGCCGGTCGTGGCGCTGTCGCAGCAGGTGGGTCTTGTCGTAGATGTCGGTGCGGGTTGAGGTGACCAGCACCGCGCCGGGAGCGTCGATGACCCGTCCGATGATCCACTGTGTTTTGCCGCTGCGGGGTCGGCCGAACACCAGCACGACGTCCTCGATGGAGGACCAGACGCGCAGCAGACCAGACCGGCACAGCGGGACAGCGAGCTGGCTGGTCGTGGTTCTGATCCTGTGCCACAGCGATGCCTCGGCCAGTGTGGGCCGCAATGCGGAGGCCCGACGCCGCATCGCCAGCCAGCTGGCGTGGCGCAGGATGTCGACGTTGGACGCCACCCCGTGCTTGCGACGGGACCGCTTACCCCAGCGGGTCACCACGGAGCTGGACTTGCCGCGGTCGTGGTAGACGATGACACCAGCAGCTAGCGCCACCATGGGCACGATCCAGATGCTGACCAGGTACGCGGTGGCCAGTGCCACAGCGGCCCACACCCCGGCCAGGCCGCGCATGTGCCGCCGCCACTGAATCACGGCCGCACCGAACGTGGCGGTCATCCAGGCGATCTCGAGATAGACCAGAGCAGTCATCGGGCCGCCCTCCTCGTACCGTCGCGGCGAGCGGTGTCTTGCGACGGGGTCACCCTGGCGAGCAGAGTCCGGGCTTGGTGTTCAGTGACGGCCAGCTCAGCCGCCACCTGGCGCCTGCTGGGTGTGCGGCCGGTGCGCTCGATCAGGGCGCGTAGACGGCGTTCCTGTGGGTCGATGGGGGCCACTGATGCGGCGGGACTAGGCCTACGTACCGGCGCTGGCATCGGTACCGGCACCGCCGGCTGGATAGGTGGGGATGTTGGAGCAGCCGGCGCCATGGGCGTTACCGGTACCGATGCCAGTGGCCGGTGCAGCTCAGGCAGCGGCTGCGGTGGGGGAAGTGGCGGCGGCTGGGGAGATGGCTGCGGCTGGGCCGTGTCGGTGTGTCGCTGCGCCTGCCGGTCTAGCGTGGTGAACTTCAACAGCACGTCTTGGCCGTACTCAGTGAGGACGATCAGCAAGATGGGCAGGAAGGCGTGCATCAGCGCGCTGAGGTAGCGACCCTCGTGCACGGCGATGCTGGTGTTGAGGACCAGCGACATCACCGCCGTGGTGATCCGCAGTGTTCGGCCCCAGGTGCTCGACAGACCCTCGGCGTAGAGCCGGCGGTCACCGATGAGGGCGACGCACAAACCGATATCTACAGCCAGACCAGTAGCCAGGCCAAGGCCGCGGTTGTCACCTAGCGCGCCGTAGGCCAGCACAGCGTTCGTCGCTGAGCCCGCCATGACAATGGCCGCGCAGCCCCAGGTACCCGCGACGATGGCCCGGGCAGTGCGTTCGGCGCTCACTGGTCAGCCCTCCCGTCCACCAGTGCCGCGCGGTAGCAGGCGTGGCAGATTTGCCCCGGGTCGGGGGGCTTGCCCGGCAGTGGACCGGGCCGGGGTGGCCAGCCCACCGGGACCGGCCGGAAACGGGCCCCACACCGGCCGTGGACCTGGCCGGTCGCGGGGACGTACACGCCTTCGTGGGTGTCGTGATCACGGAAGCTGGCCACGTACCACGCTGATCGGGTCTCGGCGCTCATAGCCAGCACCCCAGCGCGAGGAAGAAGGCGGTGACGAGGACGAAGGCCAGCAGCGCCGTCCCGCCCTCCTGGTCGAGGTACCAGTGGCTGACGGCTGGAAGTGCGGCGTAGGGTGACCTGATAGGCCGCACGACCGCTGTGCGGGTGCTGTCTTGAGTGGGAGCGAGATCGACGGCCAGACGGCCATCCTGGACGGTGACAGTGCCGGTGACGGGTGCCGATCGCTGGGCCGGTTCCGCGGGACCAGCAGGCACAAGGTAGGCGCTCATAGCGCACCGCCGACGCGGTTGGCCAGGAACGCTGCAGGGTAGTCAGCGCGGGCGCAGAAGTCACGGTCGTCGGCGTCCACGCCGCGGAGGACGTCAGCCGGGGAGCGTCCGGTGTCCTGACACCGCTGCATCAGCCGGTAGCTCAAGGGGCCCATGGCGTCGTCACCGAGGATTGCGGTGGCCACTCCTGGGGGGAACACCTCTCGCACCGCGGCGGTGACCTGTTCACCCCAAGACGCTGACGGGCCCGGTGGGATCGGATTGGTGGCGAGGGTGCGGGCCCGGCGGATGACCGCGGCGATGTTCTCCACCGCGTCGCGCTTCCAGCCCGCTAACCAGCGCAAGGTGGACCGTTCTGCATCGGACAGGGGGATCCCGTCCAGGGCGTCGAGCAGCACCGCGAGCTGCGCGGCCTGCATCTCCTCAAAGGCGCTCATGAGTCGCCGTCCTCGAGGTAGTAGTACTGCTGCCCCAGGTCGGAGTCCTGCTGCGGTGCGGCCGTGTCGTCTTCCTCGACCCGCGCGTCCAGGTCGGTCGAGTACTCCGTGGTGCTCACGCCACACCCCCAATGTGTCCAGATGCGGGGCGTTCAGGTCCGCAGCTCAGGAGTTCGAGCAGCGATGCTGTGATGACCCGCATGCGGCCCCCGGCGATCAACACTTGCGCGGGGAACTGCCCGGCGCGAGCCAGGGCGTAGGCGTGGGACCTGGATAAACCTAAGGCGAGAGCGGCGGCAGGCACATCCACGGTGGCCGGCCAGCCACGAATCTCAGCGAGAGTTGGTGCGTGCCGTTGGGGCGACGCGTAGGCGCGTTGCTCTGTAGTAGGTGAAGCGTCCATCATGAGCGAGCCCTCCTATAGGGGCGGTAGGGCGAGGGACCCGGTTTCCGGTTTGCCGACCTAGGGCCGGGTCCCTCGCTTCTGTGGGGTGAGGCGCGATCCGTGTTCACGCGCCGGGGTAGTTGTCACTTCGTGAGCTGTACGCCTCCCTTCAAGACTCTCTGGACGCCCGAGTTTATCCATAGACAGCTTGGATATCCAAGGTTATATTGCACACATGCGTGTTGGCTGGGAAGACTTGTCGCGCCACGGTCAGCGCGACGAGAGGGGACCCCAGTGGCCCGCACTGTCGAGATCCACACCCTGCGAACCACCGCAGACCTCTGCCCAGACAACCGCACGTGCCCATCGATCCACGCTGTCGCCGACGAACCGGAACGCCGCTACGTGATCACGAAGAAGGTCACCGACCCGACGGTGGCCGCCGCGTTCGCCCACCTCGTCGCCGACGACGAGCAACTCGGCTACGTGCCTACTGGCCTCATTCCGGAGGTGTGACGTGATGGACGCCGAGGCCCTTGGGCGGTTCATCGACGAGCGTTACCACCGCCCAGGCGACTGCCTGTTCCGCATGGAAGTGCTCCCGGAGTATGACGTCTCCTCGGACGAGGAGGACTTTCGTCGCTGGCTTGATGGCGCCACTAAACCTACATGGTCCCGGAAACAACCGTGGCTTGACACATTGCGCCGTGAACGTGACAACGGGCAGATTTCCCGGCGCATCCGTATCTTGTCCGCGCAGGTCACCGACTACGAGCGGTACGCCTGCGACTTCGGCTACCGCTACAACGGTGCTTATGAGGAAATCCGTGTGCTGCACCGGGGCGAGCACGAAATCCCACCTGGCCTAATCGAGCGCGATTTTTGGATCATCAACGACTCAGTCGTGGTCACAATGAACTACGACGACCGCGGTGGTTTCCAAGGCGCGAAGGTCGCCGATTCCGCTGAGTTACCCGGCCATTTGCGGACGCGGGATACCGCGTGGGCCGTAGCTGAGCCGTTCGCTCAGTGGTGGGGCCGCCACCCAGAACTCCACCGGAAAACGGCGGCCTAACCACTGTGGGCACGACAGGCGACAGCACGAACACGCAGGGGGAGCGGGGTCAGCCACCCCGCTCCCTGCGCCAGCTGCGCGAGACCGTCGGCCTCAACCAGACTCAGGTCGTCCAGAAGGTCAAACAGGCGCTGCCCAACGTCCGGTTCTCCCAGCCCGCTCTATCTCGCGCTGAAAAAGGCAGGGGCAGGCTTACCCCCGACATCGTGCGGGTGCTGTGTCGCCTCTACGGCGTCACCGGAACCGACCGGGCAGCACTGATCCAGCAGGCCGAAGACGCCGAGGCAGACTACGTCGACGCCAGGGTCGTGCTCCAGGCCGGGAACACGGTCAACCTCCAGCAGAGGTTCGCGCGGCTGGAACGCGAGGCAGTCGAGGTCCGCTCGTACAACCCGGTCATGGTCATCGGCAGCTTGCAAACCGCGGCGTACGCGGCAGCCGTGTTTGGCACGAGTGAGGATGACCCGCACGTGCGAGGCCGGATGGCCAGGCAGCGGGAGATGCTCGCTGAGCCGCGACGACGGTGGACCTTTGTGCAGACTGAGGGGTCGCTGCGTTGGCAAGCCCGATCCGCCAAGTTGATGGCAGAGCAGGTTGAACACCTGGTCGAACTCAGCCGCGCCCCGAACGTCGACCTCAGAGTGATCGACTGGCGAACGCCGGTTGAGGTCTTCCAAAACACGGCGTTCCACCTCTACGACGACACCGCGGTCGTCGTTGGTACGCGTGATGGCACCGCCATCATGACCGATCGGGCGCGCCTGGCCGACTACCGCAGCCTGTTCGACGAACTCGTCAACCTAGCGGCGGCCGGGGAGGCCAGTCGGGACGTTCTTCGGCGGATCGCCAACGACTACCGGAGCCTTCTTAATGGCACCAATAGCACCCTCTATTGATCTCATCCGTGAGCTTCCCGTCTCACGAACATCTCACGGAAGTCGTGAAACGCCCCGGACTGAGCGGCCCTGACCTGGACTTTCACCGGACTGTCGGTGCTCTGGCGGACGTTCTGGAGCCGGTGGACGGCTGTTAGACCACTGGGGGTCAAGGGGTCGCAGGTTCGAATCCTGTCGTCCCGACCAACACCAGGCCCGCTGATGCTGGTTGAATTACCAGGTCAGCGGGCTTTATTTGTGTGATGAGTTGATCTTTGTGGGTTGGGGACAGCGGGGAGTTGGGGACCATCTGTGGACCATCTGTGGACATACCGCGTGATGCCGGCGCAGCTCGGCCGGGTTAGGTGCATCAGACCTGGATCTGGTGGCGGCTGGTGAGGGCTTTTCGTGTGTCTAACCAGTGACCATGAAGGTGTTCGTGGCGGGTGGTAGCGTTCCGCATCGCGTGAAACCGATGCTTTGGTTGGGTGAATGCAGGTTGGTCTTGACTGGGCGTGCGGGTGGCGTTTTTTGTGGCGGTAGCTGACCGGTTTTGGGGAAGGGTGCTACCCATCGTTCCCCGTAGTACCCGTGCTGATGAGCCGTGGGGTTATCTTCTTCGTTGGTCACCTGGGTAGGTGTGGGGCCGTGTTCGCAATTTTGTGGCCGCCGTGGTGAAGGCGGCGCCAGTTGTGGGCTGGTTTGTGCCGTTGCTCGGTATGGCGGTGCTTGCGGGGGGTTGCACCTCCGCAGGTCAGAGACCTCCCGCTGGCGAGGGCGAGCCCGAGCCGGGCCAGAGCCCTCCAGCCGGGCAGCGACACCAAGCCCTGCCGGCCGACTGCACTGACACGATCACCGGGCCTGACAGGGTGCGGGCTGCGCTCAACACTGCAGTTCCGGGAAGCATCGTGTGTTTTTCCGGCGATGACCTCGCCGACTCTCCTGTGGTGATGATCCGATCGGGTACCGCCGCGGCGCCGATCCGGCTGGTCTCGGATGGGGGCACGGTGCGCGAGGTGCAGATCAGGGCCGATTACGTCACGGTGGAGGGATTTACGGTCACCGGTGGCGCTGGGGTGCTGCTGGAGGGAACCGGAGTCACCGCCCGGAACAACACCGTGCACGACACGCGTCAAGGGGGGATCACCTGTGACTCGTGCACCGATGCGACGATCGAATTCAACACGATGCGCCATGTCGCCACGAACGGTATCGACATCACCGGGTCGCGGATCACCGTGCACGCCAACACCATCAGCGACACGGTGGCCGTCGATGGCGGTGACGCTGATGGGATGCGGTTTTACGGCACCGGGCACCGGATCACCGACAACACCATCTTCGATATCTCCGCTCAGGGTTACGCCAATCCGCCGCATCCGGACTGTTTCCAGACTTTGGACAACGGTAAACCACCCACCTTCGATGTGGTTATCGCGGGGAACACCTGTCGCAATGTCGATGCGCAGTGTCTGATCGCCACCGGTGACCAGAGCGGTAACGCCGGCGCCCCGTCTGGGGTGTCTTCGATTGTCTTTGAGAACAACCTGTGCGCGAACAACGGTGCCCAAGCGGTCAACGTGCGGCGCTGGCCGCGTGTTGTGGTGCGTGACAACATCTTTTCCGGGCCGAATTTGACCCGAGCAGTACTAATCACCGAGGGCTCGACCGGATGCACGGTGGCCGACAACACCACCACCGCAGGCCGTCCTACCGTGCAGGTCGATCGTTCTTCCCAGCCAGGGACCCACGTGGGCAACGACCGTCCCGGCTAATCACACCCTTTTACTCTCCTTCTGGCGTGGGCAGAATTACACTGAGGGTTATTCAGGCGGTAGCGTAGAAGTGCAAGGCGATAACGGTTGAGATGGTTGCGGAGAAGGTGTCGATGGGTCGACGGTAGTCGGTGCGTAGGATTCGCCAGGTTTTGAGGTTAGCGATGACTTGCTCGATGACCCATCGGATCTTGTTCACCTGTTTATTGAATTCTTTTTCCCAGTCCAGCAAGTCGCGATGGGTTGGCTTTTTGATCGGGGTGATCATGCCGTTGCCAACGTAGGCCCTGTCAGCTACCCAGTTTTTGGGATCGACACCGATGAGCGCGTTGGCTGTGTTGAGGCAGTGGTTATCGTGCCGGCTGCCGTCGACCGGATCGGAAATCCAGGCCAGGCGACCGGCGAGGGTGGCCGCGACTTGAACGTTCATGCCGGTGGTCTTGTGTTTGCCGGAGTACAGCTGGGGGTGCGACGCCCACGACCAGCAGGGCAGCAGCGTCCCGTCCACCAGGTACTGGGTCTGTGCGTCCAGTTCATCGGCCGTGGGGACATACTCTGCGAGCACATCGCCGAGCAGCAGTGTCACGGCCTGGATCGCTCGGCTGATCGTCGATTGTGACACGTTGAATGCTTCCCCGATTTCAGCTTGAGCCCGATTTCGACGCAGATAGGTCAAGGTCACCACCACGGACTTAAACAACCCCAGAATTGGCGGCCACGTAGCTTTCTTGTCATCTCGTGCTGCGTCGTTCACGGTCTGCGCGCGAGCGCACAGGTCCACAATTTGGTCTCGAGTGAGCCCTGTTGTATGATACATCCCGGACGGTTCGTTTTTCTCGAATTGAGTGTGGTAACCCAATTCTTTCGAAAAACGAACCGTCCGCTATGTAGACACGCCGACGGAACAATGATCAACTACCTCGCCTGAATAACCCTCACTGTTGTGATGGCGTGCCGTATCGAAATTTTCCTGCGCAGCAGATCATTGACGTAGAGCCCGAGAATGCACAGGACCGCGCTCTCGCTGCCTGTGGGGCTCGAATATTGGATTGTGGGGTTGACCTGCGGTTTGGGCGCTTGTGGTGGTGGTCACGCTGCAATCTGATACTCACTGGTGAGCCCGCCGAGGACGGGTCTGCGGCGGATCTGATGGTCGGCCAGGTTGATCACTGGTGGGGGTTGGGTTTCGGCTTGGGCTGGTGCGAGTTGTGGGCCGCCCCGCGTTTTCCGGATAGATATTATTCGTGTTGTTAGGCCGCCTGCCGCTGATTCTGGTAGTCGGTACGAGCTTCTTGTGGGGTTCGGTAGCCCAGCGCCGAGTGAAGCCGCTTGGTATTGTAGCGGAACTCGATGTAGCGTGTCACATCTTTGCGAGCGTATTCACGCGTTGGGTACGTAGTTCGGTTCACTCGCTCGACCTTCAACGTGGCATTGAACGATTCCGCTTGCGCGTTATCGAAACACGATCCTACCCTGTGGGTGCCGAACTGGTCATCCACGTCATGCGACCTGGGTGTATTCGTGTATCACCCCGCCGAGCAGATCGCGACGTTGGAGCTGAAGCTGGGATGGGGATGCAGGTGGTGGTAGTGACGTCAGTGGTGCTGCTTGGGCCAGCGCGCGGTGTGGGCGATGGTTGTTGAAGTGCGCCACGTACTGGGTCAGTACTGCCGTGAGATGGCGGCGGTTGACGATCAGTGTCCGGTCCAGCAGTTCACGGCGGAGGGTTCCGATCCATCGTTCGGCGATTGCGTTCGCTCGAGGTGCCCGGACCGGGGTGTTCAGGATACGAATCCCCTCGCTGGCGAACTCGGCATCAAAAACGCCGGTGAACTTGCTGTCGCGGTCTCGGATCAACAACCTGAACTCGGCTGCGCGGTCGCCGAGGTCCATCAGGAAGTTGCGTGGCTGCTGGGCCACCCAGGCGCCGCTGGGATGGACGGTGACTGCGAGGACGTGGACGCGACGGGTCGCGTGTTGCACCACGAACGGCACAGACAGCCGCTGCAGCAGCAGCGTGTCGACGCAGAAGAAGTCGGTGGCGAGAACGCCTCGGGCTTGCGCGCGCAGGAATTGCCGCCAGCTGGGCCCGTCGCGGCGCGGAGCAGGGTCGATGCCGGCCCGTTGGAGAATCGACC
>JAFAWY010000103.1 GCA_019241525.1 Pseudonocardiales bacterium
AGCGGAGGCCAGTTGGCATCTGCTACCAGCACTTCGACGATACTTCCACATTGTTGTGTTATGCCCTTAATGACCGGAAAGGTGCGTCGTAAAGACTTGACAAGTATTCGCAAGGTAGGTCAGTACGGCGGCTAACACCTAGTTTACGTAGCACATTCGAGGAGTGGTTTTTAACAGTTTGGTGACGATTACGTCTGCATTCGGTCCGACGGTCTACACGGGGCCGTGGCACACAAGATTGTCTCCTCAGGCCAATGCTCCGCCTCGCCGGATGCCTGGCCCAATTTTGGGACCGCGAGATATATGTAGAAGCAGCAAGCAATAGATCACGGAAGTCGTTGCTCTGTCTGTCCAGGGCGGTTGTGACTTCCGAGATCACGCTCGTCAGACAGCACAGGACACCTAATTGGTACGCGTGGGGAGCTACAACGGAAGGGGCCACTGATACTGGGAGTCTGGGTTGTCGAACCATACGTGCTGTAGGGCTGTGTCGTCGTAGGCGGTCACGCCGAACTGCGCGGCGTTTGGCTCGCCGAGTCGTTGCCACAAGGCGTAGCAGGATTCGATGGTGTCCCAGAGTCGCCGTGGTCCGCCTTGTGCCACCGGAAATAACCCGTCGTTGTCGGGGTGAAGTCTTGCGGTGAACCAGCTGCCGTCGGTGGAGCGCCCGGAGAGCTCTGTGCCGCTGAGGGGGCGGAGGAAGCCACGGAGGCGCCGGCCGGCCAGGTGGAGTTGTGCCATGAAGCGAAGCGAGGGGTTGTCTGCTATGAGTCCCGGGTCGACGGGGGTGGTTGTCCTTTGTGGGTTGCGCTGGTCGAACACCTGGTCCCAGCTCTCGCCGTCGCGGTGTGGGCTGTCCACCCGGGTGCGCATAGGCATGAACGCTCCGGGCAGGTCCTGGAATGTCCCCTCGACGATGTCAGGGTCGAGTGCGGTGAGCCGCAGCAGCGAGCCAGCCAGGCTTCCTCGTAAGTCGACGATGATGATCCCGCCGGGGGTGAGTTGGGAGATCCATGCGGGCGGAATGTGGTCGGTGGCCGCAGTGGCGATGATTCGGTCGAACGGTGCCGCGGTGGCCAGCCCGGCTGTTCCGTCCCCGGCATGGACGGCCGGGAATAGTCCGACATCGGCAAGTGCCTGGCGCGCAGCGTCGGCCAGGGCTGGATCGAGTTCCACGCTGACGACGTTGTGCGCTCCGACCCGGTGACAGAGCAGGGCGGCGTTGTAACCGGTGCCGGTGCCGATCTCCAAGACCCGGTGGCCGGGCTGGAGATCGAGGGCTTCGAGCATTCCAGCCATCACCGTTGGCATCGAGCTGGAACTGGTGGGCGCGCCCGCACCGTAGGCCAAATCCGGTGCCGGGGTCAGCTGGACGGTAAGTGCCTCATCGGTGTACACGCCCCGCAGCCACTCCTGGTGCTGCTGCGGGTCCGTCCCATCCACCAGCGCCTCATGCCCCGACACCGACCGGTAGAACCGGGGAACGAACCTCTCTCTGGGCGTATCCTCGAAGGCTCGGCGCAGCCATGGGCTGCGCACTGTGCCAGCGGCGACCAACGCGCTCGCCAGGTCCCGGCGATGGTCCACCACGCTGGTCATCGGGCCCCCACCAACTCGTCGGCGATCGCCTCGGCGATCGGCAGACCGGTTTCCTTGGCGATCCACCCCCACTGACCCGCTGGATTGCACTCCAAAAACCACCAGCGCCCGTCCGGGGTGACCGAAAAGTCGAACGCCCCGAAGGTGAGGCCGAACTCGCGCAAATAAGCCCGCACACCGCAGCGCACCTCGCCGGGCGTCTCGCACACCTCATAGCGCAGCCGGTCATACCGGCATCGCCAGTCCACCCTGGCCTCGGCGCTTTCGGTGCGCACCGCCACCGCGAAGCACCGGTCCGCGACGACAGTGAGTCGAACATCGAAAGCCTTAGGCACCCATTCCTGGAACAAATGGCAACACAGCGCGATCGCGCCGTCATCTAGGTCGCCAGCCGTCACACGGGAGGTGTAGATAATGCGTGCCTGGTCGGCTTCAGTGACCACCCCCGTGGAGAGCGACTTGTACACCAGCGCGCCACCCACCTCGGCCGCGAACTCGCGGACCCGGGTGCCAACGTTGGTCACCAACGACCGGGGGACGCTCAGCGCACACTGCGCGGCGACGCGGAGCTGCCGAGGCTTATAAGAGGCATCGGCCACCGCGCTCGGATGGTCGATCCACCGCCACGGTTGGGCGGTGAGCACACCACCCAACCCATAGATCGATTCCAGCATCGCAAAACGTCGCTCCGGCGCCGACATCCCCGCCGGGAACTCAAATCGGGCCGGGTGGCGTCGATATACGCTGCACACCCGCTCCAGATCGATTCGGCACCCGCGCACACAAAGCCACCCCGGCGAGTCGATACGGTCGGGAGTAGCCGCCAGGGACAACGCGCCCGGGAAGTCGGCGGTGTCAATCCGCGCAAGTTCTGCACCGCGGGCACGTAACGCGGCGATAACCCGATCAGCGGTGCCGTCCTGAGCCTGCGCAACCACCAGCACCATCGGCCGACTACTCACTCCTCATCCATCTCGACGTAGTGAACAGTGTCCGGCTTGACACCCGTTACCCTGCCGTCGTCAGTGATTTGCGTTTGCTCAGTCCTGGTCCTGTTCGTCGGCCGCTTGCTGTGTTTGCCGCATTCAACGGGCTGCACGGCATACCGCAGCCCGAACGGCCGCGTAGCTGACCCGGACGGCGCGGCTGAGCTAGGTACGAGCAGCCCGCCACTCGGCGAGAGCGGGAACCGGCTCGTGAAAGGCATCAACGGATCTGAGATACCGGGCACAGGCTCAGTCATCCGTCGAGCGTAGATGTTGAACGATCCAATCCCCGTTGCCGCCCAGGATCAGGACATATCCGCCCGCATTGAGTTCTGACAGCTTTTTGATCTGGTGGACAAGAAAGTCTCACGCCGGATGCGGGACCTGAGCAAGATCACGTTGTGCCGGTAGCTCACCTGTTGTTTCTGGGACAGGCGAGCCAGTCGCTGACCACGGTATGCAGTACCGTTAGCGCGTCCCCGGTGACGTGCGCGGTGATCGGCAGCCCGCCGGGCACGATTAGCGAGGAGCGGCGGCGTCGGATCGCGGTACACGACTCGGGTGCGGCGAACCCAGCCAGGTAAATCTCATCCCGGTGTTTAGGAGTGTCCCGCACACCCCGCAGGGGGCCGTCCTCCCCCGGCGCTACCCGTTCGAAACGAAATCCCTGGTCTTTCGCCTCGTCCAACAGCCGTTTGGCGGCAGCCAGTTCGGGGCTATCGGCCATCGCCGTCGCTCCCTGCGAACAGCAGGTCATGTAACCGCTGGAGCTGGTCAATGATCTGTCCGGTGTTCACCGGGCGCACGCGCACGAGGTCTGGGCGGATGCTGACCGGCTGGTCTTCGCCATCGAAGCGCACTACCAATCGGGTACCCCGGCTGCGGCGGATTACCTGCGCTTGTTTGCCCAGCCGGGACGCCAGTGCCCCATGCGCGCGGTCCACCAAGACCTGCTCGATCCGAGCGCCTGGCGGGATGGACATCCCGGCTACGTCGCGCCAGGGGTCGTAGGCCGATCGTCGGTTCCGTCCCTGGCCTTGCAGTGGCAGCACCGCCTGAGCGGGGTAGAGGTTTTGTCCCGAGGGTCCCGGCTGGCGGCCGACTGGGCGGATCCCGCGTTGGGCCAGCCAGATCCGTGCTGAGTCGCGGCCCGCCAGACCCAGGTAGCGGGCTGCCGCGGCGGTGGTCATCACGGTGGCATCGGGCTCGCGGGACACCATCGGCGGTCGGGGACCGCCCCGCGCCGAGAGCCCCACGTGTTGGCCCACGGCGGCATCGCTGGCGTACCGCATCGGCAGTCCAGTGTGGTCAGCCGTACCGGGATTCGTCGTCACCGAGATCTGCACAGACTTCAGCGCAGGGCTGCTGGCGCTGTAGCTGGCTTGGGGCTCAGGTCGTCGCAGGGTCATGGCGTGATCCCTTCGGCGGCCAGTGCCTGGCGTACGCGGGTTCACAGGGCGCACTCCTGACAGCGACCACGCCCCGGATCGGTCAAGCTTGCGGCCAGCACGGTCACGCCGCACAGCGCCAAGTAGTGGCCTCGGTCCCGATGTGCCCTCGCCGACTCATCGCTGACCAGGTGCTCCACGTGGGTCCGCGCGTCGATGATCCCGACCGAGCGCTGGCCTCGCTGCCCAGGGATGCCAGCGTGCACAGCCTGGCGCCGGTGTTTTCCGATGGTCACCGCCCCACCTCGCTGCCCGGGCATGTCAGAGACACTTGATTGGATAACCCAGCAAGCGCAGAGACCCGCTCTGGACGGTCCCGGAGGGCGCAAAAGATCTGATCGTGGTGGTTTGACTCACCCAACAGACAATGCGGTGAAGATCAGGCTAATTGTCCACACTTTGTTGACCCCGGCCACCGACACCGAAGCGGTTGCGCAGACTATCCAGCTCCCACGCCTGACGCCGCGCACGCCGATAAAGAGTGGCCACTAGATCCCGGGCGATCGGATCGTTGCGGATCCGCGTCGGGGCCAGCCGGTCGGCGTTGTCCAGGTGCCGAATCGCCTCGGCGTCACGCTGTACTCCGTCTTGCACCAACGCCCGAGCCAGATCGAAATGCAGCGCGGCGGTCCTGTCTTTACTTTGAAGGACAGCGAGGTCAGGCGATGCCCGGGTGACCTCCTCATAGGCTCGGCCGCCCTCATCAAGCTCGATCCCCACCGCCAACCGCCACAGCAGGGCATTAGTCGGGCCGAAATGCATGCGCATGCTGTTGCATTCCCCGACCTGCTTAGCGATCCTGTCCGCCTCGAGCAGGTGCGTCATCGCTTCGTCGCGCTGCTGACTTCGGGCGGCACACTGCGCTGATGCCAAATGCATCAGCCCGAGCATCTCCGCAGAAAGAGTGTCTTCCCCACGCAACTGAGCAGATCGGCCCAGCGCGTCAATCCCGGTGATGAGCAACCGCGACGCACGACCACGTGCGGTCAGCCACATCAACGGCAATGACCACCACCACTGGGCGAACCCAATCAACCCAGGATCACCTTGCCGACACGCCATCTCATACCCGCGTCTGGCCGCCGCCACTGCCAAGTCAATATTCCCGGCCAGCCCCTTTGCCACATCGCCAGCCAAAATGCATGACTGCACCAGTGCCCTAAAGGCGCGGGGCCGGTCAGCCGATGCCGCCGTCAGTGCATGGTTTTGCAGCTCGGTAAGCAGCGTGCCCAGCTCCCGCCCGGCCAGCCAGTACTGGCCCTGGTCACGATGCTCGTTTGCCCGCTCGGCCCAGGCCAGCAACTCATTGAGGGGACGCGGGGTGAGGTCGGGCACCTCATCAGGACCGTAGTCGTTGAGCGCCAGACTGATACCCGGCAGCGCAGCTCGACCCTCCAGGGTCGCCCGATCCGGCGCTAGATACGGCTGCCCAGTCAGATCCGCCACCGAGCACCCCAACGCCTCGGCAAGGTCCTCGATCAGGCCACGCCGGTTAAACCCACGCTGGCCCCGTTCCAACGCCGACAGATACTGCTTACTGATCCCGGCCAGCCCGGCCACCACGTCCAAGCTCAGCCCGCGACGACGTCGGATCATCCGAGCGCGCGCGCCAATCGCCGACGCTTCCGCAGCGTCCAGCAAAGCTCTACTCCATCGCCGAGATCAGTTCCTTCGCCGATGCCCCAGGGAGCTACCCCGGGGCGCGCACCTCGGCGAAGGGGTACCTCGACAGGCTACGCGGCATGCCCACCCCGTCACGACGGACCGTCGCCGCCAGCTCGGCGTAGATACGCTCGACCAACGCCCCAAGTGTCCACCAGATAGTGGGGTAGATACCCCCATCCTCCGCGCTCGCGAGCTGTCCTGGTGGGCCTCGTCGCTCCTGATCCGCTTTCCGCGGGTCGTTGTTAGCCCAGAGTCACCGAGAGACCGACCAAATGGCGCCAGATCGGGTGGATACTTCTAAGGGAGTTGGTCAGGGATGCGCTCAGGGATCGAAGGGAGTTCTCCCTACCGAGTCCCTCATCCTGCCTCCCCGGCCTGAACAGCTGATATGGTCGCTCAGGGACCCGCGCGTGGCGTTCGGCTGAACTCCATGAACCTCTTGAATCCCGGCGGTGCATACACTTGGACCAGGCCTCCCTCCCCTGGCGCGCACAACTACTCGTAGTGATATTGAGTCTGATCCAATAGTCACCCATAGTGTGGCCCGCATGACCTCACATGATCGTTGACGGAGATTGCTGCGGTCCTGACGTGCTGTGTCGCCTGCGGGCGTGTTTTTGCCGGGTCGGTGGGGGCTTCGCACCTTGACAGCCACCCCAGCGCGATCCGTAACAAATGCGCCCCACCAGCAGGGCAAAAACCAGGATTGACTGGTGTGCTCTCCAATTGACAAGCACCCCTGCCTTCCAGGCCACGTAATAACACGTACCCAGATCGGTGAGACATTTTGCCGTCCGGTGCCTGTCATCGTGATTTGCGGTGCCGACGGCGCCGTTTTCGGTCGCGCTGGCGTCTCGATACGCGCTGAGTACCGCGCTGACCAGCGGTCTGGGGCGCCACTTCGGGTCCGGATGAGGCCATGTGGTCGGGGGCAACAGGCAAGACCGCCCGAGTGAACCGGCCGGGCTCGTCCACGGGCACACAGGGTCGGTCCCCGGTGGGCGTAAAGATGAACAGGCGATCTTTCGGCCGCTGGGTGATCACGCCGAGGTCCCCGGTCACGGAATCACGGAACAACATCTGCGCCGAGGCCGGCGGGGTCGGTTGTGGTGTTGTCATCCTCACCGGTGACGGACCGTCCTGCATAGCCCGGCACCGTAACCGTGCGGCCGGTTCACCTCTGGGAACGGGCCCGTAGCGGTGTGCGGCGATCAGGTGGCTGCCGTCCGGCGACCGCTTTTGAAGCTTTTTGGTGTCGACGCGGGGCTGGACCTGCACTGGACTGGATCGCACACTAAACCGATCCACGGAGATCAGGATGGATGTCTAGGCGGCTACGTGGGCACTTGAGCAGTAGAAAGCGGCATGGTTGGCGCCCGGTGTCACCCCGGGTAAAGATGACACCCGACAACTGCACATCGGTCTGCCCACTCCCGGCTTGTCAGTGTTGCGCCATCCTCGCCGGCCTCCAGGCCGTTCGTCCCTCGCTACGCTGCGGGCGCTGCGCCTGGACCCCGGCTGCGGGTGCCGCGCATCAAAACACGCCGGAAACGACCAGAAAAACGGTCAAAAGACCGCGCGCCGGCAGAGTTGCTCGATCAAGCCCGCGATGCTACAGGTCCAGTCCCGTAGCAAGCATCGAGCTACACCCAGATCTAGCCGCGGCCGCCGCCGAGCATCTACATAGCCTGGACTACTACCCCACCCTCCCCGTCGGAGACAGTCGTGGCGGTCTCCCCCACCGGGCGCCCTACGACAGGATCATCGCCACCTGCGCCGTGTCCGCCATTTCCCCGGCACGGATCGATCAACTCACTCCCGGCGGGCGGATCGTCACCGATCTGCGCGGAGAGCTGGCCAGTAGCCTGGCCGTACTAGACAAAATCGCACCAGACACGGTGCAAGGCCGCCTGCTCGATCAGGCTGGCCACTTCATGTGGCTGCGCCCCAGTTCACAAGACCCACTGCCTACCACCGATCGTTTCAATGTCGTCATCGACCTTGACGAGGCAGAAACCATCGGCACCGATCTAGACCCACACATCCTCAACGAACCGGGCCTGCGTGTCCTGCTCAGCATCGCTGAACCCCATCTGGGACCCATCACGCACACTCACCATCAGACCCACCAAGCTGTTGGCTGCGCGCCGAGGACTGCTGGGCCGAAGTCACCACCGGCGCCGTCACCACTGTCACCTACGGCGGACCACGCAACATCTGGACCACCATCGAACACATCACCGCCGAAAGGCAACGCATCGGCCGACCGGCCGGGGACGCTAAGGACGACGACCAGCAACCGTGGTCCGCTTGCTTCATTTTGCTAGCACCATACTAGCTTGAGTACAGCACGCTGCTAGCTCTATGCTTCCGCGTAACCATCATTTTGGCAGCTCGCTAAGTGCACGGGCGGTGCTGATGGCGTGTCTGCACAGTGCTAGATGCCTACCTGTGGTGTGCTTCTGGCTGGCTATATGCCAGTGCAACCGGAGCACTAAACGAGCACGAGAAAGGCAGGCATCAATGCTGCCGCAAGCACTAGCTGTCATCCAAGGCAAGGGCGGGGTCGGCAAGACGTCTTGCACCGCCGCACTGAGCGGGTTGTTCGCCGCGGCCGGCCGTCGAGTCCTTGCCGTCGATATTGACCCGCAGGCGAACCTCGGCCGGGACCTTGGTTACTACGACGAGGTCGACGCCCGTGGCGACGGTGGTAGGGCGCTCCTCGGAGCGCTGCACGGCTATCCGGTTGAACCGATCCGCAATGTGCGACCCAACCTCGACTGCGTTTCCGCCGGAGACGCAACCGAGGAACTAACGCACATGCTCACGTCACGGGAAATGCGCCGGCCGGGGTCCGCTCAAACCGCGATCGCGGACGCACTCACCCCGCTTGCCCGAGATTACGACCTGATCTTGATTGACTGTCCACCGAGCAGCCCACTGCTGCAGAAGGCCACTCTGTCGGCCGTGCAGTACGTGCTCATTCCGACCCGCGCGGACGACGCCAGCATCGACGGGCTGCTCAAGGTCGACAGCCTGTTCGCCGAAGTGAAGGGCGCTGGTGTTAACCCGAGTCTGCACCTGCTCGGTGCCTTCTTGTTCGGCGTGGGCGTACAGTCCAAGCGGATCTCCGACGACGCCCGGCAGGCCATTGCTGACTGCCTCGGCGGCGATAAGCACGTGCTCCACACACAGATCCGTTACGCGGAGGGGGCAGCGCAGGACTGCCGCCGATTGGGGCTGCTGCCGCACGAGTTGGAGGCGAAGCTGCCCGAGGCGAACCGGGCCCGGTTTGCGGCACTTCGGGCTCGCCGCGCGGGCGGTGGCCGGCATCGCGCCGATAGTGACACCAGGATCTCCGGTTCCGCGGCGGGGCTTGCGCAGGACTACTCGAAGCTGGCACAGGAAGTGGTCGCCCGGATCCGCGTACACCGGCAGGCGCAGGTGAGCGCGTGATGGCTACCCGACGTCGCGCCTCTGCGCTCAGCGCCACACCGCCCGACCGCACGGCCGGCCTCGACGACCTCGGGCCACTCCCGCCTGCGCCGGCGCCACTGCCGGTACTTGCACCCGTGGCCGAGGACGACCCTGACACCGCGCCGACGCAGCCGAAAGCGAAAGTTAAGCGTAGCGTCCGAGTGATCGCGGCCCGCATTCCAGCGTCGCTGTTCGAGCAGCTCAACCTGGTACGAGGCCGCACTGGAGACACACACGAGATGTGGTTTCTCAAAGCTCTCGATGCAGTATGGGACGAGCTCGGCGAGCACTACCAGCCCCAGCAGGAGTCGTCCCGAGTGCCGATCCCGCAGCGGCGCGCTCGACGGCCTTCTCGCGACCCGCTCGCTCAATACCCGCTACGGCTCACCGAGGAACAAGCAGAAGTACTCGAAAAGCGCGCGAGGGAACTGCGTCCGACGTCGATGGCCGAATTTGTGACCACGATCGTCCAGCTACGGCTAGCGCAGCTCGAAGACGACGACGGTGCCAGGAGCGGTCCCGGCGCAGAGATCTGATTCTCTGCTACAACGCTCGGATGGTCAGCTGCGCCGGGTTAGAAACGTAACACAATAAACGGAGATTTTTCGGATCGGCATTTTTGGTTCTGCTCGTCACTTCCGACCGCGGATGTTCGTTTGACGGCGACCGCACTGCGAATCCGGCCAAGGTCGATGTTCGCGAGTTCCGACCACGGTTGGGCTTTCCTCTGTCCTGGCCGCTCTGGCTGTCGCGGAGGAGCTGGTCAACGTGGAGCGCCCGCAGGCGGCCTGTCGGTAAGGCCGCTACCAGGAAGTACAAACCACAAGAGTTTCCGCTGGTCGGCTCGTCGCGGATCGTTGTGAGCGGCGGGACTGCACCGGGTTCGGGTGTTCGAGCGGATCTGGAGACCGCCACCGTCTCCCTGGCTGCTCGGCCGCGGCTGCTGCGACGGGTTCCCACCGACAAAGCCAGGCAGTGCAACAGGGCGGTGGTGCAACGGTCGAAGCGGACAAGCTTCGGCGCGCCTCCCATGTTTCTGCGGCCGGGAACGATAGAAACTTCGGTTATGGAGCGAAAAAAGACAGGGCGGCCGTCAAAAGGCCAACGTCGCGAGGTCCGAGCCCGGGTGCCCGTGTCCCTGTTCGACGCACTCCACGAGGAGGCGAGACGGCGCGGGATGACGATCAACGACATTGTGGGCGAGCAGCTCGCAGCGTTGGTCGGCGTTCCTTACAGCCCCCAGGAGGCGCTATCGCTTAGCGCATAAAGAGAGAACGCCCCGACAGAAGTCGGGGCGTTCCACCTGGTTTTTCTAATCGAATAACGGCAGCAACCCGATTCGTCCGGACCAGGCTTTGACGGGTCAGTCCGGTTGAGTGGGTTTCTGACGCCCGAACACGCTGGAGCCACCATAACAGGGGAGCCCCGGCGCGGTCCCGTATGGCCTGACGACACGCGGGCAAGGGATCTGGCGCCATACATCTCACCTTCTGCAGCCGCGCCGTCTCAGGCGCTGAGCGCCACCCCGGCGCCTACCGCCGTCGGCGTGGCGGGACGTGTCCTGCTGACGGCCATAGCCGGCGAGGGAGGTGCACCATCAGGTGGATCACCGCTGTGTGTGACGTGTCGGGTGCGGGTGGGGCGGCCGCGGGCGACGGTGTTGCGGGCCGTGGTGTGTGGGCCGTGCTGGGCCGCCCATGGTGGGTCGCCGGATGCCGGTGAGATCGGGCCGGCGCCGACGACCACGGTGCCCTCCCGGGATCCGCGGAACCAGGGGCATTGGCTGTCGGCGTTGCGACGTCAAGATTGGGTGCACCAAATCCGCGCTGACGGTCGGGCGAATCTGCTGGCGGTGGCGCGGTTGGTGGCGTTGTCTGCCAGCTGGCAGACGCTGGAGTCGCGCCCGACCTGGGAGCGGCTGGTTGCCCGCTCTGGGCTGAGCGAGCGGACCGTGGCCCGGTGGTTGCAGGAGTTGCGGGTGCGGGGGTGGCTGGCGCATCTGGAGCACGGATCCACCCCGGCGCATCGCCCGTCGGTGTTGGCGCATCTGTCGGGTAATCGGGCCGCCGTCTACGGGCTGCGCATTCCCTTGACGCCGCAGGAGGCGCTGCACCAGGCCGCCGAGCACCTGGTGGCCCAGCTCGGTGATCACCTCATCGCCCCAGCCCTCAAACTGGGTCCGGACGCTCACTTCGTGCCAGAGTCCAGCGTTTCCTCGGCCCGGATTCCCGCCGAGCCCGCCCCGGCCACTCCAGCGACCGTCAGCGCTGACACCAGCCACTCTGACCACTCTGATCAGCCGAAACCCGAGATACCGGGGAAGACAAATGGCAGCCCTTCTTGGTCTGGTTTTTCTGAAACAAACAGTTTTGTTGGTGGTTTTTCGCGCGCGAGGAAACCCGTGGACAACTCTGTGCACAACCCCTCAG
>JAFAWY010000113.1 GCA_019241525.1 Pseudonocardiales bacterium
CGTGGCAAGCCGCTCGGCCAACCCTTGGCTGTCGGTGGTGGTCCATTCGTCGAAAGGCAGGGCGAGGGTTTCGTCATCCGACCCCACCTCGACCGCAACAGTAGGGACAGCCGCGCGGTCTGCCGCCGTCCACGCGGCCAGCAGCACGCCTCGGGCATCAAGCGCGTCATCCAGTGCCGCAGCCACCGAACGAGACGGCCAACGCTGGCCATGCTCGATGTGGCTGACATAGCCGCGATTGACATGGGCCTGCGCAGCCAACTCGCCCAGGGACAGCCCAACGTGAGCGCGTAACCGGCGCAGCTCAGTGGCGAAGTGTTTCCGCTCGTGGCTGTCCATCTTGTCGCCTCACGTCGCCCGCCCGATGTCGCCTCGACCAGGGCGACACTGACAGGGTTGCACCTGTCCCATCCTGGCGCGACGGTGGGACCATGATCACGAATCAAGCTCACTGTGGCAGCACGCCCCCGCAGACCTACAGCAGCCGAGCCGGTGAAGGGCCACAGCCCCGGGAGACCATCGTGGGGATGGTGCGGTGATGGCAGGCAGACACCGACACCGGGCTCACGCTGCACACGCTGCGGTGCCTGGCCAGCGGGGAATCCGGCCGGTAGGGGTCACAGATGCGCGCACCCGTGTGGAGCATCTGGTGCCTGATGAGTCATTAGTGGCGCGGCGGCATGCGGGCCGGTTTCTGGCCGTGTGTGGCGCCGAAGTGCTCGCGGCCAGTTTGACCGATCCCGGCCGTGGTCGGTGCCGAGAGTGCGCCCGGTGACCGCCCCAATTCCCAACCGGCCTCGGCGAGAGCTGCCCCCATCACCGGCCACGCACGGCCGGCGCTCGATCCTGCCCGACGCTGATCTCGCAGAGGAGTTGGCACAGTTGGCCGGGCTGTTGGCCGAGGTGGTGATACTGGCCGGAAACAGCAGCGTGTTCCCCAGCCGCTGGCGGCTGATCGCAGAGCTGGCGCTGGAAACACGACAGTGTGCAAGCGGCGCTGCAAGCCGAAAGGACCCGACCGGCACCGCGGGAAGCCAGCACGTCACCGCTGAGCACCGAGCACATCGTCGACCAGCTACATGAGCTGATGCCTGATGGGGCGACGGCCGGTGATGGCTGACAACCCCGATCTGATGGCTGCGATGCGACTGCTAGATGCCGCCAAGGACGCTGGGTTCACCTTCCAGCGCCTCGCACCAGGTCCCGACGGGCCCCTACGGGGAATGCGGGAAAGCATCGCATGGCAGGACGAGATCTATCTCGGCGGGTTCGCGAACGCATGCCATGCCACCCGCCGACGCCGTTGGTCGCTAATCGTGCCCGGCGGTCTACCGGTGACGCAACGCGTCGACGGGGGCGCACTGACGGTGCTGCACACCGTGGTGTCCGATTGGGGAATCGAATGATTAACTTCCAGTTAGAACGGGCGAGTTTCATCAATCGCAAGTCGCAGGGACTGCAAGACCACCTCTCCCACCATGGCCTGGCTGAAGTCGTGTTAGGCAACTCCATCAGCAAATTATGCAGGGTATCCACGAACATTTGAATGTTGATGCTGGACAGCTCGCGAGGGAAGCAAGTTTGCCAGCCAGACAGGGGCGTGTCTTTCGGGAGGCGTGGATTTCCGACGTGATGCGGCATTACCCCGCGAGCCGAACCTAGCTATATCACTCCTGGGATGACAACCCCGCGTGGGAGCAAGAGAGCGCTTCGGCTGTTTACGATCAGGTACGCACGTTTCATCGAAGTTACCGATGGTAATACCGCGAAGCCGACCCGTGCGCAGAAGGTCCGTTTGGCGGCTCTCTGTTGGCTTGGGCAAATATTTAAACACTTCCCAGACCGAAGTCAGCCTACGTGGCGGACTGGGACGACTTGCCGTCGTGGCGGCAGAAAACTGACGCGGACATTTTTGAACGTATCGAGCAGGACAATCAGTAATTGCAATGGGTTGGCACGCGCCCATTGCCGGGTGTGGCACCCACGGTAACGAGAACGCGAGGGAGTTGGTCGGGGAGGCGCTGGGGATGGCGGGGAGTTCTCCCTGCCACCTCCCCTGATGCCTCCTCCCCCACCTGGCCAGCCCCGTATGTTCGGCGGTGATCCCATTCGTGGGTTGCCACTAGCCATGCCACTTCCCCAAAATCCGAGATCGACCTGCGCGGCAGCCGGGTCCCTCCCTAACCTCGGCCGACCTCCTGCTACCCGAGAGTGATAGGTGATCTCGCTAGCAGGGTCACAGGAAGACAAGATCCAGATCGCCGTGTGACAAGTCACGGACGTCACTCTGATTGAGCCGTTTTAGGGCCGTGTTGTGACGGGTGTGACGGGTTCGTCCGAACCTGTCACACCCGTCACAAACGATGTTTCTATAGCTCGCGGACTTGCATGACCCGTCACAGCCGTGTGACGGGTGTGACGGGTTCCTGGCCGCGTTGTGACGGGTTCGGGACAGCGCTGTGACACACCTCCTGGTCGCCCATCGTCACGCCGGCACGGCGCTTGGGCATGCGGGAGCCGAGGATTTCGGCTGCCTTGCGGTCAGAAGCAGCGACCCAGGCGGCGTAGACGCGTAACGTGGTCGCACCTCCCCCGCCATGACCAAGACGGCCCGCGACGGTGCGCAGATCGATTCCGGCGCTGAGCAACTCAGTAGCGGAGTAATGGCGCAATGCGTGAATGTGGGTATTGATGCCGAGCCGGGTCGCCATGTCTTTGTAGCGGCTAGACACACCGTGGGGTGAATAAGGCACCGTGGGCACCGCCTGCCGATAACCGGTGAAGACGTACATATCGTCAGTCAGCTCAAACCCGAGATCATCCAAACGCGCCCTCCACCGGTCCTTCAACTCGCGGAGCAAGCCGACCGTCTCAGTATCAAGGGCGATACGGCGCATTTGGTGAGTCTTGGTGTCCTTTTCCGTGCCAATCCCTTTGCGCAGCCGGTAGCTGCTGCGGATTTCGATCTCCTCGGCGTC
Organism: Pseudonocardiales bacterium; assembly: GCA_019241525.1. Taxonomy (GTDB): domain Bacteria; phylum Actinomycetota; class Actinomycetes; order Mycobacteriales; family Pseudonocardiaceae. The sequence continues at coordinate 2,979 of JAFAWY010000113.1, forward strand.
GAGGTCTACCCGCGACCATCGCAGGATGCATACCTCGCCACGGCGCAGACCGGTCGTCATCACCAGCCATACAAGGGTGCCCCAGTCCTCATCCATCCGGAACGCCTCTTCCACGAGTCTGGCTGCCTCGGCAGGCGAAGGCGGATCGGGCTTCGGGGGCTTCTGCTTCGGTCGTTGAGCGACCCGTGCGGGGTTGGACTCCAGCCACCCCCAGCGCACCGCCGCTGACAATGCGCCACTGATCACCGAGTGGATCTGCCGTACCGTCGAAGCAGCCATCGGCCGACACACGTGCGGCTTGCACTTCGCCGCTCGGCAGTCGTGATCGCTGTCGGCCTTGTGCTCGATGAAGGGCTTGCGATCACACCGAATCCGGCAGCGTCGCAGCCCTGCATAGAGGTTCTCTAGATGCCGCACTGACAGCTTGGCAATTGACGTTGACCCAAGGGCGGGCTTAATCGTGCGCTCGATGTACCCGAGGTAGGTCTCCCGAGTGCTCTCTTCATGCTCGGCCACCCGAAGCCACTCGTCGATCACCTGACCCAATGAGATAGCGGAGGACGGCTGGCGCGTTTTCTCCGCTTCCGCGACGAGCCGGTTAAGCACACGTCTGGCCTTGCGACGCGCTGCGTCATCGGTGCCCGGCACCGTCTCGCGCAGGTAGACCGGCCTGCCGGTCACCGGGTCGGGCCCTGCATAGACCCGGATGCGCAGCGAGTCACCGCGGGACTCGATGTTGCCCCGGGGTCGAGCGTCGACACGTGCCTTGGTCATGCCCAGAGAGTAACTCATGCCCAAAGCTATGCCCAAAGATCAAATATCAAGGTGTTTAAAGAAGGTATTTTACCTGCTAGATAGAGTGGGGCGGGTGGGACTCGAACCCACGACCTGACGGATTATGAGTCCGCTGCTCTAACCAGCTGAGCTACCGCCCCGGACAGGTGCCCAGGCTAGCCCAATGCTGATCTCTTACTGCCAGGGGAGGCGCTGGTCGAGAACGCCGTGGTACGGCCTAGCTTTCGCGGCCAGCCGAGCGACAGGATCGGTCTGGCAGGCCCATGCCGTGGGTCGGACGCCTCCGTGCAGCATACGGCCGCCAAACATGCAGCCTCAAATGCCAATCAGAACGTCATCGAGTCAACCAGATTGACGAGTTGATTGATGACCCACAAAGCGCCCACGAATAAAATTTCACCAGGCTCAGCAGCTGCCCAAGTACGACCCATTGCTCCGCCGCCACGTGCCGAATGCTGTGCATGGGATTCCAGTCGCAGGCTGCGTATGCGTAGCGCGCTACAAGCGTTCCCTCCGGTGATCGACCGGTAGCAGAGCCCCGAGCTGACCGCAGAGCTGAAATGAATGTCTGGTGAACTGGCGGGAGCCCAGGATACGAGGGCGCTAGCTGAACGGTTCGCCGCAATGCCCGACGAGCTGCCCGATGAACTGATGTCGGACCAGCCGCTGCAACAATCACCCGATCGTTGGGGCGCCGCCGGGCCGACATGCGTCGGCTTGCCCTCGCCGCTGTCGAAAGCGCTACCTGGCACTACATCAAATGATCGTCGCGTTGGTGTCCGATCCACCCCTTGGCTAAACACCTGCGTCGCCGTCTCAAGAAAGTTCAGCAGCCGCGCGGCGAGCACCGGAAAGCCGTGGTACCTCGGCCTGTGCTGCGCCAGCTGGCGGACCAAGCGCATCTTGACGACGGTGACGGTTTCACCTACGACCTGATGTACGCAGGCGAAGCGGAATGAGCGGCCCGCGTCGAGCAGGACCTGTCCGCAACGCGGCACCGGATGGGCAAGCGTAAGATCACCGTATGGCTCAAGACCACCAAGTGAGTAAATAGACTCCGAGACGCCACGCGCAAGATTGAGGGCACGCGAGACTGATCCGCCATCATGATACGGTCAGGTCACAGGATGCCGACTATTCCTATCGACGTGGCTCTGGGATTGTGACACCGATCAAAGATAGCTCACCATAAAAAACAACGACCAAATGCTGACGAAGATAATCGCCGCCCACAGCGCGAGCACACCGATAATCATCCCGATCGCTATTAATATGGTGGCACCAAATTTAAAAATGAAATCGAAAGTTCGATCCATGCCGGCGATGAGCGAGCGTTTATTCCACCACCCACCGGAGACAACTGCAAACTCGCGAACAAGTCGAATGGGATTTACGCACAGCATTATGCACCTCCAGGCATGGCGTACCGCCCACGCCACTTGACTTGCTTCCCCAATCAGGCTAACGCGCTAACCCGCGACTGGCCAAACGATAAGAAACCAATTTGCAGTCGTTATGTCGTCTACCTTCGCCTCGCCGCTCACTCGCGATTTTGCGAATACAAAGGCATCGGGATGCGTCCGCCTCTCGCCATCCGTTGGTTGCCGGCGACAACCCGTGCTGACACCTCGTCAGGACTGCGCAGCAGCGCGTGGCGAGTCAGTGATCAGGTGGAGAGCTGCCACTCGACCGGTCAGTATGATCGACCTGAGATAGTTGCTTGGCGACTACATACTCGGCAAACTAGCTAGCTTGCCGACTACGTTCGGTTGCGCCCTTCGGGGTGATGGTTAGTCGCGCCGCCTGAAGCCAGCAAGCTCCGTTCCCGCACTCCGCCGCGATGCCCATGACCGAGTCCAAAAGCGTCTCGACATACTAGTTCAGCCTTGTTTGAGTAGATACCGGACATGCGTACCCGACTACTCTGCGCCGCTCCGACGACCTAATCGAGGCGATGTTTATCACTGAGTCATCAGGGGTACTCCGTGCCTAGGCCGAACTTACTCTAAGTGAGGAGATTTGGGATAATGGAGGACAGGACGGGCACCGCTTACGACTCCGAGAGACTGGAAGAGCCGGGGCAGTCGGGAGTACCGACGGGGGATCAACACCCTACTAATGAAGAAGGTGGCATCCGGGACTCAATTTCCGCCGACGTTCATGTCCCCGGACCTTATCCTTCCGATTCGACCGATACCTCTGCTTCCTCCTCCGACCCAGAACCGACGAAAGATGCAAGAGACGCGGACTCGTTGGGAGACCTGACAGAGGACGTTGGCACCAGTAAGATGCGTGAGCAGACAGGAGGTTTAGGAAGCCCCCTGTACAATGACGAGAACCGCGCGGATAAGTAAATGCTGAGGGAGAGGGATGCGGTGATATCCGTGACCCTCTCCCAGATACAAGCCATAACTTCTCCCTGTGATAACCGTGCCGATGTCTCTGGGGACAGCACGGGTCGCCAGCGGTAGGCACGTCGCCCTGCGCTGGTTTCGTTGGTCAAAGAGTGCCTGTGGATTGCGGCTGGCGCTCGCCAGGTCTCTCCACCAGCTACGCAGCGCTACCACCGCCTCGGCGAACCGCAGTGCGCTACCGCGCCACCGCCTACAAACTGCCCGTCGTGGCGAGTAGTGACTCAGGTAGGCCTTCTCGTACCAGCAGACGCGCACGATCGAGCGAGCAGACCGCCGGCTTGCGACGACGAAGAGATTCCTCGACGGGACCTACTCTCCGAGAGCGCCGCCTCAGCGGCCAGGGATGCTGACCCAGTCGCGCTGCAACAACCACCACCCTCAAACAACACAATCTACCTGCGCATGAACAGATCTAATCGAAGCCCTCGGATCACTGGCTGATCAGCCAAAGAATGAGGCTCACGACGACAGATACGAGGATCATCGAGGTGATCGGTACATAGACTTGGACATGGTCCCGGTCGATACGGATGTCGCCGGGAAGCCGGCCGAACCATGACAGCAGGCCAGTCCAGGCGAGCAGGCCGAGCACTACCAGTAGCGCGCCGAGTCCTGCCAACCACGGTCCAGCACCACGGTTCATGGTGCCATGCTGGTCTTCTTGGTCACCGCCGGTGACGTGCATCGCCGGCATGCCGGCCTGACCGCACACCGAGGCGCTCATGCGCGACCTGCCACCGCAGCGCCGCTGCGCTCACCATCACGGTCAATGTGACCCACCACAACACAGCACTAATGAGCAATGCCATGTCGGCACCTGTACCCACGTGCCGGGTTGGCCAAACCCGGCAGTGCCATCACGGCACGCGAGCACGGCTAAGGATCACCGAGACGTGGCCACGCCGCGCCAGTCTGGCACCGTGATTGATCCCGAGGCCGGCACGAAGCGTCGGTTTCAATACCAAGACCTTGCACCGCGTGACCGATCTTGACCTACCGTGCAAGACCGCTTTGACCGTCAATCCCTGGGCACCGAGCGATCGGACGCATGGCTTCACCGCGAGGCCATGGAGCGCAACAGGCGGCCGAACGGTCGGCAGCTGGCGACCGAGGGACGGACTCAGGACTAGTGTTCAGTTACGCGCAAGGGCATACCAATTGAGCCACGCAACATCAATCACATTCGATACGCTCAGTGCCGAAATCGACGTAACGCTAATCCATTTTCATGATCTTCGACACTCATGCCCACATTGCCTTTCGCCCAAGGCGTCGCTCTTCAGACCATCAAAGACTTATTGGGCAGAGCTCAATTGGCGTGACAAGCACGGCCTATGGCTACATGCTCAGGCAAATGCAACGTGATGCGGTCGACCGCCTCAGCCACCTGTTCGGCCCGGACAACGGGTTCGATACAGCGACATAAGTGCGGTCAGGGCCGGTTCCTACGGGGATCGGCCCTCGCGTTTTGGCTGCTCCCCGAGTTGGACTCGAACCAACAACCCTGCGATTAACAGTCGCATGCTCTGCCAATTGAGCTATCGGGGAAAGCACTCGGCGCACACCGCTGGTGGGCTGCCCGCGCGGACCACCTTAGCGTACGGCGTGCAACGACCCTGCCGCCGCCCCCATCTGCTGGCAGAATCGATCGGTGAGGTCCGGCCACCAGACAGGGGACGAGCATGTGGCGGTTCCTGCTCGGTGGTGCGATCGGATACGTACTCGGTTCTCGGGCGGGCCGCGGGCCCTACGAGCAACTCAGACGCAGATACCACCGGTCTGTCGATCATCCCGCAACGCAGGCTGCGGCTGGGATAGCCAGCGCCATGATCGCCGGCTGGCGCGGTCGGCAACACCGACCAGCGGCAATGCGGGCAACCTCTCACCCCACCTGCGCGACGGCAAAGATGCGGCGGAAGGGAAACCAGGTCACCCCATCGGCACCCGCTGGATAGGCAGCGCGCAACCGCGGGGCAAGCTCCTGCCGGAATTCGTCCCACTCCTGCGCTGACAGTGCCGCGCGGATCGGTCGCAGCGCCGTCCCCGTGATCCATTCGAGCACGGGGTCAAGGCCGGTCAGTCGATGCAGGTAAGTGGTCTCCCACACGTCGAGTTCCGCTGCGGACGGTCCCAACACCGCGGCGTAGCCAGCGGGTTCGAGCACCGGCTGCCTGGCGCGGAAATCGAGCAGCTCGCGCCAGCGAGGCTCAGCGGCGAGCCGAGCCGTCTCCGCATGTGACGGAGCGGTGAAGTTCCCCGGCACCTGCAGCGCCAGCCAGCTGCCGGGCGATAGCTGGCGCATCCACTGCCGTAACAGCTCTGCATGCTCGGGCACCCACTGCAACACAGCATTACAGATCACCAGCCCGGTGCCGGGTGGCGGCAGCCAGCTGCGGACATCGCACAGCTCAGCATGGATTCCCCGTTCCCGGGCGGCTTGCACCATTTCCAGTGAGCTGTCCAGCGCGATGACACTGGCCATCGGCCACCGCTTGGCCAACGACCGGGTGAGAGTGCCTGGCCCGCAACCCAGATCCACTATCAGGGCCGGATCGCGAGCGTCGACCCGGGCAAGTAAGTCGTGGAAGGGCCGGCCCCGGTAGTCACCGAAAGCGAGGTACGTTTCCGGATCCCACACGGCCGCGACAACCTCCTCACCCCTCGGCAAGGGGAAAACCTAGCCCCGTTGCGCCAGCCAGGACAACCGCACCGGTGCGCTACCGCAACCGCAGCGCTTCCCCTTCAGCCGCTCATTCCTGGGCTCCCATGGCCTGCTCCCGCAACGCCCGGTAGTACTGCTCGAGCGCCACCAGGTCACCGAAGAGGTGGTGGTAGGTGTCCGCATCGTCGACCGGTGAGATCCGTTGCAGCCGAGACTTGATCTCAGCAACCTGGCGCCCGACCACTGTGGCCTGCAGATGGGCCAGCAGGCTCCCAATGTAGCGGGTGTCGTCCTCGGGGCTTCCGGTCGCTCGGAGAGTTTCTACGGCCAGCTCGGTTACCAGTGATCGGGTCGCGCAGTGCGCGGCGACAGCTTCGATCCATTCCGGTCCCGACAGCCCGGCGGCAGTGCCGCCGGCGGTCAACACGGCGGCGTGCACCTGCGCGTAACAAGGGTGGGTGAAGGCGTCAGCCGGCAAGGTGTCATAGACCGGACCGGTCAACGCGGGCTGCTGCAGTACCGCCTTGAGCACCTCGCGCTGCGCCTGCAGCCGGATGTCGTCGCGCGCCGGCAACTCGGTGCCATTGCCCGCCGATGCCAGCTGCCGCGTGCGGCCACCACGTCGTCGAGGTTCCTCGCCAGCGGCTTCCCGAACCCGGCGGACCACCGTTGCTTCGTCACCCCAACCACTCCAGTAAGCCAGCTGGGTCGCATACCGGTCTCTCAGCGAGGCGTCCTTGATCTGTGCGACCAGTGGCACAGCCCGCCGGAGGGCAGCGACCTGGCCTTCTGCGGTGTCGAGGTCGTATTCGGCAAGCAGCGACTGCACCGCGAAGGCGAACAGTGGCTGGCGACGGGCCACGAGGTCGCACACCGCAGCGTCACCTTTGGCTTGGCGCAGCTCGCACGGGTCCATCCGATCGGGGGCGATCGCGATGAAGGTCTGCGCCGCAAAATTTTGGTCGCCGTCGAACGCCTTCAGCGCCGCCTTCTTACCCGCCTCGTCGCCGTCGAAGGTGAAGATCACCTCGCCGCGCAAGGCATCGTCGTCCATCAAAAGCCGGCGCAGGATCGAGATATGTTCGGCACCGAATGCGGTGCCACACGACGCAACGGCCGTGGGCACTCCGGCCAGGTGCATCGCCATCACGTCGGTGTAGCCCTCGACCACGACGACCTGACGCCGCCGGGCAATCTCTCGTTTGGCCAGGTCGAGCCCGAACAGCACCTGTGATTTGCGATACAAAGGCGTATCGGCGGTGTTGAGGTACTTGGCGTCAACGCGGTCGTCGTCGAACAACCGCCGCGCGCCAAAACCGACCACGTCCCCGCCCAGATCCCGGATCGGCCACAGCAACCTGCGATGGAATCGGTCGATCGGCCCTCGCTGACCTTCCCGGGATACTCCTGCCTTGGTCAGCTCGTCGACCGTATAGCCCCGACTCAGCAGGTGTTTGGTGAGCTGATCCCAACCTGATGGGGCGAAGCCGCAGCCGAACCTGGCAGCGGCGTCCTGGCTGAAGCCGCGCTGCATGAGAAATTCCCGGGCTGGCCTTGCCTCGGCTGTGCTGAGCTGATCGGCATAGAACTCCTGCGCCTGCCGGTTCACCTCGATCAGGCGGGCTCGGGTGCCGCGGTCACGATGCGTTGAAGGGCCACCGCCGGTGTAGGTCAACTGGATCCCGACCCGGTCGGCCAACTGCTGCACTGCCTCGACGAAACTCAAGTGCTCGAGCTTCATGATGAAGTCGACGACCGAGCCACCTTCGCCGCAACCGAAACAGTGAAACGTCCCGTGCCCTGGACGCACGTTGAACGAGGGCGTTTTCTCGTCGTGAAACGGGCACAGGCCCTTGAGCGAATCGGCACCAGCCCGGCGCAGCGCGACGTACTCGCCGACCACTTCGTCGATCCGGTTTCGCTGCCGGACCTCCGCGATGTCCGCGTCCCGGATCCGCCCAGCCACGGGCGCCGATTCTAGGGGCAAGCACCGTCAGTGACTGGTGGCACGGTCTTACCCAGGCCGGGGTTGGCCACGCCCGTCGTGCCGGGTGAGAAATGTCCACATCAGGGCACTGGCTGTGGGTGACCCACCCCCCGGCCAGGCATGCCCCCGGCCGGGATAGGCCACTGATTCGACGTCGGTTCCGCCGGCGCAGCCGACCCATCGTTGCACGACCGCCAAGCCCGCCCGGCTGCTGCGCGAATCTGCAGGGCAACCGTCCTGGGCGCGCAGCCAGGACACCGCCTGCGCCACGGACGGCAGCGGCGGGTGCCCGCCTGGCCTTCCCTGGAAGGGCAGCACCTGGTCTGCGGTACCGGCGGCCAGCATCACCGACACCGGCGGGGTGCCTGGTGGGCAGGGTGACAGTGGCACCGCTCCGTAAGTCGCCACTGCAGTGAACAGTGTGGGATGCGCACACACCGCGCTGTAGGCCAGCTTGCCGCCGTTGCTGTACCCGACCAGGTACACCCGTCCAGGATCAATGGGCCACCGGCGCAGCGCGTCGGCGACGATCGCAGCCAAAAACTGTAAGTCCGGGGCCTGGTGGGCGCCGGCAAAGCCGCAGCAGCCATGGCCGGCGTTCCATGACCGCTGCTCCCCGTCAGGTAACAGCAGCACAGCCTGCCGCTGTTGGGCTAGTCCCAGAAAGCCCGTCATGGCCAGCACGGAGGAGTCAGACTGTCCCCGCCCATGCAACACGATGAGGAGCGGGAGTTTGCCGGCTGGTGAAGCCGTCACGAAAGACCGGTAAATGCGCTGCATGCCATCGACGGTGACCGTATTGACCTCGGGGAGCGGTCGAAACCCATTCGTTGCCTGCGGGAGCGGCAGCGGCGACGCCGACCCCGGGTGACGCGCCGTGGGCTGGTGTGGCACGGCAAGCACCGGGGACGCCCGCACCGTGGTCAGGACCGCCGCCAGCAAGATCCCCACCAGCAACCCCACACCGAGGATCAACTGGATGCGCCGCATGACTGGACAGTATTCCCAGTCGGTACTCAGCTGGTCTTCAGGTAACCCGGTCAGGATGCGCCGCATGAATGCCGTCCGTCAGCTTGTTGCTGCGCGCGCCACAGGTGCGGCCCACCGGTGCTTCCTGGCCGATGCCCGAAGCGAGCGGTGGTTCGACTTCGCCGCACTGCGCACCGCTACGCAGCTGTGGTGCCAGGAGTTCGACGCCGCCGGGGTACCGCCGGCTGCCCGGGTACTGGTCGACATTGACGACCCGCTTGCCTTCTGCGCCGTGCATCTCGCCGTCATCGCAGCTGGCCGGTGTTCAACACCAGTCGATCCTGCGGCTCCTGCTGCCGAGTCGGAACGGGTCCGGCGCGCCCTACGGCCTTGGCTGGTGGTCAGCGATCGGGAAGGCACGCCGGGCATGCACGTCAATCCGGCCACCGGCCTGCCCGCTAACCCGGCGGTCGGAATCAGCTCGCTCGGTGCACCGCAACCAGGATCGGGATCGGTCGCGCTGCTCACCTCGGGGTCAACCGGCACGCCAAAGACGGTCGTGCTCACCGAGCGCCAGCTGCTGCACGCTGCACACTGCGTCGTCGATCACCACCAGCTCACCACCGCGGACCGTGGTTTTAGCCCCCTGCCGCTGTTCCACATCAATGCCCAAGTGATCGCACTGCTGGCTACCCTCCTCGCCGGTGGCACGTTGGTATTGGACCGCCGGTTCCATCGCACCGGATTCTGGTCACTGGTCCGCGATCGGGGGATCACCTGGGTGAACGCGGTGCCGGCGATCCTGTCGATCCTGGCAACTGAGGGCATGCCTGCTGCCCCGCCAAACTTGCGGTTTATTCGCTCGGCGTCGGCGCCGCTGCCTGCGGCGGTGCGTGCACAGGTGATGTCACAGACCGGCGTCACGGTGGTGGAGAGCTACGGCATGACCGAGGCTGCCAGCCAGATCACCGCCACCCCCCTGTACGGGGGCCACCCGACCGGATCGGTCGGACGTCCGGTCGGAGTGGAACTGGAGGTGGTCGATCCGGATGGCCGGCGATGCGCTCCGCACGTCGTCGGCCGGGTGCGGATTCGCGGTGAGAGCGTGATCAACGCGTACGCCGGCAGCATCGCCGCCGAGCGCTTCGACGTCGCAGGTTGGCTGGACACCGGCGACCTCGGAAGCCTCAACCGCGACGGGTACCTCTTCCTCGCCGGGCGCCGTGACGATGTGGTCAACTGCGGCGGCGAGCTCGTGCATCCCGCAGAAGTTGAGGAGATCCTGCTCGGTGAGCCGGCGGTGGCAGAAGCTGCCGTCGCCGGATGCCCGCATGATGTGCTCGGCGCTGTGCCCATAGCGTGGATCCGGCCGGTCTGCGCGCTGGATCACCAGCAGCGAGACGAGCTCGCAGGCCGGCTGCGGCTTCGGTGCGAGCAGCACCTCAGCCGAGCCAAACGCCCGCTGGAGTTTCGGATCGTCCCGGTGCTGCCGCGGACGGCCACGGGCAAGGTGCTTCGCCGCCAGCTGAGGGAGTTGGCCCTCTCCAAGGCCAGCCATCCCGAGGTGTCCCCGAGGTGACACAGCCGCAGCCGAGTACTCCGAGCCATGTTCACGCGATTGACCTGGTTCGCGTGCTGACGTTCACGTGCGTCATCGCCGTGCACACGGTGGCCACCATTAATTCACCCGACAGCGTGCCAGCTGGTGGGGCCGAAATGCTGCTGCATTTCACCCGCGAGGCATTCTTCGCTCTCAGTGCGTTCGTATTGACGTACCGCCACCGCGACCGGTTGTCCGTCCGGCCGTTCTGGCGGCGGCGGTTTTGGCTGATCGGCGCACCGTATGTCATGTGGACTGTCATCTATAGCGGAGTCGGGCTGATCACCGCACCGCTTGCTCCGAGCGCGGCGCTGATCCTGCTCGGACGCAACCTGATCACCGGGGCAGCGTGTTATCACCTGTATTTCCTGATTGTGACGATGCAGTTCTACGTGCTGTTTCCCGCGTTCCGGTGGCTGTTGCAAGTGACCCGGGGCTGGCACCCCTGGCTGGTGGCTGGCGGCGCGGTCGTCCAGACGGGTATCAACGCCGGACTGCACGCCGCGCACCCAAGCGGGTTCGCCGAACAGCTGTGGCATTTCGACGGATCGTTCGTCGGTAGTTATCTGTTTTATCTACTGCTCGGCGGGGTGGCTGCGCTGCACGTTGACCGAGTGCAGGGCTGGGTGCGGGCGCATCCGATAGTGATAGTCGTCGCGCTGGCACTTACCGGTGCTGCGGCCGAGGGGTGGTACCTGTGGTCGGTACGTGGTGGCGTGCCCGTCCCGATCGCTTGCGATGTGTTCCAGGCCGTGACAGTGCCCTGGTGCCTCGCTGTGATCACCGCATTGTTTGCTCTAGGCGTTTCGTGGGCAGCGCGGCAGGGAACCGGCCTCGGTTCCCAGGTCGTCAAGATCGGCTCAGACCGGTCCTTCGGAGTATTCCTGGTGCATCCCATGCTGCTGCTGGGGTGGATGCTGGGTCCTTACGGATGGCTGTCGGCCTGGATGCCCGCGCTTTGGTCGACGATGTTGGCCTTTGCCGCCGTTGTCTCGGCATCGCTGCTGGTAGTCGAGTTCCTCCGGCGTAGCCCGGTCAGCCTGGTGCTGACCGGGAAACGTCAGTTGCAGGCCGAGAAACCTGTCCATTCTGGTAGATCCGAGCCCTCCGTCCCCGCCGAGCCGGTCCGGCTTGGCGCAGGGCGGATGTGAGGAGGCAGTCGTGATTGACACTCAACTACGCCTACCGCACCTCGAGTCCAAACCGCGGCAACGTGGGCTCACCATGGTCATCGATCCAGGGATGTTCACCGCCCAGTTCGAAGACGCGATAGACAGTGTTGGCGAATTTATCGATCTGGTGAAGTTCGGCTGGGGTACCTGCCTGGTCACCAAAGACATCAAACGGAAAATTGACATCTTGCGCAGCGTCGGCATCGACTTCTACTTCGGTGGCACCCTGTTTGAACGCTACGCGCTGGATGGGCTGGTTTCGGAGTGGCTATCTTTATGCCGCGTTCTGGGTGTCAGCTATGTCGAGGTATCCAACGGCACAATCCCCATCGACAACACGGAAAAGGCTCGGTGGGTCACCCGGCTCGCCGAGGAGTTCGTAGTCATCAGCGAGGTCGGCTTCAAGGACGTACGACGCTGCGACGCACTGGCACCCGGCCGCTGGGTCTCCCTCATCGAGCAAGATCTTGCTGCTGGGGCCCATCTCGTCACCGCTGAAGCGCGGGAGAGCGGTCGCGGCGGGATCTGCCGGGCTAATGGTGAACCGCGTCATGAGTTGATTGACGAGATCGTCGGTTCCGGCATCGACCTTGACCGGCTGCTATTCGAGGCCCCGAACAAAGAGTTGCAAACGTACTTCCTGTGCCGGATGGGGTCGTCGGTCAACCTGGGCAACGTCCGAGCTGACGAGGTGATCGCGTTGGAAACGCTGCGACGGGGACTGCGCTCGGACACTTTGTTGGCGAGGCTGTGATGCGCAACCAGGCGGACGTATTTCACCTGGCAATCCCGGCTCAGAATCTGGATGAGGCGCAACGGTTCTATGTCGATGGCCTCGGTTGCACGCTGGCCCGGTGCTACGATGACCGGATCACCCTGAACTTCTTCGGCGATCAGGTCGTCTGCCACCTGTCCGACCGCATCGACGCGGCGCCTGCCCTCTACCCGAGGCACTTCGGCGTCACCTTCCGGGACCGGCAGAGCTGGGAAAGCGTGCTGAACCGGGCTCGTTCCCACGATCTACCGCTTTTCGCCCCACCATTTCGCCGGTTCAACGGCCGGCCCGAAGGGCACGACGCGTTTGTGCTACGCGATCCCTCAAATAATCTGCTCGAATTCAAGCACTATGACGATCCCGAGATGAGGTATTGAGATAACCGTGAGTGCTTGGCGCGCAGCGCTGCATGCCACCGGACGGCTTGCGCATCGGTCAGGGCGGCCACCTGATCGATGATCACTCGCAGCCGTGCGCAGTCATTGCCGGCCCGGTCCCAAGCTGGGCGAAGTGCGGGGTCTAGCGGCTCTGGCGCGCGATGGGCCAGAGCCGCGCACAGTTCGGCCGTCAATTCTCGTTGCGCGGCCTGCATCGCCAGCCGGTGTGGGTCGCTCATGACGAACCGCAAAGCCATCGCCTTGAGCAGTGCGACTTCCGCAGCGACCCGGCTCGGGATAACCAGATCAGCGCGGTAGCGCCCTAACGGACCAGGCCCGAACCGCACCCGGGTGGCAGACACCACAGCCGACACGAAGCGTCCGACCAGCTCGCTGGTGAGCGCCTTGAGCGCAACCTGCGCAGTCAACGAGCCGTCATATCTCTGGAGTGCGTCAACGACCGGAAGCGTGAGCAACCCGACTGCGGCGGCCTCCAGTTCCGTGCTGGGCAGCACGCTGAAGTGTTTCGCGGCCAGCTCAGCAAGCGAGATCCGCTCCGCGGGATCGGCCAGAGTGGCTAACGAGATGCGACCGGCGAGGATCCCATCCTCCACGTCGTGCACCGAGTAGGCGACGTCGTCGGCCCAGTCCATGACCTGCGCTTCCAGGCAACGTGTTTCGTCGGGCGCGCCATCACGCAGCCAGGCGAACACCGCCGCGTCGTCGGCATAGAAACCGAACTTGACCTTCCCGTTGCGGCGCGACCACGGATATTTCACCGCGGCATCCAGCGATGCCCTGGTCAGGTTGAGCCCGTAGCTGCGCCCGGTCGCGGCGTCGATGAGCTTGGGTTCCAATCGGGTGAGGATCCGCAGTGTTTGCGCGTTGCCTTCAAAGCCACCGCAACTCGTAGCAGCCTCGTTGAGCACCTGCTCACCGTTGTGCCCGAACGGAGGGTGGCCGATGTCGTGCGCTAATCCGGCAGTTTCGACCACGTCTGGATCGCAGCCCAGCTCCACGGCGATCCCGCGGCCGATCTGGGCAACCTCTAGCGAGTGGGTCAGCCGGGTCCTCGGGACATCACCCTCACCTGGTCCGACCACTTGGGTCTTACCGGCGAGGCGCCGCAGCGCCGCGGAGTGCAGCACGCGGGCCCGGTCCCGAGCGAACGGGCTGCGGCGCTCCGGTGCCGATTCAGGCAACACAGCTCGCTTGGCCTGCTCAGACAGCAGCCGGGCCTGGTCATGCTCGGTGTAGCCGTAGCCCACAAGGTTCACCTGAGGTCGGTGCCGTAGGACCCGGCCGGGGCATGGGTGAAGCGGTAATGCAGCAACGCCGCGCTCTCCCGGACGATGTACTGAGCCTGGATAGTCCGAGTCTGCACGATCGGACCGCTTCGGGTGGGGGACGTCCAGGAGCTGAGTCCGAGGTCATCGGCCATCGTGCGAGCCCGTAAGGAGTGCCAGGGATCGCTGACGATGACCGCGGTGTGCCAGCCCGCGGCACTGGCTCGACGCGCGACCGCCTCAAGGCTCTCTAGCGTGTCGCGGCCCTCCCCGATGGCCACTACCGCCTTGTTGGGAATCCCGTAGGACGTCAGGTAATTACGGCCGGCCTCGGCTTCGGTGTAGGCATCGCCGACACGCCGCCCACCAACTGTGACGATCAGCGGCGCGACGCCATCACGCCACAACCGTGCCGCATGGTCAAGCCGGGAACCCAGCACTGCCGATGGTGTCCCGTCGTACTGAGCAGCGCCTAGGACCACCACGACGTCGGCCTTGTCCCGATCGTCAACCCGTGCCACCTGCCACACCCGGAACACGGTGCCACCGACGATCAACGCTCCGATCAGCGCTGCACCGAAAATCAATCGCATCAGCGCAAGGGACAAGATGAATCCGCCGGGGCGGGAACTCGATTGCCGGGTCAGGCGTCGGTTGCTTGATTGCCGGACCAGCCGGCGGTCGCTTCTCGGTTGCCGGCTGAGCCGGTGGTCAGCCACCAATACGGCCCGCTGCGGCGGCCAATGGCCCACCCGAACGTCCCCGTCGCACCGCGATGACCTCAGCGACCAGGGACACCGCAGTCTCTGCCGGAGTGGATGCACCCAGGTCTAAACCCATCGGTCCGTGCAACCGCGCCAGCTCCTCCTCGGTGATCCCGGCAGCCCGTAGCCGGCGGCGCCGCACCTCTTGGGTGTGCCGCGATCCCAGCGCACCGCAGAACCCGCGCCCCGACCGCAATAGTTCCACCAGCACCGCATCGAAGGCCGGCCCATGGTCGAGCAGTGCCAGCACGTCCACAGCCGTGAACTCCTTGGCCCCGGCAACCGCGGGTTCCAGCTCGGTTTCCGTGCGCACCGCCCAACCCAGCAACTCACACTGGGCCGACAGGGCAGTCCCGATCGCACCCCCACCCACGATCAGCATGGTCGTCACCGGCACCCACACATCGACCAGCACTGAGGTACCTGCGACCTCACCCTGCTCGGTGGCCGTCGCACCGATTCGCGCCAGCTGCCGCATCCGGCTGAGGACCATCTGGTCCACCTCTGGTGCGCCGAGCGTGCCGACCACCTGGGTCAGCCCGGTGCCTCCGGCCACCAGCACCGCGGATCCGTCAGCAGTGGAGGCCAATGCGCAGGGCTCCCCTTCTGCCAGCGAGGTACCCAACGTGGCAGCGGCCGGCAACGGCAATGGGTGGCCCAGCAGCTGCGCGCCGCCGCTACAAGCCAGTCCGGCGGCCAGCGCATCCGGCTCGGTGACGTGCCCCTTCGCGGTACCCGGCATGGTGACTGCGGAGTCCAGCAATGGCAGCGCCACGGTGTCCATGGTGCCCTCGAAGACCGAACCCGCTCGCTCCCCGTCAGCAGTGCCGGCCAAGAGCTGGCCGGTGGCAACGGTGCCGAATCCGTGCCGCTCGAGTACCCGTACCACGCCGGAAGAACGGCCCTGCGCGGCCCAGCGGCGCAACGCCTCACCGGCTTGCCGGCGCTGACGGGTTTCGTCAGTTTTTCCCATGTCCACCATGCTGCCAGGTTTACAGAATAAATCGTGATTAGCAGCCGCCCATGCGAGCCGCGAGATAGGACTCAACCTGGTCCATCGCCACGCGCTCCTGTGCCATGCTGTCGCGCTCCCGGACGGTAACTGCGTGGTCGGATAACGAGTCGAAATCCACTGTCACGCAGAACGGGGTACCGATCTCATCCTGGCGACGGTAGCGGCGCCCGATTGCACCGGAATCGTCGAACTCAACATTCCACTTCCGGCGCAGCACTGCGGCAAGGTCCCGAGCCTTGGGAGAAAGGTCGGCGTTGCGCGACAGCGGAAGCACCGCCGCCTTCACCGGCGCCAGCCGCCGGTCCAGCCGCAGCACCACCCGGCGATCCACCCCACCCTTGGCGTTGGGTGCCTCGTCCTCGGCGTAGGCGTCGAGCAGGAAGGCCATCATCGACCGAGCGACGCCGGCCGCGGGTTCGATCACGTAGGGCCGATACCGCGAGTCGGTGGCCTGGTCGTAATAGGACAGGTCTACCCCTGAATGATTGGAATGAGTGGTGAGGTCGAAATCGGTGCGATTGGCGATACCCTCCAGCTCACCCCACTGCTGACCGGATGAGAAGCCGAAACGATATTCTATGTCGACCGTCCGCTTGGAGTAGTGGGACAACTTCTCCTTGGGGTGCTCGTAGTGCCTTAGATTTTCCTGGTTGACGCCCAGGTCGGTGTACCAGTCGGTGCGGTTATCAATCCAGTACTGGTGCCACTGCTCGTCGCTGCCCGGCTCGACAAAAAATTCCATCTCCATCTGCTCGAATTCACGGGTGCGGAAGATGAAGTTGCCCGGGGTGATCTCATTGCGGAAGCTCTTGCCGATCTGTGCGATACCGAACGGCGGCTTCTTGCGGGCAGACATCACCACATTCTGAAAGTTGATGAAGATGCCCTGCGCGGTCTCCGGACGTAGGTAGTGCAGTCCCTCCTCGGACTCCACCGGACCGAGGTACGTCTTGAGCATCATGTTGAACTCGCGCGGCTCGGTGTACTGACCACGGGTGCCACAATTGGGGCACGGTATTTCCGACAGGTCACCTTCCAACACGTCCTTGCCGGTGCGTTCGGCGTACTCCTCGGCGAGCTGGTCAGCCCGGTATCGCTTATGGCAGCTCTGGCACTCGACCAGCGGATCGTGAAAGGCCTGCACATGCCCGGATGCGACCCACACCTGGCGAGGAAGGATCACTGAAGAATCCAGGCCGACGACATCGTCTCGACCCGTCACCATGGCGCGCCACCATTGGCGTTTGACGTTCTCTTTCAGTTCGACGCCGAGGGGACCGTAGTCCCAGGCCGAGCGGGTTCCGCCGTAGATCTCCCCGCTGGGGAATACGAAGCCACGGCGCTTACACAAGCTGACTACCGTCTCGATGCGATCCGCGGGCACTGGGAAACTCCATGGGTAGGTCACGGGCAAGTTCCGCCCAGATTAGCGATCGACAGATCTGGATCCTCGATCGGCGTCACCCACGAACAGGTTGCCATAGCCAGTCACCGCCACCCTTCGCCTCGACCAGCGGTGAGACAATGACGGTAGCGAGGGAAAGGGGTCCGGGCACCTACTATGTCTCGTGGGTCGGAGTCGAGCGAAGGAGACGGCATGACGGGTGTGACGGCGGACGCGATACCGGACCCCAGTCTGCCGGACTCGAGTCTGCCGGATTCCAGCCTCCCAGATTCCAACCTCGACGAACATTCACCCGGCCGACCGGCACCCACACCGGCAGCTACCCGGCCGCGGGCGACGCTGGTGGCGGCCGGCGAGCTGCTGCGGGCGCTGTCCGCGCCGGTGCGGATCGCCATCGTGCTGCAGTTGCGTGACCACGAACGTTGCGTCCACGAGCTGGTTGACGCCCTGGGCGTCACCCAGCCGTTGATCAGCCAGCACTTGCGGGTGCTCAAATCCGCCGGGGTGGTCGACGGCGAACGGCACGGCCGTGAAGTGGTGTACCGGCTAGTCGACGAGCACCTGTCGCATATCGTGGTCGATGCGGTGACCCACGTGGAGGAGGAATGAGCGCGTCCCGGCTGCGCTCTACCCGGCAGCGCACCGCGGTGGCCAAGCTGCTCGATGACACTGACGGCTTCCGGTCCGCCCAGGAGATCCACGAGAAGCTGCGCCGCCGCGGTGAAGAAATCGGCTTGACGACGGTGTACCGCACCCTGCAGACACTGGCCGAGGCGGGTGAGGTCGACGTACTGCGAACCTCCAACGGGGAGGCGGTATACCGGCGCTGCTCGTCGCATCATCATCACCACCTGGTGTGCCGGGAGTGCGGCCGCACCGTTGAGGTGGAAGGCCCCGCCGTCGAACGCTGGGCCGAACAGATCGCCCAAGCCCACGGGTTCACCGACATCACCCACACTGTCGAGATCGCCGGCCGCTGCGCCACCTGCGCCACATCCTGACTCGCCCGACCCACGTTCTGGATGCAGACTGCTGTTTTTTGAGCCTGAAAAACAGCAGTCTGCATCCAGACTGCGAGTCAGGCGGTGAGCAGCTCGCCCCGAACCTGAGAGGCCGTGGACACCACGAGCATGAGCAGGGTGCCCAGCGGCACACTGTCCAGGCCGGCAGCCGGGAAGGCGTACCGCAGCATCAAGTCGGCCCCGCGTTCGGTGCGGACTATCCCCAGGGTGCCGAACAAACCCTGCCCGGCACGGGTGGCGACGCGCTCGGCCAGCTCACCGTCATCAACGACGTCCCAGGCGACAACGCAGGTCAGGCTGAGCATCGTCAAGCCCTCGACGAGCTCGACCGCCTGCACCGCACAGGGCACATCGGAGTGCTGGAAGGTCAAGGAGCCATCGTCGTCCACACGGACGTCCTGAAAGCGCTCCAACGCCGTCCTGGCGGCCTCGAGCAACTCCCGCGCAGAAGTGCAACTCGCCGTGCCCTTCTCGTTGCTCATCGGATCGTCCTCCTGGCGGAACGGGCATTAACTGCAACGGTGTCGATCGCGCTGCCGAACCTCCGATCACGGTTGGCGTACGCCTCGCAGGCTCGCCACAGGTCCCGGCGGTCCAAGTCGGGAAACAGGATGTCCTGGAACACGAGCTCGGCATAGGCAGCTTGCCAGATAAGAAAGTTGGAGATGCGCTGCTCCCCCGATGGTCGAAGGAACAGATCAATATCGGGCATGTCCGGTTCATCGAGGTAGCGGGCAAACATCTGCTCATCGATGTGCTCCGGGTCGATCTCACCGCGGGCCGCCCGGCGGGCCAACTCACGCGCCGCGTCGGCGATCTCAGCGCGACCGCCATAGTTCACGCACATGGTCAAGGTCATCACGTCGTTGCCTGCGGTGAGTTCCTCGGCGATCTCCAGCTCGCGGATCACGCTGCGCCACAACCGCGGGCGGCGGCCGGCCCAGCGCACGCGGACACCCATCTCGTGCATCTGGTCCCGGCGGCGGCGGATCACGTCGCGATTGAAGCCCATCAGGAAGCGCACCTCCTCAGGGCTGCGGCGCCAGTTCTCGGTGGAGAAGGCGTAGGCCGATAGCCACTGCACACCGATTTCGATGCAGCCGCACACCACATCCAGTAACACCGCCTCACCACGGCGATGCCCCTCGGTGCGGGGCAACCCGCGCTGCTGGGCCCAGCGCCCGTTGCCGTCCATCACCAACGCCACATGCCTAGGTAACCGCCCCGCCGGTATCACGGGTGCCCGGGCCCCCGATGGATGCGGATCAGGCGCTCGAACCACCGGCCCATCCTGCCGCCTTGCCAGTCAGCGCGCTTGAGGGGGCTCAGCGGGTTTCTGATCCGACCTTGAGTGAACCCGGTTCAGCCAGCTGAATGCGGCTGGCGGGGACGCTCAACGAGAGGCAGCGAGCGCAATTGACGTTCCAGGTGCCACTGAAGGTGGGCGGCGATGAGGCCGCTAGCTTCGCGGCAGACGGTCGGTGAGGCGTTCTGCGCGGCCTGCCAGTCGCCGTGCATGAGGGCGTCGAGCAGGTCCAGCGTCTGGATCGACGGGGTGACTGCGCCGGCAGGGCGGCACCGGCGACAGACCACACCGCCGGCAGGAACGCTGAATGCCTGATGCGGGCCTGGCAACCCGCACCGGGCGCATTCGGTCAGCGCCGGCGCCCATCCGGTAGCGGCCATCGCGCGCAGCAGGAACGCATCGAGCACCAGCGGGGGCGGCCGCTGGCCGTCGGCCAGCGCCCGCAGCGCACCCACCACCAGCAGGTACAGCCGCAGCGCCGGCTCCCCCTCGGCGCCGGCCAGCCGCTCGGCGGTTTCCAGTACCGCACAGCCAGAGGTGTAGCGACCGTAGTCACCGACCAGCCGGGAGCCGAAGCCGTCGACCGTCTCAACCTGGGTGATGACGTCCAGCGTGCGCCCGCGGTAGAACTGCACATCAACGTGCCCGAACGGCTCCAACCGTGCACCGAACCTTGAGGAGGTACGCCGCACGCCTTTGGCCACCGCGCGCACCGGCCCATGCCGGCGGGTCAGCAGCGTGATGATGCGATCAGCCTCACCCAACTTCTGCACCCGCAGCACCACCCCGGTGTCGCGGTACAGGCTCACCGACCCATCGTCGCATCTCACCCACGAGCGAACTCCGGCCTACGCGCCAAGCCAGAAGATTCATCACGGCTTATACGCCGGAGCGCGCAAGTGCTGTCGCTTGGTTGCACACAGACTGTGATCGCACATCAGAAACCGAGGCGACGCAGCTGCTTGGGGTCGCGCTGCCAGTCCTTGGCCACCTTGACATGCAAGTCGAGATATACCGAGGTACCCAGCAAAGCTTCGATGTGTGCCCGGGCGCGGGTACCGACCTCCTTGAGCCGCCGACCACCCCGCCCAATCACGATCGCCTTCTGGCTATCCCGCTCGACGTAGAGGTTCACGTAGATGTCGAGCAGATCATCCCGCCCTTCCCGCGGCTTCATCTCCTCGACCACAACGGCCAGCGAGTGCGGCAGCTCGTCACGCACCCCTTCCAAAGCTGCCTCCCGCACCAGCTCGGCGACCAGCGTCTGCTCCGGTTCGTCGGTGAGCTCGCCACCGGGGTACAGCGGCGGGGACTCCGGCATCCGGGCCAGCAACAGATCAGCAAGCAGCGTCACCTGAAAGCCGTCGACGGCAGATACCGGCACCATCTCGGCGAACTCACCGATGCCGGACGAGCGTGCCAGCTCCGCCAGGCCAGCGAGTTGCTCAGCCACCCGCTGAGGGTTTACCAGGTCCGTCTTGGTCACGATGCCGAACACTGGCCGGCGCCGGGCCACCGTGGCCAGCTCGCTGGCAATGAACCGATCGCCGGGACCGATGACGGCGTCGGCGGGTACGCACAAGCCGATCGCGTCCACTTCCGACAGCGTCGCCCGGACCAGGCTGTTGAGGCGCTCGCCGAGCAACGTGCGGGGCCGGTGCAACCCGGGAGTATCCACCAGGATGAGCTGCCCATGGGGCTGGTGCACGATGCCCCGGATGGTATGCCGGGTGGTCTGCGGCCGGCTGGAGGTGATCGCCACCTTCTGGCCTACCAGGGCATTGGTCAATGTCGACTTGCCGACGTTAGGCCTGCCCACCAGGCAGGCGAACCCGGCCTGGAACGTGCTTTCGGCGGCTGCCGTCACGGCTAACCAGCCACCCGTAGCACATCGCTGACGTCGCCGCGCTGATCGACCAGCAGCACCGGAGCAGACGGTCCGAGCTCGCGAACTGCTGCCAGCGAAGTGTCATCGACCGCGCTGCCCACCAGTACCGCCGCCTCCAAGCCGGTCGCTCCGCTGGCCACCGCCGCGGCCACCGCAGCTTGCAGCGCCGTGAGGGCCAGCGAGGGCAGCGCAACAGTGACACCGGTGTAGGTGCGCCCGTCGGTGTCCCGCACTGCGGCGCCCTCCAGGGCGCCGGTGCGGGCCAGCGCTGAGCGCGCCAACGTCACCAGCTTGGCGTCCTCTGGGTCAAGCTCAGGCACGGGTGTCGCTCGCTTCCTGCGGCGGGTCAGCCGCAACGGGGTCGAGCCGGGTATCGGAATCCGGCTGGGAGGGTGCTGGGGAGACCAGCACCGTGGTGATCCGCAGCCGGCCTCGACGATCGTTGCCGCCCTCGGCCCGCAGCCGCAGGCCGGCCACGTCGGCCTCAGCACCAGGAACGGGTACCCGGCCCAACCGCTGCGCGAGTAGCCCACCCACGGTCTCCACGTCGGAGTCAGCCAAGTCCACCTCGAACAGCTCGCCCAGGTCGATCACCGGCAGCCGGCTGATCACCCGCACCCTACCGTCTTCGAGGTGCTCGATGGGCGGTCGCTCATCGGTATCGGACTCGTCGGTGATCTCGCCCACGATCTCCTCGAGAATGTCTTCGATCGTCAGCAAGCCCGCGGTACCGCCGTACTCATCGACCACAACGGCCATGTGGTTGCGCGATACCTGCATCTCCTTGAGCAGGCTGGTGAGCAGCTTTGAGTCCGGCACGAACGTCGCCGGCCGCATCACCGCTCCCACGGTTGTGCCACCTGCGCCTTCCCGGTGTTCGGCTGCTACCAGATCCTTGAGGTGCACCACACCCACGACATCATCGACGCTTTCCGCGATCACTGGCATCCGGGAGAATCCGGAGCGCAGGCACAGCGCCACTGCCTGGCGCACCGATTTGTGCTGTTCGATCCAGACAATTTCGGTACGCGGCACCATGACCTCCCGGGCGACGGTGTCCCCGAGCTCGAACACGGAATGGATCATCTCGGCCTCACCGGCCTCCACGACGCCACGCTGGCCGGCCATGTCGACCAGTTCACGAAGTTCTACTTCCGAGGTGAACGGTCCCGCTGGGAAACCACGGCCAGGTGTGATCGCGTTGCCGACGAAAATGAGCAGCCGGGACAGTGGGCCCAGAATCCGGCCCAATACCCGTACCGGTCCAGCTACCAGCAGGCCCACCGAATAGGGATGCTGGCGCCCGGTGGTTCGGGGACCTACCCCGACGACAACATAGCTGACTACCACCATCGCGAGCCCGGCGACCAGGACGGCCAGCCAGGTCGGCGACAATGCCCGCACCGCGACGACTGTGACCAGCACGGTGGCGAGTAGCTCGCAGCTCAGCCGCAGCAACAGCAGCAGGTTGATGTGACGCGGCCGGTCGGCCACGACCAGCGCAAGCGCCCTGGCGCCAAACCGGTGCGACCGCACCAGCTCATCGACCCGGGCACGGGACACCGTGCCCAGCGCGGCATCGGCGGCGGCAAATCCCCCGGCTGCGAGCACCAGGGTGACAGCCGGCACGAGCAGCACCGCCGAGGACATCAGCGCCGCGCAGCCGGTGCGTTATCGCTGCGGGCCGGAAGCCTCCGGCCCGTCCAGACCGACTACCCCCAATAGCCGGGTGTCCGCGTCTCGCTGGGCGATCCGGCGACGAGCGGCCCGGTCGGCGCGCCGGAAATCCTCGAGGATACGGTCCTGCAGCTCGAACATTTCCTGCTCTTGGGCGGGGTCAGCATGGTCGTAACCCAGCAGGTGCAAGACACCGTGCACGGTCAGCAGCTGCAGCTCGTCGAGCAGCGAGTGGCCCGCCGCAGCCGCCTGCTCGATCGCGACATCTGGGCAGAGCACGATGTCACCGAGTAGCTCGGGGCCGCCCGGAGGGCTGTCGGCTCTGCCACCTCCCAGCAGCCCACCTTCGTCCGTGTCGTCCATGGGGAACGCCATCACATCGGTAGGGCCGGGCAGATCCATCCACCGCTGGTGCAGATCCGCCATCACTGGCGCAGCGACGAGCAGCATGGACAGCTCAGCTAGCGGGCTGACGCCCATCCGATCCATAGCAAAACGCGCCGCGGCCGCGATCGATGCTTCAGCGACGGCCGTCCCGGACTCGTTGGCAATCTCGACACCCATCGACGCCTCACCGCCTCCGGCGACGCTCGCTACGGTTGGGTACCGGACGCGCCCCGGCGCTGTCCGCAAGAGCATCCCACCGCGCGTAGGCATCCACGATTTCTGTGACCAGCCGGTGGCGGACCACATCGGCACTGGACAGCTCCGCGAAGTGCACGTCATCGACATCGTCGAGGATGTGCTGCACGATACGCAGTCCTGACACCTGACCGTCCGGCAAGTCAATCTGCGTGACGTCGCCGGTGACCACGACCTTCGAGCCGAAGCCCAGCCGGGTCAGGAACATCTTCATCTGCTCTGGCGTGGTGTTTTGCGCCTCGTCAAGGATGATGAACGCGTCGTTGAGGGTGCGGCCCCGCATGTAGGCCAAGGGGGCGACCTCGATGGTTCCGGCAGCCATCAGTTTGGGAATGGATTCCGGGTCGAGCATGTCGTGCAACGCGTCATACAGGGGACGCAGGTATGGGTCGATCTTCTCGTAAAGGGTGCCGGGCAGGAAACCCAACCGCTCCCCTGCTTCGACCGCCGGCCGGGTCAGAATGATCCGGCTGACCTGCTTGGTCTGCAATGCCTGCACCGCCTTGGCCATGGCCAGGTACGTCTTACCGGTGCCGGCGGGTCCGATGCCAAACACGATCGTGTTGCGATCGATGGCATCGACGTAGCGTTTCTGATTGAGCGTCTTGGGTCGGATGGTGCGGCCGCGCCGAGACAGGATGTCCAGGCTGAGCACCTCGGCGGGCGACTCGGTCTGCCCTTGGGCGAGCATCGCCAGGGCCGCTCGCACCGCATCGGTACCCAACAGCTGGCTGCGACGGGCCAGGATGACCAGCTCGCTGAAAGCCCGCTCGGCATATGCCACGTCTGCTGGGGCACCCGAGAGCGTGACCTCGTTGCCCCGCACGTGCACATCGGCGGCGAGCAAGTCCTCGATCACCTTGAGGTTCTCATCGCGGGATCCCAGCAGGGCCAGCACGGCGGAATCCGGAACCACAATCTTCGACTGGACCGTTACGGGCTGCATCGTCTCTGAACCGGACGAGGAGGCACCCTCCACGGGGGTAGGGGTCACGTCGGTGTTGGTCCTATCTTTCTGCGCTTTCGCGCATCTCGAATCAACCGGCAGGACCGATGCTATCTGACAGTGGAGTCCGCCGGGTGGGGATTTGCAACTGTGCAGCATGCCCTGCTGGGCAACAACAGTTGCCTAAAAACAACATTGCCGCAAGATGGCGAGATACGCACCCGGATGCCGCGCCGCGGCGGAAACTGGGGGCTGTCCCGCCGCGACGCAGCGCCGCCGGACCGAGGGGGGAGGTGCCCGGCGGAGCGTTCAAGGCCAGCTAGCCCGGGTATGAGTACTTACTCAATCAGGTGGCTCATCCGGCCTTGCATACTTAATGTAAGGCTTTTGTGGGCTCAACAGGCCAAATATCACCTGAATGACGCAGGATCCAACGTTGGGAGAGCGCTCCTATTGCACCGAGCGCTACCACACCAGCACTAGAAGAACGCAATATCGCCGGGCCCAGCCGCACCGGCTGGCCACCGGCCGC
Organism: Pseudonocardiales bacterium; assembly: GCA_019241525.1. Taxonomy (GTDB): domain Bacteria; phylum Actinomycetota; class Actinomycetes; order Mycobacteriales; family Pseudonocardiaceae. The sequence continues at coordinate 28,213 of JAFAWY010000113.1, forward strand.
GGTGAGGGTGGCCAGTTCGGTGTCGGTGAAGCCGCCCTCAGGCCCGACGACCAGCAGGAGTTCTCCCGCTGCCGGTAGGGAGACCGAGGGTAGTGTCGTGGTGGCGCCCTCGTGCAGCACCAGGCATCGGGCCACGGTGGTGCAGCGCTGCCCGAGTTCCGCGATGCTCACCGGCTCGGCCACCGGTGGAAACCAGGCTCGACGAGACTGCTTAGCGGCCTCCCGGGCAGTCTGTCGCCAGCGGGCAAGGGCTTTGGCCCCGCGTGGCCCGGAGTCCCAGAGGGCCACGCAGCGGTCCGCGCGCCAGGGCACCACTGCGTCCACCCCGGCCTCGACGGCCAGTTCCACCGACAGCTCGCCCCGCTGGCCCTTGATCAGCGCCTGTGCCAGGGTGACCTGCAACTCGGGAGCCGGCTCGCTGGCCCGCCGCAGCACCCGCAGTCGGAGCCGGTCCCTACCGGCGGCGAGCACCTCACACAGGGCTAGCCCGCCACGGCCGTCGGTGAGCGTCAGGCGCTCACCGACGCGCAACCGCCGTACGGTCGCCGCGTGCCTGCCCTCCGGACCCTCCAACGTCGTGTCGGCACCCTCGGGTGGCAGCTGCTCAGCGAGGAAGACTGGCAGGGTGCTCACGCGCGCCCGGCGGTGTCCATCAGCGGCCGCCGAGTGTGTCACGCAACCGGGAGAACAAACTGCCCGCGCGGCCGTTGACGGTCAACTCGGCCTGCTCCTCACCACGCAGGGCAGCGAGTTCGCGCAGCAGCTCGACCTGCCGGGTGTCCAGCCGCGTCGGGGTGACCACGTCGAGGTGGACGAACAGGTCACCCCGACCCTCGGCGCGGCCGGTACTGCGCAGCCGTGGCATCCCACGACCGCGCAAGCTCAGCACCGTCGCGCACTGGGTTCCCGGTTCCACCCGGACCTCCTCGGTACCGTCGAGGGTGTCCAACATGACGGTGGTACCTAGCGCCGCGGCGGTCATCGGGACCCGCACGGTGCAGTGCAGATCGGCGCCGTCCCGGGTGAACGTCTCGTGCGGGACCTCCTGCACCTCGACGTAGAGATCACCAGGCGGACCGCCGCCCGGGCCCACCTCACCCTGACCGGCCAGCCGTATCCGCATCCCGTCACCCACTCCGGCGGGTACTTTCGCGGTGACGTTGCGGCGGGCTCGGATCCGGCCGTCCCCACCGCACTGCCGGCAGGGGTACGGGATGACCTCGCCGATGCCTCGGCATACCGGGCACGGCCGCGAGGTCATCACTTGCCCGAGGAAGGTCCGCTGTACGTTCTGCACCTCGCCCGCGCCGCCGCAGGTATCGCAGGTCTGCGGGCGGGTACCCGGCGCGCAGCCGGAACCGCTGCATTCGTTGCACAACACCGCGGTGTCCACGGTGAGCTCTCGGGATGCCCCACTGGCGCACTCTTCAAGCGTCAGCTGCAGCCGGATCAGCGCGTCAGAGCCGCTTTGCACCCGGCTGCGCGGCCCGCGGCGGGCGCCAGGCCCGGCACCAGCGCCGAAGAAAGCGTCCATGATGTCGCCGAAACCAAAACCGCCAAAGGGATCCCCTCCGGCAGCACGACCCGCACCCGGCTCCAGCGGGTCTCCACCGAGGTCGACGATCTGGCGCTTCTGCGGGTCGGTCAGCACCTCGTAAGCAGCGGTGACCTCCTGAAAACGCTGCGCAGCCGCCTTGTCGGGGTTGACGTCGGGGTGCAGCTCGCGCGCCAGCCTACGGTAGGCGCGTTTGATCTGCTCCGCGCTGGCGTCCCGGGGCACGCCCAGGATTGCGTAATAGTCCCTGGCCACGCTGGCGTCCTCCTGCCGCGACCCTCGTCGCGGTACTCGTCGTACATACCGGTGAGCGCAACCCCGCTCAACGGGTGGTCAGGATCTCCCCCACATATCGTGCCACCGCGCGCACCGCGGCGATGGTGCCCGGGTAGTCCATCCTGGTCGGTCCGACCACCCCCATCCCCCCGAGCACCGTGCCGTGCGAGGCGTAGCCGATCGAGACCAACGAGGTACCGCGCATCTCCTCGGCCTCATTCTCCTCACCGATCCGCACCGTGATAGTGCCCGGGTCACGGGCTGCGGCCAGCAGTTTGAGCACCACCACCTGCTCCTCCAACGCCTCGAGCACCTGGCGTAACGAGCCTGGGAAGTCGGTGGCGTTTCGGGTGAGGTTGGCGGTACCGCCGAGCAGCAGCCGCTCCTCGGGATGCTCCACCAACGTCTCGATCAGCACCGTCGAGGCCCGGATCATCGCATCCCGGAGCTCCATCGGAGCCTGCTCGGGCAGGTCGGCCACCACCGCGGAGGCCTCCGAGAGCCGGCGGCCCGACAGCGCCTGGTTGAGCAGCGTTCGCAGCTGCGCCACCTGCTCCTCGGTGATGACGTCGCCCAAGTCGAGGAGGCGCTGGTCCACCCGGCCCGCGTCGGTGATGAGGACCAGCATCAGCCGGGCGGGGGTCACCGCGAGCACCTCGAGGTGACGCACCGTGGACCGGCTCAGGGTGGGGTACTGGATCACCGCCACCTGGCGGGTGAGCTGGGCCAGCAACCGCACGCTGCGGCGCAGCACGTCGTCGAGGTCGACCGCGCCGCGCAGGAAGGTCTGCACCGCGCGGCGCTCGGCGGCCGACAGCGGCTTCACCTCCGACAGCCGGTCGACGAACAGCCGGTAGCCCTTGTCGGTGGGCACCCGGCCCGCGCTGGTGTGCGGCTGGGTGATGTAGCCATCTTCCTCCAGCGCCACCATGTCGTTACGGATG
>JAFAWY010000141.1 GCA_019241525.1 Pseudonocardiales bacterium
GACCCGATACCCGCCGGCAGCAAGATCACCAACTGCACCAGCCCAGGCGGATGCCGGTGTTCCCGTGCCATGCACCAACACCAGCAGCGGACCCGCACCCCGGTGGTCATAAACCAGTTCCGTACCCCCCACCGGCACTCGTCCCACCCGCGATAAGCAACCGCGATCTCGGGCCCTGGCACGTCCCGCTTCAAGGGGGCTACCAATGATCGGACGGGTGCAGCCGAACTGCGCCGTTCAGCATGGGCTTTGGTCTCACCCAATCAATCATGGGTTTCTCGGCACAGTCGTCCGAGCAGCGGCATCCACGGCAATTCGCGATAGTCCACAATCACCCGGACGCGGACACCTGGCGCCGAAATCAGCAGAACTTGCGCATCTGGCCATCTGATGCACGGGCCGCCGCAGGGGAAGACGATAGTGCCCACTGCATCGACCTGCATGACTATGCCGTGGCGCTCCTGCCACGGCAGCAGCCTGCAGATAACCGAGTCACTTTGCGGCAGTCGTCAGGTGCGGTGGCATCCGGCTATCGGCACCTCAAGCGGCGGGGGCGGTGTTGGCGAGCAGGACGTGTCCGTCGCGGAATCGGACACCGTCGGCGCAGCGGGCCTCGACCTTGCCGCCGGCGAACTGGTCGGTGTAGAGCCGGGCGTAGAGCCCGTTGCGAGCCAGCAGTTCGGTGTGCGTGCCTTGCTCGACGATCCGGCCGCCGTCGAGGACCAGGATGAGGTCGGCTCCAAGGATGGTGGACAGGCGGTGTGCGATAGCGATCGTGGTGCGCTGGGAGGTGGCGTGCGCAAGTGCCTGCTGGACGAGCCGTTCGCTGGCGGTGTCCAGCGCGCTGGTGGCCTCGTCAAGGATCAGGATGCGGGGATCTTTCAGCAGCACCCTGGCGATGGCCAAGCGTTGCTTTTCTCCTCCGGACAGCCGGTAGCCGCGCTCGCCGACCACTGTGTCGTAGCCCTGGGCGAACGACAGGATCCGGTCGTGAATGTTGGCCGCCCGCGTGGCCGCTTCGATCTCGTCCTGGGTGGCGTCCGGGCGGGCGTAGCGCAGGTTGTCGGCGATGGTGGCGTGCAGCAGGTAGGTGTCTTGAGTGACCATGCCGATCGCGTCGGCCAGCGAGGCTTGGGTCAGATCCCGCACATCGTGGTCGTCGATCAGGACCCGGCCGCGGTCGACGTCGTAAAGCCGGGGGATCAGGTAGGACAGCGTGGTCTTGCCCGAGCCGCTGGGACCAACGATGGCGGCAAGCTGGCCGGGCTCGACGGTGAAGGAAACGTCGGCCACGGCGTGGAGCGGCGCACTGGCGGTCTGCGCCCCTGCCGCACCGGGCGCGTTGTCGCTACCGCTGGGTGCGGCGCCAACGCCGGCGGCGGTGGGGTAGCTAAACCAGACACCCTCTAGTTCAACCCGCCCGGCCAAGTTGGTGGTGTCCAGTACCTCGGCCTGTGGGCTATCGACGATGCGGGGGGTCAAATCGAGGTAGCCGAAGATGCGGGCGAACAAAGCCAGCGAGGTCTGCAGATCCAGCGAGACCCGCAGCAGATTGACGGTCGGAAATAGCAGCCGGGTCTGCAAGGTGGTAAAGGCAACAAGCGTTCCGGCGGTCACCGTTGCGCCACTGCCGGCGACGATGAGCAACCCGGCGACGAGATAGACCACGGCCGGGGTGATCCCCAGAAAGCTTTGCACCACGGCAAAAAACGACTGCCCGGTCATCGCCTGACGGACCTGCAGCTGGACCTGGCGGGCGTTTTCGGCCCGGTAGCGCTCCAGTTCGTGGGCTTGCCGGTTGAACACCTTGGCCAGCAACACCCCGGAGATCGACAGCGACTCCTGGGTCAGCGCCGTCATCTCCGACAGCGACTCCTGGGTCCGACCTGCCAGCTTGCGCCGCACCCGTCCCACTCGCACCTGCAGCAGCACAAACAGCGGCATCAGCAGGACTGCAACCAATGTCAGCCGCCAGGACAACACGACCATCGCTACCAGCGCGGCCAGCACCGTGACCACGTTGCCCAGGATGGAGCTGGCGGTTTCGCTCAGCACCGACTGCACCCCACCGACGTCGTTAGCCAACCGGGACTGGATCGCCCCCGTGCGCGTCGCGGTGAAAAACGACAAATCCAACCGCAGCAAATGCTCAAACAGCCGCCCGCGTAAATCGGCCATCACCCGATTGCCCAGCAACGTGGTCTGATAGGTCTGATACACCCCGATCAGCGCGGAGACCACTGGGATCGCCACCATCCCGGCGACCAACCACGCCAGCAATCCCAACCGCACCGGCCCCCCACCAAGGGGAAACAGCGCCCGGTCGAACGCGGCCTGAGTAAGAAACGGGGTAATGATCCCCAACCCGCTTGACACCAGCACCGCCACCACGATCGCCACCAAGCTCACCCGGTAGGGCGTGAACAGCGCCCAGACCCGGCGGCCCAACCTGTCTGGTTCCATTCCCGGACCCTAGATCCAGCCGGCCACGCCTCTGCGAGCACTGCACCCAACACCGGAGCCTGGACCAGCCCGTTTCCGCCAAGAGGTGGCCGCGTATACAGCTCCTCAAGGCCGCCGTGCCCGGCTTCGGGCAAGCAACGAGACCACACTGATAGCCGGACAAAGCCCAAGACCTCGCGCAGGTCCCGGTACAGGTGCTGCTTCCAGACCTCCCTAACACTGCGACGAGTCAGGCCGTCAAGGTGGGCTCGTCAGGGGCGGACAGGCTCAGCACCACGCCGGCCACCGCGGGGGACGCACTGATGGTGGCCTCTAGGGCACGCAGTCGCACGGCGACGTGCGATTCGCTGTCATCACCGGTGAGATCGACATCGCCCGTGATCGCGATCATCCGCGGTCCCACGACCTGCAGCCACAAGTACGTCACCCGGGCGACCTCGGGCTGATCCAGCAGCGCCTGCAAGACCGCAGCCCGGACCTGGGGGGCGGCCTCCTCACCGACAAGAAACCGGCGGTTGAGGTTGATCAGCTGGAAAGCCACCACGACGAGCAGCACGCCGATCAGAATTGAGCCGATGGCGTCTGGGATAGCCGAGCCGGTCAATTGATGAGCGGCCAACCCGACCGCGGCGACCACCAGGCCGATCAGCGCGGCCGCGTCTTCGGCGAACACCGCGCGCAGGGTGGGATCCGACGTGGCCAAGACGTGCTCGATGAGGTCGCGGTGCAACAGCCGGGCCTCCGGCCTGGCTTGGTGGACCGAGCGCAGCAATGACGTCGCTTCCAGCACGAAACAGATCACCAGGACGGCGTAGCCCACGACGAAGTGCTCCGCCGGAGTCGGTGCCCGTAGTTCGTTGACGCCGTTGACGATCGACACCGCACCACCGGTCACAAAAAGGCCCAAAGCAGCGAAGAGGGACCACACGTACGCCTCGCGCCCGTGTCCCAGCGGGTGGGCGCGATCCGGCGGGCGAGCCGACCGCCGGGTGGCCACGATCAAAAACACTTCGTTGCCGGCGTCCGCCCAGGAATGCGCGGCCTCCGCCGCTAGCGAGGCCGATCCGGTGACCACTGCAACAACCGACTTCACCCCCGCCACCAACACGTTGACCCCCAGGGCCACGAGCACAGTAATGGCGCTGGCGGATCGGTCCGAGTGCGGCGGCCACCGCAGCCCCGTGCCGAACAATCCTTCGTTCACCGGGGCTGACACCGGTGCGGGCACCCGAGCATGATCTTGTTCATCTGCCATGTTCCACTAAGTTGGGCTGCTCTTTGACTGGAGCGCCTGTTGACGAAACTCCGAATCGTCGTGGACCAGTATTTCAACCGCCCGCGAAGCTGCCCCACGTTAAGCGGCAAACCGAATCATGAGGGTCTGTCACTTGATCCAAGGCACCAAGATCCTTACGGTGCTATGCCTCAAGCCAACTGGCGAGCGATAGCCAAGGCCCTCACGCTGGCCTTCGTACAGCGATGGCAGGCAGGCGGCAAGAGCTCATCTGCCGGCTGCCGCGTCCCGACATCGGCCATCAACTTATCCTGGTTGGTAGGACGGGCCGGGTTGAGCGCGGCCCGTCCTGCCTCTGATTGCGGCCGCATGTGCGGCACAGCTCAGGCTTGAAAGCCAGATCCCTATCACCAAGATCGTGTTTTCGATCATTGGGACCAGCCTTCTGGAGGAACACGCGGAGCTGCCGCCCGTAATGCCAACGCAGGCAAATAAGCCTCGGTCCCAAAGACTCGGCAGATAGTGTGGCGTGGCGCCGCCGGGTGCTTACTCGGTGCTCCGCAGATTCGAATCAGAGTTCATACCAGCGAGGAACGGAGCCAAGCACAACCGGCGTCGACCAGGACTCGGTTTGGGAGTTCCGCAGGCCCGGGGGAATACAGGGAGCCGCAGACCATGGGGCTAATGCGCGACCACGACCTTAGGAGGAGCGAATGTCCGCTCCTGACGTTGCACAACAGATGCCGAGGTCGCCTGAGGTGGATGACCAGTTCGGCACCCCCAGTGCGATGGCCGCACCGGAGTGAGACGGTGACTCGGAGTGGCGTCGGGTCAGCTCGTCACCCAGCCGGGAGGTTCACCGATGATGCCTGCCTACCGTCCGGGTCAGGCTGTCTTCAGGTCGGTTCTGCCCGAAGACATCGGCTGGGAGCCGCTTCCGCCGTCGGCCCGCCTCGCCGTCGTGGTCGGTCAGCCAACCGGGCCTGGGGCCTACGTGGTCAGGGTCAAGGTGCCCTGGGGCGTCAAGCTGATGCCGCAGGGCACCCGGAGGACCGCGTCCACACGGTCATGTCCGGCGTTTGCACATCGGCCTGGGCGAACAGTTCGACGGCGAGAAGCTGGAGGCGTATTCGCCTGGTAGCGTCATCGTCTGCCCGGTGGCACCCCCACTTCCACTGGGCAGAATCCGGTGCATACGTCACCCAGGTAACGGCAATCGGGCCGCTTGGCCTCGAATACTTGGACCCAAAAGACGACCCTCGAAACAACTGAGCCATGCTTTCCTCTGGGACCGCCAACATCATGAGCGACCAGACTACTAGGAGACAACCGATGGTGGACCCCGATGACCTGCCTGCGCCACAGCAAGGGCTGGTAGTGACACATTTTTTGACCGTGCGCGATGTCGCGGTCTCACGGAAGTTCTACGCCGACATTTTCGGGGGGCACGTGGTGCTTGCCGAAAACCCCGCCATCGTGCGCATCGCGAATAGCTGGATCATCATGAACCCCGGCGGGGGACCTACTCCCGACAAACCCGACGTTATCCTGACCCCACCCGCGCCAGGAGATCCGGTGTCGACATTTCTCAATATTCGGGTAGCCGACATCGCCGCCTTCTACGCCGACGCGCAAGCCAAAGGCGCGCATTTCTTGACCGAACCGCTGGACCGCAAGGCCGAGCTGCGCTGCTACCTACGCGATCCCGACGGATATCTGATCGAAATCGGGCAGGCCACCGGGATGCTGCACGGCGTCTTCGCCGACCCACCCGCTTCCGGCTAATCCCACTGTCACGTCAGCGGCCATCGCCGACAGTTGATCGAGCTGGAGGCGATCTTCCTGCCCACCTTCGTGATGATCGGCCAAAATCGGTCGGCAGAGTTTCAGCTGGCCAAGTCCGATCATGACTTCATCGAGCAGGAGCAAGAACTCAAAACCAACACGGCGCTGACTGGGGAAATTGAGGTGTTGACCAAAGAGATCCACGAGCGGGTGCTCGGCGATCTTGCCGCCGATCCGGCAGCCGGTGGCGGCCGATGACTCCGTTTGGCCAGTGACCAGCGAGACGATCCATCCGGGGAGGCCAGGCGGGCACAGGGACCAATACCCAGAACCGCCCGGGATTGGCCGGGAAGCACGTAGCCTAACGCTGTGCGGCGCTCACCACAGGCATGGCACAGTTTCGTGGCGCAGGCACGATCCCAGCTGCACGGTGCAGTGCCAGTATTAGTTCGGCGATGACGACAAAGGGCTTGGGCTTAGGCGCAACCCTTCTCCTTCATGGGATGACTTTTGGGTTCATTTGAAGAGCGCCGGTCTGGCCGGGAGTCCGTGAGTGTGGCCCTGCCCGGCGCGGAGTTTCCGCTTGGTGCCACGCCCACTGCCGATGGCACGAACTTTGCGGTGGCGTCAGCCGCCGATGGTGTGCTGCTGTGCTTGTTCGACTCCCAGGGCGTGGAGACTCAAATTCCTCTGTCGGAGCGTGATGGCGGGATTTGGCATGGGTTTGTCCCCGGGATCGGGCCGGGGCAGGCCTACGGCTATCGCGCTACCGGCCCGTATGATCCCCGCCGCGGTCTTCGCTGCAATCCGGCGAAGCTGCTGTTGGATCCCTATGCCCGGGCTATTGAGGGCACGGTGCGGTTCGGGCCTGAGGTCTTTGGTTATACGATGGATGATCCTGATGCTCCGAGCACGCTGGACTCGGCCGGTCACGTTCCCCGCAGCCTCGTCGTGGATCCCTCGTTTACCTGGGCCGATCATCCCCGCCCCCGATACAGTTACGCCGACACGGTGATCTATGAGATCCACGTCAAGGGCTTTACTGCCGCCCATCCCGCGGTGCCCGAGCCGTTGCGGGGTACCTACGCCGGTCTGGCCCATGAGGCCGCGATCGGGCATCTGGTGGATCTAGGTGTGACTGCGGTAGAGCTGCTGCCGGTCCACCACTTCGTGCCCGAGTCTTTTTTGCTCGACCGAAACCTGACCAACTACTGGGGATACAACACCATCGGGTTCTTCGCGCCGTATGCCGGTTATTCCGCCGCGGTTCGGGCCGGTCATCCCGGAGGGCAGGTGGCCGAATTCCAGTCGATGGTCGACCACCTGCACGCCGCTGGCCTGGAGGTGATCCTCGATGTGGTGTTTAACCACACCGCAGAAGGCAACCACCTCGGGCCGACGCTGTGCCACCGGGGATTGGACAATCCCGCCTATTACCGGCTCGATCCCACCGACCTGCGGCACTACTGGGACACCACCGGCGTAGGCAACTCGCTTAACGCTGGTGATCCCATCACCTTGCAGCTGATCATGGACTCGCTGCGGTACTGGCTGACCGAGATGGGCGTGGACGGTTTCCGTTTCGATCTGGCGCCCACCCTGGCCCGCCAAGAGGGAGGGTTCGATCAGGTGTCGGCGTTTTTTGACCTGGTGTCGCAGGACCCGGTGGTGTCCCGGGCCAAACTCATCGCCGAGCCCTGGGACGTTGGCCAGACCGACAGCTACGAGGTGGGTCGGTTCCCGCCGCTGTGGCGCGAGTGGAACGGCCGCTACCGCGACGTGATGCGCGCTTTCTGGCGCAGCCAGGGCGGATTGCTCGGTGAGTTCGCGTCCCGGTTCAGCGGCTCGTCGGACCTGTACCGCAGCGCTGGTCGACGCCCCACCGCGTCGGTCAACTTCATCACCGCCCACGACGGGTTCACCCTCGCCGACCTGGTCTCCTACAACACCAAACACAACGAAGCCAACGGGGAAGCCAACCGGGACGGCACCGACGACAACCGCTCATGGAACTGCGGGATCGAAGGCCCCACCACCGATCCAGCCATCATTGAGCTACGACAACGCCAAAGCCGTGCGCTGCTGACCACCCTACTGCTGTCCTTCGGCGTGCCGATGCTGCTTGGCGGCGACGAGCTGGGACGCACCCAACACGGCAACAACAACGCCTACTGCCAAGACAACCCCATCACCTGGTTCGACTGGGCCAGCGCCGACAAGCAGCTCAACAGCTTCGCCAAGAACCTGATCAGGCTGCGGCGCAACCATCCGGTATTCCGCCGCCGCCGCTTCCTCGCCGGCATCGAGGCCAGCCAACTGCGCTGGTACACCCCCGCGGGCACCGAAATGACGCCGGACCAATGGAACGACCCCGGTGCCCGCAGCGTCGCCATCTACCTCAACGGCACCGACGACCCGGACCGAGCCGCCGACGGCACCTTCCTCACCGATGACGACTTCCTCCTGCTCATCAACGCCTGGTGGGAGCCGCTGGACTTCCGCCTGCCCATGACCCGGGCCGACCAGACCTGGCATGTCGAAATCGACACCTACGACCCATCCGTCGCTCCGCCACCTTCCGATACTTCCGTTGGCGAACACCTCACTGTCCAACCCAGGTCAATCCTGGTGTTGCGCGCCAGGCAGCCGAAGCCGAACTGCTCGGTCAGATCAGAAACTCAGGCACCTGTCTGATCCACGCCTTGACGGTGATGTGTTCAGACCGCAGGGCAGGAGGTCCGAACGCTTCAGCGATCGGTCGCTATCTGCCGCCGGGGCCGGCTGCACCGGGGCCGTTTGATCTCATGCATGCCTACGCTCTCGGTCCGGAGGACTTGGCTTACACCCCGTCGTCGGCCTTCAGCCGGTTTGATCTTGGTTGGGCCCGTGGTCGTGGTGGTGTGAACGGTCTTCCGTAGCGGGTCCGCCCTCACGGGGCGGGTTGGCCGGCATTCAACAGCCGGGCTGACCGTTGTTACCGCAGCACGCGTGGTGGTGGCGCACTTTGATGAAGGTGTTGGACACAGCCATTCGCAATTTGGCAGCAAAAGGGGCGTTGTAGGTGGTCCAGTTGGACAAGAAGGTCCCTAAAGCTTGTCCCGTAACGGCGTGTTGATGCGGTGGGCGTGGACCACCGGACGATCATGCGCTGGTGCAGGTGATCAGTAGGCAGCGCCCGGAGTGGGTGCCGGTGTTCACTGGTTTGACGGTGCGCCAGTTCGACAAGCTGGTGC
>JAFAWY010000129.1 GCA_019241525.1 Pseudonocardiales bacterium
GTGAGATCAGGACAGTCCCGGCAGTCCCCTACCGTCCCGATCTCCGCACGTAGCACCACGGGGGTCGTCCCGAAAGTCTCACCCCGGCCCAGCTCGCACAGCTCGTCCACGATGGTCCCTGCTACACATTTTGCTACGGATCCGTACTGCCACTCGGGCGCTCGACCTGACGCCTGGGCCTGGTGTCGGTCGGGCTGGCGAGATTCAGCTTGAACCCCTACCTAGACAGCTTTCTAAAGCGTGTTGCACATGGTCGGAAGGCCCGTGCTCGCGGGGGCCGGCCCCGCAGGGTGTAGCAAGGCAGGCTATGCCGCAGGCCCTTCGACCATGACCAAGCACCTTTCCGCGGCGGATGGCGTTGTGCAGTATTTACCGCTTTGTCCTCTTCTTGGGAACGGCTCTGTCGCACTTTCCGTGATCGGGCATGTGCTGGGCGTGTCTGCCTGGGTCGTGATCGCCTGAGGATGATGATCAGGTTCGTGTGATCTTTCGGGTTTGTTGCCGCATCTGTCCGGGCTGGTGATCGAGGGTGTGCACGGCCAGGACGACGGGGTGCGTATCGAGGCGCGGGTGCGGGCTCAGCGGATGGCATGTCCTGACTGCGCGCGCGGTTCAGATCGAGTACACAGCCGCTATCGACGCACGTTGGCCGATGCCCCGATCGGTGCGCAGACGGTGGTCATCCAGCTGCGGGTGCGCCGGTTTATCTGTGACAACGCCAGCTGTGCTCGGCGGACGTTCGTCGAGCAGGTCCCGGGTTTGACCAGCAAGCATGCTCGGCGTACGGGCTTGTTGCGGCGCATGCTGGAGGCGATCGGGTTGGCGCTGGCCGGGCGGGCCGGTGCACGTCTGGCCGCGGTGTTGGGCATGCCGGCCAGCCGGGACAGCCTGCTGCGGCTGGTCCGCGCGCTGCCCGACCCGCCCGTTGGTGAGGTTGAGGTGCTCGGCGTCGACGATTTCGCGATCCGCCGTTGTCAGACCTATGGCACCGTCTTGGTCGACATCCTCGCCCACCGCCCGGTCGATCTGATCGAAGAGCGCACGTCGAAGGTGCTGTCCGACTGGCTGGGCAAGCATCCCGGAGTCAGAGTCATTTGCCGGGACCGCTCGGGTGCCTACGCCGAGGGCGCACGCACCGGCGCCCCGGAGGCGATTCAGGTGGCGGACCGCTGGCATTTGTGGGCCAACCTGGGTGAGGCCGTCGAGCGCACCGTGCTGGCCCACCGCGCCTGCCTGGACGAACCCGCACCCGAGCCGCCCGAGGCCACGCCGGGTAATACCGCCGACGGCCAGCCGGCCCGCGCGGAACCCGACAGTACGGCGCCGGTGGCGTACGGGTCAGCGTCGCGGCTGGAGACGCGCACCCGGGAACGTCACATGGCGGTGACCGAACTGCGGGATCAGGGGTATTCGCTCAATGCGATCTGCCGCGAGTTGGGCCTGGCATTTCGGACCGTGCAACGCTTCGCCCGTGCGACGAACCCCGAGGAGTTACTGGTCGCCCACCGCACCCGGTCGCACAAGCTGGACCGGTTCAAGTCCTATGTGCACCAGCGCTGGAACGCCGGGGTCACCGAGGCCACTGTGCTGCACGCCGAGCTGATCGAGCTGGGCTGGACTGGCAGTCTGCGCACCGTGCAGCACTACCTGCACCGGTTTCGTGACCCCGACCGCGCACCCCGCGCCGCGCCACCCGCCCCGGACAAGACCACTCCCCGGCGGGTCGCCTCATGGATCATGACCAACCCTGAGCACCTGTCCGACGGTGATCAGGTGCGGTTGAAGCAGGTCCTGGCCCGTTGCCCGCAGCTGGAGGCCACCGCCAGACACGTGGCCTGCTTCGCCGCCATGATGGGCCAGCGCACCGGCAAAGAGCAGCTGCCCGCCTGGCTGGACGCGGTCAGTGCCGACGAGTTGCCTGCGCTGCATTCTCTGGTGGCGGGTCTGCGGCGTGATGTGGATGCGGTCACCAACGGGCTGAGCCTGGACTACAGCTCTGGGCAGGTCGAAGGCAACGTCAACCGGATCAAGATGATCAAACGGCAGATGTTCGGTCGCGCGAAGTTCGATCTGCTGCGCAAGCGGGTCCTGCTCGCGCACTGATTGCCTTCGTGACCTGACCGGGGTCCGGCGACCACGGCGTGGGCGTTAGCGTGGCGGCCCAGCCCGGCGGGACCACTCGGTGCCGGGGGAATCAACGAGGGGGCAGCGCGATGGTCGACGTCACCGAGCTACAAGACCAGCTCCAGCGCGTGCTCACGGCTTGTCCCCGGGACACGGCGGTCGCCGCGGACGTGCTCGAACGCGCGATCAGCGCCTGCCGAGCCGACCCCACTGCCTGGGACTGGTTCGACCTTCCCGGATTGCTCGATGAGCTCGCCGAGGTTTATCAGCAGCTGGGTCGAGTCGATGACGCGCTGGCCGCCATGCAAGCGGCGATTGATGCCGGCTACGACGCCAGCCCCGACCCGCGGTGTCGACTGGCCGAAATCATGCTGCGCGCCGGATGCACCGAACCCGCCGCCCAGATCTATGCCCAGGTCAAAGCCGACACCCCGGATGATGTGTGGCTCTACAACAGCGCCGGGCTGGAATACGCCGCCGCTGGTGACCCCCAGCGGGCGCTGGACTGGTTCACCCAAGGCCTGCAGCTCGCTTTGGACACCGGCGATTCCGAAAACCTGGTCGCCCAGCTCCAGACGCTGCGCCGTGAACAGCTCAACGATGTGGGCATCCAGCCCGACGAGCTCGACACCCGCGCCGACACGTTCCTCGCCGAACGTCGCAGCCGCTCACTACCTGGCCTACCTGCCCTGTTCGACACCTTCGATAGGGGCGACAACTCGGCGCTGGCCCCGATCGCTACCGTGCCACCCGCTGACCGATCACCGACCGGCACACCGCCTCGGTTCACCCTCGCGGTCAGCTGGTTTCCGGCCAATCAGTTCGACCAAGCCCTGCGCACCTGGCCCGACCTGGCCCACGACTGGGACAGCACCGACTACCGCGACTACACCCACCGCCTCGAACGCCACCTCCACAACCTGACCACTGCCGGTCCGGCCGCGCTGTGGATCACCCCGATCCAGATCGACGCGTTTCAACACTGGTGCCACAGCACCGGCCATGATCCGGCCACCGCCAGCGCCCGTGCCGGTTACGCCGCCGAGCGCGCCCGGATCGCCGCGCCCGAACTCATCGCCTGGCCACCAGCGCGCAATGCGCCCTGCTGGTGCGGCACCCGGCCGCAAGTACAAAAAATGCTGCGGACATCCCAACGTTGTCCAAGCAGCCAGCTAACTACTCGGCCAACCAAACCACGATCAACAATTACCTTCACGGAAAGTG
>JAFAWY010000080.1 GCA_019241525.1 Pseudonocardiales bacterium
ATAGCAATCCCAGGAGCCATACCCCAACGGCTCCCACACCCGCCGCTGATACGCCTCCACCACCTTGTCCCACGCCACCGCCAACGCCTGCGCAATCTCCCGAGTCAGCTCCCGAGCTTCCCGCACCGACAACGGACCCACACCCACAGCGGGCCGGACCACCACCCGCAGCTGCCCGCAGACCGCGCCGCCGCCTCCGGGTGCGTCCTCAAACTGGTCACAATCGATAGACATTTCAGCGTCCACCTCCACCATTACGGCATTCCTCGATTACCTCGACGTAGTTGGGGACACCTGACCCAACGGGCGTTCTTGGCGGAGTGACCGCCGGGCAGGTTAGCGTGTTCTGGCTGGTATCCGTTTCCAACGGAGCTTTGGCATTATTTAGCTCTGCAATCCACGTCCAGCCACCACACCGCGGGCATCCGGTGTTCCCGCTACCGAAATCCGCCGAGACAGGCTGATAGACCAGCTGGCACGACGTGCATGCCAAAGTGACCACCGGCTCATATCGGCACCCGGCGCTCATTGGTCCGCATCCTCGATCTCGTCGAAGTAGTAGTACTGTCGCCCCAGTGGCGAGTCCTGTCGCGGCGCGGCGGTGTCGTCGTCTTCAACCCGCGCGTCCAGATCGGCCTGTACGTACAACTGCACCCAATACGCCCCCGCCGGGTTCACGCCACACCACGCAGAAGACGTATCCACGCTTCGACATCGACCCGCGCGTAGAGAATCTTCCGGCCAGCTCTGAACGAGCGCGGTCCTTTACCGATGTGACGCCAGTAGCGCACGGTCTCCGGCGAGGTACGCAACAGCGCGGCCACCTCGGTGGTGATCAGGTAGGTGTTGTCATCCCCAGCTAGTCCACGGACGGGTTCATGCCGGGCCAGAGAACACCGAGGGTCTGGTGCGTCCTTGGCGCGTTGTCTCGCAACGGACGAAGCATCCATCTGAAAAGGCCCTTTCTGGGTGTGCAAGGGGCGAGGGGCCCGGCTCCGGTTCGGAGGCCTGAAAGTCGGCCGCGCACCTCACCACCTCACCACCTCACTAGTGAAGAAGGTAGGTAGCCCGGAATGTAGCGTGAATGCGCTGATTGGTCAAGAAGGTCCGTTAGTCCTGGTGAGGTAGCGAAGGAAGCGCCACTCACTGATTGATCCGGGCCAGCTGTGTTGGTACGTCTCGGAGTGCTGGGCCGGATTGGGGCCCGGAGGGCGGCGAGGAACCTGGTATCCGGTCTGCCGATCTAGGTGGCCGGATCCCTCGTGTCTTTCTTCCCCTACGGGCGCCCGGAACTCGCAGTGATCTTGCTGTGCGGCAAAGAGGCGGCGGAGATCCTGATCCAGGTGGTCGATCTTGACACGGCTTCGGGACAACGTTGGTCCTGCCGCCACCAACTACTCAAATCGCTCGGTGGTCTTGATTAGTACGCTGGTGAGGTAGCGAAGGAGACCAGGTCAGGTAGCGAAGGAGACCCATGCCTGTTGACCCGACGGACCCTCGTCCGCCGTATCGGCAGATCGCCGACGAGCTGCGTAGCGAAATCCAGACGGGTGAGTTGAGTGCCGGTAGTCAACTACCGTCCGAACGTAAACTTGTTGAGCGTTACGGCACTGCAGCGCAGACAGTCCGTGAGGCTGTCAAGGTTTTAAAGGCTGAGGGTCTGGTCATTGGGCGCCGTGGTCGTGGTGTTTTCGTGAGAGAACGCCCGCCGCTAATGTTCCGGTTGGACGCTACGCGTCGTTTCCTGTCACAGACCCGGTCCGCGAACCGGATAGCAGAGGTAAAGCTGCTCGGAGTCGAGTTCGTGGAATCTCCTGATGTTGCGCGTAGGCTTGGGCTCGATCCTGGAGCACGTGTCCTGACACGCCGATATCTGTTGCTTCTCGACAAGGAGCCATTGCAGATAGCGCAAAGCTACTTTCCAGCAGAGTTGACAGAAGGAGCCAGCCCGCTTAACGACCCGGAAAACGTTACACCCGGCCAAATCGACGCACATTTGAGAGATCGCTTCGGAATCGACTTTCGATACTTCGAAGACGAGCTGACGATTCGGATGCCCCTACCGGATGAGGTCCGCGCGCTACGTCTCCTGCCGGGCACTCCAGTGGGGGTCATGCTTCGAACATATACCGCCAGCACTGGGCGGCCAGTTGAAGTGGTCCAGTACATTCTTGCTGGCGATAAGCAAATCTTGGTTTACCGGGGTGAGTTACTTACCTAGGAGTTTGGACTATGCTGCCACTCGTACCTGACCTCGACCTTCGCCGCGCTCTCTCGTTTGTCGCAACCTCAGGTGTGGCGTTCGTTGAGAAGGCGTTAGATCCTGACTACTGTCGCTGTATCCAGCATGAGGTTCAAAGCGCACCTTTTGAGCGACTGCCGAACGAGGTTGGTCCATACCGCGTTCGTGAGGAGGCGGACCTATTTCGTATTACGCAGGCCAACCTTGATAACTATCCGACGGTGCGGAGGGTTCGTCGCGAGCTAATCAGCCGAGTGCACGCGGACGGCCACGGAATCGACGGCAGCAATCGATGGTTTCCCAACGACATTGCCGTCATGCGCTACAGGCCCGGCTCCAAAGGAGTATCGCCACACCGCGATGGACTAAAGAATCGCTACCTCGTCGCTATCGTAACGTTGCAAGGTTCAGCGCCGCTCGCCCACTGCGCGAACCGAGAGGGGACAATCGTCCAGGAATGGGAAACGACTATTGGGAGCCTCGTGCTTCTACGAGCACCGGGTTTCGCTTGCGCCCAGAAAGACGATCGACCTTTTCACACGGTAGGGGGCCCGGCAGCTGGTTGGCGATGCTCCTTAACACTTCGTATGAACACAGCCTTAGCGGATCTGAGCTGAGAAAATGTACGTCCGGTGGTCTAGACGAGGCCTCGCGGTACAAATGGTAGATTTCTATGGTAGGACGGGGCAGCTTACTGGGGGTGGCCACACAGCCGAATCAGCCCCGTACGCCACCGGTCACTACAAATCGACGAAGAAGCACGGCAGCGCGACGAGCCCCAGCAACAGGAGCGGCCACCTTTTCTTCGGCGTGATCAGCTAGAGCACGGCGGGCCTAATGAGCGTCCCGACGATCAAAGCCTCTCATCGTCGGCGGCCTCACCGATGTACGCAGCCACAACCGCTTTAAGTAACAGCTTCATGGACCAGGATTTTCTTCCTCCGAAGAGATCAGCCCGCGCGATTACACACCCGAAACATCCCGGCGAGTGACCAAGTCGCGAGAAATGAGCCGACTTAAGCTACTGACACTTTTTCAGCGTCTTCGCGGACTGTTCGCCACACTTAACCCGACGGCACCCCGAATCATCTTCCACCACGCCGCCGCCGACCGCACCGCCGAAATCGATTCACCAAAGCAAACGATGGACCGCGCCCGGCCAAAACGGAGATACCGTTCCCTCGAAAACGTTCACGTATGAAGCCGCCGGCCGCCGAACACGTAAGCCCTTGCCAACACAAGTAGGTCCTCAGAGATGCACTTCTTAACGACCATGCTCAACACCGGGAGATGCAGTGGCGAAGGGTGCGACGGCCTCGCCGTCTTGGGATAAAGGTAGCGCCACTCGACCAAACGACCCTATTTTGTCTCGTTAATGATGACTGTAGTAATCCTCAATTCTTTCCGGTAGGCGATCAATCTTCTGTTGAGGCAGCCCCCGGCCGTGGCACCGACTGGCTCGACAGACCCCGGAAGAGCCGGCCTGAAGAGGGATGCGATTCACGGGACAGTCCGGTCGGGCATCACGACGGGACACTAGATCAACTAACCCCGTATCCCGTGGGTCTCATGCAACTCGGCGATTTACGCCCATGCAGCGGCCGACTAGCACCCCGCGTGTCACGGTGAACAGCGAGGCACCATGATCGGGTCCGCGTGGCGGGTTGCGAGTCCTGACAGTCGTCGGTGGCCGTTCGAGCTCCGGCTTGCCGCCCTCCCAAGATCATGCCGTCTTCGTGCCGGTGAGACGTTGGCGATGCGCGACGATCGCTGACAAATAATGAGCACCGGTCCGTATAGTTCACAGCAGGTGCGCTCGATTTATGCGCAGGCGGATGATGCTCGTGGGTCTAAGGATGCGTTCTGCGATGGGAGAGCATCAGCCGATGAGCCGGGTGGATGAATTTCTTGGGTTGGGGATGGCCGCTTCGCTCTCGAAGACCGGCTGCCCAAGGCGCTGCGCTCGGTCGTCGCGAAGCGGATGCGGGCGGCCTACCGCGCCGAGACCGCCCTGGCCGCCCAAGCCCAGCTGGAGGAGCTGGCCGCGTCGTTGCGCGAGGGGTTGGACGAGACGCTGACCGTGCTGCGCCTCGGGGTGCCACCCACCCTGGCCCGGTCGCTGCGTAGCACCAACTGCTGTGGAGAGCATGATCGAGATCGCTCGGGACCACTCCCGCAACGTCAAACGCTGGCGCACCGGACAGATGGCGCTGCGCTAGTGCGCCGCCGGCATGATCCAAGCCCGCGCCCAGTTCCGCCGAGTCAAGGGCCACCTCCACCTGCGCGCGCTGCGGTCAGCCCTCGAACGTCATGTCGGGGTCGAAAACGTCGGTCGCACGGGCCACAGTGAGACCGTGATCGCCGCCTGACGATCACTAGACCGCCGTCGAAAATCTACGACGTTCGGGACATCCTCAGTCGCTCTCGGCTCGTACCTCACGCAACGCACTGTCGTTGGAGACTGGTGGCAATGTCAGTACCCGGGCCGCTGTTACCGCTGTTACCTATGACAACCGCGGCGCCCCTGTGCTCGCAGCTTAACGCGTGAAAGAGGCGGCTAGGACGCAAAAAACTACGGTGCGGCCGATCCTCGTGGCGAATGGCTGCGTGCGTGCCGGTCGTCTTCTCGTTCTTACGTACCTCGTTGATCAGTGTCCTGTTTTACTCGGAGAGCTGCCATCAACTTCACACAGGCCAAGAAAGTCCATCTGTCTACTCAGAAAGTTGCCATGACCTCCTGTGACCTCCGCTGCATTGTCGTCGGACTGTTGTTCTACGTCGTCGTATTCACAATCATGGCGCTGACCGTGGGCTCGACGGCGGATCCTGCACCGGGCCCGTGGTTGTTGTCCATGGTCGGTAATTTAGTTTCACATTAGGCATCGTTTAGAGATGCTGGCCATGATCACGAATGTCTGGTCACAATAGATATTATTGGGGTGGCGTTATTGCTGCTACGGCGAGGAGCTGACGGGAGCGGGCCGCGAGCATTGGCGGGGTAGGCTGCGCCGTACGATCGCAAGAGTGAACGTGCCGCCGATTCACCCCGTCCGCGGCGTTGGGTACACCTCGCGATTGACTCGCGATGCGCGGGATGATGGTGTGCTGTGAGGATCCCGCAGGGGCCGCTAACCCTGCGCGGCCGCTTACTGAGTGCGTTGCTGGTGTTTTCCGCGGTGGGCTTGATCGTCTTCGCGGGAGTGAGTGCGCTGCTGTTACGGCACTCACTACTGGTTCAAGTTGACCAGCGACTGCAGCACCTTTTGGTACACCGAATCGCGGCAGCGGGCAGACCAAACCTTCAACGGCTGCCCAGTGACTCGTGGATGGCCATCGTGGGGTCCAACGGCATTGTGCAATACCAGAGTCCTCCACAGCTGGATCAGCCCGGTAGCCCGGCGCTGACCGCAGGAAACCTTACCGCCTTAAGATCACACGTGGGCACGCCATTCACCGTGCCCGATCAGGCCAAAGGCAGCCCATGGCGAGTGGATGCTGGCGAACTGGCAGACCATCGCATCGTCGTGGTCGCGCTGTCGCTGGGTTCGGTAGATGCGGTGGTGCGACCGCTGCTGATCATCGAGGGCATCGTAGGCGGGATCGTGCTGACCTGCATCGGGATCGTGGCGACGGTCGCGGTTCGGCTGGGGTTACGTCCATTAACCACGATTGAGCACACCGCCGAGGCAATCGCGGGCGGTGAGCTGGACCGTCGGGTCCCCGATAGCGACCCACGCACCGAGACTGGTCGGCTGGGCGCGGCGCTTAACGTGATGCTAGGCCGGCTGGCGGAAGCCATTCAACAGCGGGAGCGCTCCGAACACCGGCTGCGTCAGTTCATCGCCGACGCCTCCCATGAGCTACGCACCCCATTGACCTCCATCCGCGGATTTGCCGAGCTCTATCGCCGCGGAGGTGCCCACACACCCGCCGAAATGCAGCTGCTCACCAGCCGGATCGAGGCCGAGGCCACCCGGATGAGCGTGCTAGTAGACGATCTGCTGCTGCTGGCCCGACTAGACCAACAACGAGCGCTCGACGTCACCGAGATCGACCTGCTCGTGCTGGCCGCCGACGCGGTCCATGACGCCAAGGCCCGCGAACCCGATCGCCCGATCACCTTGATCCCAGACAACAGCCCAGTCCACGTGCTCGGCGACGAACACAAACTCCGACAGGTACTGACCAACCTGGTCACCAACGCGCTCACCCACACCCCGGCCGGCACCCCCGTGCAACTGAAAGTGCATAACCAAACTTCAGCCACTGCGGATGACCAACCACCGGTGGCCACGGCCGGAGCCCGCGACCTGCCCGACGGCCCCCTCGGTGTGCTCGAAGTCCACGACGAGGGCCCCGGCATCCCCCCTGACCAAGCCCCCCACGTGTTCGACAGATTTTATAGCGCCGATCCCCACAGCCTAAAAAACCGCAGCGGCACCGGACTCGGCCTGGCAATCACCGCCGCCATTCTGGAAGCCCACCACGGCCGCATCGAACTCCACACCACTCCGCACAACGGCACAACCTTCCGCGTCCTGCTACCCATGACCTCATAGCTGGCAGCACTGCCAACCAACCAGACTCGATATGTCCAAAAGAGCTAGGCAAGACGCATAGCGTGAACCACCAGGGCCGTCCGGACACATCCTGTCTTTGTGGGGTGTCAGCGTGGCCTAGGGAGCGGATAGACGAGTGCAAGATGGTGCCATTAGCGCCATCACGAGTGGTCAGCCGCGATTACGGCTGCGGTGGTCCCTGTATGGAACGCTCCAACGGTGTAAATGATCTACGCGGGTCCGCAATCAGTCCGCAACATGTCCGCAAGCAGCCAACGGAGATCAACGCCACCAAACGGCATAATAGCACCTCAGAGACGGTGTTGTCATGATCGGCGCAGGTGGTGAAACCGCACGGCGCAGTCGTAGAAGAACCGCACGATCGGCCAGCCTACGCAGGTCGACCCGGCAGACCGGTCAAGACGCCTTGAGGGTCAGGCGCGGCGGCGCGGCCTCCCGTTCCTTAACCGACGTGGCGTAGACGTCGACGTACTCCTGGCCGGACAGGTCCATCAAGGCGTACATGATCTCATCGACCATGGAGCGCTCGACGAATCGATCTCCCGCCATGCCGGCATAACGAGAGAAGTCGAGAGGGGTGCCGAAGCGTATTTCTACCGGATGCGGACGCCACATCCATTTGCCGACAGGGCTGACTTTATCGGTTCCCACCATCACGACAGGGATCACGGGAACACCGGCCTCGAGTGCCAACCGGGCAACGCCCGTCTTGCCCTTGTACAACCGGCCATCCGGAGACCGGGTGCCCTCCGGGTAGATGCCAAGCAATTTACCCGCCGACAGCAACCGAACTCCGGTGTCCAAAGCGGCCTGCGCGGCCGACCCGCTGGACCGGTCGATGGGTACCTGGCCGGCGGCCTTGAAGAACTGCCGCTTGAGCCATCCGCGTAGCCCAGGCGTGGTGAAGTACTCGCGCTTGGCCAGGAACGTGAGCCGGCGGCGGATCATTAGCGGCAGGAAGAATGAGTCTGCAACCGCGAGGTGATTGCTGGCCAGAATAGCGCCACCGCGCTTGGGAATATGCTCGACGCCCCGGACCTGAGGGTGACACGTCAGCCTCAACAGCGGGCCTAGCAGCATGTGTTTGAGCAGCCAGTAGAACACCGCCTACCGATCCTTCCCTCGCCACCGGGCGAGCGCGTCAAACCAACCTATGGAGCACCATATCGGGGACACAATGATGCCCCCGTCATCCTGGCGTACGCAGCACCCGCCGATGCAGGTTCGAGCAGCGGCAAGTACGCAGCCGCTGGACGTCTCTTGGGCCGGTACTGTCAAGCCTCGCAGGAGCCTGCCTATGCGTGGAGAGTGGTGTCCCCAGTTGAACTATCCCGATCCCGAGGAGCGCGACGGCCCAGGATGGCGGGATCGTCAGGACGACCGTCCGAGGGATAGCGTGGACGACACCGACGTTGCCTTCGCCCGCATCGTCGATGGCTTACGGGCCCAGGGATTACCGGCACAGTTGGACGAAGCCAGCTGGGTTGGCTGTGACTGCGAGGCCGACCCTGGCGAGGAACACTTTGACCCGCCCGAACCACCACCGCTTCCGATGCCTCGGCCGCGGACAGTGGGCGGCGTGCTCACCCTTGCCGTGGGCATCTTGCTGCTGGCTGCACCGAACGTGCTGCATTTGGGCGAACGGGTAGCGACGCCGCTCGGTCTCCTCGCGGTCACCGCGGGCATCGGGTGGCTGGTGGTTGGGCTGCGGCCTGGTCCATCAGCGGACGAATCCGACGATGGAGCGCGGTTGTAGCACCCGAATGTCAAATGACCACGACATACGGCACGCCGGTGCGCTGAAAGTGTCCCACGTTGACGCACTCGGTTCGGCCTACCCGCACCCGCCTGGCCAGCGGCTGATGAACGTGGCCGAACAGGGCAGCCCGCGGACGGTCGCGGTGGATCACCGCGAGCAGGTCCTCCGAGCCGATCTCGGGTCGCCGAGCCCGGACGTCGTAAAGCAGTTCGGGCACAGCTGGCGGGATATGGCTGCACAACATGTCCACCCGCCCGAGCGCTGCGACAGCCGCCGCATACTGCTCCGGCGTGCGCAGGTAAGACCGGAAGACCGGCTCGCGCTGCGGGACGACCCCGCTCGGCAACAACCCACCGCCGACAAAACCCCACTGCAGGCCACCGATATCAGTGCTCTGACCGTCCAGGACATGGATGCCCGCATGCGCGAAATGTGGCCACAGCTCAGGGAGGTCCACATTGCCCGGGGTAGCGTAGGTCGGGGTCGGGAGGGCCGCAAAAAGCCGTTCATACTGCTCTGAGATCGCTTGGCGAACGAGCGTGGGCGAATCCGGCAGCTGATCCCACAGCCGCCGCACGAAAGCGTACGCTGCTCCCGGCTCCCCGACGGAACGCAATTGCGCGAAGCGCTCGACCGCGGCAGGACCGAATACCGAGCCAAGGATCCCAGCAGAGTGATCGTGGTAGTCCACGAAATCGATCAGATCTCCGAGCACCAGTAGCACATCAGCACCGTCACCCGCCCTCGCCAGCGCGTCCACGTTGCCATGCACGTCGGACACCACGTGGACCCGCACGGTCAGGCAGGCTACCGGTGCAGGCGCCGCTGGGCAGGCAAGATCTTGGGTCTTCGTCGGCGCAAGCAAGGACTGTTGGATCAAACGCCGGTCGCGATACGTTGCCAGGAAAGACAAGAGCAATGGCACGCTGCGGAGGTACCGGTGCGGGAGTTAATGGTTCCCGCCACCACTACGGTGGGCGACGAAGAGAACCTGACCGATGCGGTGTGGGCCAACGCCGAACGCTTCGGCAGCAGTATTAGCTTCCGCCGCCGGTTGGCCGATGCCTGGATCGATGTCACAGCGAGGGATTTCGCCGGTGAGGTCACCGCGGTGGCAAAGGGCCTCGCCGCAGCGGGCCTCGAGCAGGGGGATCGGGTCGCGCTGATCTCCAAGACCAGGTATGAGTGGACCCTGCTGGACTACGCGATCTGGGCTGCCGGCGCTGTGACAGTCCCGATATATGAAACATCGTCCGTCGAGCAGGTGGAGTGGATTCTCACCGATTCCGGCGCCAAGGCGATCATTGCCGAGACGTCGGCGCACCGTGAAATGGTGCAGATAATGGCCGATCGGGTGGTCGAGCCCGGGCGGATCTGGCAGATCGAGCCGGCCGGGAACGTCATGCCGGCGATCGAGGAGCTCACAAAGCTGGGGAGGGCGGTCTCCACTGAAGCAGCACGGGAGCGCGCCTCGGCCGTGCGCGCGGACGATCTGGCGACACTGATCTATACCTCCGGCACCACTGGACGGCCCAAGGGGTGCGAGATCACCCATCGCAACCTGCTCGGTGTGACCCGATCGGCCGTGGCTGCGCTACCGGAGTTGATGCAGCCCGGCCAGTCGCTGCTGCTGTTCCTCCCGCTGGCTCATGTCCTTGCGCGTATCTGCCAGACCTGCTGCGTGTACCAGCGAATCACGCTGGGGCACGCACCTGATGCCAAGAACCTTGCGGCCGAGTTGGCTGAATTCCGTCCCGCCTTCGTGCTGGCGGTGCCGCGGGTGTTTGAAAAGGTCTACAACGCGGCCAAGCAGAAAGCCCACTCCGACGGCAAGGGCCGCATCTTCGACATCGCCGTCGCCACCGCCATCGAGTGGAGCCGAGCCCAGGACGCTGGCGGGGCCGGGCTCGCCCTGCGCGCCAAACATGCAGTGTTCGATCAACTGGTCTATGCCAAGCTCCGGGCGGTGCTCGGTAATCGGTGTGTCGCGGCGATCTCCGGCGGCGCACCACTGGGTGAGCGGCTCGGACACTTCTTCCGCGGTATTGGGGTGACAGTGCTGGAGGGATACGGACTGACCGAGACAACTGCGCCCGCCACGCTTAACACCCACCAGAATCTCAAGATCGGCACCGTGGGAAAGCCGTTGGGTGGGGTGTCAATCAGGATCAACGACGATGGCGAGGTATTGATCAAAAGCCCTGGAGTTCTGCGCCGCTACTGGCACGATGAACCGGCCACCAGGGAAGCACTCGTCAATGGTTGGCTGCACACGGGCGATCTCGGAGATCTAGACGAGGACGGCTTCCTGCGGATCACCGGACGTAAGAAGGAGATCATCGTCACTGCTGGCGGCAAGAACGTCTCCCCCGCTGTTTTGGAGGACCGGATCCGCGCTCATCGCTTGGTTAGCCAATGCATGGTGGTGGGCGACCAGCAACCTTTCGTTGCCGCATTGATCACGATCGACGCCGAGGTGCTGCCGGCGTGGCGCGCCGAGCACCACAAGCCGGCCGGCGACTCGGTCGCCGACCTGGTCGATGATCCGGATCTCCGCGCCGAGGTGCAGCACGCAGTGGACCAGGCCAACAAGACCGTGTCGAGAGCTGAGGCAATCCGCAAGTTCCGCATCCTGCCGATCGATTTCACCGAACAAAGCGGCCAGCTGACTCCGAGCCTGAAGATCAGGCGCGCAGTAGTGGCCAAGGAATTCGCCGCCGATATCGAGGCGCTGTACGCCTCGTGAACGGTATGCGGTAGGGAAGGCCGCTTACCCCGCCTACGCGCCGCCGAGCAGGCCACGTAGCCGCCCTGCTCGGCTAGACCACTGCCATCCCTCCTGCATCCAGCACCGCCCACGGTGACCCATCGCTGCGGCCTGCTCGGGATTGGCTAGTAGCGTCGCGACGGCGTGGGTCACCGCCGCCAAGTCCCGGCCGTTCACCAGCTCACCAGTATCTCCGCGGCGCACAGTTTCCCGCGCCCCACCGGCGTCACCCACCACGATCGGCAAGCCAGTTGCCGCACCCTCCAGGAACACCAGACCAAGTCCTTCGACGTCCAGCCCGCGGCCTCGGGTCCGGCAGGGCATTGCGAAGACGTCGCCGGCAGCATAGTAGGCAGGCAGCGCGGACCATGGCACGGAACCAGCCCATACCACCGCGTTACCGACCTCGCACGACTCGGCCAGCCGGTACAACGCCGCCCGCGCTGGCCCGTCACCGACGAGTAGCAGCTTGGCTCCCGGCACCTGACGCCGGATCGCGGGTAAGGCGCGCATCAGCATGTCCTGCCCTTTGCGAGCCACCAGCCGCCCCACACACAGCACCACCGGGCTGTCCCCCAATTGATGGCGTCGCCTGATCTCCGCTCGGGCACCTGGGTCCGGGCGAAATACGTCGCAGTCAACACCAGGCGGCAGCAGTTCCAGCGCGGCCTGGGGGCCGAATGCCGAGGCGATCCGGCGCCTGGTGTACCGGCTGACGGCCGTCACCACGTCGGCGTCACTGCCGATCCGGCGCAGCGCGATGCGACCGGGGGGAAGCATCGACCAGCCGACTTCATGCCCGTGACTGCTGGCCGCCACTCGTCTCACCCCAGCGCGGCGCAGCGCGGGACCGAGGAGGGCGAGCGGAGCAGCCGCGCCAAACCAGGCAGTCTCACATTGCAGTTCCCGGACCAGCCCGATGGCCCGCCGCAGCACCGCTGGCGTAGGAAGCATGAGGGTGCCGGGATGCCGGACCACGGGAAACGGCAAGCGCGCATCGAAGGCTGCCGCGCCAGGCCACTCCGGTGCGTAAACGGCGACGGCGCCTGCGGGCAACGCCATGGTCAGTTCGTGCAGGTAAGCCTGGATCCCGCCGGGTCGGGGTGGGAAGTCGTTGGTTACCAGCAGGACCCGCGGCATCGGTGTGACCGTACTGGCCGCGTGACCGTGACTGTGCGACTGCGACTTGGCTGGAACGCCTGGTTCCGGGCGTAGCGACCAAGACGGGTAGGCAGCTGGCTCAAGCAATCCGGCTCATTGCGGTGACTTGGCTCCATGGCACCGGAACAACCTTGACCACGTCGCCAGACTGCGGTGCGTTGACGTAGAGACCGCTTCCGACGTAGATGCCGATGTGGCTGATCGGCGAATACAGCGCGATGAGGTCGCCGGGTTGTAACTCCGATTGGCTGACGCTGCGGCCCATCCGCGCTTGTTCTTCGGCTGAGTGCGGCAAGCCCGGCAGGCCGGCCTGCTCGAAGGCCCATTTGACCAGACCGGAGCAATCGAAGGTGATGGGGCCGTCGCCGCCCCAGACGTAGGATGAACCTTGCTTGCTCAGCGCGATACGCGCGGCATGAACCGCGATCCCGGTTCCTGCCAGATTGACCGGAAAGTGGATAGTGCCGCCGGACAGGTATGTGGCCCGCGCCTGGCGGGTCAGTTCTGCGAGACGCTTGGTGACTACCTGGATTTGTTGGTCCATTTCGGCCCGGGCACGGGTCAAGTCGCCTTCGATCCGGGCGGCATCCTGTTCGGCTTGGCCAGCCCGCGTGGCGGCGTCGTTAGCCGCTCGCTCGGCCTGCTGGGCTTGAACGACCGCGCCGGTGAGCCGATCCATTGCCTGCTTGTTATCCACCGCGAGCATGTCCAGCGCCGACATTTGATCGAGAAAATCTTGAGGTGAATCGCTGACCAGCAGGGCTGACAGCTGGGAAAGCCGCGCACCTTGGAATGACGCGTTGGTCAGCCGGTCGACTTGCACGCGGTACTGGCTCTGGATTTCCCGGGCACGACCGGCGGCAGCGGTTGCGGCGCTGGCGTCTGCCCTAGCACGATCCAAGTCGCCGCGGCGGACGTTGAGCTGATCGCGGGCGTAGTGCCACTTTTCAGTGAGGACCTCAGCCTGACGGTTTAGCTCGGCCAGTTGCTGGACAGCAGTGGGGCCATCTCCGGGCACTGCCGGGTCTGCAGCAGCTGGAACAGGCGTCAGCGTCGCCAGAAGACCCACTGTTGCGGCGGTCATCGTCGCCGAGGCCGTGCGAGTCAAGACGCCAGACTCCAGACGATGCGACTGTTGCGACGACACGTCGCGGCTGTCTCCTCTTCCCTTAGACCGCCTACCGGGGCTAACGGGATCGACCGGATGAAAGTAGCCCGTCCCGGGCGGGTAGGACTGCCACCCGGACTCACCGAAGAAAGCTGGATCCCCGGCTTAACTCATCAACCCAGGCGATTCGGCGGTGACTCGCGTTGCCTCCCGACCGGGAGGCAGCTACCGCAAAGTCTCGGGAAGATTACGAAAAGTCACCGGCACTGTCATCACCGACGCGCCAGCAATGGGACAAGTTGGCCGTTTTGCACGACGGGCGTCACCACGCTTAGAGCAGCGTTCGGCTCCACCGATCAGCCCACCTGCCGTCGCGACCGCTTACCGTCGGTGGCCGACCGCTCGCCCCGGTCACGCTGGTGGAGGTCGCTGACAGGCCCTCCCCACCCGGTCCGCCGATCCTCGTGGCGGTCCACCAACTGGAGGCGGGGCACCATGCCGGCCTCAGCGAGGGTGTCCAGCGCGGAGCAGTCGGTACCGTCCAACTCCACCCCGCCGGGAGGCGCTCCCAGTAGCACGGTGATGACACAGTCTTGACAGGCGCGACCGCGCACCGCGCATCGGTCACAATCCACGATCATGTCGGTTTCCTCTCGCTGGTGGTCTCGTCACCGTGGAAGGTAGACCGCTACACCGACAATCTCCGCAACCGGATACCTGGCACCGGCGAGTGACCAGTGGGGAATGTGCCGGGTTCAGCCGATCCGGCGGATGGCGGTGACGTCACGCCACGGGACCCGGGCGACTTTGACGACATCGCCACTCTGCGGCGCATTGATGTAGAGACCGTTACCGACGTATATGCCGATGTGACTGATGGGCCAGTACAGCGCGATGAGGTCGCCGGGCAGCAAGCCCGAGGTGACCGGGGTCCCCATCCTGGCCTGGTCGATCGCCACCCGGGGTAGGTTGACCCCGGCCTGGTGATAAGCCCACATAACCAAGCCTGAGCAGTCGAAGGTTGCTGGCCCTTCGGCGCCCCAGATATACGGTGCTCCCTGGCGGGTCAGCGCCGCGCGCAGAGCTCTGATGCCGATAGTGTCCCCGACCAAATCCAGCGGGTAGTCGGTGAATCCTTCAGAGGCGTAGTGCGCAAACTCGTCAGTGGTGAGCTTGCCTAGGCGCTCCTGGACCAGATTGATCTGACGGCCCATCTCGAGGCGGGCTTTGGCCACGTCACCTGCGATGCGAGCGGCATCGAGTTCGGCGACGGCCGCGCGCGTCTCAGCATCGGTGGCAGCGGTTTCCGCCTGCTCGGTACGAGCGACCGCAGCGGCGAGCTTATCCATCGCGGTGCGATTGCTCACCGCCAGCACGTCAAGCGCCGCCATCTGATCCATGAATTGTTGTGGCGAGTCACTGATCAGCATCGCGGTGAGGCTGCTGACTCGGACGCCTTCGAAAGTGGCGCTCGTTAGCCGATCTACCTGAGCGCGGAACTCTTTCTGGGCATCGCGGGCCTGGTCAGCCATAGCTGTCGCGGCTGCCGCATCGTGGTGCGCCTTCTCCGCATCGGCCTGCCGAGCAAGCAGCCGGTCAGTGGCCAACTTCCACTGCTCCGTGATCATCTCAGCTTGCCGGCTCAACGCCCGCGCCTGGTTTACCGCATCGCCAGGGCCTGGCGCGGGGGCTGGATCAGCAAACGCAACCACCGGCGGCATGCCTATGGCAGCGGCAAAGGCCAGGCTCGCCGCCATACCGCGAAGCACATGTTTCCGAGGATGGACTACCACCCGCGGCCATCTCCTGTTCTCGGACCCCGTCCGTATGCCTGACTAAGAAGCAGGACATGATCCCGCTTTATTCGGGTAACGGGCCCAGGCATGATTGGGACGCGAATACTCACCCCAACGAAGTAACATCGCCACACCGGCGCGGCATAACACAATTATCGATTACCCAGCGTCACAATTGACGCTCAGGTTGGTCGCTCTTCAAGTACGGCCAACCTGAGCGGCTCTTAACAGCACCCAACTCCATCACACATCCCTGATGATGGCGGGCGGATTGCTGCGGTTAACGATCCTCGCCAGCCGAGTTGGCGGTACTTGAAGAGCTACCAACTGGTGAGCGTGAAGCTCCAGATAGCTGATTAGTCAAGCTCGTCCACCGCTCCAGCAGCATGGCCGCGGCGCCGGAGTCAACAGCTTGCGCGGCGCGCTGTGTCGTCTCAGAAAGATTCTCCATCAGGTTGCCGTCCAGGCCGCGATGGGCCACCAACGCTGCTGCCGCATTGACCAACACGGCATCACGAACCGGGCCGGAATCCCCAGCCAGCAGGCGCCGCACCGCAACTGCATTGGCCGCCGCGTTCCCACCGCGCAAATCGTCGCGGCGACCTACTGGCACCCCTAACGCGGCCGGGTCCAACCGGTCACGCCGTACCACTCCCGCCTGGACTATCCACACCGAGGTCGTGGTGGTCGTGGTGATCTCATCGAGTCCGTCATCGCCTCGGACGACCAGCGCACTGACTCCACGGTCGGCGAGAACCTGGGCGAGCACCGGCGCCATTCGCAGATCCGCGCATCCCACCAGCGCCGCCTCCGGCTGAGCCGGATTGGTCAGTGGTCCCAGGAAGTTAAACGCAGTGGATATCCCGATCTCCCGGCGAACCGCGGCCGCGTGCCGCATCGCCGGGTGGAACAGCGGTGCGAAGCAGAATCCGATGCCGGCCTCGGCAACGCACTGCGCGACCTGATCTGGCCCCAGGTCGATCGCCACACCCAATGCCTCAAGCACGTCCGCGGCACCACATTGGGATGACGCCGCCCGGTTACCATGCTTGATCACCGGGGCACCTGCGGCAGCAGTGACCAACGCTGCCATGGTCGAGATATTTACGGTGTGGGCTTGGTCACCCCCAGTGCCAACCACGTCCACCGCCCGCTGGGGAAAGTGCACTCGCCGCGCGTGCGACAACATGCCAGCCACCAGGCCGGCGATTTCCGCTGGAGTCTCACGCTTGGCCCGCAATGCGACGACAAAGGCGGCCACCTGAGCAGGTGTGGCCGCACCACACATCACCTGGTCCATCGCCCAGGAAGCGTCCTGACTGTCCAGATCAGTGCCGGCCATCAACTGGCCGAGTAAAGCCGGCCAACTAGGCACTCGGGTTGGTGCTGCCATCCTGCCGGCCTCAGCCGTTCGCGGCATGCTGCCGGCGCGAACGCAATACTTGCGCCACGGTCTCCGCGGCCGCCAGCGGATCCAGCGGGTGCACGATCACCGCATCTGCCTGCGACCAGACCGCCAACCACCGATCATCCCGGCGCTGCACCGACACGATGATCGGTGGGCAGTTTGCAATCTCGTTCTTCAGCTGCCGAGACAACCCCATCCCACCGGTCGGCTGCGCCTCGCCGTCGAGGATGGCCAGGTCGATTCGGCCTGCATCAACCTCGGCCAGCACCTCGTCGATCGTGCTGGCTTCCACATACCGCAAGCGGCCTAGGTCGGGCGCGGGACGCCGCCCGACAGCGTTGATGATGGCCTCGCGCACCTGTGGCCGGTGGCTGAATACCAGCACGGTGGTGGCGTCACTCGCATCGTTCATCTGGTATTCCCTGGCGTTCCAAGGCCTCGCTGTCCGATGTAACTGCTGTCCGGTGTGGCTTGCACGTTCCGGCTGCTGTCCAAATCCGTGCAGACACCAGCCTGGGTACATCGACTGCGCATCGGCCGGTATGGCCTTCAGCCAGTGGCACACCATGGTATACGGGCAATCGCTTGGCGATGTGAGGCGGCGTGGCCTTGACGCTAAGTGCTACGATCCGGCCCCGCGTATCACCACGTGAGCTAGACCACCAGGACCGCATCGCCTCTCCTGGCGGTGTCGGTTGCCCCCGGTCCCCTCTGCGTCGGCACCCTTAGTCATAATGCTCAACGTGACCTCGTCGAGCCTGGCAGGCCCCTCCATCAG
The DNA here is from genome assembly GCA_019241525.1 of Pseudonocardiales bacterium. GTDB lineage: Bacteria > Actinomycetota > Actinomycetes > Mycobacteriales > Pseudonocardiaceae. The sequence goes on from JAFAWY010000080.1 coordinate 17,600, forward strand.
CCAGCGGGTGCATTCGCTTAACCGACCCAACATGGTGAGCGTCGGCACCATCGTGTGGTTGTCGAGCGAGTTGATGTTCTTCGCCGGCCTCTTCGCGATGTTCTTCACAGTTAAAGCCCAGCATGACGGGCCGTGGCCACCAATCAACGTGGTGACCGGCGAGCCGATTCACCTCGACATACCCTACGCCTTGGTGATCACGATCGTCCTGGTTGCGTCATCGTTCACCTGCCAGTGGGGAGTCTTCAAGGCTGAGCAGGGTGATGTATTCGGGCTCAGACTCTGGTACTCGATCACCTTCGTTATGGGTTTGTTCTTCGTTCTGGGCGCCGCCAACGAGTACCGCAACCTCGTCACTGAAGAGCATCTCACGATTCCGTCGCAGGCCTACGGCACAGTGTTCTACCTCCTCACCGGCTTCCACGCCCTGCACGTGACCGGCGGGTTGATCGCGTTCATCGTCCTCATGATCCGGACAACGCTCAGCAAGTTCACCCCGGCGCAAGCCACCGCCGCGATCGTCGTGTCGTACTACTGGCATTTCGTTGATGTGGTATGGATCGGCCTCTTCGCAACCATCTACTTCTTGCCCTAGCAACGGAGCCGAGACGTCAGCCTGAACACCTAACGCCGAAGAAAGACCAAATAGCGGGGGTAGCCGAGACCGATGACCAGCGCCACACCCGACGCCCAATCGGGCGCCAGCGGATCGATCCCTAGCAGATCATCAGGCCCCGCTGGGAAGCCGGGACGTCGCAGCTCTGCACGTCGCCGATGGTCACGGATATTGGCACTCGGCGTCGCGTTGTTGGCGGCCGGTGGCCTTTATGTGATATTCGCACCGCAACCACAGACAGCGCACGCTCAGGTGGATCCTGCGCTGGTACGCCAGGGCGAGCAGCTCTACAACAACGCCTGCATCAGCTGCCACGGCACTAATCTTCAAGGAGTGCAAGGCCGTGGCCCAAGCCTGATCGGTGTCGGCGAGGCGGCGGTGTACTTCCAGGTCTCCACTGGACGCATGCCTGCATCCCGGCAAGAGGCGCAGATTTCCGAGAAGCCGGTCCAGTACAGCCCACAGGAAATCGACGCGCTAGGTGCATTCGTGCAAGCCAATGGCGGTGGGCCGGAGGTGCCTAAGGACAGCCTTGCGGGCGGCGACCCTGCCCGGGGCGGCGAGTTGTTCCGCCTCAACTGTGCTTCCTGCCACAACTTCACCGGCCGCGGTATCTCGTTGTCCTCTGGTAAGTACGCACCCGCCATTAGGGGTGTGAATGACAAGCAGATCTACACCGCGATGGTCAGCGGGCCGCAAAGCATGCCGCGGTTCTCTGATCGGCAGCTCACTCCCCAAGACAAGCGCGACATCATCGCCTACGTGGACTCCTTCAGCAAGGAGCACAACAATCCGGGTGGCTACGCTCTCGGGGGGTTCGGGCCGGTGCCCGAGGGCTTTATCGCCTGGATCGTCGGGATCGCCGCGCTGGTGGGAGTCACCCTGTGGATCGGAGCGAAGGCATGAGTGCCCAGCGGGGATCTACCGGCGGACCGCAGCTGCCCAATGACGCCGACTTGTCAACAGCCAGCCGCGAAGATTTGGTCAGGTTGGGCTCTTCGCTGGACGGCGTGACCATCGTGCACCGGCAAGATCCCTTCCCGGTGCCAGGCACCCGCGCGGAGAAGCGCACTGAACGCGCAGTCGCGCGGTGGTTTTTCCTCGCAGCCCTGGCTGGACTGGGCTTCTTAGCCGCGTACCTGTTCTGGCCCTTCCAATATGCTCCGCCTGGCAGCCCCGGAGACCGGCACCTGCTTTACCAGCTCTACACGCCGATCATCGGGGTGCTGCTCGGATTGGCGGTTTTCGCCGTCGGTGCCGGGACGATCGGCTACGCCCGCAACCTGCTACCGCACGAAACGGCGGTGCAGGAGCGGCATATGGGTGGGTCTTCGGAAGTTGACCGGGCCACGGTCGGCGCGATCCTGGCCGACTCCGGAATCAGCAGCGGCATCGCACGGCGATCACTCATCAAGCGAGCGGCTGGAATCGGAGGCCTAGTCCTCGGTGCCGGGCTGGGCGTTTTCGCTCTCGGTGGCTTGGTGCGCAATCCGTGGAAGGGCGGGAACGAGGCCGCGCTGTGGGTGACACCTTGGCACTCAGCCAACGGTGAGCCGGTGTTCCTTCGCTATGACTCCGAACACGTCACCCTGGCCCGTCCCGAAGACCTCGCTGCGGGCAGCATCGCGACCGTCTTTCCCTACAAGCGCTCGTGGACCGAGCAAGAGGCCCAAGAGGCAATGCGGGCCTCCGACAGCCCGGTCATGCTGATCCGGTTGCACCCCGAGCAGGCCGCGAGGGTGATCCAGCGCAAGGGTCAGGTCAGCTTCCACTACGGCGACTTCTACGCGTACTCCAAGATCTGCACCCACCTGGGCTGCCCCGCGTCGCTCTACGAGGCCCAGACTGCTCGGCTGCTGTGCCCGTGCCATCAGTCCCAGTTCGACATGTTGGAGTACGCCAAGCCGATCTTTGGTCCGGCCACCCGAGCCTTGCCTCAGCTGCATATCGACGTCAACGATGAGGGATACTTCTACGCTAAGGGCGACTTCATCGAACCCGTGGGACCAGCGTTCTGGGAACGGAGGTCATGAGCACGATGTCGACCCCTTCCACACCGGCCGGCTCTGCTGCTAACTCTGCCGGCCTCTCTGCGCGGGCTGCCAAGGCAGCCGACGAGCTAGATCAGCGGTTCCACCTCGCGTCCGGTGTGCGCCGGCAGATCAACAAGGTGTTCCCGACACACTGGTCGTTCATGCTCGGTGAAATCGCGCTGAACACCTTCATCGTGCTGCTGCTGTCGGGGACGTACCTGACGCTGTTCTTCGACCCCTCTATGGACGAGGTCAAATACAACGGCGTCTACTCCAACCTCCGCGGCATCGAGATGTCCCGGGCGTACGCGTCGACGTTAGAGCTTTCCTTCGATGTCCGTGGTGGGTTGTTTATCCGCCAAGTGCACCACTGGGCAGCGCTGCTGTTCGTCGCGGCCATCGTCGCTCACATGTTCCGTACGTTTTTCACCGGCGCTTTTCGCAAGCCGCGGGAGACAAACTGGGTGATCGGTGTCATCATCGCGCTGCTGGCCGGGCTTGAGGGCCTTACCGGCTACTCACTGCCTGATGACCTGCTGTCCGGAACGGGTCTGCGGATCATCTCCGCAATTACGATGTCTCCACCGATCATCGGTACCTGGGCGCACTGGGCAATCTTCGGCGGCGAGTTCCCCGGCACGCTGATCATTCCCCGGTTCTTCATCATCCACGTTCTGCTCATCCCGGGCATCCTGGTCGCGCTAATCGCGGTGCATCTCGGGCTGGTCTGGTACCAGAAGCACACTCAGTTCCCCGGGCCTGGGCGCACCGAGCGCAATGTGGTCGGGGTCCGTATTTTGCCCATCTTCGCAACCAAGGCCACCGGCTTTGCTCTGACGAACATCGGCGTGATCTGCCTCATGGCAGGGCTGTTCCAGATCAACCCAATCTGGAACTTCGGCCCTTACAACCCGTCTCAAGTCTCGGCCGCCTCGCAGCCCGACTGGTACGTGGGTTGGCTCGACGGATCCACCCGGCTATGGCCGGCCTGGGAGATCTACCTCGGCAACTACATGATCCCCGCATCGTTCTGGCCGACAATGGTGATCCCCGCCATCATGTTCAGCTTGGCGTTCGCCTACCCGGCAATTGAACGGAAGCTGACGAAGGACAACGCCTCGCACAACCTGCTGCAGCGGCCCCGAGACGTACCGGTGCGAACCGGCTTGGGCATGATGGCGATCTCCTTCATGTTCATCCTGCTGCTTTCCGGCGGCAATGACGTGATCGCGTACACGTTCGACATCTCCTTGAATGCCACCACCTGGGCCGGGCGCATCGGCATGCTGTTACTGCCGCCGATCGCCTACTACGTCACCTACCGGATCTGCCTCGGTCTGCAGCGCGCTGACCGGTCAATCCTTGAGCACGGGATCGAGACGGGCATCATCAAGCGGCTGCCCCATGGGGAGTTCATCGAGGTGCACCAGCCTCTCGGCGGGGTCGATGACCACGGCCATCCCGTCCCGCTGGAGTACCAAGGTGCGCGGGTGCCCAAGCGGATGAACCAGCTCGGCTCGGCAGGATCCCCAGTACCTGGATCGATATTCCGTCCAGATCCGGCAGCTGAGACGACGGCACTCGAGCAGGCCCGCCACGAATCCGTCAATGGCGACAGCACCAGCGCCGACGGTTCGGGCCGAAAGCTGGCAGGTCGGCCACAACAGCCCAGCGACTAAAAAGAGTCCAGGCGAGGGTGTGGACGCGTCCGATACCCACCACATGTGGCGGCTAGCCCACGCCAGAGCGGATCGGGCTGTGCACCACTGAGCACGAGGCGTTGCGGCCGCCAGGTGCCACCCGTGACGATGCGCGGGCGGCACCCGGCAAACTACTCGAGGTGGCTGTTGCCGCGCGCAATTGCGCACGAACACGACATTCATACGGGCCCCAGGGATAACCCCGCAGACTACTACGACCGCGGGTTCATCCCCCGATCGCTGGCAGATCATCGCCACCGATGGCATCGATGTGGGCCGCGCTCAGCGGTGACTACCACCCGTTGAGATATACCTGCCACGCATCGAACTGCGTCCAGACCACCAAAGCAGATAGTGGCAGCAACTTACTCGACCGCACCGCAGCAGTCGATCAAACTCCTAGTACTCGACGTGCTCCACCGTCAACAAGCGCACGTCGTACCGGCTCGCCTCACTCACCGGCGGCCGGCTCCGCCGCGAGCGGACCAGTTAGCCGGATACTCACTCCGGCTTTGGGCCGAGGTGGTACTCGAAGACCAGACCGCAGACTGTGCCAATCACGAGCGCGAGACCGATGGCAACCATCCACCACTGGTCGAGCGCCAATGCGTAACCGACCACGCTCGCCGCCAGCGCCATCCCGAATGGCCAATAACTGCCGGGCGAGAAGAAACCCAGTTCGCCGGCGCCATCAGAGATCTCAGCCTCGGTGTTGTCCTCAGGGCGCATCCGGACTCGGCGAGAGACGAACCGGAAGTAGGTGCCCACGATGAAGGTCAGCCCGCCGGTCAAGGTGATCGCAACCGACCCGACCGGCTCGCCGTGCGACCACAGTCCATAGATCGCGGCGGAGATGAAGAAAAACGCAGTGAGAATTTCGAAGATTCGCGCCTCGACCCTCATGGTGCTGCCTCGCTCTCCAGCCTGCCCTAGACCGTCTCATACCGAAGGTTCAGTGGCCCCCCCGCGACTGGCGGATCTCGCGGACAGTGCGGTCGGTGTCAAACGGCGTGGTGGTCACCGCTTGCGGAGCGCACAGCTCACCGCAGTTCAACTGCGCAAGGGCTTCTCCCGCGGTGTATGCGCGATGGGTCAGTGGGTTGGTCTGCGCCCGCAAAGCCATATACCGATCGAACAGATCCGGGGGCAATGCTCTCATCTCGAAATTCATCATCGAGTGGTAAGTCCCGCACAACTCAGCGCAGCGACCGACGAAGGCGCCTTCACGCTGCACCGTGGTCTGAAACACGTTGTCGGTGTCGTTTTTCTCCGGGTAAGGGAAAACGTCGCGCTTAAACAAGAAATCTGGGATGTAGAAAGAGTGCAACACGTCGGTGGATTCGATGCGGTACTCGACTACGCGATCGGTTGGCACTACCAGCAACGGTATGGTCGTAGACGAGCCGACGGTGGACAGGGGCTCCCCGTCATCGGTACGTCGCACCTGGTAGGTCCCGTTGTTCCCCGGTCGATCCTGGAGGTATTGGAATTCCCAGTTCCACTGGAACGCAATTACCCGTACTCGCAGATCGGGATTATCAACCTTGGCATTGACAAAATTCTGTGCGGTTACAGTGTAGTAGAACAGCACGGAAACAATGACGAATGGGATAACGGTGTAAATGATTTCTAACGGCAGGTTGTACTGGAACTGCCGGGGCATCTCGTCGGAGCGTTTGCGGTGCCGGGCGACCGTCCACATGATAAGCCCTGCGACGACTGCCCCGACGGCCAAGGCAGCTATCGTTGCCCAGATCCAAAGCATCCGCATCCGTTCGGCCTGCGGGGTAACCCCCTGCGGCCAGCCGAACGCGAAGACCTGATATACCGAGCATCCCGTGGAGACCAAGCCGGTCATTGCAACCAGCGTGGCGACCTTGAGCAACCGCACCGCACGAGAACGGACCACGCCGATCACGCCTGTTCCTCCTCGTTGACCCCGACGCGCTCGTTGATTCGACGCGGATAGCCAGCCCACCGCAACTGAGCCTAACCCAGTGCGACAAGGCAATCTCGACCGGGGCAGGAATGGCCCGGCATGCCTGGGGCCATACTGGGCCGCCGGAGGTTCGCTAAGCCAGTGGCCTAGCGGCGGAGGCTGTTCGTTGATGGGAGGACAAGCTGGTGTGCGGCTTAGTAGGGCTACTGACCGCGCAGCAGGATGCGGCGCAGCGCGTGGCCGACGTCACGACGGCGCTGCGCTGCCAGCGACATCGCGGACCCGATGAGACCGGGACCTGGCACGACCGCGACGTGGTGCTCGGCTTCAACCGGTTGTCCATCATCGATATCGAACGCTCGCATCAACCGCTGTGCTGGGGCCCGCCAGAGGCTCCCGAGCGGTACACGATCCTGTTTAACGGGGAGATTTACAACTACATCGAGCTTCGCGAAGAACTACAGGGCAAACCGTATGAGGTGAACTTCGTCACAGCAGGCGACACCGAGGTGGTTCTCGCGGCATATCACCACTTTGGGCTCGCTGCTGTGGGCCGGCTTCGCGGGATGTTCGCGTTCGTTATCTGGGACGCGCAACGCCGGGTCCTGTTCGGCGCCCGCGATCCTTTCGGTATCAAGCCGTTGTTCAGTTGCGCCGGGCCGGGCGGGGTGGCTTTCGCCAGTGAGAAGAAGAGCCTGCTGGAGCTGGCGCCCACGCTGGGCGTACCGATGGCTATCGACCGGCGGGCGCTGCAGCATTACCTGACCTTGCAGTACGTGCCCGAACCAGCGTCGTTGCACACCGGGATCACCCGAATCGAGTCGGGCACGGCGTTCACCCTCTCCCCCGGCGGCCAGCTGACCACCCAGCGGTACTTTCATCCCGATTTCCGACCCCGTCGGATCCGCTCCGAGGTCGAATCGCAGGCGCTGTATGACGAGATTGCCGCGGCGATGCGTGACTCGGTGGCCAAGCACATGCGAGCGGATGTCACCGTCGGTGCCTTCTTATCCGGCGGGATTGATTCCACGGCCATTGCTGCCCTGGCCCGCGAACACAATCCCGATCTGATCACCTTCACCACTGGCTTCGAGCGTGAGGGCTATTCCGAGGTGGATGTGGCGGCGGAGTCGGCCGCCGCGATCGGGGTGCGGCACGTTGTCCGTACGGTGTCAGCCAGCGAGCTTGCCGACGCGCTGCCATTGATCGTGTGGTATCTCGATGACCCGGTAGCCGATCCCGCGCTGGTGCCGCTGTGGTTCATCGCGCGGGAAGCCAGGGAACACGTCAAGGTGGTGTTATCCGGCGAGGGTGCTGACGAACTTTTCGGCGGCTACACCATTTACCGGGAACCGCTGTCGCTGGCGGCGTTCGAGAAGGTTCCCGGTGGCCTGCGCCGCACCCTGGGCCGGATCTCCACCCGGATCCCGGAGGGTGTCCGCGGTAAGGACCTGCTCCGTCGCGGCGCCCTGACACTCGAGCAACGCTACTACGGCAACGCGCGGATCTTCCGGGACGAGCAGCTCCGCGAAGTGCTGCGCGGGTACAACACGAGCGTGTCCCACGCCGATGTCACCGCGGCGGCGTACGCCGCCTCCACTGGTTGGGATCCGGTCGCGCGTATGCAGCACGTCGACTTGTTTACCTGGTTACGCGGCGACATCCTCGTCAAGGCCGACAAGATGACCATGGCGAACTCGCTTGAGCTGAGGGTGCCTTTCCTGGATCCAGAGGTGTTCCGGGTGGCGTCGGCCATCCCGCTGCACGAAAAGATCACCCGGGAGACCACGAAGCACGCTCTGCGCCAAGCGTTGCGCGACATTGTGCCTGCGCACGTGCTGAATCGACCCAAGTTGGGTTTTCCTGTGCCGATCCGGCACTGGCTGCGCAAAGACCTGCACGACTGGGCCCGTGGCATTGTCGATGACTCGGGCACCGGGGAGTTTCTTGATCTGGCCACTGTGCACCGGATGCTCGATGAGCACCGCGCAGGTCCGCGGGACTACAGCAGGCGGATTTGGGCACTGTTGGTCTTCATGCTCTGGCACGGCATTTTCATTGAGCAGCGGATTGCGCCTGCTGTGCCCGAACCACGCTATCCCGTACAGGTCTAACCGGGCACCGGCTAGCGGCACACCAGGCACCGGCGCCCGACACGCCAGACTAGTTGAAGGAATCGCCGCAGGCGCAGGAGCCCCCGGCATTGGGGTTGTCGATGGTGAAGCCCTGCTTCTCGATGGTGTCGACGAAGTCGATCACGGCGCCCTGCAGGTATGGTGCGCTCATCCGGTCGACCACCACACCGAGGCCGTCAAAGTCGCGCTTGGCATCCCCGTCAAGCGTGCGCTCATCGAAAAAGAGCTGGTAGCGCAGCCCGGCACAACCACCTGGTTGCACGGCAATGCGCAAGTTCATGTCGTTGCGACCCTCTTGGTCGAGCAACGCCTTCGCCTTGGCGGCGGCGGCGTCGGTGAGCTCGACACCGTGCGTGGGCACCTGCGTGCCAGCGGCGTTGTCGACGGTCATGGTTCTCCCCTGAATATCTGCGCTAGGCACGGACGGCTGTTCCCACTCTACGCGAACGCCCGCGGTCGACGGGTGATTCCTGCTATCCGATGGTGGCATATCGACCTGCAGCGCCAGGAGCGCGCCCGTTGCCCCTAGGCTGGGCAGTGTGAGGTTCCTGCGCGGCAACACCAACTCCGGCACCACCGATTCGGAGCCGGAGCCTGCTGTGGAGGCGAGCCCACCGATCCGCACCACCGGCAAGGGCAGGCCCACCCCTAGCCGCCGCGAAGCAGAGGGACGCAAGCGCGGTCCCGCTCCACCGCCACCGCGCACGCAGCGGGAGGCCCTGGCCCGCATGCGGGGTTCGAAAGAAGAGCGCCGCAATGCCGCCGCCCAGCGTCGCGAACGCATGCTTGCCGGGGACGAGAAGTACCTGTTGCCGCGCGACCGCGGACCGGTCAAGGCCTACGTGCGCGATCTCGTGGACTCGCGGCGCCACCTTGCCGGTGCCTTCATGCCGCTGGCCCTACTGGTGATCGTGATGATGCTGATGCCGCCGATCGTGCAGTCATACGGGTCGTTGGTGTCCATGTTGATGCTGGTGGCGATCATCATCGAAGGCGTGCTGCTGGGCCGGATCGTCACCCGCCGCGTCCGCGAGCGGTTCCCCAAAGCAACGGATTCCGGGACAAGCCTGGCGTTTTACGCCATGACCAGAGCTACCCAGATGCGCCGGATGCGGGTTCCCAAGCCGCGCGTCAATCCCGGCGACCCAGTCCCGTAACCGGGTCCAGCCTCCCTTTCCAGCGCACCGGACGGTCATGACATGCCGTCATCAGCTCCTCGGGCTCACCCGACGGTAGTGTCTGGCTCGATGCGGACGCTGGTGCTCGGCGGGGCGCGCTCGGGCAAGTCGGCATATGCCGAAGGCTTATTTCAGGAACCCGTGGTGTGTTACCTGGCAACCGCTCGCCGCCGGCTTGACGACGCTGAATGGGAGGCCCGGATCGCCGCGCATGCAGCCCGCCGACCCTTAGGTTGGCGGACTGTTGAGCCGGCCGACCTAGCTAGCGCGCTACGCGGTGCCGGTGCCGTGCCGGTGCTGATCGATGACATCGCAACCTGGCTGGCTGGAGAGCTGGACGATGCCGGAGCCTGGGACGATCAAGCGGTAATTCCCGCCTGCCGTGCTCGGTGCGCCGAGCTGGTGTCGGCAGTGGCATCCTGCCAGGCGCGGTTGGTGATAGTCAGCGCCGAAGTGGGCCTCGGTGTGGTGCCAGCCACCTACTCGGGGCGGCTGTTCCGCGACGAGCTGGGCGCGCTCAACGCGCAACTCGCCGCGATCTGCCAGGAGGTCGTGCTCATGGTGGCGGGCCTACCTCTTACACTGCGTTAACCCGTCTCCCAGCACGCTGCACAGCAACACAACCCAGCCGCACCGGCCACGGGATAGGGACGAAGATGGGCCACGCGAGCGGATACCGAATTACAGGAGAGCCGCGTGAAGTTCCCGACGATCACGCCACCCGACCAGCAAGCCCACCGCCAAGCCGTGGCCCGTCATGAACAACTGACCAAACCCGCCGGTTCCCTCGGTCGACTAGAGGAACTAGGCGTATGGGCGACCGCGTGTCAGGGAGTGTGCCCACCACATGCATTCGTCCGGCCACAAGTCGTGATTTTCGCCGGAGACCACGGCGTTGCCGCGCAAGGCGTATCCGCTTATCCCAGCGAGGTCACCCAGCAAATGGTGGCCAACTTTCTCAGCGGAGGTGCGGCAGTGAACGTGCTGGCCGCGGCGAGCGGGGCCACCGTACGGGTGGTGGACGTGGCCGTGGACTGCGATCCGGCCACAGTCGCCACACCGCCACTGGTCACCAAGCACAAGGTCCGCCGCGGCAGCGGCGATATCCATCTGGAGGATGCGCTAACCGAGGTGGAAGTCATCCAGGCGCTGGATGCCGGAGTGGCGATTGCTGACGAGGAGATCGATCGTGGCGCCGACCTGCTCATCGCAGGCGACATGGGAATCGGCAACACCACGCCCGCCGCTGTGCTGGTGGCTGCACTTACCGGAGCAGAGCCGGTGGCCGTGGTAGGCCGGGGCACCGGTATCGACGACGCCGGCTGGATGCGCAAGGCCGCTGCGATCCGAGATGCGTTGCGCCGGGCCCGCCCGGTGGTGAATGATCCCGTAGCCCTGCTGCGGAGCGTAGGCGGTGCCGACATCGCTGCGATGGCTGCATTTCTCGCCCAAGCCGCGGTCCGGCGCACACCGGTCATTCTCGACGGAGTGGTCGTCGGAGCAGCGGCGATGCTCGCTGAGGACCTGGCACCCGGAGCTCGGCAGTGGTGGGTGGCCGGGCACCGCTCGGCGGAGCCGGCGCACACGCTGGCGCTGCAGCATCTGGAGCTCGACCCGCTCCTCGAACTCGGGATGCGGCTCGGTGAGGGCTCCGGCGCGCTAGCCGCGCTACCGCTGGTACAGATGGCCGTCCGCATCCTCGCCGAGATGGCTACCTTCGCCGATGCCGGCGTTTCCGGGCCGGTAGGTGCTCCGCTGCCGGCAACGTGAGCCGGGGCCTGCGGCTGGCGTTGTCCTGGCTGACCGTCTTACCGGTGGGAACGCCCGTCGACGTCGGTTTCGATGCCGCCCGGCGGGCGTTGTACTGGGCGCCCGTGGTCGGTGCCGCGTTGGGTCTGCTGGCTGCCGGACTACTGGCTGGTCTGCATGTGCTCGGTGCGCCACCGCTGCTGGCTGGATTGATCGTGGTGGCGACGCTGGCTGGATGCACGCGCGCGATGCATCTGGACGGGCTGGCTGACACTGCCGACGGGTTGGGCTGTTACGGAGGCGCCCAGCGGGCGCTGGAGGTGATGCGGGACGGCTCGTGCGGTCCATTCGCCGTGATCGCCTTGGTGCTGGTGCTGACCACGCAGGCCGCTGCCCTGGGAACGCTCGGGCACACGGGCCGGCTGATCCCGGTGGTACTGGCACTGATCGCGGGACGAGCCGCCTTCAGCTGGTGTGCCCGCCGGGGCGTGCCGGCGGCGCGGCCCGTGGGCTTGGGGATGCTCGTTGCCGGTAGCCAGCCCGTCGCAGTACCTGTGGCCTGGTTTGCCATCCTGCTGGCCGGTGGCCTGCTGGCGGTGCCCGGCCGCGCGTGGCAAGGCACGCTGGCGGTCGCCGTGGCCGCGCTGGCCGTGGTCGCATTCTGCGCGCATACCAACCGCCGCCTCGGTGGCGTCACCGGCGACGTCCTCGGTGCCACCAGCGAGCTGACCACCACCATTATCCTCACCGTCTGCGCAGTGGCCTGATCCCGATATGGCGACATTCAGGATCAAAGCGATCGCCGGAGCGCGCAGGGAGCAAGATCAGGTGAGCGGGACCATCCAGTGGTGGGGGTCGGGGGCGGCGCCGCGTTGGATGGCGGTGAGGGAGGCTCGGAGCTGGATGGTGACGGGGCCAGGTGCGCCGTCACCAATCGTGAACTCGCCGCCGGCGTAGGCGACCCGGCCGACGGGGGTGATCACCGCAGCGGTACCGCAACCGAAGACTTCGGTGATGTCCCCGGTCTGGACGCCCTTTTCCCATTCTTCGGTGGAGATTCGTCGTTCCTCGACGGTCAGCCCGTGGTCCTGGGCCAGGGTCAGCAGGGAATCGCGGGTGATACCAGGGAGCAAGGCGCCGGTGAGCTCAGGAGTCACGAGCCGGGCCCGCGGCCCCTCACCAAAGACGAAGCACAGATTGTTGGTGCCCATCTCCTCCACCCAGCGGCGCTCGACCGCGTCCAGCCACACCACCTGGTCGCAACCATGGTCAAGGGCCTGCTGCTGGACCACCAGCGAGGCAGCGTAATTCCCCGCGAACTTGACTGCTCCGGTCCCGCCAGGCGCGGCCCGGACGTAGTCAGTGCACAGCCATACACTGACCGGTTCCAGCCCGTTGCGGAAATACGGTCCAGCCGGTGAGGCGATGACCAGGTACCGGTAGGTCGCTGCGGGCCGCATGCCGAGGCCGACCTCGGTGGCGAACAGCATCGGTCGCAGGTACAGCGACTCTTCCCCACCGGCAGCGGGAACCCAATCAACATCAGCGCGCACCAGCTCACGCAGTGAGCCGAAGAACAGCTCGTCAGGCAGTTCCGGCATGGCTACCCGCCGAGCCGAAGAGCGCAGCCGGGCGGCGTTGGCCAGCGGCCGGAAGCAAGACACGGTGCGGTCAGGCTGGCGGTAAGCCTTGAGGCCCTCGAAAATCGCCTGTCCGTAGTGCAGCACCATGCTCGCTGGGTCCATCGTGAGAGGCCGATACGGGCCGATTTGAGCGTCATGCCAACCACGGTCGGCGGTCCAACAGATCTCGACCATGTGGTCGGTGAAATACCGGCCGAAGCCGGGCGCGGCCAGGATCTCCGCCCGCCGTTGCGGTGGCATTGGAGAAGGGTGTGGCAGTCGGATGAAGGCTGGCGTGGCGCTCATGAGCAGCACGGTATCCTCTCGGATGCCGAAATGGTAGGACGTCCCACTATTTGATTGTGCGCCATGCTGGCGCGCTTGACCGAGCTGCGTGCCTTGATCAGGATCACCCGCATTCGTCTGGCTGATGGTCGCGCGTTGACGTACTACGACGACCGTGAACCGTACGCATCAGGCACGGCGACCCGAACCCTCCATGACTCCCGCGATCTACCCGCTGATCAGTCCCACCCGACCATGCGCCGCGATGTGCTCACCGGAGAGTGGGTGATCTTTGCCCCGCACCGGATGGACCGCACACACCTGCCTACGGCAGCACGCTGCCCCCTGTGCCCCAGCCGGCGCGGAGCGTTGACCGAGATTCCCGCCGACGACTACGACGTGGTGGTCTTCGACAACCGGTATCCCAGCCTGGCCGCAGCCGTGGACCCCGTGCCGGCCTGGCTCGATGGGGATCCACTGTGGCCGCAACGGCCCGCAGTCGGCCGCTGTGAAGTGGTCTGTTTCACCAGCGCGCACAGCACTTCCTTCGCCGAGCTCACCCCGCATCGGGTGGCGACCGTGATCGAGGCGTGGGCCGACCGCACCCGCGCCCTGTCTGCGATAACGCCGGTGAGCCAGGTGTTCTGTTTCGAGAATCGCGGCGCGGAAACCGGCGTGACCCTGCACCATCCGCACGGACAGATTTACGCGTACCCGTTCATGCCGCCGCGTACCGAGCGGCTGGTGGCCCAGGCGGTGGCGCATCACGACCGCACAGGGCGCGACTTGCTCGCGGACGTGCTTGCCGCCGAATGGAGAGCCGGCGTGCGGGTTGTGCACCAAGGCACATCCTGGACGGCGTACGTGCCCGCCGCCGCCCGATGGCCGGTGGAGCTGCATCTGCTGCCGCACCGCGCGGTGCCCGATCTCGCCAGCCTGGACAGTGCGGAACGCTCCGAACTGGCCACCCTCTACCCAGCGATGCTGCGATGGTTGGACGAGTTTTTCGCCGACCAGGGAGATCATGGGCCTGTGCCGTACGTCGCAGGATGGCATCAGGCTCCGATCGGTCCCGGGCGGGACCTGGTCCGGCTGTATCTCCAGGTGTTTTCCGTACGCCGCGCCGCGGGCAAGCTCAAGTACCTCGCCGGGTCAGAGTCCGGGGTCGGTGTCTGGCTCAACGACACCACCCCTGAACGGATCGCACAGCGGCTGCGGGCCCTGACGTGAACGGCTCGTTGCGCGCCACCTTCCGCGCCGCGTTCCACCGCGACCCGCACGGTGTGTGGGCGGCCCCGGGTCGAGTGAACTTGATCGGCGAGCATGTGGACTACGCAGGGGGGCTGTGCCTGCCGCTGGCACTGCCGCAGCGCACGGTGGTGGCCGCGGCGACCCGAGACGACGGCCAGCTACGCCTGCGTTCCTGGCAGCGTGATGCGGCGCCCTGGGACGGCGCTGTTGACACGGTCGGCCCCGGCCATCCGTCCGGCTGGGCGGCTTACGCGGCGGGCGTGATCTGGGCACTCGGTGCTCCGGCTGGCGGGCTGGACCTGCTCGTCGGGGAATCGGTGCCACCCGGAGCCGGGCTGGCCTCCTCTGCGGCCTTGGAATGCGCGGTCGCGCTGGCCGTCGACGCCCTCTACGGGCTCGGGCTCGCCGCGACTACCAACGGGCGCGCGCAGCTTGCCGCGGCATGCCGCCGCGCCGAGAACGAAATCGCCGGCGCACCAACTGGGGGGATGGATCAGCTTGCATCGCTGTGCTGCACCCCAGGGCATGCCCTGTTACTGGATTGCCGGGACCACACGATGCGGCAGTTGCCGCTGAACCTGCGCGCCGCTGGCCTCAACCTGCTCGTCGTCGACACCGGGGCACCGCACCGGCATATGGATGGCGAGTATGCCGAACGCCGGCGCAGCGCTGAACTGGCCGCAGCCGCGCTGGGCGTGCCTAGCCTCCGGGAAGCGTCATCGCACCGGATCGGGGAGCTCACCGATCCGGTGCTGCGACGGCGCGCGCGGCACGTGGTGAGCGAGATCACCCGGGTGCAGGAGGTCGTCGCCCTGCTGGATGCTGGTCGGGTCGGCGACATCGGGCCGCTGCTGAACGCATCGCATGCCTCGCTGCGCGACGACCTGGACGTTTCAAGCCCAGAGCTGGACGACGTGGTCGATACTGCCTGCGCCGCAGGTGCTCTGGGCGCGCGGATGACCGGCGGAGGATTCGGTGGCTCGGCTCTCATTCTGGTCGAGCAGCACACCGCCGCCACGGTTGCCAGCGCCGTCGGCGCGCGCAAATGCATCACGGTGCTATAGCGCGGGATCACTCACGAGCGAACGTGGGACTCCACAAACGGTGGAGTGACGACCTCGCAAGGCAACGCGCGGCCACGGACGTCGATCTCGACAGATGCGCCAGGTCGCACAGTGGGGTCGAGCAGCGCCAGCGCGATACCGGTACGCAGAGTTGGGGAGAAGGTTCCGGAGGTGGTCTCCCCTACTTGCGCACCCGCCGCAGACCGCACCGCCATGTGCGGCCGGGGCACCCCGCGCGCGGTTGCGCGCAGCCCACGCAGCCGACGTGATGGTCCGGTATCGCGCTCGGCAAGCAGCGCTTCTCGCCCCCAGAAGGCCGGTTTCTTCCAGCCGATCGCCCAAGACAAACCACCCTGGAGCGGGCTGATATCCGGACCGATGTCCTGGCCATGGAGGGGGTATCCCATCTCGGTACGCAAAGTATCCCGAGCACCAAGCCCGCACGCCCGGCCACCGAGCGGACCAGCGGCGGCCAGCAGCGCATTCCACAACACGGCAGCGTGCTCCCAGGCGGGAAACAGCTCGTAGCCACGCTCGCCGGTGTAACCGGTACGACCTACCCGCACCGGCACGCCAGCGTGCTCAGCATCGATGAAACTCAGGTAGCTCAGATCGGCCATCTGCAGTCCCACAGCGCTGAGGACCTCGGCCGAGCATGGTCCCTGCACGGCGAGCACTGCGTACTGATCATGCGCGTCGGTCACGGTGATCGCCGGTGGTGCCGCAGCGGCAAGCCGGCGGGCCACCGCCGCCGCGTTGGCGGCATTCGGTACGCAGAAGACCTCCTCAGCACCGACCAGGTAGGCGATCAGGTCGTCTACCACCCCACCGTCTTCGGTGCAGCACAAGGTGTATTGGACCTGCCCTGGGCTGATCTTGGCGAGGTTCGCGGTGAAGCATGAGTTGACGAAGTCCGCGGCTCCCGGACCAGCGATCACGATCTTGCCGAGGTGTGTGACGTCGAAGACGCCTGCTGCCTCACGCACCACGGTGTGCTCGGCGACGACGCCCCCGTCGTGATAGCTGATGGGCATTTCCCAACCGCCGAAGGCACCAAGCGTGGCGCCAGCCTCGACGTGCGCGGAGTGCAGGGGTCCGCGGTGCAAATGGGGACTCACGGCTATGGAACGCTACCTTCCAGGGCAGTTGCCATGGCGACCTGCCTCATGCATCCGACCGTCAGACCAACGAGGAGATCACCGTGACCACCCCGACGCTGCGCCTCACCGATGCCTCGGTGACCACCGCGACCGTCGATGCCCTCGTGGTGGGGACCGTGTGCGGCGAGGACGGCCCCCAGCTTCTCCCGGGCAACGAGGAGGTCAACGCGGCGTTCGACGGTGCCCTCATCGACGTGTTGAAAGTGCTGGGAGCAAAAGGCAAGGCCGACGAAGTGATCAAGGTACCGACTCGTCGAGCCATCGGTGCCCCACTGCTCATCGCCACCGGGCTGGGCAAGGTCAACGGCCAGCCCAGCGGCGAGCAGGTACGCCGGGCCGCCGGGGCCGCATCGCGCGCGCTGTCGGGCACCTCTCGAGCGATCACGACGCTGTCCCGGGTCGATCTTGTCGCCGCGGCGGAGGGCGCTGCGCTGGGCTGTTACCTGTTCACCGCCTACCGCTCGCATAACGGCGACGCTCCGCTGGGCCGGATGGATCTGTCGGTGCCCTCGGCCAACGACCGCGTCGCGCAACGAGACCTGGCTAAGGCAGTCGCGACAGCTGAAGCGGTCGCCACCGCTCGCGATCTGGTCAACACCCCGCCTAACGACCTGTATCCAGCCTCATTTGCCGATCGGGCTGTCAGCCTCGCTGAGGCAGCCGGGCTACACACCGAGGTGCTTGACGAGAAAGACCTGCTGCGAGAGGGCTACGGCGGCATTCTCGGCGTCGGCGGTGGATCCTCCCGGCCACCACGGTTGGTCCGGCTTCATCACGCCCCAGCCACGCCGAAGGCGAAGGTGGCCCTGGTCGGTAAGGGGATCACGTTCGATACCGGCGGCATCTCGATCAAGCCTGCGGCGAAGATGGAAGAGATGACCATGGACATGGCCGGTGCCGCTGCTGTCATCGTGACCGCCGTGCTGGCCTCCCAGCTGCAACTGCCTGTTGAGGTGATCGCCACCGTGCCGATGGCCGAGAACATGCCTTCGGCTACCGCTTACCGACCCGGCGACGTGCTCACCATGTACGGGGGCACCACCGTGGAGGTCATCAATACTGATGCCGAGGGACGGCTGGTTCTTGCCGATGCGTTGGTCCGGGCGGCACAAGACAACCCGGACTATCTCATTGACACCGCCACGCTGACCGGCGCCCAGATTGTTGCGCTCGGCAAGCGAACGTCGGGAATCATGGGCACTCCGGATTTCCGTGACCGGGTCACCGTGATCTCCCAGCAAGTCGGGGAAGGCGGCTGGGCTATGCCCCTGCCTGAACACCTGCGCTCGGATTTGGACTCCAAACTCGCTGACATCGCCAACGTGGCCGAACACCGCTGGGGCGGCATGCTCGCTGCCGGGGTGTTCCTGTCCGAGTTCGTCCGTGACGGCATTCCCTGGGTACACCTGGACATCGCCGGTCCGGCCTATAACACCGGCTCACCGTGGGGGTATACCGGCAAGGGCGGCACCGGGGTCCCGGTGCGTACTCTCGCCGCTGTCCTCGCGGACATCGCCGAACGCGGTTGAGCAACCGGAGAAGGTGAAGCCCTCATCGGAAAGCTTAGTCACGTTCGCGCTGGCGCGCGGTGTAGTCACGCATCCGTTGCGGGTACCCGACCAGGGCAACGTCATAGATAGGGATCTTCAATTGTTTGGCCAGCCGCCGCGCCGCAGGCACACCGTTGACCCTGCGCCTGGTCCACTCACCATCGTGCGCGACCAGCACGACGGTGGTGTCAGTCATCATGGTGCGGGGTTCGATGAACGCTTCCACCCCGGTATGGTTGGCCGCCCACTGCTTGAGATGGTCGAGGTCAGCGCTGGACGCAGTGCGCGTGATGCCAGCGCGCTGCCTGCTTAGCAGCCGGTCCAGCACGCCCATCTCGCACACCTCCTCTGCCGGCCATACCTCGCGGCATAGCACCAGTTCAACGCAGGTGCCGGCGCGCAGCCCGGTGCGACCTCGCCCACGTCGCAGGCAACCGCCGGCTGGTGACAAGATGGCTGTGACGCCCAATACCACGTTACCGACGTCTGCTTGAGGAGCGTGTCAGTGCCAGACACCTCGGTGATCACCAATTCATCTCGGGACACTTCGGCCGACCTGGTGATTCTCGGTGGCGGCTCGGGCGGTTACGCCTGCGCATTGCGTGCTGCACAACTGGGTCTGACTGTCGTCTTGGTGGAGAAGGACAAGCTTGGTGGCACCTGCCTGCACCGCGGCTGCATCCCAACCAAGGCCCTCCTGCAGGCTGCGGAGGTCGCTGACACCGCTCGCCACAGTCTTCAATTCGGAGTGAAGACCGCACTCGACGGCATCGACATGGCAGGCGTCAACAAGTACAAGGATGGCGTCGTCGCCAAGATGTTCAAAGGTCTGCAGGGGTTGGTGTCTTCCCGCGGGATCGACTATGTCGAGGGCACCGGGCGGTTCGTGGCCCCCAACGCCGTCGATGTGGACGGCCAGCGCTACACCGGGCGCCATGTGGTGCTGGCCACCGGGTCCTACGCCAGGACGCTTCCTGGTCTGGAGATCGGCGGCCGGTTCATCACCAGCGATCAGGCGTTGAACCTCGACTACGTGCCAGACCGGGTAGTGGTGCTCGGCGGTGGCGTGATCGGAGTCGAGTTCGCCAGCGTCTGGCGTTCCTTCGGCGCTGAGGTGACTGTGGTCGAAGCACTGCCGAGACTCGTGCCAGCAGAGGATGACTTCTGCTCCAAACAATTGGAACGGGCGTTCCGCCGGCGCGGCATCATGTTCAAGACCGCGGCTCGGGTCACCGGGGCGACCCAATCCGAATCCGGAGTAACGGTAAGCCTCGAGTCCGGGGAGCAGCTCGAAGCCGACCTGCTGCTGGTTGCTGTCGGGCGCGGTCCGAACACCGCAGAGGCCGGCTATTCCGAGGCTGGTGTGCGGATGGAACGCGGCTTCGTGCTCACCGACGATCGGCTGCACACCAACCTTGCCGGGGTGTACGCGCTGGGCGACATCGTGCCTGGATTCCAACTCGCCCATCGAGGATTCGCCCAGGGCATCTTCCTCGCTGAGGAGATCGCGGGGCGCAAACCCAGCACGATTGATGAGGACGGCATCCCGCGGGTGACCTACTGCGAGCCGCAAGTCGCTTCGGTTGGACTCACTGAGGCGCAGGCTAGGCAGCGGTACGGTGAGGTCGAAACGATCACCTATGATCTGGCGGGCAACGGCAAGAGCGTCATCCTGCAAACCCGCGGTGCGATCAAACTGGTGCGCGCCACGAATGGTCCAGTGGTTGGCGTCCATATGGTCGGCGATCGGGTCGGTGAACTGGTCGGCGAAGCTCAGCTGATTGTCAACTGGGAGGCTTATCCAGACGACGTCGCCGCGCTGGTGCACGCTCATCCAACACAGAATGAGGCGCTCGGCGAAGCTCATCTCGCTCTAGCAGGCAAGCCATTGCACGCGCACGGCTGAGCAATCCCCAGGGCACTTGAAACAGCGCCTAAAGAACGGAAGACGACGAGAGTCGAGGCAACAGATGGCGTACTCCGTGGCGATGCCTGCGCTGGGCGAGAGTGTCACCGAGGGAACAGTGACACGCTGGCTCAAACAAGAAGGCGAGACCGTCGAGGTTGATGAACCTTTGGTGGAAGTGTCGACGGACAAGGTCGACACCGAGATCCCCTCGCCAGCAGCCGGCGTGCTCGAGCGGATCGTGGTGCCGGAGGATGAAACCGTTGCAGTCGGCGCAGAATTGGCCGTGATCAACGAGGCCTCGGGTCCTGCTGCCTCACCTCGCAGCGCGCCTCGTCACGCCGCACCCGGGCCCATCGAGGTGGGTGACGGTCGGTCAGCGCAGCCACCCCAGCAAGCAACCCAGCAGCCGGCAGTTCGGCCGGCCCCGTCTGCCACAGGTTCCAGGAAGCTGGTGACGATGCCGGCCCTGGGAGAAAGCGTCACCGAGGGGACCGTAACCCGGTGGCTCAAGCAGGTCGGCGACACCGTCGAAGCGGATGAGCCACTCGTTGAGGTATCCACCGACAAGGTCGATACCGAGATCCCTTCTCCGTTCGCAGGCACGGTGTTAGAGATCGTGGTACCGCAAGACGAGACTGTCGCTGTCGGCGCTGCACTTGCCGCAATCGGCGACCGCGAGGTGCAACCGGTACCACCCTCCGAGAGTCAGCCGGCCCCCGCTAGCCAACCTCAACAAGCTGCTCAGCCAGAGCGAGAGCCAGCATCACCACCCCAGATCGGTGCGAGCGACAGCGAGGCACCGTACGTCACTCCGCTGGTCCGCAAGCTTGCCAGCGAGCACGGGGTCGACCTGTCAACCGTGCAGGGCACGGGGGTAGGCGGCCGGATTCGCAAGCAGGACGTGCTCGCTGCCGTCAGAGCACCCGAGCCCGAGCCGGCGGCGCCCGAGCCGGCGGCGCCCGAATCAGTGCCGATGTCGGCATCGCAGCCACCGACCGGGTTGCAACCGCAGTGGCCATCCGCTGCCGCAACGCCTAGGGCCCAGCCGCCAGCGGCGGTTTCCGGATTGCGGGGCAGGACCGAGAAGATGTCCCGGATGCGCAGCGTGATCGCCAAGCGGATGGTGGAGTCGCTTCAAGTCTCCGCGCAACTCACCACCGTGGTCGAAGTAGACATCACGCGGTTGGCGCGGCTCCGGGATCGCGCCAAGCGCGAGTTCGAGGCCAGAGAAGGCGTCAAGCTGTCATTCCTGCCGTTCTTCGCCCAAGCCACGGTTGAGGCGCTCAAGCAGCATCCCAAGCTGAACGCCTCAATCGACACCGACAACGGCGAAATCATCTACCACAATGCCGAACACCTGGGCATTGCCGTGGACACCGAACGTGGCCTGCTCGTCCCGGTGGTCCACGATGCGGGTGATCTCAACATCGCCGGACTGGCCCGCCGGATTGCTGACCTTGCCGCCCGGACCAGGACCAACAAGATCACCCCGGATGAGATGAGCGGCGGTACCTTCACCCTGAGCAACACCGGCTCGCGAGGCGCGCTGTTTGACACCCCTATCATCTTGCAGCCGCAGGTCGGGATTCTCGGCACCGGCAGCGTGGTCAAGCGACCAGTCGTGCTCTCCGGCGATGGCGGCGACACGATCGCGATCCGTTCGATCGTCTACCTGGCGCTGTCCTACGATCATCGTCTGGTCGACGGCGCCGACGCAGCGCGCTTCCTGAATACCGTTAAGCAACGTCTGACCGACGGCGCGTTCGAGGCTGGCCTCGGAATGTAGAGGGATGAGGACACGTCTTAGCCTCGTCATCGGCGTCGGCACCGAAGGCGAGAAGATCTCCCCATGCGCGTGGTGATCGCTGGCTCTTCGGGTCTCATCGGCACCGCACTGGTAGCGCTGCTGCGCCAGGCAGGCCATGACATCCTGCGGCTGGTGCGCAGGCCTGCGCGGGCGCCGGACGAGCGGGCCTGGGATCCGCCGTCAGCGACCATGGAGGCTGGCACGCTCGAGGGCGTTGATGCCGTCGTGAATCTGTGCGGCTCCGCGATGGGCAACCGGCGCTGGTCTGGAGAGGTCAAGCAGGCCATCCGGGACACGCGGATCGTCCCTACAGAGGTACTCGCGGCGGCAATCGCCGAGCACGGGGTTCCGGTGCTTGTCAATGCATCCGGGGTGGGTTACTACGGTGACACCGGGGATCGCCAGGTTGACGAAAGCGCTTCCCTGGGTTCGGGATTTCTGGCACAGGTGTGCCGTGACTGGGAAAACGCGACGGCCGCGGCCGAGCAGGCCGGGACACGAGTCGTGCGGGCCCGCACCGGCCTGGTGATCTCTCCATCCGGCGGGCTGATGGGCCGGCTCAAGCCGCTGTTCGCGCTCGGCTTGGGCGGTCGGCTGGGCAGCGGGCGGCAGTACATGCCGTGGATCTCACTGGACGACGAGGTTGGTGCGATCCGTTTTGCCCTGGAGAACGACGAGATTGCCGGGCCGATGAATCTCAGCGGCCCGGAGCCGGTCACTAATGCTGAGTTCACCAACACTGTGGGCGAGATGATGCACCGTCCGGCGCCGTTTGTGGTTCCAGGTTTCGCACTGCGCCTGATTCTCGGCGCTGAACTCGTCGATGAGATGATCTTGGCCGGGCAGCGGGCAGTCCCCGCGGCACTCCGCAAACACGGCTACCGCTTCCAACATCCGACGTTGCGCGCTGCGCTGACCGCGGCGCTAGAAAAATGACGCCCCCGGAGGCGGGCGTAAGGTCGCCGCTGTGACCGTCGCTACCCAGTCATGCCGACTCATTACCGCGCCGGTCGAGGTGCACTACCTCGGAACCGTTGAGTACCACCGGGCCTGGGCGCTGCAACGGGAACTAGCCAACGCCCGCGCAGACGGCACCGGGCCGGACGTTCTGCTGTTACTAGAGCATCCCTCGGTATACACCGCGGGCCGGCGAACTATGCCCGAGGAGCGGCCGCGGGACGGCACGCCGGTCATCGACGTCGATCGCGGCGGCAAGATCACCTGGCACGGGCCAGGCCAGCTCGTCGGTTATCCCTTGATCAGGTTGGCCGAGCCGATCGACGTCATCGACTACGTGCGGCGCCTGGAGCAAGCACTGATTGCCGTGTGCGCCGAGCTAGGGGTGGACGCCGGGCGCATCGCGGGCCGGTCGGGCGTGTGGTTGGCCGCAGATCCGGTTACCGGAGTTCCTGCGCGCAAGATCGCCGCAATCGGTGTGCGGATCAGCCGGGGCGTGACCACGCACGGGTTCGCGCTGAACTGCCAGCCTGATCTCGGCGCCTTCGACCGGATCGTGCCCTGTGGCATCACCGATGCCGGGGTGACGTCGCTGACCGCCGAGTTGGGCCGGCCGGTAACTGTCTCTGAGGTGCTGCCTGCCGTGCGGCGCGCCGTTCTCGACGCCATCGACGGCAGCCTGCCGGTGCACGCATGAGCCGCTGGTGCGAGGCCGACATTCCCGACCAGTCCGGCCGCACAGTGGTGGTCACCGGAGCCAGCTCGGGGCTGGGCCTGCAGACCGCCGCGGTGCTCGCCGGGCACGGCGCGACGGTGCTGCTGGCGTGCCGCGACCCGTACCGCGGGCAGGCAGCGCTGGACCGGGTGCGATCCGCGGCCGGGGCGGACGCCACGCTGGTGCAGCTTGACCTCGCTGACCTCAGTTCCGTCCACAAGGCTGCTGATGAAGTGCGGGCGATCACCGGGGACCGGCTGGACGTGCTGGTGAACAACGCCGGTGTGATGGCGTCTCCGTCGCGGCGCACCACTGATGGGTTCGAGTTGCAGATCGGCACCAACCACCTCGGGCATGCGGCGCTGACCTGGCTGCTCGCCCCGGCGCTGGTACCCCGCGCCCGGGTGGTCACGGTGTCGAGCCTCGCCCATCGTGGCGACGAGCTCGACGTCGATGACCTCAACTTCACACAACGGCGGTATCACCCGGGCGCTGCCTACAGTGCATCCAAACTGGCGAACCTGCTGTTCACCTTCGAGCTCGGCCGGCGGGCCCGAGCAACCGGGCGCAACCTGATCTCCGTTGCAGCCCATCCAGGTATCACCGGCACTGAATTGGTGCGCAACACCGTGCGGATGTACCTGCCGGATCCGTTCGCCAAGCTGGCGAGCTGGGGCAGCAAGCTGATCAGCCAGGGAGTCGCCGCGGGAGCACTACCGCAGCTTTACGCAGCCACCGCTGCTGATGTCCGCAGCGGCGAGTACTTCGGGCCGACGGGACCCGGCCAGACCCGCGGCGCCCCAGGCCGGGTGACGGCGAGTCCGGCTGCCTATGACCAGCACACCGCCCGGCGGCTGTGGGAACGCACCGTGGAGCTCACCGGTGTGACGCCGGACCCCGCGTAGGGTGGCGGTCGTGAGCGTGCCAGCAGAGCCCGGCCACCGTAAGCTGCTGCGTCTGGAGGCCCGCAACAGCCAGACCCCGATCGAGCGCAAGCCTGCATGGATCCGGACCCGGGCCACCATGGGGCCGTCATTTCGAGATCTCAAGGGCCTGGTACGCCGGGAGGATCTGCACACCGTTTGTGAGGCGGCCGGCTGCCCCAATATCTACGAGTGCTGGGAGGACAGGGAAGCGACTTTCCTGATCGGTGGCGATCAATGCACCCGGCGATGCGATTTCTGCCAGATCGACACCGGTCGCCCGGCCGCGCTGGATCGTGACGAGCCGCGGCGGGTCGCCGAATCAGTGCAGGCGATGGGGCTGCGCTACGCCACCGTCACCGGGGTGGCCCGGGATGATCTATCTGACGGTGGTGCTTGGCTGTACGCCGAGACAGTCCGGCAGATCCACCTGCTCAACCCCGGCGCAGGAGTGGAGCTGCTGATCCCGGACTTCAACGGTGATCCAGAGCGGCTACGTAAGGTGTTCGACGCTGTACCCGAAGTGCTGGCGCACAACCTGGAAACGGTGCCACGAATCTTCAAGCGGATCCGACCGGCATTCGGCTACGAGCGGACGCTGAACGTGCTCCGGACGGCCCGGGAGGCGAGGCTGATCACCAAGTCCAACCTGATCTTGGGCCTGGGTGAGCAACCCGATGAGGTCACCGCCGCGATGGCTGATCTGCACGGCGCCGGATGCGAATTGCTTACTCTCACCCAGTACCTGCGCCCGTCGCCACGGCATCATCCGGTGGCTCGGTGGGTCACCCCGCAGGAGTTCGTCGAGCACGCTCATGCGGCGGAACTGATGGGATTTTCCGCTGTGATGGCCGGGCCACTTGTCCGATCCTCGTACCGGGCTGGCCAGCTGTATGCCAAGGCGCTCGCACAGCGCGGTGAGCGGCTGCCCGAACACCTGGCAAAGCTTGCCGCCGGTGGCCCAGCAGCCCAGGAGGCCACCCGCTTGCTGGCCCGCTGATTACCGGCTCGCCAGGACAGTTACTAACAGATGATCCGCAAGTATCCTGTGAGCCATGCCCGCCAAACCTCCCTCGAAGCCTGCTTCCCGCTCCCAAGACAAAGCGGCTGCGAAGGCGGCCCAGCAGGAGCGCCGCGCCGCGGCCAAACAGCGCCGGGCGCAAGTTCTCCAGGCGTTTGCCATCCAGCGCCGCGAAGACAAGGCGCTGCTGCCGTTGATGATCGGTGTGTTTGTGGTGATCACCGCGGTGGTGTTCGGGGTGGGTTTCTTGCTCGATCATCAATGGATGGCCCTGCCGCTGGGTGTCGCGCTCGGCGTGCTCGGCGCCCTCCTCGTCTTCGGCCGGCGGGTTCAGCGCAATGTCTTCGCCAAGGCCGAAGGCCAGCCCGGCGCCGCGGCCTGGGCACTGGAAAACCTGCGCGGTGGGTGGCGGGTGACCCCAGCCGTGGCGGGCACCGCGCAACTGGACGCCGTGCATCGGGTCATCGGGCGGCCCGGGATTGTGCTGGTGGCAGAGGGCGCCCCGCAGCGCCTCAAGCCACTGCTGGCTCAAGAAAAAAAGCGGGTGTCGCGACTGGTTGGCGACACCCCGATTTACGACATCACGGTCGGCAATGGGGAAGGCCAGGTGCCGCTGGCCAAACTGCCCCGGCATCTGGCCAAACTGCCTCGTAACCTCACTGCAGAGCAGATTGACGGCCTGGAAAGCAAACTCGCCATCCTGTCCACCCGCGCGACCGGTATCCCCAAGGGCCCTCTCCCCCAGGGTGCCAAAATGCGCAACGTCCAACGCACCGTACGCCGCCGCTGACCCGCGCTGACTCCGCTGTCCCCAAAGGGGACAACAGGACAAATCAGCCAGCATAGGTGATATGTCTTCCTATGTCGCCCTGTGTTCTCTATCCGGGATGTGGTGACGTTTAGCGGGTGCGCAGCACAATGGTGCCCGCGGCACGGTCGTGCAGGCCGCGGCCGTCGATGTTGTAGACGACCGGGGGAATGACGAGGCAAAGCAGCATGGTGCGGATCACCGCGGCGGCGAAGCCGGCCCGCCGACCGTCCAGCAGCGCAACCCGCAGGCCCGCCGCGGCATGCCCTACGGTGCGGCCTGCGAGTGCCACCGACAGCACCGTGACCGCGGCGAACAGCATCAGCGCGGAGAACGCCGGATTTTTGGTGAGTAATTGGGCCGCCACCGAGCACGGTAGCCAGTCGATGACCAGTGCTAAGACGCGGGAACCGAAACCGCCCGCCGAACCTGGTCCGTGCTCCGGCAGGCCGAGTCGCTGACCCGGATAATCCTGTCCCTCGGCGCCTGCTTCGAGGTTGTCCCGCGGATGCTCGGGGCGGCCGGTTAGCCAGGTTTGGGTCCATCTGCTCACTCGACTAGGTTAGGCCGCCCGCAGGCTAGCTCGTTCACGACCAGCCCTTTAACCTGGGTGAAACATCGGGGTGACGGTGGTGCAACAACGCCCTCTTAGGTTCGCCGCAGCGACGTGACCGATCACGCCGGTCCACAGCACAGCGCACGAAGGAGTGAACGACAGTGTTCTCCAACCCCGATGAGGTCCTGCGCTTCATCGCCGACGAGGGCGTCGAGTTCGTCGATGTCCGCTTCTGCGACCTGCCGGGCGTCATGCAGCATTTCACAGTCCCGGGGGAATTCTTCGACGCAGACGTCATCGAGGAGGGTCTCGCCTTCGACGGCTCGTCGGTGCGCGGTTTTCAATCAATCCACGAGTCGGACATGCAGTTGCTTCCCGACCTTGCCACGGCGCGGGTGGATCCGTTCCGGGCGCAGAAGACACTGAACATCAACTTCTTCGTGCACGACCCCCTTACCAGGGAGCCATACAGCCGGGACCCGCGTAATGTCGCGCGCAAAGCCGAGGAGTTTCTCGCTTCGACCGGCATCGCCGACACGGCATACTTCGGCCCGGAAGCCGAGTTCTACTGCTTCGACTCGGTACGTTTCGACACCACTCCCAACAGTGCGTTCCACGAGATCGACTCGGAAGCCGGCTGGTGGAACACGGGCGCCGAAGAGGACGGCCGCAACCAAGGCTACAAGGTCAACTACAAGAGCGGTTACTTCCCGGTGCCCCCCACCGACCATTTCGCTGACCTGCGCAATGTCATGGTCACGAACCTGATCAGGTGCGGCTTCAAGATAGAGAAGGCGCACCACGAGGTGGGCACCGCAGGTCAGGCAGAGATCAACTACAGGTTCAACACCCTGCTGCACGCGGCGGATGATCATCAGCTCTACAAGTACATCGTGAAGAACACGGCGTGGGCGGCTGGGCGGACCGTGACGTTCATGCCCAAGCCACTATTCGGTGACAACGGCTCGGGGATGCATACCCACCAGTCGCTCTGGCTAGACGGTAGACCGCTGTTCCATGACGAATCCGGCTACGGCGGACTGTCCGACATTGGCCGGCACTACATCGGCGGACTCCTCCACCACGCGCCGTCCCTCCTGGCCTTCACCAACCCGACAGTGAACTCCTACCACCGTCTGGTACCCGGATTCGAGGCCCCCGTGAACCTGGTCTATTCCCAGCGCAACCGGTCGGCCTGTATCCGGATTCCCATCACCGGCAACAACCCGAAAGCCAAGCGGATCGAGTTCCGGTGTCCTGACGCTTCGGGTAACCCCTATCTGGCGTTCTCCGCAATGATGATGGCGGGACTCGACGGCATCAAGAACGCCTACGAGCCACCCGCACCGATCGACAAGGACCTCTACGAGCTGCCACCCGAGGAAGCCAAGGATGTCGCGCAGGTGCCAGCGACTCTTGGTGCGGTGATCGACCGCCTGGAAGCCGACCACGACTACCTGCTGGAAGGTGGCGTCTTCACCCCAGACCTTATCGAAACCTGGATCGCCCTCAAGCGCGAAAACGAGATCGACCCACTACGCCTGCGCCCGCACCCCTTCGAATTCTCCTTGTACTACGACGTCTGATCACAGGCAAGCTCTATCTCCGTTCTACGGACCGAGATCTTGATGTGATTTCTCTGGACCCAGAAACGGCGGTCGGTCGATAACCGACCGCCGTTTGGACATAACGTTCCTAATCGGCTGGAAGCCGCACGCGCCGTCATTGTGACGCCACTGTGAGTACAATTTCACGCCTGGTAACACGCGGATCTCCTAACCAGACATTGCCGGCCGCTTAATTTATCCCGCCTGCTTGTGAACTGATGCATGAAGTTATACGCTATGTCCAACACTTGTACTTATCGCCTCACAGGAAACACACGCCCGCCGCACAAAAATGGGTATTGAGGGTGGGTCTATAAGCAGCTGTCGGGAGCGGCTTATGAACGACCACCTCTTCTGGCGTACCGGGGACCTTAAGCGTGTGCGATTGCCGCAAGCGCCCAGTGCGGTGGCCCCGTGGGGTTCTTTCGCCGCTCGGGCCGCTGTGCACCGGACTTGCCAGGAGGTGGCACTGCGGTGCCAACGCGTCCTCGCCCGGTATAGCCCGCACGAGGACGAGCTCAAGCACATCGCTGTTGGTGATCCACAACCCAGTCCGGTCCACGGATATCGGGTCTGCCAGTTCGAATGGGCAGAGGAGATCTCCCCGGGCTTCGTTCTCCTCTGGCACTGCACACGGGTGCATGGACATCACGGCCAACACGTTGCGGGCACCGGAGAGCGGATCGCCGCTGTGTATCCCAACTCTGGTCAAATGCCTTATTCACGCCGACGGGAGCAGGAGCGCCACAACGACCGATTCCGGCGCAAGGGCAACAAACGATAGAACGCAGCCAGCGGGCCCGTCGTTGGCGGCCGCAGGGCCCGAAGGGCCAGAACTCAGGCGCTAGTCAGGCCCCGAAGGAACGTTCCACTACCGCACGGGCTCGCCGAGTGATCCGACGATATTCATCGACCACCTCGCCGGGATCGTCGTCCGCGGAGCGTCCCAAAGCCCTCGCCACCGCCGCCAGGTCCCGTCCGGAACTGGGCAACTGGTCGACCTGCTTGCCGCGCACCAGGGTGAGCACGTTGCGCGTCTTGGTGGCCAGCTGCCACGCGGCCAGCAAGATCTCCGCATCGGCTTGAGCGAGCAGCCCAGCTTCGGCTGCCGCGCGCAGGGCGGTGCTGGTGGAGGATGTACGCAATGCCGGAACCTCATGCGCGTGCTGTAACTGCAGCAATTGGATGGTCCACTCCACGTCTGCCAGCCCACCGCGGCCCAATTTGGTGTGGGTGCTGCGGTCGGCATTGCGAGGTAGGCGCTCGGCGTCCACTCTGGCCTTTAACCGACGGATCTCGGTGGCCTGGCGTGCGGTCAGCCCGCCCGCGGGATAACGCACTGGGTCGATCATCGCGATAAACCGCTCACCCAACTTCGCGTCACCGGCCAACGGCACTGCTCGCAACAACGCCTGAGCCTCCCACGCCTGCGCCCACTGGCTGTAATAAGCCCGGTACGACGACAAGGTGCGCACCAGCGGGCCTGCCCGTCCCTCCGGGCGCAGCCCGGTATCGACGACCAACGGCGGATCCTGGGTAGGTGTGCCCAGGAGATTACGCACTGATTCGGCCACTGAGGTGGCGAACCCGACCGCGTTGATCTCAGCGTCGGTGTTCGACCCAGCGCGTGGTACCGGCTCGCAGAC
The DNA here is from genome assembly GCA_019241525.1 of Pseudonocardiales bacterium. Lineage (GTDB taxonomy): Bacteria > Actinomycetota > Actinomycetes > Mycobacteriales > Pseudonocardiaceae. The sequence continues at coordinate 47,831 of JAFAWY010000080.1, forward strand.
GAACAGTACGTCGGCGTCGGATCCGTAACCCAGCTCACCGCCTCCCAACCGACCCATCCCGATCACCGCGATCCGGGCTGGCTGGGTCTGGCGGCGTTCGGTTTCCGCGTGCAAGGCAACGTCCAGTGCCGAGGCCAGCACCGCGGTCCATACCGAGGACAGCGCTGCGCACACTGCCTCCAGGTCGAGCAGCCCCAACAGATCGGCGCAGGCAATCCGGAACAGCTCGTGGCGGCGTAGTGCTCGGGCAGCTGTGACGGCAGTGCCAAGGTCGTGGTGCCGGGACGCGGTGGCGTGTAAGGACACCGCCATCTCCGTCGGGTCCCGCTCGGCCAACGCAATAGGATCGGCCAGCAGCCGCAACGCCTCCGGTGCCCGGACCAGCAGGTCGGCCACCATCCGGGAAGTACCCAGCAGATCCATCAGCCGCTGTGCCACCGCACCCTCATCGCGCAAAAGCCGTAGGTACCAGGGTGTATCGGCAAGCGCTTCGGATACCCGCCGGTAGGCGGCCAACCCACGGTCTGGATCCGGGGTGTCAGCCAGGAACTCCAGCAACACCGGCAGCAACGTGGATTGGATCGCGGCGCGCCGTGACACCCCGTCGGTCAGCGCCCGCAGATGTCCCAAAGCTCCCTGCGGGGAGGCATAACCCAGCGCTGCAAGCCGCGCTTTTGCCGAGGACTCCGATAGCCGGTAAGCCTCGGTCGGCACTTTGGCTACCGCCTCCAGCAGCGGGCGGTAGAACAGCTTTTGATGCAGCCTGCGGGCCCGATGCGACTGGCGGGTGTACTCGATGCGCAGCACTCCGAGAGCATCGTGCCGCCCGTCGGGCCGTATCCCTGCTGCGCGGGCGAGCCAGCGCCATGCTGCGGTGTCGCTGTCGGCTGGAAGAAGGTGAGTGCGGCGTAGCCGCTGCAGCTGTAATCGGTGTTCCAGCAGGCGCAGGAAGCGGTAGGAGGCCGCCAGGTTCGCGGCGTCGTCGCGGCCGACGTAACCGCCCGCAGCCAACGCAGCCAACGCCTCGACCGTGGAGCCAACCCGCAACGACTCGTCAGTGCGGCCGTGCACCAACTGCAATAGCTGCACGGCGAACTCCACGTCGCGCAGCCCACCGTGACCAAGTTTGAGCTCTCGATCCGCCAGCTCCAGGGGCACATGGTCGGCGACCCGGCGACGCATTGCCTGCACCTCGGGGACGAAGTTGTCCCGGTCCGCAGCGGTCCACACCATCGGTCTTACCGCCGCCTGATAGCGCGCGCCTAGCTCGGCGTCGCCCGCTATCGGACGGGCTTTGAGCAACGCTTGGAACTCCCAGGTATGAGCCCACCGCCGGTAGTAGGACAGATAACCGTCCAGCGTTCGCACCAGTGCTCCGGCTTTGCCTTCAGGTCGCAGCGCCGCGTCGACTTCGAAGCACGACGACGCCAACCGCATCGTCGCGGCGGCCAGTTTTGTCGCGGCACCCAGCTCGTCCTCAGAGTCAGCTACGAAGATGAGATCCACATCGGAGACATAGTTGAGTTCCGCACCCCCGCATTTGCCCATCCCGATCACGGCAAGCCGTGGTAATGGCTCATCAGAGATCGTCTCGGTGCTGGCGACGGCCAGCGCGGCGCGCACCACGCCGATCGCAAGGTCGGCCAGCGCGGCGGTGGCCTGCTCGAAGGGCATCACCGGCAAGGAGGGTTCCACCACAGCGGCGAGGTCAGCCGCCGCTAGCTCCACGATCAGATCGCGGTAAGCGTCACGCAAAGCACGCTGTGCTTGGACGCCGGTCCGGGATGTAGCCGCCCCATCAGCCGGGTCCACACCCACTGCGGCGAGCAGCCGCTGCTCAGCACGCTCTGCCCAACCCGGTGCGAGCGCCTCAGCAGAAACCAGCACCCGCCAGCGCCGCGGGTGGGCAACGAGATGATCACCGAGCGCGGTGGATGACCCCAGCAGCCCGAGCAGCCTCCCGCGCAGCGCCGGTTCGCCGCGAAGCGCGGCATCGAGCTCTGGCCATTCCGTGTCGGCGGCCCTGGCCAGGCGGTCCAATGTGCGCAGCGCGAGATTCGGGTCGGGCGCGCGGGACAGGGCCCACAAGAAGCCTTCCGCATCTGGGCCAGGCCGCCCGTGGCCCCACCAACCCAGTTTGGTGAGGATGTCCGCGGCGCCGTCGTCGGTGAGTCCTAACCGCGCTAAGGAAAGCCCGGTACGCCCGCCGTCCGTCACCGCAGCGCTCCAGGCTAGCCGTGCAGCAGAGGCAGTGCCCGGCCGCCCTTGATGCTGGTCGCTGGGGCCAGCTCACCGCTGGCCAGCGCCACGAACCGGGACGCAACCGGCTGCCATGCCTGCGCGATGTCGGCGTGCACCTGTTCCAGATGGTCTCGTTCGAGCTGGTGCACAGGAAAGTTGCCCTCGGTGTCCCGGCGGGCCCAACACACCACCGTGGCGGGCGACGTCTCAATGTGGCACTGGAGGCCATAGCCAGCAGCGCCGATCCGGAACGCCTGGTGCGGGCACCGCGGCGAAGAGGCGAGCAGGGTCGCACCCGGTGGTAACCGAGAAATCTCGTCGTAGTGGAACTGGATGACGTCGGGCGTCAGCGGTAGTTGCGCAAACAGCGGGTCATGGGCGGCCACATCCCGCTTGGCGATGAGCTGGGTGCCGATCTCCGAGCCGTTGACTGCCGGCCGTACCTCACCACCGGTGGCCATCGCCAGCAGCTGGCCTCCGAGGCAGACTCCGAGTACCGGCAACCGGGAGGCGACCGCGCGGGCGAGCAATGAACGCAGCGCGACAAGCCACGGATGGTCAGCGTCGTCGTACGCTCCCATCTCACCGCCCATGCACACCAGCCCGTCAACTCCGTCGAACCGGTCGGGAACCCCGTCGGCTGCCGGACGGCATACGGTCAGCTCTGCTCCGGCCTGTGCAAGCCACTCCCCCAACCGCTCGACGGGATCACCCTCAGAAGGTTCCACCACCAGCAATCGCGTCCTCACCCTCGCCAGGCTAGCCCGCAGTCTGGATGCAGACTGCTGTTTCACCAACCCAAAACAGCAGTCTGCATCCAGACTGCGATCAGGGGATGGGCGTGAAAGCGAGCCGCGGGTAGCCCGCTGACGATCACATCTCGTGGCGGGGTACACACCAGCACCCCGGCCAGCTCAGCACCGCGGCCGACAGTGAGGAGCACTGGCGGAACGTCGATGGCCTCAGGGCACCCACGTCAGCAGCGCGAGGACCGTCAGAGCGATGCTGTGGCGGACTGGATCGGCACCAGCAACGGGCGGGCAAGCGATACAAACTCGTTGAGGTCATCGTGTAGCCGAACGCCCAGCCCACCATCCTGACCCGGGCGCCACACTGGGTCGATGGGATTCGAACGGCACGGCTTCCACCCCGTGGCATACCGAGGCGCCCGACACACCCCGCGCGAAGGCACGACACGGCGTACACGGGGGCGCGACACGCCGGGTGAGGGGTGCGGGTTACAGCACGGGTAGGTAGGTGCGGAGTTCGTAGGGCGTGACGTGCCGGCGGTAGTTGTCCCACTCGGCGCGTTTGTTGCGCAGGAAGAAATCGAAGACGTGCTCGCCAAGGGTTTCAGCAACGAGCTCTGAGTTCTCCATTTCGACCAGCGCCTCCGAGAGGTTCTGCGGCAGCGGCGCGTACCCGGCAGCCCGGCGCTCACGCTCAGACAGCGACCACACGTCGTCTTCGGCTGCGGGCGGCAGCTCGTAGCCTTCCTGCACCCCTCGCAGTCCGGCAGCCAAGATCACCGCGTAAGCCAGGTAGGGGTTGCATGCCGAATCCGGAGTGCGGATCTCCACCCGCCGGCTCGACGCCTTGCCTGGCGAGTACATCGGCACCCGAACCAGAGCCGACCGGTTGGCGTGCCCCCAGCACACCGCGGTGGGTGCCTCGCCACCGACGATCAGCCGCTTGAAGGAATTCACCCATTGGTTGGTTACCGCGGTGATCTCCCGAGCATGAGCAAGCACCCCGGCAACGAACGCCCGGCCAGTGGTGGACAACTCGTAGGGGTCGTTGTCGTCGTGAAAGGCATTGCGGTCGCCCTCGAACAGGCTCATGTGGGTGTGCATGGCAGACCCGGGCTGATCCGTATAGGGCTTCGGCATGAACGAGGCGCGCACTCCTTGGGTGATGGCGACCTCCTTCACGACGTACCGGAAGGTCATGATGTTGTCGGCCATCGTCAGCGCATCGGCGTAACGTAAGTCGATCTCCTGCTGGCCGGGTGCACCCTCGTGGTGGCTGAACTCCACCGAGATGCCCATCTGCTCCAGCGCCTCGATGGTGTGCCGGCGGAAGTGCGGGGCAGCGTCGTGGCTGGCCTGGTCGAAGTAGCCGCCGGAGTCGGCAGGCACCGGCTCGGAACCGTCGTCTGGCAGGTCGCGGAGCAGGTAGAACTCGATTTCGGGGTGCACGTAGCAGGTGAAGCCCGCCTCCGCTGCCCTGGACAACGCCCGAGTCAACACGTGTCTTGGGTCGGCCCAGGACGGCGAACCATCGGGCATGGTGATGTCACAGAACATCCGGGCCGAGTAGTGCTCGCCGCGCGGGTTTTCCCACGGGAGAACCTGGAACGTGGCCGGATCCGGTTTGGCGATCATGTCGGACTCGTAAGCCCGGGCAAACCCCTGGATGGCGGACCCGTCGAAGCCGATGCCGTCGGCGAAGGCGCCTTCCAGCTCAGCCGGCGCCACCGATACTGATTTGAGGTAACCCAGCACGTCGGTGAACCACAACCGAACGAACCGGATGTCGCGTTCCTCCAGCGTGCGCAGCACGAATTCCTGCTGGCGATCCATGGGCGCAGATTACGCGCACGGTAGAGGACAGTCCGTGACGGCGCTGTGCTCTGCACCCTACGATGGTCAAATGCGCCTCGCCGCTTCTCTCGTCGCCCTCATCATGTCTGCGATCGTCGCGCTCGTCACGGCATGCGGCGCCGGACAGAGCGCGAGCCTCCCGCAGGGAGCCACGTTGCTCACCGAGTCCGCCCAGGCGATGCGTGGCGTAACTACGACTCACTTCAGGTTCGACGTGCAAGGCAACGCGCCGAGCGTGCAGCTGCGGTCCGCCGAAGGCCAGCTAAAACAGGACGGCTCGGCCCAGGGCACAGGCAGGGTGGACGAGGGAAGGCAAACCCTTGAACTACCGTTCGTCCTTATCGGCGACACCCTGTGCCTGCGTCCACCAACCGGTCCCCCCCAGAAGCTGCCGGCGTCCATGCTCAAGACCTACTTCGATCCGGGTTCGATTCTCAACCCGGACCGAGGCATTGCCGCCGTGCTCGCCAGCGGCCAGGAGGCCACCACCGAGGCCCGGGAGCAGGTCAATGGCGTGGACACTTATCGGGTACAAACTAAGTTTCCGGCCCAGCCGCTCGGTGCGCTCGCGCCTGGGCTAGGGATAACTCCGGACCAGCCAAGTGAAGTCTGGATAGCCGCGCAGGGTTCCCGTCTGGTCAAAGCCCAATTGCCGACAAACTACGGCACAGTTGCCGCCCAGTTCTCCGACTACGGCGCCCCGGTCCAGATCACTTCTTTCTGCTAAGCGATCTGGCTAATGACCGCGACGGCAACCTCGATACGGCGCCGCGGGCTGGCGCTGAGTTCTGGCGCCCTCGTTACCTTGCTGGCGGCGCTGGACGCCTACGTCGTGGTCAGCCTGCTGGTCGACATGATCCGCGACCTGCAGGTGCCGCTGAACCATCTGGAGCGGGCCACCCCGATCGTGACCGGCTTCCTGCTGGGTTATGTCGCGGCGATGCCGCTGCTGGGCCAAGCATCTGATCGGTTCGGACGGCGGGTCCTGCTGCAGGCTTGCCTGATCACGTTCGCAGCCGCATCAGCCGTGACCGCACTTGCAGAGACATTGTCGGTCCTGGTGGCGGGACGGACAGTGCAGGGCATCGCGGGTGGCGCGCTGTTGCCGGTATCGATGGCACTGGCTGCGGATCTGTGGCCGGACCGCGGGCGGTCGACAGCATTGGGCGCGCTGGGCGCAGCCCAGGAGCTGGGCAGCGTACTCGGGCCGCTCTACGGCGCCGCGCTAGCCGCTGTGGTCGGCTGGCGCGGTGTGTTCTGGGTGAACGTGCCGCTCGCGGCCGTCGCCGTAGTAGCGGTGCAGGTGGCCGTTCCCGGCAAGCCCGCCGGATCACCACAGCGGGCACCGCTGGACCTCATCGGCGGCAGCTTGCTGGCGGTGACCCTGGGACTGCTGGTGGTCGGTCTGTACAACCCCGATCCCGACCGTACAGTGTTGCCGTCGTGGGGCGGCCCGGTACTGGGTGCGGCCGCGGTCACCGGATTCGCGTTCGTGTTGTGGGAGCGGCACGCCAGGGTGCGGCTGCTCGATCCCGTCGGTGTGCAGTGGCGGGTCTTTTCCGGCTCTTTGTGGGTCAGCCTGACGGCCGGCGCCGCGCTGCTGGTGACCCTGGTCGATGTCGAGCTCTACGCCCAGACGGTACTGGGTCGGGAAGCTACCGCCGCGACCATGATCTTGGTCCGGTTCCTGGTGGCACTGCCGATCGGGGCGCTGCTAGGCGGGATAGCCGCAAGCCGGCTGGGAAACCCGGCCGTCGCGGTGGTGGGAATGTTGCTTGCCGCGGCCGCCTACTTGCTCATCGCTGGATGGCCTGCTGATGTCCTGGCTGCGCGCCACCACCTCGGCCCGCTGAGCCTGCCCCGGCTGGATACAGACCTAGCGTTGGCCGGCTTTGGCCTTGGCCTGGTGATTGCGCCGGTGTCGACCGCAGCGTTGCGCGCCACACCGCCCGACCGGCACGGTGTGGTGTCCGCCGCGGTGGTGGTGGCCCGGATGACCGGGATGCTGGTAGGAGTCGCCGCTCTATCTGCCTGGGGGCTGCACAGGTTTCGCGAACTCACCGCCGAGCTGGCGACACCTCTGCCCTTCGGGGTCAGTGTGGAGGCGTACCAGCAGCAGCTCGCCGCTTACCAGCTCGCTTTGCAGACCGCGCTGCGTACCGAGTACCGAGACATCTTTCTGCTCACCTCAGCGGTGTGCGTGCTTGGCGCGCTCGGGGCAGCCCTGATTGGCAAGGCAGGAGCTCGCGAAGCCACTCAGGTGACGCAGAGCGTGGACCGTTTAGGCAGCGCCAGCCGGACCAGGTAGTCGGTCACCGTCTCATCCACGCAGGGCACACCCTGGAAGACCACGGTGTGCCGGTTGCCCTCGTAGCTGAGCAATTTGCCGCGCAGCCGCCGGGCCACCTCCGTCCCAGTCTGGTACGGGGCAGCCGGGTCGCCGGTCGTGGAGACCACTAGCACCGGCGGCAGACCGTCAAGTTGGTCGGCGCCCAGGCTGCCAGTAGGCGGCACCGGCCAGAACGCGCAGGCATCCCGCGCCGCTGACGGTGAGTGCCCGTCGTCGAGGAATGGCGCGGCTTCCCTATAGCGCCGATCGGCTTCCCGGACCACTGCTGGATCCCGCACCGGGGGGTCATCGACGCAGCGGACGGCGGTGAAGGCGTCTTGGCTGCCCGAGTAGCCATGGGTGTCCCGCTGGTAGTAGATGTCGGCCAGGGCCAGCAAAGTCGCACCGTCACCTTTGGCCAGCCCGATGAGGCCCTGGTTGAGCCGGGGCCAAAGCTGGTCGGTATAGAGGGCTTGGATCGTACCGATAGTGGCATCGGTGTAGGACAGTTTGCGGGTACCCACCGGTAACGCCGCCGCCTGTAGCGGGAGCAGCAAATGCTGGAAATCCTGATTGGCCAGGTAGCGCGGGCTGTTGCCTAACCAGCACTGGGTTTGCGCTCGGCACCAGTCGACAAAGGCTTCGAACGACTGCTGGAATCCTGCTCCTTGGCTAGCCAGGCTCTCCACCAGGTTGCCATTCGGGTCCAGTGCACCGTCGAGCACCATCGCTCGCACATTGCCGGGGAATTGCTCGGCGTACGAGGTCGCGACCCGGGTGCCGTAGGAATACCCGAGGTAGGTCAGCTTCGCGTCACCCAGCGCCGAGCGCATCACATCCATATCGCGCGCGACATCCCGTGTGCCGGCGTTGGCCAGGACGTCCTTGCCCACTCGCTGAGCGCACAGCGCGGCATAGGCCCGGTTGTCGTTTTCCGTCTTCGCCACCCCAGCAGGCGAGGTGTCCAGGTTGATATTGAGCCGCTCGGCGTCCTCCTCCTGTGTATTCCGGCAGACGATCTTAGGCTGGCTGGCGCCCACTCCGCGGGGATCGAAACCAACAAGGTCGAACCGGCGGCCCAGGTCAGTGCCGTTGACCGCTTTTGCGAACGCCGCGACCGCAGCCATTCCCGACACCCCTGGACCACCCGGATTGACCAGCAGGGAACCCAACCGTTCCTGCGGGTTATCGGCGGGTCTGCGAAGCAGCCCCAGTTGTGCGGTGCGCCCTTGCGGGTTGGCGTAGTCCAGCGGAACCTCCAGTTTGGCGCACTGGAAGGCAAGATCCTCAAACAGCTGGTGGTCACGGTCAGTGGTGGCAAAGGGTCGGCAGCCACCCCAGCTCAGTCGCTGGCTATAGAACCGGTCAAGGCCCGGCGGCACATCGCCGACCGCACTGTGCGGGTACGGGACGGGGCCGCCGTTGGGTACCGGACCAGCGTCATTATCGGGCAACTGGCCGCCCGTCTCGGCAGTGCAGCCACTGAGGGCGCACACGACCGCCAGCACGGCAGTTGAGCGCAGCAGGCGCGACACCCGGGCGATCCTAGGGTGCACGCAGTTACTTCCTACTGGGGGCACCGGTAGAAGGGTAACGGCGTTATAACACCGTTACGGCCTGCTCCGGGGGATGATGTTCCCATGCCCCAGTTGCGTGTCGCTTTGGCCCAGGTGAATCCGTGCGTCGGTGATATTCCAAGTAATACGGCGCGAATCTCCGCGGGTTGCCGGGAAGCTGCCGCCGCCGGTGCCCATCTCGCGGTTTTCGGGGAGATGGCGCTAACCGGTTACCCGGTTGAGGACCTGGCGTTCCGGGAGTCATTCGTTGCCGCGTCGGTACGCGCTCTGCGGGCGCTGGCAAGGCAGCTGGTTGACGATGGCTGCGGTGCGCTAGCTGTCGTAGTCGGGTACCTGGATTCCGACGCTCACGGTCCGCGCAATGCGGCAGCGGTGTTACACCGCGGTCAGGTGGTTGGCCGCCAGTTCAAGCATCACCTGCCCAATTACGGTGTGTTCGACGAACGCCGCTACTTCATTTCTGGCACCACGTTGACCGTCTTCCGGCTGCATGGCCTGGAAATCGGGATGGTGATCTGCGAAGACCTGTGGCAGGAGGGTGGTCCAGTCACCGCCCTGGCCCAAGCCGGGGTCGACCTGTTGGTGTCGCCCAACGCGTCACCCTATGAACGCAACAAGGACGACACCCGGCTGGCGCTGGTGGCTGGCCGCGCCACCGAGGCAGGTGTGCCGCTAGCCTACGCAAACCTGGTGGGCGGCCAGGACGAGTTGGTTTTCGACGGTGACTCGATGGTCGTCGACGGCCACGGTGAGTTGCTGGCGCGAGCGCCACAGTTCGTCGAGCAACTGCTCCTCTATGACTTCGATCTGCCCGGTGACTCATCCAGGGGGGTCGGTCAATACGCCGGCCTGAACGTCGATCGCATCGTGCTGACCCACGATCCACTGCCGGCGTACCCACCTGTACCGGCGGTACCCGCCCCCGAGCCGCTGTTCGACGAGGCCGAGGTGTGGGGCGCGCTGGTGACCGGCCTGCGTGATTACGCGCGCAAAAACGCCTTCCAGTCCGTGGTGCTGGGTCTATCCGGCGGAATCGACTCTGCAGTCTGTGCTGCCTTAGCGGTCGACGCATTCGGCGCCGACGCGGTGTACGGGCTGTCCATGCCCTCGTCGTATTCCTCCTCGCATTCCCAGACCGATGCCGCCGACCTCGCCGAGCGCACCGGGTTGCATTTCCGGGTGCGGTCGATCGCCGACATGGTCGAGGTATTCGTGCGCGAACTGGGACTAACCGGCATCGCTGAGGAGAATGTGCAGGCGCGCTGCCGCGGGGTGACACTGATGGCACTATCCAATCAGCATGGTCATCTGGTGCTAGCCACCGGCAACAAATCCGAGCTCGCGGTGGGATATTCGACGATCTACGGCGACGCAGTGGGTGGCTTCGCACCGATCAAGGATGTACCGAAAAGCGCAGTGTGGGCGCTGGCGCGGTGGCGCAACGCCGTGGCCGATAAGCGCGGGGAGATCCCTCCTATCCCACCGAACTCCATCAGCAAGCCACCGTCGGCTGAGCTGCGGCCTGGCCAGCTGGATACCGACTCGTTGCCCGACTACCAGTTGCTCGATGAGATACTCGACGGCTACGTCGAGGGTGACCGTGGGTTCGGCGACTTGGTGGCGTCGGGCTTCTCCCCCGAGGTCGTGGAGCAAATCGTGCGCATGGTGGATGCCGCCGAATACAAACGCAGGCAGTACCCACCCGGTACGAAGATCACCTTGAAGGCGTTCGGTCGAGATCGCCGGCTCCCCATTACCAACCGCTGGCGTGAGCGCGCCCCGTAGGCGAACCCGAGTCCGCACTCCGCGCCCCCAGGATCGGCGCCAGCAGTCTCCTTGGCACTACCAAGGCAAGCTGTGAGCCTCGTCGCACGCTCATGCCGGGTCCGAAAATCGGTGTCAGGCTTGTGGCATAAGCAACCCCGCATGACCCGGGGACCGGCGACGAACGGCCGGCCTCGAGGGAGGACGGTCAATGATGACCGCAGCTGCTGCCCGCTCGCCGCTTAACGGCGGGCCGACGCGACCCGGCGAACCCGTCAAGCGGATCCGCGTTCAAGACCTCTGGACGGCCAAACGGCGCGGCGAGAAGTGGGCGATGCTCACTGCGTACGACTACTCCACCGCCGCGCTGCTCGACGCCGCCGGGATCCCGGTCCTGCTGGTCGGCGATTCGGCAGCAAACGTCGTCTATGGCTACGACACCACGGTCCCGGTGACCGTCGATGAGCTGGTACCGCTGGTGCGTGGAGTCGTCCGCGGAGCCCGGCGGGCGCTCGTCGTCGCTGACCTGCCCTTCGGCTCTTACCAGTCCTCCCCTGCCCAGGCCCTGGATACTGCCGCCCGTTTCTTGAAGGAGGCCGGTGCGCATGCCGTGAAGCTCGAGGGCGGCCGTCGCGTGGTTACCCAGGTCGAGGCACTTGTCGCGGCAGGCGTGCCGGTAATGGGCCATCTCGGGCTAACCCCGCAGTCGGTTCATGCGATGGGCGGGTACTCGGTACAAGGCCGGGGCGAACAGGGTGAGTTGTTGCTTGACGACGCCAAAGCCTTGGAGGCCGCAGGTGCCTTCGCCATCGTTTTAGAGGTCATCCCGACGGACTTGGCTGCGCAGGTCACTGCAGTGACGAGCGTGCCCACCATCGGCATCGGGGCCGGCCCGGCCTGCGATGCTCAGGTCCTGGTGTGGCAGGACATGGCGGCGTTCCGGGTACCCGGCGGTGGCGCTCCCAAGTTCGTCAAGACCTACGCCGAGCTGGGTGATCGGTTACGTGAAGCAGCACATCACTTCGCCGAGGAAGTCCGCTCGGGTGTCTACCCAGGCCCCCAACACGCATACCACTGATCGCCTCTCCCCTCCCATCCTCCTCTACCGGCATGTCGCGTCTCCATGTCGGTTGTGTCGTGCGCCCGTGAACGGTGTGTCGCGTATCTGTGATCTGGCACCGCGGTTGTGCGAGCCCGACACAGTGAACATAAGCGCACGACACACGGGACACGGAGCCGCGACACGCCTGGTGAGAGGCACGACACGCCAGCCGAAGCGGCTGGGGGAACGAGAAGGCGGCATGGATCAGGGACTGATGGCCCGCGGTTGATGGAATATCGGGTCGAGGCATGGCACCAGGACCTTTGTGGACTGCGGATCTGCTACCACGGAGTCGTTCCTATCCCGGTACACCAACTCGCCACTGCTGTCGATCTCCAGCAGGTAGCCCGCCTCCGCCAGCTGGCTTTCGTCCAGATCAACCAGCCGCTCGGCGCGGCTGGGTACCACCCGGTAGATGGGCCACGGGAGATCATCGTAGGTCCGATGCAGCTCATCGAGGAGATAGGCCATCTGCTGCTGCCACGGCAAGGGCATCGACTCGGCCAGTGACCGGGGCAACACGACATAACTTTCGTCGACGCCCAGCTTGGCCCGCTCAAGATGATCCCGTAGCGGTCGAGGGATCGGATCCGACGCGTGCACCGTCACCTCCAGATGTCAGGCCCTCGAGACCGGCACCCCAGGCCGGACTGCGAGCGGCATCAACTCAGGCTCGTTGAAACTCACGGCTCGTTGCCGCAGCGGTACCGTTTGGTTCGCCGCCTCAACCATGCGACCGTTGCCCAGATACATCGCGACATGGTGGATGCTATCCGGGTTCGAGGTGTCGTAGCCCCAAAACAGCAGGTCCCCCGGCTGCGCTTGACGCACCGGCAACTGCGCACCGGCCCAATACTGCTGGCGCGCCACTCGAGGAAGTGTGATCCCTGCCGCCTGGTAAGCACGCAACATCAGCCCCGAACAGTCGTAGGCATTGGGTCCGGTAGCGCCCCAGACATAGGGCTTCCCCACCTCGCCCAACGCGAACTCGATTGCCCGGCCGGCAAGCTCGGAAGGCGCCGGCAGCGGCGTAGTGCACGAAGCACGGACGTACTGGGTGACGTCCCCGCCCACGGTACTGATTACATTGACCGCTAACGGCTCCCACTGGTGGTAACGCAACGGGAAAGCCGACCGCTCGATATCTTGCGCCGTATCGCCCGGCCGCTGGGTTTCCCAACCGGGCACCCGCAGCAGCACGTCGTAAAACTTGTTGATCTCGTATACCGGATCGGTAACCTGCGCCACGGTGCCCCACCCCTGCGAGGGGCGCATCTGAAAGATGCCCAGCGAGTCACGGTCACCGTAGTGCAGATTGTGCAGTCGGGACTCCGTCATACCCGCCTGAATGGCGATCTGCCAGGCCCGCGGCGGAAGTCCCCGTTGCTTACCAATCGCGATAATGAGTTCGGCGATAGCACGCTGTTCCGGATCCAGGTCGCTGACCCGGACGGCCACCGGGGGTAGTTCATGCGGATCGGTGGACGCGAGGACTGACCCGCAGGGCGCGCCAAACATGAAGTCGCCCGAACCGACGACACCCAGCAGCGATGCGATCGCAGCCACCGCGATGAGGCCGCCTAGCAAGCCGACTACCAGCAGGCCGACCAGCCACCGCCGCATGCTCAGCCGGCCTGTTCGTAGCTGGCGACTCGCCAGCCGGCCGGAGTGGAGACCACCAGCAGGCGCACGACCATCGCCGTAGTGGGCACGTCCACCTCAGCTGAACCAGCGCCCACGCTGACTGTCCGTGGCGCATCGATGATCTGCGCCACCGGCACGTTCGCCGGGTCTATCGAGCGCAGTTGGGGAAACAGGTCGTCGGTCGTGAAGGGTCGTAGCTGCTCTACCCACTGCTCCGACGTAGTGCCTTTGCGTACGGTGAGAAACGCCTGCACCCAGGACCGCGCAACGGTAAGCGCAGCAGCCGGGGCCGGAGCGCTCGGAGCCGTAGCGCGAGTCGCCCGGTGACCGCCGGCGCCGGCTAATGCTGTCGTCGACGCTGAGGCGGACGCGGTGGCTCCTGGACTGTGCGATGGCGCTGTGCGGGCGGTGCCAACCGGATGCCCGCGAGGCAGCACCGTCCCAAGCCCGACGGCGACAATCACCGCGACGAGCAGAGTCCCGGCGAGGTGCGCGGGCGAACGTACCGGCCAGCCCCATACTTTGCGGTAGACGGCCGCCCGGCCGCGGTGAGTACGGATCGGCACTGCACTGGCCCCTGGTCAGTCGCTCGTCGGAACGTCGTCAGTGCTCTTCGCCTCTGAGGCGCCGGGCGTGTTCTGCGCGCCCATCTCCAGTCCACCCGACGGTCGGTACACCACCCACACCGGCCGTCCTGCTACCTCCTCCAGTTCAGCTGGCCGAGGTGTGGCCCGCGATTCGCTGACCGCCGAAGGTACGTACACCGGCTCCTCGCTAGTGCGGGGGCGCCGCCCTAGGCTGAACCCGGCCGGCATTGCTGCCAACCGGTCTGGGCGCAGCGCGCTCTTGGCAGGTCCATCGAGCGCTGGACGGTCGTGCTCCTGGCTGGCAGCACCACCAGGGCCGAACAGCGGGATCCGCGCCGAAACACCTGGAATGCGATCGTCCCGCTCGGCTGGCAGCACCACCGATGCACCAGCTTCGGGACGCATCACGCCCCCAGTTGTGGCGTCGGCCGCTGCCGCCCCGGATTCCGCGTCGGCAGTGCGGGCCTCCTCCCAGAACCGTTCCGACGCGCTGGCATCGACACCGGGCCGGCGGCGCCGGAGCCTGGCCAGCACACCCGGCGGAGCGGCAGGCAGCCCACCACCCACCGCCCCGACCGCCAATTCGGTCATCTGCCACATTCGCCGGACCGGGCGGGCGACGAGCAACATCACCAATGTGATCATTCCGGCGAGCAGCATCTGCGCGAGCACTGAGATGTTGCGCGACGGATCGAACACCCACACCATCACCAACGTGTGCAGCGCGGCCAGCGCCGAGAGCACCACGATGTTGAGCACCGCCGCACCCACCGCGCGACCGACACCACGAAGCAGGTCGTGGTGCAAGATGGCAATCAGACCGATGATCGGTCCGAGCAGGATCACCACCCGCAGCAGTACCTGAGCCAGCAGCAAGGCCGCTTGAGCGAGCAGCTGGAACATCCCGAACATCACCGCTTGCAATGCGGCGAGAAAACCCACACCGATCCGGTTGCCATCTATGCCTTGGAAGTAGCCGTAGGCACTGCCCGTCCGATCGGCAATAGATTTGTACTCCTGCTTTTTGCGATCGGCGACACCCGACTTTGGATCGTCCGCTCCGGCTGCAATCTCCTGTTTGGTGTACGCCTGCGCGCGAACCAGATCGCGACCCAGCTGGACAGCCTGCGGGCCGTCTGGAGAGCCGAACTCACCGCGCAGCCAGTTGCGGTAGATGATCTGCTCGTGCAGCAGTGTCGGCAATGCGTCACGCTGGGCGATACCGACCTCGTGCAGGAATCCGCTGCGTACTTGGTTGCTGCCTTCAACCAGGACGCCGTCCAGCACGTCCGTATAGAGCAGCGGCGTCAGGTAGGTCGCGGCAGCCAGCCAGATACCCGCCAGCGCCCAGGCCGCCCGTTTACTCACCGTAGCGAGGTCGCCGCGCCAGATCGACCGGAACAGCACGATTGCCAGCAGTATCGCGATCAGCCCGAACCAGGGCGCATAGACGCTGTCATACAGGGCCACCGTGCCGGAGACGATCAGATCATTCAGCGGGGCTAGCAGTCCCCCGTCACCGAGCGCGTAGTGCAGTCCGTTGGTGGCACCGACGATCACCTTGCCGATGTCAAACAGCAGGTTGCCCGTCCAGGTGTCGATCACCGCGTTGGGGTTGCGCAGGCCCGAGGGGCCGCATCCCAGGTCGTAGGTGTGCCAGACCAGCCCTGCGTAGCCAACCTCGGCGTAGACGCTGTTGGGAGCACCCGCTTGCAGCGGCGTCGGGTCTATCGCCCCGACCATGCCGGACCCGGGCCGTTCCGGATTGGGCGCTTGCTTGCAGTCGTCGACACCTGGGACCTGCGCCAGCGCCGTTGACCCCAGCGCGGTGGAGGAGCCAACCAACGCTATGGCCAGCACCAGCCCAACAAGCGTGAGCAGGGAGCCGATCCGCCTATTGCGCAGGACCCGGATTGTCATGCTCCCGCCCTCACCGCGCCTGCTGGACCGATCCCGTTATGCACCGCGCCGGAGCGCTCGCCAGACACCAGCTCGGTTCCGCGGGGCAGTTCCGCGGCATGGAGATCACCGCGGAGAGCATCAGGCGTGGTGTCCAGTGCCGCGCACAGGTGCTGCAAGTGAGCGCCGGAGAAATCCACCCGGATCCGCTCCACCCCGCCGGCACCGTCAGCGAAGATGAACTGCCGCGGGGAACGATCCCGTTCGGTGTCGGGCCGGTCACCGCCAGGGCGGCGCCCCAGTGACGCAACCACCTGCTCATAGCCTGCCCCGACCGGTACCTTGAGCAGGCGAAGCGCGTCAGACTGCGCGGGTCCGTCGTCGAGCCTGCCCACGAATACCGAGTCCAGTAACGACACGAAGCCCTGGATCTTGAGGAAATCGGCCGGAATCTGCGAGGACAGCAGTACCCGTACGTTCCACTTGCGGGAATCCCGGGCGAACCGGTTCATCAACACCCGGCCGGTGGGAACTTCGGACAGGAAAAATGCTTCGTCGATCCAGACACCTTTGCGCTGATCACGAGGACGTTCGTAGATCGACCGCTGGGTTAACCATGCGGCGAGGTTAAGCAACTCCACGCCCAGCGACTCGGCGTCGGTCCAGTGCTCCCGGCCGACGTTGTCCTTGGGCAGGGTCAGACCCGACATCGTCAGCACGGTGAGCCGGTCGTCACGCACCTCGGTGTACGGGTCCGCGCCCTTTTCGGGGATGAGCAGTGACATGCGCTCGCGCATCTCATCCAGGAAATCGGCGACGACGATCGCGTGCTCGTGGTGCTCGGTGGGATCCCGGCGCAGCATGTCGAAGACCTGCCCGGGGTGTGCATCCGGTCGCCCACCGACCGCACGCACCGCCCGCAACAACACGATGCGGGTTTTCGCCATCCGAGCCACCTCGAAGGGCAGTACCCCGGTGAGCACATCCAGCACCAACCGGCGCCGGGTGGCCGCGGTCAGCGCCTTCTCCCGCCGCCACGCCCGGTCCGGGTCGTCTTCGTCAAGGAAGTGCACCAGCTCTGGCTCGGCGACCACCCGGTAGGGATTGAGGATCCCGGGCTGGGCATTGAGCAGGTTGATCGGCCGGGCGTAGGGACGGAGCTCGGGGAGCTCGCAGAGCTTGGCCAGCGGGCCGGATGGGTCCAGCAGTGTCCAGTACGCCCCAGAACGCAGGGTTTTATAGACGATGCCACCACCCAGGAATGACTTGCCGGCACCAAGGCCTGCCACCAGCGCGGTCAATCCAGAAGAATCCCGGATCTCCTGGGCCATCCACGGATCCCAGGCAACCGGGCGCCGGGTAGCGGTGCAGGTCTCGCCGAGGAGGATGCCGCGCCGGTCCCCCACCTCGGCAGTGGCTGTCGGTACCGCCGAAGCCGCCCAGATCACCGACCCACGTCGAAGGTAAGCACCCGAAGACAACGGTTCGCCGGGAATGAACTCCCGGGCTAGCGCGTACTGTCCCTCCGGATGCTCGATGGCGATCTTTGGTTTGTACAAGTCCAGTAGTTGCTGCGCCAGCCGCAGCGCGTCGCGCTCGGTAGGTCCGGACACCGCGACGCGCCACCACGAGCGAATGCGGGTGCCCAGTGCGGTGAACCCGGAGGTCATCTCGTCATCGATTTCCAACACCCGGCTGGCCTGCCGGACCAGGCTCTGCGGCGGCTCCAGGTCGTGCTCGTCGGTGTAGTGCCGGACCTGCGAGCGCACCTTGTTCATCTGCCGCTGCAGCTCACCGGCGACCTCTTCTGGCCGGCGGATGTAAATACGCGCCGACCATTCCACCGCAGCCGGCAAGCGATCCGAACGCTGTACCCACGGGTCATCGATCTCCGGAATCTGCAAGCCGTGCATCTGCCCGACGGTCAGCACCACAACCTGCCGGGTGATCCCGGCGTTGGAACCGGTGCGACCGCGGACGGTAAGCGTCGGCGCGTATGGCTCGGTGTGGAAGTCCGCCGCGTCAGTGAAACTGGCCAGATCTTCGGGCTCCCAGCTGGCGCCCGGCACCGCGGGAAGGTTGCGCGGAGCCGGTAGTCCCAGCGAGCACGATCGGTGCATCAGCCAGGACATCTCCCCCGCGGTCACCGGCCGGCCTTCTAGCCCGGCGACGCTGATCACTCCGTCCAGATGCTCAACCTCGGCGTCGATTGCGACCAGTTCAGCGTCCACTGCGGTGGGGAACACCCGCCGCAGCACCGGCGTGGCTCGTTCCACGAGCCGGTCCACCATGGAACGGGTCTGCACCTGAACGCCGAGATAGACCTCCTTCTCAGCCATCGAATGGCCCAGCAACTGCTGCTGCTCGCCAATCATGTAGTCGTCGAAGGACAATGCGCTGGGAGTGTCCGGCAGCCGCCCCACCGCGTTGCGCACGTGCGCTTCGGCCCACATCCGGATCGGATACGGGCGGGCGGTGACCCGCAGATGCAGCCATCGGCCCTGCAGCTCCGCGTACTGGCCGGCGATAGCGTGGATCAAGTCCTGGCGCTGCGCGTCCGAGCGGAACGACCAGCGCTGCGGAGCCAGCCGGTACCAGGCGTAGACCTCCAGGCCGTTGCGCACCAGATGACCATCGATCGAGCGCGCTGCGATGGATGGGGTGTAGCTGGGGACAGCAGCCTCTCCGGGAAGTTTGTGCCCGCGCCGGGTAGAGCCACCGCGCACAGCGGACGCGCCGGGCGTCAACCGGTCCCGGGCCCGTGGTGCGTGCTGAGCGCCGTCACCGCTGGGATGACGTCGGAGCCCGAACACCCGTGCGCTCCTTCCTGCCGCGGCCCCAGCGACGGCCCGGCCATTGACCGGGTCGGGGGCGGTCGCGTTCGACTCGGATCCGTGCGGCGCTGGCTGCACCCCCACGGACCGCTGTCCGCTTCCTGGGCGCGGTGAGTTCGTGCAGCCACATCTGCGCGACCGCGGTTAGCGGGCGTTCATGGCTGATCCGGGAGCCGATCAGCCTGGTGAGCAGAATCGTGATGACCAGTCCCCAGCCGGTCGAGAAGAAACTGAATCCGATACCCAATTGACGCTCGGCGCCGAGGACGACAAAAAAGATCACCGTACCGACGCCCCACGCCACATAGCGCGCACGCCACGGAAACGTCGCCCTCGGTGGGCCAAGCCATACTGCGTCTACGCGATAGACATCATCATCAGTGCGGATGCGCAAGGTCGCGTCACCCCCGGGTCAACCGCTGAACAGGCCGGCGATCCACGTTCCGAGGTTCACCCCTGTTCCGGACACGGCCAGCCCGATGACACCCAACGCGATGATCACACCTCCGACTCGCCGCATGACGCCGGCGTTATCACCCTTGCCGCCGCCAAGCCACAGCAGCAGCACCGCCACCCCCAACAACAGCAGCGGCACGACGTTGTCCAGCATCCATGTGCGCAGGTTGTGCGTGTTCAGTTCGGCGCCTTGCGCAACCAGGGTCAACGCAATCATGGCGACCTCCCTGGGAGTTGATCACGGTTCAGCGCCGAGCGGCCGCCCGGCGGGTAGTGAGTAGACCATGCCAGGGTTGCCTGAGAGTACCCGGCTCGCCACGCCCAGTGGTCACCCAGAAAGTGGAAGAGCAGTCAGCGCAACCACCGTTGCGGGCACAAGCCGATACTCTATGCAATTAATCGAACACGGACAGTACCACTACGGCGCCGACGCTGGGCTCCGTAACCGGATAGCGCCTCGTCCGGATACGTGCGGTGAACCGCCTAGTTGGCCCAACGCCGCACACATCGGTAGCCTGAGTCTGCCGGTCACCCGCAGTGCTAACGGCACGCCCAGCGCCTTGGGCAAGTGCCAGCGGCCGGGTAGGCTTCGCGATGTCAGCTGGACTGGCTTTCACCAGTGCAGTTCTGGCGCCGTGTATGGGAGGGGCTGGTCGCAGTGAGCGAGATTTACACCGCGGTGTACGAACGGGATGGCGACGCGTGGGTGGCACGGATCGCCGAAGAACCTGATGTACGGATCCTGTGCACCAGCGTGCCGGAGGCCCGCGACAGCATCCGGGACGCCCTCGCTCGTCAGCTCGGCATCGATTCCTCGCAGCTTCATATCGTCGACAATTTTCCCCTGCCGTCCCCGATTCGAAACGCGCAGCAGTCGGTACAAGCGACTCGAACAGACGAAGACCGGACCAAGATGATGGCCAAGATAACCGATCCGCGATCGGCGATGGAGTGGGCCGAAGATCTCGGCATTGCGATGCGCGACCCGGTTACTGTTCAGGCGCTGATGGACTTGGGGAATAAACAGATCTCAGTCGATACTTTCTGCCACACCATTACGATGGCAGAAGAGTTGTCAAGGTTGACCGCGACGGCGGACCGCCCATCGGCAGACGCCGCGCGCGATCAAGATTAGCCTCCCACTCGAGGTCGCTGGCGGGACACCCTGGCTGCTTTCAGTCACGACAGGCAGCTCAGCTGGTGTGACCTAGTATTGTGCCTCGGTGGCCGCCGATGAACCTGCCGCTGAGCGGCTCCTGCATATTTCGGTACGGGGCACAAGCCGGCCGCGATCGTCGTGTTCGCCACCGGCGAGGTGGACGTGCTTACTGCCGGACGACTTCGAGCGTCGGTCAACAAGGCATTGCGAGAAGCTGAGAACCGGCCTGTGGTGGTCGATCTGACCGCAGTAACTTTTCTGGGATCTCACGGCCTGGCCGCGTTGGCTGACGCTGCATCGACGGCGCAACAGCGCCGGGATCCGCTGCGCGTGGTGGTGGACGTGGTGGACGAGACCCCCGCGGTTATTCGCCCGTTGCAGATAACAGGGCTGGACGGGGTACTGTCGCTTTACTATTCGGTCGAGGAGGCGTTGCCTCAGTGAGCAACCTTCCACAGAAACGGGCACTTTTGGGCAACAATGCCACCACCACCATGTGACTATCATCAGCCGCCCTGGCGGGCTGCTCATGAGCCGGCTGAGCAGGCAAGACCACAGACACCACCATCAGGCGCATTCCAGCTGATGCTGCCGGCACAACCAGCGGCGCTGTCATTGATCCGCGGCCGATTGCGTCAGTGGCTTATCACCCATCGGTGGCCGGATGTGGAAATCGAGGACCTCGTGCTGGCCGTGAGTGAGGCCGCGTCGAATGTTGTTGACCATGCCTACCTCCATGACACGCCGGGCAATATCGAGATCGCTGGGCGCGTCACCGCGACATCGGCTGGTGTCCGGGTTGCCGACCTGACCGTCCGCGATCACGGTCGCTGGCGGCCGGTCCCCGCGCACTCCGAGAATCGTCGGCGAGGAATTCTGCTGATGAAAGCGGCCGTGGCTGAGCTGGTGATTGACGGTACGGAGCACGGTACCTGTGTGCGAATGCGCGGCCGGTCAGTAGGTGACCGTGGTGATTGATCAGTGTTGTCTGCACAGCGCGCTTCGCGCTGACCGGAAAGCTGTCACTTCTCCGTCGTCCCGATCCGGCTCGACCATGCACAAGACGTACCTCACTAGACACATCATGACAAGCTGTAACTACTCTATTACTGTCAGCGATTAGGCAGGTAGCGCGAACGACGATCCAGCCAGGACGTCAGCGTCCACCGCAGCACCTCACCTGATCGACGATTCACCACAGCGACGCGCATTCCAACCTCGATCATTCCGGGTACAGCATCGTCGAGCGTGGCGATCAGCGCGACCATACTGCTGAAACCCCAGCATCTCCAAATCGCAAACTGGCGACCATTTCCCGACATTATTTATTTTCATATCATCGCCTTGAGCGCCTTCTCCCCCGGAATCTTATGTCGGTAGCATCGACGCCCGATTGTGATTCTGACTGCGCGGTACCATCCGCGTTTTGCTGGGTAAGGCTTGGGGCGGACGAGCTGGCCTGTAAGCCGGATTGTGCGCGTACGGATCACCTACCTGCGCAGATGGCTGCCGCACCACTTCTGAGCTGCACCTATACCGTTTGACAGCGTTGGCCACCGTTGGCCGTCTGCGGACGTCCCGCGGACAATTTGCGGACAGCCATAGATCAATTAGATCATCCTATGTGGACGAGATGCGCCTCGGCTACCCGGCGGCGCTGATGAGGCCAACTACCTCGAAACAGGCAGTATTGATCTCCTGCATCCGGCGGCCAAGGTGGACGCCAGTAGCCTGGTGAGGAGACGGTGAAAAGAGAGGTTTCCCGGTGGACGCTGAGGAAGCGTCGGCGATTGGTGCGCGCGCCCGCATGATCCGCCGTCGCCGCGGGTTGAGCCTGGACGTAGCTGCCGGGCTTGCCGGTATCAGCAAGCCCTATCTATCCGCGCTGGAACGGGGCCAGCGGGGGTTCAACCGGCGGGGTCTTCTCGAGGATCTGGCGGCCGCTCTGGGCTGCTCGGTAGCCGATCTGACCGGCCAGCCGTACCTGCCGCAGGACCGCAACACGGCCGATGCGCTGGCGTCGCTGCCTACTATCCGGTTGGCTCTCAATGACTTCGGCCCCATGGACGTGCCGGACCTGACGCCGCGCTCATTGGACGTGTTGGCGATCGAGGCTGACAAGGCCAACGAGCGCTGCGGACAGGCGAATTACTCCCTTGCGGGTCGCGACATGGGCGCTCTGCTCGCGGAATCACAAGCTCGCGCCTTGACCGTATCGTCAGCCGAGCGGGACCGCGCCTTCACCGCGGCTATCACCGCATGCTTCGCGGCCGGAGTGGTGTCCAGTCGTGCAGGCAATATCGACCTGGCGGCCACCGCAGCACGGCGCGGTTATGACCTCGCGCAACAACAGGACAACCCGGGACTCCTCGGGTTCGCTCGCTGGTACTGGGCGTGCGAGCTCACCAGCATGGGAGCACGGAGCCGGGCTCAAACGGTGTTGTCCGAAGGGATTCACGACCTGACCCCAGCGGTGCGGTTGTCTGCTGCGGACACGCTGCCTGCCGAGTTGGTCGGGATGATGCACCTCCAGCAGGCGCGAACCGCAGCGCGGCAGCAACGCCGCGACGACGCCTACGCACACCTCACCGAGGCCGCAGTGTTAGCGGACCGGGTTGGCGAGCGTAACGGGATGCGGCAGCACTTCGGACCCACCAATGTCGCGGCGTGGCGAGTTTCGATCGGGGTGGAGCTTGCCGAGGGTGCCAAGGTGTACGAAGACGCCACGGCGGCCCCGATCAACATTGACGCGCTAGGCAGTCGGGAACGTTCATCCTCGATGCACTTTGACCTCGCTCGCGTGCTGGCGCAGGAGGGAGGGCCACGTGACGGGGATGCGATCCGGCACCTGGACATGGCCGACCGCTTGGCTCCTCAGCGGATCCGCAACGACCCGATCGCCCGGGATCTGGTGCTCACCCTCCACCGCCGCGCTCGCCAGCGGGTGTGGGAGCTGGACAGCTTGCGTAATCGGTTCGGGGTAGGCGCACGGGGTCTCCAAAGCGGAGACAACTAGCGTGATCTAGGCCGCAGTCTTGCCGGGTGATCCATGACGCCACGCAGGCACCACCAGCACCACCCGCCGGACCGCGCATCCGCAAGGTGATCCGTGCGGCCTGTGCGCTGCACGGCGGACCGGGCGTCGCG
The DNA here is from genome assembly GCA_019241525.1 of Pseudonocardiales bacterium. Taxonomy (GTDB): domain Bacteria; phylum Actinomycetota; class Actinomycetes; order Mycobacteriales; family Pseudonocardiaceae. The sequence continues at coordinate 71,173 of JAFAWY010000080.1, forward strand.
CAGTGATGACCGGGCGACACCGCAAGCGGCCGGGGTTGCATGTCCGGATACCCCAGCAGCCTGCACCGCGCCTGGTGGGGATGACGGATGCGCGCACCCGGATCGAGCACCTGATCGATGCGTCGGCGATGGAGCATCGGCACTCGGGCCGTTACCTCGCGCTGTGCGGAGCCAGAGTGCTGGCCGCGAGCTTGACCGATCCTGGCCGTGACCGGTGCGCGGAGTGCGCCCGGTGAGCGCTGTGACTTCCGGCCGGGCACCAGTGTGGTTTCTGCGCAGCTACAAAGACCACGACACCCACGTGGCCGCTTCGGTAGCCGTGGACATCGGCACCGTGACCTCCCGCTGCGGGTTGACCTTCACGCCGGTGCTGCACCCAATTGACGGCAACCCAGCCCGCCTCACGGCACCCACTGATGAGCTACAGATCTGCCCGCGGTGCTGCGGTGGCGCAACATGAGCCCACGGCCCTGGCTGGATTGCCTCGCCGCGGTGGTGCTGCTGCGGCGGATCATCGCCTTGGCCAGCGAAGCACCTAGCCTCAGCGATACCGAGCTGGTTAACCGGTTGGTGGCGCTGGCCAGATGTGCGCCGTGACCGTGGACAGCCCGGACGTGCTAGCAGCAAAGCGACTGCTGGACCTCGCCAAAGGCGTCGGGTTCGTGTTCCAGCGGGTTGCGCCTGGCGAAGACGGTCCGCTGCTCGGTCGTCGGCAAACCGTCGACTGGCAAGACGAGATCTTCCTCGGTGGCTTTGGTGAGGCGTGCAGCGCTGTCCGGCGACGCCGCTACTCTCTGGTGGTGCCCGGCGGCTTGCCCATCGCGCAACGCGTCAACGGCAGCGCCCTGCACGTGCTCCACACAGTGCTGAGCGAGTGGTCCGCCACCTAGCATTTCCGACCTCCGGCGATTCCCGCCGGGCGCGTCACTGGATATCTGCCAATCAAGGCGAGCCCTGTTTGCGGCTGTTTAGAATCTTGATCCGAGCTTCCGCCTGGAAGACAAGGTTGTCAGCGGAAAGGCTCGTCATCAAGATGAGAATGTAGACGAGAAGACCCGGCGCCATTAGTATGCCTTGCCGACCGCCAGCAGCAAGGCCAGCGGTCAAAATCAAAGTAGCCAAGGCGAGAGTGATTGTTGTAGCTTTTGCGAATGTCTTGGCGTAGGCAACCACCTGGTCGTTCAAATAATTGGTTGCGGAAAAAAAGATGATCGAGCACAGGGTACAATTCGCAACAAGCAGCAGGGCCAACGAGGGCGTGAAATGAATTAGACTAGCCGATTTTGTTGCGAGTTGGGGCCAAGGGCTCAGCACTGCAATTCCTAACAATGAGGCCGCCAGTACCCCAAAGCCGCTGAGCTGGTGCTGGTATAGTCGATTCATTTCTACCGGCATGATGTGGTCGGATAGAACCTCCTGAAGGCGTACGATCTGGTCCTCAACATGAAGCGGCGGGTCCGCACCTTCGCTCATCTCCTCCAGGTCATCAATCTCTTCGACGAGCTGATTGTGCACCGCCATGTCGATCTTCTCCGGCCGGAAGACAATTGTGGTTGCGTTGTCGCGTAATACCCGCCCAAACCGCCTGATACTAACCGGGCAATCTTTCGATTCATCTTCATCTTGCCACGGTTCAAGCTCCGCGCGATGAATAGCGCCAGAACCGAGACCCGGCATCGCATAACGGAGATTACGCAGGATCGTGAGAGCGAACAAGACGCCGGCTTTTCGGCGAGGCCGCCGCGCGCACAGGAATCCAATTGCGGCGAGCAGATCATACGCGAGAGCCGACCTTGAGTAAGCAGTATGAATGCGCTCCTCAACTATTTCGGCGTCCGCGAGAGCCTGCCCAGCACGCTTCAATGCGTCCGCAGCCTCTTCCGGCGTGACTTCTATCGGCCGCGGCACATCCTTGGGGGATATGTCATACTTCACGAGTTCCCAGCCATCATGGTTTGCGGCAATGGATGTGAGTGCGACATCAACTTTATCAATCAATCTTCGAAAATACACCGGGGGTGCGCCCCGCAGCAGTCGATATAAAAGCAGAATAGGCGTGAGGCGCGAACCGGCAGCTGAATTCACGCGACCGAATTGTGCGGCGCCCCTCCATCGCCGCCGCTCACCACGGTGAGGATCAGCCGCCAGATGGGCATCGGCTGCTGGCGGCCTACTGTCGTCTCGGCCCCTGCTGGACCGCTTGCTTGTTCGCCACATCACCCTTTCATCATTCACGACGACTATGGCACCCTTGCATCCCTGCCGTAGTTGTTGGTCTCGGCGTTGCTGCTCCCTAAGCCGGATGATGCTGGGTCGGTTACTTAAAGCGACGCAACGCGATTTTGATCATGCACTCCACCGCGGTACCGGCGGCATGGTCTTCGGGCAACCATCGCTGAACCGGTCCGAATGGGTGAAAATTTTACATCTTTTGTCTCTGCTTTCTCAGCGCATTCGCCATGGCACAACTGCCCCAAAACTCACACGCAAGCGCCGGGTCGAGCATGTTGGAGTTCCCCCCAACCAGCAACACCTTCAAGGGGAGCTTGTTATGCGGCGTGTACGTGTAAAGGGTCACTATCGCGACGGGCATTGGGTCAAAGCTCACTACCGTCAGTTACCTGAGAGCAGGACAACCATTCCACCTCAGCGCACTCGAAATAACAACAGTTCTAACAGAACCAACAGCGGGAGGAGTCC